>NZ_JBIAWG010000024.1:0-142659 GCF_042895285.1 Streptomyces sp. NPDC001406
ACCCGCTGGAACAACTCCCACAACTCATCCGGCACTAGCCGCTCAACGATCCCCACACCGAGACCCTACCGAACACTCCAAATGAGATGTCTTCTTAGCCGGCCTGGTAGAGGGCGTGGGCACGCATCAGGTCGGCAGGCCCGTCCTGGCCGAGGTTGAAGAAGTAGTTCACCTGCCATGACTGGGTGCTGCGGGCCTGCCGGTTGGTCGTGGTCACCCACGGCGGATAGACGCGGAATCCCCGCTTCCCGCCGGAGCTGTCGCGGGAGACGATGTCGCGCTCGCACAACACCTCGCGCGGGAACACGAACTGTCCGAAGCCGTCGTCGTCGCGGCTGCTGATGACGAAGAGGTCCACCCCGTCGTCGGCGTCGAAGGGCCGGATCGGCCCCTCCTCAGACCGCTGCCACACGGTGACGAACTGGCCCACCTTCGTCGGGGTGGTCTTGGCCACGCGAAACCGAACCGAACGATCATCGAGCGTGAAGGCGCAAGCTGCGTACTCGGCGCTCTCCGGTTCGGGTACCGGCAGCGAGCAGGCGAAACCGCTCGGGTCGTACACCAACGCCTTCGCCGCCAGCAGGTCACCGTGAAGCCCCGTCCACGGCTGATTCGTCACCATACGGTCATCTTGCCATCGCGCCCATGAGTACTGCTTCGGCGCCTCATGTCGCGAACCGCGCAACCCGCCACCCTCTCGTCGGATTCCGGGCTGTCGCCTTTCCTGAACCGTTGGGTCCCGTGCAAGGCGTCGAGGTTCTGCCCCAACATCCCCAACTCGGTTGGGGCTTGGGCGAGCCCCGCGCTCTTGTCGGGCCGATTCTTCCGTCGGAGTGCTTCCGGCTCAGACCGTCTTGATCGTGCCGCCGTCGATGACGTAGTTGACGCCGGTGATGTTTCCCGCCACGTCGGACAGGAGGAACGCGATCAGGGCCGCCACTTCCTCGGGTTCGGCCACCCACCCGCTTTGGGAGGCCACCGTGCCCTGCGGGCGGGCTTCTTCCGGGACATCCTGGCCCACCACTTCACCAGTGAACAGGTCACCGCGCAGCTGGAAACGGCGACCGACTGGGGCCGGTACACAGAGCTGTTCTCGTACGACGCGGACCCGCGGGAATTCCGGCTCGACGAGAACGACGAGGCGGCGGCCACGCTCAGGCCGTAGTCCTCACTGTGCCGCCGCCGGCCGCGCGCCCAGCGCCCCGCGCACCACGGCGGGCTGTTCCTGCGCGGCGGTGGCGGACGCCTCGCCCCCGCCTCCGGACCCCGGGGCGTCGTCGTCCGCATCGGCCACCAGCTGGACCTCCTCCAGCAGGCTCCGTATGGCCGCCGCCCGGTAGTAGATCCGCGTACCCTCCCGCCGCGTGGTCACAAGCCCGGCCGCGCGCAGCTTCGCCAACTGCTGCGAGGTCGCGGCCACATGAGCACCCAGGATCCCGGCAAGCTCACGGCCGCTGCTCAGCGCCCACAGGAGCCGGTAACGCGAAGGATCGGCCACCGCCTTGAGCACCGCGACCGCCCGCTCCGCGGCCTCCGAGTCCCACGCCCGTTCTTGCGCACCCATGCAACTACGGTAGCGGTGGCCGTATCACCCACCCGCCCCCACAACGGCCCACGGATGACCACGACGGCCGACGACACCGCCCAGCCGGCACAGGCGCCGTACGCCAGTCGGCGCCGCCCGCTCGGGTCCGCTGTCTCAGTGCGGGGCGATAGCGCAACCGTGGCAGGAGGTCCCGGATGCTCGTCCTATACCACCATGTCGGTGAACTGGCCTTTCTGCCGCCGGTGTGGACCAGGCTCCCAGCCGCCGACCGGGCAGGTGTGGCCGCCGTGGTGATGGCGGTCGCCCTCGTTGGTTTCGTCGTCGGCACGAGAGTGGGCCAGACTCATTCACGGCCGATGAGACACCCGCAGGCCCTGTCGGCCGAGATGGTCGACACATCGTGGTTCGTCGCCCACACCCTGGACGGTTTCCCGGAGGAAAGGGTCAGCGCCGCACTGAAGGAGCCGGATGCCCCGTCCCTCGACCGATGTACGCGGCTTGGGTCCTCGCCACTCACACCCGTGACATGAGTGCCGTATGGCTGGAGAGGATCATGTCCCTGCCCGCCGATCTCGCCCGCCTACTCGTCGAGGCCGAACAGGAGATGTCCCACGACGCGGGCGACCAAGCAGCCGGGAGGGCGTCGGCCTACCGGCGGCAGGCCGACGCGAGCAGGGCGAGCGACGAGTACCCACCGGAGGTCTCTTCCCAGCGCCCGTGCGCCGACTGGGCAGGGCGAGAGACGCGATGCCGGTGCTGAGGAGCCGCGCCCCCGGGCCGGGGGCACGGCCTGGCTGGTGCGCGGCGTACCGTGCTGCGACCGTCGTCGGGCTCGCGGAGCGGAGCCCCCGCCCGACCAGCCCATAACAAGAGAATCACATCGCTTCGTCCCTTCTGCTGGTTTCGGCGGACGGCATCTAAGGTCACGCCAGCCGCTGCGCCGGAGGACCCCGGCAATGCGGCATGCGCCTCGAAGGGAAAGGACCGATCGTGCGCAAGCGTTCTCTCATAGCTGTCACCGCCGCGTTCGCCGCTGGAGCACTCTCGCTTACGGCGTGCGGTTCCCGTGACGCAGGATCAGCCGACGACCCCTCCGGCGGTTCCACGGTCGTCACCATCGGATTCGACGCCCCTTTGACCGGGGACCTGTCGGCTCTCGGCCTCGGTATGAAGAACTCGGTCGACCTCGCCGTCAACCAGGCCAACAAGAACAAGGAGGTGCCGGGCGTCACCTTCAAGGTCGTGGCGCTCGACGACCAGGCCCAGCCGTCCTCCGGCCAGCAGAACGCCACCAAGCTCGTCGCCGACAAGAGCGTGCTCGGCGTCGTCGGCCCGCTGAACTCCTCCGTGGCCCAGTCCATGCAGCAGGTCTTCGACGCCGCCCAGGTGTCCGAGGTCTCGGTGAACACCAACCCCGCTCTCACCCAGGGTGACAAGTGGGACACGGGCGAGAAGGTCCGGCCGTTCAAGACGTACTTCCGCACCGCGACCACGGACGCCATCCAGGGCCCGTACGCCGCCGAGTACCTGTACAACACCGCCAAGAAGAAGAAGGTCTTCGTCGTCGACGACAAGAAGACCTACGGCGCCGGCCTAGCCGCGACCTTCTCCGCCCACTTCAAGAAGCTCGGCGGCACAGTGGTCGGCAACGACCACGTCAACCCCGACGCCAAGGACTTCTCGGCCGTCGCCACCAAGATCAAGAACTCGGGCGCGGACGTCGTCTACTACGGCGGTGAGTACCCGGCGGCCGGCCCGCTCAGCGCACAGGTCAAGAAGGCGGGCGCCGCGATCCCGCTCATCGGCGGCGACGCGATCTACAGCGACGAGTACCTCAAGCTCACCGGCCCGCGCGGCGACGGCGACCTGGCCACCTCGGTCGGTGCGCCCGTCGAGAGCCTGCCCTCCGCGAAGAAGTTCATCGCGGACTACGGGGCGGCCGGGTACAAGGAGGCGTACGGAGCCTACGGCGGCTTCTCCTACGACTCCGCCTGGGCGATCATCCAGGCAGTGAAGGCCGTGGCCAAGGACGGAAAGCTGCCCTCCGACGCCCGCGCCAACGTCACCGAGGCCCTGCAGAAGGTCTCCTTCGACGGGGTCATGGGCAAGGTCTCCTTCGACGAGTACGGCGACGCCACCAACAAGCAGCTCACCGTCTACAAGGTCAAGGGCGGTGCCTGGAAGGCCGAGACCACCGGCACGTTCACCGGCTGACCGAACCCGGACACTGGGCGAGCCGCCGACGACCCGGCACGTCTCGCCCTTCCGGCCAGGCGGCGGCCGTTCGCCCGCAACAACACGAGGCCGGGCTGCTCCTCCCCATGCGGGACGGGGCAGCCCGGCCTCGCCGGTCCTGCGCCCGCGGCCGTCGGACGCGCCTCCGTCACCGGCAGGGAGAAGGCGTCGAACGCCGCCTGCTACGGCTACACGGGTCGGATCGGGGATGCCGAGCACGACCACCTGATCAGCCTGCAGCTCGGCGCGACCCCAACAACCCTCGCAACCTCCGGGTGCAGCCGCCGGACCCAGGCCACAGGACGGGCGGCGGGGTCAGCAACGCGAAGGACCCGGTGGAGACGAGGCCGCACACCGCGGTCCGTTCCGGCAAGGTCACCCTCACTGCTGCGCAGCGCGCGATCGTCACCGACTGGACCACTGCCCTGAGCAGCGGCCCTGGCCCTGGGTGATGTCGAAGGTGACGGTCTGGCCTTCCTGGAGCTCACGGAAGCCGCTCCCGCTGATGTTGGAGTAGTGCGCGAAGACGTCGGGGCCGCCCCCGTCCTGCGCGATGGAGCTTGCTCTGGCGCTGGAGCAGGAACGCTTCGGCGACGTACGGGCTCCGCTGAGGGCGGTCTCCCAGTTGCGGGCATCCGGGCACCGCTGACCCCAGGGCTTTGGCGTAGTCGGGTGGCGTCCGATTTGCGCTCAAGCGGGGCCGACTTCGACAAGATCAAGACGGTTCGTGTGAACGTCATGCCATGGGAGGGGTGGCGGCGTCCCGACACATGCGAAACCGCCTCCCACCCTCCATCCCAGCCATTGCTTCATCTATCGAAACTCGATAGATTCCCATCGTAGCTCGATGGAAGGATGGGGCATGGGAAAGCTGACCGTGCGTGCGCTGCGTGCCGTGCTCGTGGTGGTGCTCGCCGGCACCGTGTTCGTACAGGCATTGATGGTGTGGGCACTCGCCACCGACCCGGAGGACGGGTCGCTCCCGCTGACCCCGCTGCGCGTGATCACGATCCTGGGCATGGTGTCGGCCCAGGTCGCGCTGGTCTGCGTATGGCGGCTGGTGACGATGGTGCGACACGGAACCGTGTTCTCCCACGCCGCCTTCCGGTACGTGGACGGCGTGATCGGCGCGATCGTGGCGGCAGCCCTCGTATGGTTCGCGGTCACGGCCCTCAACGCGCCGGGCCAGCGGGACGACCCGGGCGTCACCCTCATCATGGGCGGGATCGGCGTGGCCATCCTGGGGGTCGCACTCATCGTGCTCCTGCTGCGGATGCTGCTCGCCCAGGCCGTCGCACGCGACGTCGAAGCGACGCAGATGCAGGCCGAGTTGGACGAGGTGATCTGATGCCGATCGCCGTCGACATCGACGTGATGCTGGCCAGGCGGAAGATGTCCGTGGGCGAGCTCGCGGACCGCGTGGGGATCACGCCCGCCAACCTGGCGGTACTCAAGAACGGCCGCGCCAAGGCGGTGCGCTTCGCGACGCTCGCCGCGCTCTGCGAGGTGCTCGAGTGCCAGCCGGGCGACCTGCTGCGTTGGGAGGCCGAGGACGCCGCGGGCGGATGACGTGCTTCAGGGCGAGCGTGGTTCAGCCGGTTCAGCCGACGCACCGCGGCCAGGACATGCGTGGAATCCGTGCGCCGGCCGCCGGGCCGTACCAGCAGGCCCGCCTTTCGCAGCCGATCCAGGACCAGGTCCAGCAATGCCGGGAGGCTCGGTCAGCCGTCAGTCGGTCCCGGAACTCGCCGAGCACGGAGTTGTCGAACCCGGGATCGGTCAGCTCCAGCCGCAGAAGAAGCTTCCAGTCGATGTGCCCGTGCAGGGCAGCCGCCGCGTGGCGGTGCGACAGCCCCTCCATGAACTGCAGCACTGACACGAGCGCCAACTGATGTGGTGGCACGCAGGTTGACCACGCTGCGAGAAAAGATCCGCGAAGTCCTTGCGACACCACGATCACGTCACGCTCGCGCCCCCACGTCGCTCCAGCCATCATCCCGCCACCGCAAGGTTATGTGGTGACCCCCGCCGAATTCGCCGATGGTGTCCCCGGCGGGGCGCCATCGGGCAGGGCGAGTCGACGATATGGGACGAACGCTCGAAGATCGAATGAGTTGCCGAACAAAGGTGCCCGGGCAGGGTGTCGGCCTGATGGCACGGCCGTGCCGTCCCGGGAGGATCCACACCGGATGTGATCACCGCCACAGAGACGACAAGTAGCGAGCGGACAGGGCTGGTTGTGGACCTTTCCCTACGTGAGCGGATACGGGCCGGTGACCCGGAAGCCTTTGCCGAGCTGTTCGGTGCGCATGCCCGCGCCGTGTACAGCCACGCCGCCCGGCTGACCGGAGACCGAGGCGCCGCCGAGGACGTGGTGTCCCTGACCTTCCTGGAGGCATGGCGGCTGCGGGAGAAGCTGAGACCCGATGCCACGGCCATCGAAGGAAGCGCCGGGAGACCCGATGGTGATGGCCTGCGTCCCTGGCTCTACGGCATCGCCACCAACGTCCTGCGCAACACCCGCCGAGCCGCCCGCCGGCAAGGCGCTGCGCTCGCCCGGCTCCCGGGCCGCCCGGCGGACCTCGACAGTGTGCCCGACTTCGCAGATGAAGTCGTCGGCCGCATGGAGAACGCCGAACGCCTCGCCGCTGCCCGCACCGCGCTCGGCCGACTCCGACGAGCCGAGCGCGAGGTGTTCGCGCTGTGCGTCTGGTCGGGACTGAGTTACGACGCCGCGGGCGAGGCCCTCGGCGTACCGGCCAGCACTGTACGGTCGCGGCTCTCCCGGGCAAGGCAACGCCTACGGCGCTTGTCGGAGGCGGAGTTGGCCCGGCATACGTCCGGCAGGCGGCCACCGCAGAGCCTGCAGGCACCAAGTGCCCGCATACCGCCGGAAGACCCGCTGAAGAAAGAAGATTCGAGACTCGGGCCGCGCACCGGACAGGTACTGGGTGGCCGCCCCCAATCGGCCCGGTCGACACAGGAGAAGCACCGATGAATCCCGAAGAGCGCGAAGAACTGGCCAGGCTGGTGCCGAGCCCGGGTGAACCGGTCCTGACGAGCGACCGCCATGACCTGTTGAAGGACCATCTGATGCGAGAGCTCACCAAGGAATCCCAGGGTTCCCGGGAGATCGCGACGGCGCCCGGGGCGCCCGAGCCCGCCCCCCGCCTCCGGTTCGCGATGATCGCCCTGCCCGTTGCCGCAGTCGCCGTAGTCACCGCCACGGTCGTCGTCGGTGCCGTCGGATCCGGTACTGCCACATCCGATCCGAAGGCGGTCGATCTTCTGAACCGCATCGCCGCGGTCGCCGCCTCGAAGAAGTCCGTGGCCGTCCGCGACGACCAGTATGTCTACGTCCGGACCAAGGGCTTCATGAAGTTCTCGGACAACGACATCCGGATCCTTCGCGAGTCGAACTGGACCGCCGTCGACGGCAAGCGGTCGGGACTCCGCCGGATCACGGTGCTTTCGGGCCCGCCGCCCCGCCCGCGGGACCCGTTCTCCTCGTACGCCAAGGGCACGAGGGACATGAAGCTGAGCCCCGACCCGAATGTCACCACATTCCGGGAGCTGGAGGCGCTGCCCACCGACCCCGACGCGTTGCTCGACAAGATCTACGCCGACACGAAGGACAAAAACTCGATCAACCAGGGCGCGGCGCTGGAGAAGATCGGCGACATGCTCGCCGACGCGACGCTGCTTCCCGAGGTGGACGCGGCGCTCTACCGCGCCGCGGCGAAGATACCCGGCGTCTCGGTGGTCGAGGACGTCAAGGACTACGCCGGCCGCCCAGGCATCGGCCTGAGCTTCAAGAACGGCGACGACCGAACTGTATGGGTCTTCGACAAGAAGTCGCTCAGCTACCTGGGCACGGACGAGGAGGCCCTGCTCGACACCGCAGTCGTCGACAAGATCAGTGAGACGCCAGGCAACTGAGACTTGGTCAGGTAGTGAGGCAACGGCCCCTCGGCCGGTTGGGCGGGTGCCGGGTGGCGGCGCGCGTGAGGTCGTCAGGTGGAATTGCGTACCGCCGCCCGGCGCCGGGACGGTTCAGCTCAGCGGGACGTCGAGGACGGCCTTGTGGTGGCTGAACGTCTCGATGGAGTGGTGTCCCAGGTAGGCGAGGTGCTGCTGGCGCGGACCTGCCGCGCAGGCGTTCCTCGGCAAAGTCGGCCAGAAACATCAGCGGGGTGAGCGCCACGATGGCCGCAAGATCCTGCGGGACTGCCGGCAGCGCAGCGACGGTCTCCACCACGCTGTCCGGGACGTCGCCCGCATGCACAATCTCGCTCTAGGGCGCATATCGAGTCGTGATCAATTGGTGGTCTGGGTGAGGTCTTTGATCCAGATCATCGAGGCGCGCAGGTGCAGGCCAGCGAGGTAGCTGTCCGGGGTCTTGTCGTATCGGGTGGCGATGCCTCGCCAGGCCTTGAGCTTGTTGATCAGGCGCTCGACGGTGTTCCTCTCTCTGTAGAGGCCGGCGTCGTGGCTGACGGGCCGACCGCCCGCGGAGCTCTTCTTCTTCCGGTTGGCAGCCTGGTCCCTCTTCTCCGGGATCACTGCCTTGATACCGCGTCTACTCAGGTGGGCCCGGTTTCCGCGGGAGGAATAGGCCTTGTCCCCGGCGACCGCGTCCGGCCGGGTGCGGGGTGGCCGACGGGGCCGCGGACCCGTATCTTCCCCAGCACGGGGATGAACTGCGGGCTGTCCGCGGCCTGGCCCGCGGTCAGCACGAACGCCAGCGGGCGGCACTTGCGGTCGGCGGCCAGGTGAACCTTGCTGGTCTGCCCGCTTCTGGAGCGTCCCAGGAAGGCGGCCTTCAGCCGGAGTTTTCGCCGGCGCCGGATGCGTCGTCGTTCCTCGCGCTCGGGATGATCGGTCTCGGTGTCCTGTCCGTCTTGTTCCTCGAGCCTGCCCCCTTTGACCTGGCCTTCTCCGCCTCTGCGGCAGTCTTCTCCAGTTTCCGGTCCCCGGCTGGCGATACCGGTGCGCACGATGGCCTGGTCGTCGGCGATCAGTACCCGGATCACGGCCTGCCCGTCCCGGCCGGAGCGAGTGGCAGACAGGCGCGGACCAGCCATCCTCCGTCGGCGGTGGCACCGGCCCGGAACGTACCCCCGAGCCCGGCGACCCGTTCCTCCAGCCCCTTGAGCCCGTAGCCCGGCGGGCTGGTCCGGTGGACCGTGCCGTGCTGCTGCCGCTGATCAGCCGGGTGGCCGGCATGCGCCGGGCGATCGCGGTGAGTGCTCTGGCGAGCCTGTGCATCGAGCTCGCGCAGCTGTTGTGCTACATGATCTTCAACAACGGCCGGTCCTGCGACATCAACGACATCCTCGCCAACACCCTGGGCGGCCTGATCGGCTACGTCCTGGTGCGCGCCGCGCTCAACAGGCCCTCCCCGGGTTCCTTTCTGCGGGGCATCGCCCTGCCCCGGTCCGCCGCGCACGCCGGACAGATCACGGCTGTGGCAGCCTGACCGAGCCACGTCGGTCACGACGGCGCGAGCGCACGGCTGGGGCGCCCTCTGCGGCGTACCGATCCCGCCGCGTTGCTTCTCACGCCTGGTGGGATGCCGGCCCCAGCTCCACGACACGGATGAAGACGACCGGTTCGTCGCCCTCCGCCGTATAGCCGTACTCGCGGTCGCTGGCCAGGCGCGCGCTCGCGCCTCGAGACCGCTGGATCGACCGGATGTGCGGACGGGGCGGCGCGCCTAGGCTGAAGGGGTGAGACGTGTCGTCGTCGGCCATTTTGGCGGCCCCGAGGTACTCAGGGTCGTGGAGGACGACGATCCCCGACCGGGGCGGGGCGAGGTGTGCGTCAGGGTCCTGGCCGCCGGTGTCTCGTTCACCGACGCCCTGCTGCGCGCAGGCTCGTATCTCGGTGTCCCGAAGCCGCCGTTCACGCCTGGCTACGAGCTCGTTGGTGTCGTCGAGGAGCTCGGTCCGGGCTGTTCGAGGCTGCGCAAGGGAGACCGCGTTGCCGCGCTGACGGTGTGGGGCGCCTACGCGGAGCGCGTCTGCCTTGCGGAGAGGGACACGATCGAGGTGCCCGAGGACCTCGACCCGGCGGAGGTTGTGGGGCTTGTTCTCACGTACATGACCGCCTACCAACTGCTTCACCGCATGGCGAAGGTGAGGAGCGGGGAGACGGTGCTCGTGCACGGCGCGGCCGGCAGGGTGGGCACGGCGGTTCTCGAGCTCGGAACGGTGGCCGGGCTTCGCCTCTACGGAACCGTTTCGGCTCGCGACCGCGCCGCGGTCGAGCGGCTCGGCGCTGTGGCGATCGACTACCGCAACGAGGATTTCCTGGCCGTGGTGCGCCTACTCCCCGGGAAAGGCGTGGACGTCGCACTCGACGGGATTGGGGGCATGGTGTCGCTTCGCTCCTTCCGCGCACTCAGACCCGGCGGAAGGCTTGTCGTGTTCGGCCATTACGCCGTGCTCGCCCAAGGACGCAAGAACTGGCGAGGGTGGATGGAGTGGTACGCGGCAACCGCGGGCGTCGCGCTCTGGGGTGTGCTCTCGCCCCACCGACGGGTGCTCGCCTACCATGTCCAAAAGCTGCGCGAAGGTCACCAGGTGCTTCCCGTGGGTCGTCGCCGACCGCTCCCCGTGGGTGGCGGGCCCCGCTACCCGGACTGGTTCCGGGAGGACTTCCACGCGCTGCTCCAGCTGCTTCGTCGTGGCGAGATCCACCCGGTCGTGGCTGAGCGCCTGCCGCTGTCGGACGCCCGTCGAGCACACGAGCTCCTCGAGCGCTCGGCGGCGAGGGGAAAAATCGTGCTTGTGCCTCAATCCGAGGACGCCGCTCGCTGATGGTGCGCGAAGGGGGTGCTGGCCGAGTCGGGCGGGTTGTGCCCGGTCCAAAGGCAGGGGCGGCGGACCGGCTCGCCCGTGGCCCGTTCGGTGGCAGCCAGGGCGGGCAGGCGGTGACGGGTCCGTCCACGACGCACCAGCCCGGACGCAACGGGTAGGCCGGGGTCACCGGGCATTGTCGTGGGACACGAGGGCACCCGCAGGTGGGCGCAGACATCGCAATCCGCATCGCCCGCAGAAGTGCGGGTCGCCGAGCAGCCGCACCACCGCACCGGCTGTGGTGGCGTCGGTCAGGACCCTGTCCAGCAGCCGGGTGCTGGACATCCCGGCCTCGTCGGCGGCCAGGACCACGTACCTCGGGCGCAGCCAAAAACGCGGCGTCGACCGCGAGGCCCTGGGCGTGGCGGCCGCGCTGGTGCAGCCAGGAATGCGGGGCGTGCCCGGCCGGCGGGATCGCCGGGCGCCGCTGGCGTCGACGGCTGCGGCCGGCAGACGCATCGCGATGGTCTTCCCGGACCCGGTCGGGAGGGGGGCTCGCCCCCGTTGTGCGGAAGTAACTGATTAGCTGGTCAGGGTGGGTTCCCGAGATACGGGGAATGCTGACAGAGGGTCAGATGATTCTCATGAGGCGCGCGGCAGGATCAGCCACCCGCATGACGACCCACCGGAACCGGCTGCGCCGCCTGCCCACCGGCGTGACCGCGGATGTCATTGAGTCTGTGCCTTGGTGGTGCCGGCTCGGATGGAGGCGACCTTGTGGTTCATCATGGCCCGCATCCGCGGCCAGACCAGCCATTGCCGGATGCCGCGGACATTGCCGCCGTGCAGCCGGTAGAACGAGTCCGGATCGTCGAAGACGCCAAAGTCGTGGTTGACGCCGGTGGCCTGGATCTGCGTGTCGGTGCCCTGCCAGGCGACCGGCGGGTCCGCCAGATCTTCAGTGCCCACCCCGTACCCGCAGAAGGCGCCGCTGTTCACTTGCAGCTTTGCGCGCAGGCCCTCAAGGTAGGGCTGGTCGAGGATCACGCCCTCCAGCCCAACCCAGCGGCCATCGTAGAAGACCTCCGCCCAGCTGTGGACTAGGTTGGCGGGCGCGGCCCGGTAGAACAGGCCTTCCATGATCCCTTTCTGCAACCGCTTGGCGATAGTGGCGCCGTGGAAACGGCAGCCGCTGCCGGTGGCCCGCAGCAGCGCCATCAGCAGCGTGGTCTTGGTGTTGCATTCCCCGTACCCGTCGGCGAGCACCGCCGACGCGGGCAGGTCGTCAGACTCGTTGTAGCCGAACGCGAGCTCGTTCTGGACAAAGTCATATATCGCGCCGATTCGCTCGCGCTCGAGTAGGTTCCTCCAGAAGCGATCCTGGATCAGGGCCTGGATGCGCGGATGTTCGAAATCCAGGAGCCGCGTAGCTCGGAGGTAACGCTCTCCCATAGCACCAGCCTATGCCGGGGCAGGGGAGATCCCAAGTGACCTGCGCTTCCTCGCCTGCGGCCTGCCAGCCCTCCTCGGCCATGATCTTCGCGACGGCGTTCTCGGAAATCCGCCAGCCCTCGGCCCGCAGGGCGTCCTGAGCGCACGCTGGCGTTGGGGTACGCGATCACGCGCGTGGGCCAGGGCGTCCATGAACGAGGGGCCCCTGGGACTGCTTACGTCAGTGCTCGATCCGCTCGGGGGTGAGGGTGGCGGCGCGGGTGCGTTGGTTGCCGATCCAGGCGCCGAGTTTGATGTGCCGCTCCTTCTGGTCCTCGCCGCCGACGCCGGGGCCGAGCCGTTCCACATGCTTCCTGGGCACTCGCAGGTGTCCTTCGCGTTCGTAGAACTGGCGGGCGGCGGCGATGTTGAGGGCCCACCGGTCGGCTTGTGTGTGGCGCGGGCGTGGTTTCTCGTCGTGGGTGGCGGGTTGGATGCCGAGGATGTGTTCGAGCATCCATTGCTGCACGGTGGTGAGCTTGTCGAACCCGAGCCGCTGGGTGCGTACCCAGCGTCCGAGGTCCTCGCCCTGGCGCACGGCGTCGCCTGGCTCGGTGGGCAGTGCGCAGCCTTTCTCGAGGTGCTGGCGGGTGAGGTGGAAGGCGCGTTGCCATTCCACGGGCCAGGCGAGGCACCGGGACGGGTCGATGTTTTCCAGCTGTTCGCGCCGTTCCTCCGCCAGGGCGCCGGCCGCGGTCCGTGGGCGTCCGGGCCCTCCGGGAGGCGGAAGAGGCCGGGCGCAGGCCTGCGCCGGACGGGCGGCCGGACGCGGGGCCGCACGTCGGGCGTACGCCGGGGGCGGCGGGCCGGACGGCAGGACGCAGGACCGGCACGGAGCCGGACGGCCGGGAACCGAGCCAACAGGCCTTCCGTGTTTCCTACCGGCAGCGGTTCGGCAAGGGTGATCTCGTGCATGTTCGTACCTCCGCGTGAGCCGGTAATTGCGGTCGTAGAAGGAACACGGGGTGTGATTTCGTAGCCCGATATTGTGCTGCGTTTTACCTCGGCTCTGCGCTGACCGACAACCAGATCCGCTCCGCCAGGATCCCCGCCGCCTCGTCGAGGTCGACGTCGTGGATACCGGAGAGCCAGCGGCGGGCCACGGCGACGACGGGGCCCAGCACGAGGGACTCGATGAGGGGCTGGGAGAGCGGGGCCAACTCGCCGGATTCCACGTGGGGTTCGATCCAGCGGGCGAGGGCCGACACCCTCGCTCGCTGGGCGTCGCGCTGCTCCTGGCCGCTCCGCATCGGCTGGCGGTCGCCGTATGGGGAGTGCACGAGCCGCGCGGCGTCCGGGTGTTCCCGGACAAACGCGAAATAGGCTCGTACGACGGCCTCGATGCCGTCACGCGAGGTCGGCGCGGCCTGCAGTGCGGTGAGCAACTCGTCGAGCAGCCTGCCCACCCAGCGCCGCTCCGCCGCGATGACCAGGCCGTCGATGCTGCCGAAGTGGTGATAGAGGCTGCCCAGGCTGACCCCGCTGGCCTTGGTGACGGCGCTGACGGTGAGGCCTTGTTCGCCCGACTCCGCGTAGACGCGCAGCACGGCGTCGAGGAGGCGGTCCACGGTCGCCTCGCCGCGTTGCTGCTTGGGAGTCATGTGGTGCCGCCGATTCCGCTGGTTGCGTTTAGAGAGATCTAGAGTGTTTTTCTAGAAAGTTCTTCCAATCCTACTGCCCGCTGGCCCAGACTTGCCTGTGCGGGACACGAGTGGCCACCCGGCCGTGGGGGAGTGGGCGGACACTCGTCCACTCCCGCGACGACCGCGAACGGGGAGACGGGGACGACGTGTCAGAGCTGCGCGGAAGCGGTGCCGAGCCGCTGGAGGACGAGGATCCGCGGCGGATCGGGGGCATCCCCCTGATCGGCCGGCTCGGGGCGGGCGGCATGGGCCGCGTGTATCTCGGCGTCCACGAAGGGCGTTACGCCGCCGTCAAGCAGGTGCTCTCCTCCGTCGTCGCCGAGGACAAGGCCTTCCTGCGCCGCTTCGGGCACGAGCTGGACAACCTCGCCAAGCTGCCCGCGCGGGCCACCGCGCCGCTGCTTGTCAGCGACCGCACCGCACAGCCGCCGTGGTTCGCCACCGCGTACGTCCCCGGACTCACCCTGCGCGAGGCGGTCGAGCTGAACGGCGCTCCGCTGCCCGCCGACGCGCTGTGGCTGCTGCTGCGGGAGGCAGCCTCGGGACTGGCGGAGGTGCACGCGCTGGACATGGTGCACCGGGACGTCAAGCCGTCCAACGTCATGCTGACCCTCGACGGCGTCACCGTCATCGACTTCGGCGTCGCCCAGGCCGCGGAACAGAGCCAGCTGACCCTGACCGGCATGGTGGTGGGCACGCCCGCCTACATGTCGCCCGAACAGGCCTCGGGGGCACGGAAGTTGACCGGCGTCGTCGACGTGTTCGCCCTCGGCTCGGTGCTCGCGTACGCTGCCTGCGGGCGCCCGCCCTTCGGCGACGAGTCCGGGCACGGGGTGCTGTACCGCATCGTGCACGAGGAGCCCGACCTCGACCCCGTGCGCGAACTGGCCCCGGAGCTCGCCGAGGTCGTCGCGGCCTGCCTCGCCAAGGACCCCGGCGCCCGCCCGACCGCCGCCGAACTCATCGAACTCGCGGAACAACACGGGCCGTTCACCGCCCCCATGTGGCCGGAGGCCATCACCGAGCGGCTGTCCGAACGGGCCGCCTTCGCCGCGACACCAGTCCCGGAGATCGAGGAGCCGTCCGTCCCTGTCCCGACCCTGTCGTCCGCCGAGCCGAAGCCCGAGCCGGAGTCCACGCCCCGCCCTGAGCCGCGCGAGCGCCGCCGCCGTACCCGGATCCTGTTCGCCACCGTCCCCGTTGTGGTCGTGGTCACCGGTACGACCCTCGCGATCCAGCTCCTGCCGAACACCTCCGCGCCACAGACCGACGCCCGCGCCACCCCGTCGGTCACGGTCTCTGCTTCGCTCACCCCCACCCAGTCCCCCTCGGGCACGGCGACTCCGGGGAAGTCGCCGTTGGGCAAGGGCAAAGGCAAGGGGAAGGGGATGGGCGGGGCGCAGACGAACAGCGGGAGCTCGGGCACCGGTACGGGCACGGACGCGAAGGAAAGCTCCGGCGGCTCCGGCACCTCGGACGGCTCGGGCGGAAGCAGCGGCTCAGGTGGCTCGGGCGGTTCCGGCGGTACGTCGACGGGCGCATCGGACGAGGACGCCACGGCGGGCAGCTACTTCCACCTCGTGAACGGGGACAACGGCAACTGCCTGACCCTGACGGCCTACGGCAACGGGCTGATCCACGGGAGCTGCGCGGACGACGCGAACAGCTCCTGGGCCTTCCTGAGCGCGTCGGACGGCTCGTTCAAGGTCGTCAACCAGGGCAGCAGCCAATGCCTGGTCACCCCCGTCTACGGCAACAACGCCTCGGTCGGCTCGTGTGAGGCGTACGGCCAGTCCTCGATGTTCTGGACCAGGGGCTCCGGCGCGACCCTGCGCAGCGTGCAGAGCGGCAAGTGCCTGGATCTGGCCTCGGGCAGCAGCGTGACGGCGTACGACTGCGAGTCAGGGAAGGCGTCCCAGCGCTGGACGAAGGAGTAGCCGTCCGAACCCTTTCGTAAGCATGCAGAAGGAATGCGGCTGACTGGTCACGGTGTGTGAGGCTTGCTGTTCAGGTGGTTTGCTCGAGCCAGTGCTCTGGCGCCGCTGTCCATGGTCACGGCAACATGATCGGTCGTGCTGATGCGACTGGCCCACCTGGGTCTGACGAACCTGTTCGCCATACTGCACCTGCTGCCGATGAGCGACCAGGACAAGGACGTGGAGATCCTGGCGCTACGCCATCAGATCACGGAGCTGGAGCGGCAGCTGGGCAGGGGAAAGCCGCGGTTCGACGCGAGTGACCGGGCGTTCCTGGCGGCGCTGTTGCACCGGCTCCCGCGGGACGCGCTGAGCAGGGTGCGGTTGCTGGTGCGCCCGGACACAGTGCTGCGGTGGCACCGCGACCTGGTCGCGCGCCGCCACGCGGCCCGTTCCTGGCCGAAGCGCCCGGGCCGGCCTCGGACCGTGCCCTGGTGCTGCGTCTGACGCGGGAAAGTCCCAGTTGGGGCTACAGGAGAGTGCATGGTGAGCTGCTTGTGCTGGGGATCAAGGCGCAGGGCGGGTGCGGGAAGAGGTCCGGAGAAACGGGCCGGCCGAAAGGCCGGAACCGCGCTCCGGGCCGACTTCACGGCCTTGAGCTGGAGGAGGATCCGGGATTCGACCACTCGGTGTGCGAGTTCAGGGCCCGGCCGGCCGAACAGGACGGCGCCGTCGACCGGCTGCTGCGGCTGATGCTGGACCGTCTGGTGGAGGCCGGCCTACTCAAGACCGGGGGACGACAGCGCACGGACGCGACCCATGTGCTGGCCGCGGTGGACCCTCAGCCGCCTGGAGCTGGTCGGAGAGACGCTACGAGCAGCCCTGGAGGAGTTGGCCGAGGCCGCCCCCGGCTGGCTGGCGCCGCTGATCGAGCCCGAGTGGGCCAAGCGGTACGGACGCCGGGTGGAGATCGGCAAACTGCCAGGCGGGAAGGCAGCCGTGACCGCCCGGGCCGAGGAGTTCGGCCGGGACGGACAGAAGATCCTCACCGCCTCCTGGGCCGCATGTGACCGCCTGGGCATCGCCCCCGAGGAGGCAGTCATGATGGACGATCTGCAGCAGAATCTCGACGGAGCGGCACGGATCGGAATCGGGGGCGTACTGCACACCAGCGCCGCCGACACCCGCCGCCAACTCGCCGAACGCTTCGGCATCACCGCCTGACCGATCGACCGAACCGACCGATCGACCGGGCGCAGTGAGGCCGGTCATCCGGCCACACCGTCCGAGGACCATGTCGAGGCCGCGCCAAGTCAACTGATCGGCGAGGGCGAGAATCTCCCCGCGCGTCTTTGCGGGTTTGTGACTATGGCGTCGGATTCAAGTACAGTTTCCGGGATGGACACCACTGCGCCCGAGGAGCTCGACGGCGAGAAGGCACCGCCCATGGCGCCCCTCTCGCACCTTCGCGAGCCGCCCACGACGAAGCGCGGAGCGCGGACGCGGGCCGCGTTGGTGAAGGCCGCGCGGACGGTGTTCGAACGGGACGGCTACCTCGACACCCGCCTGACCGACATCACCAAAGAGGCTCAGTGCGCGGCGGGATCCTTTTACACCTACTTCGCCAACAAGGAAGAGGTGCTTGCCGCCGTCCTCCTGGAGGCGCAGGAGGACATGATGCACCCCGGCATGGGCCGCGTGCAGGGTGCCGACGATCCCTATGCGGTACTCGAGGCGAGCAATCGCGCGTATCTCGAGGCATACAAACGGAATGCGAAGCTGATGTCCCTGCTTGAGCAGGTCGCACAAGTGGAGCCGGAGTTCCGGGAGTTCCGAAGCCGACGCGCTGACGCGTTCATCCGTCGTAATGCCCGCGGCATCGCCGACCTGCAGGCGCGGGGTGTCGCAGATCGTGAGGTCGATCCGATGATGGCCTCCCGTGCGCTGTCGGGCATGGTCAGCGTCATGGCCTACAACGCCTTCGTGCTCGGCGAACGGCACGAAGAAGGTACGCCGGTGGACTTCGAGGAGCTCGTGTCCACGGTCACCCGGCTCTGGGCGAACGCCCTGCGGTTCCCCGGCAACCGCTGATCCGGCGGCTTGTACCGCCTGCCTCTTCGCCCGGTACCGCCGGGTACTTCTCTCCTGCTCGTCTCCTTCACGGACATGACGACCACGCCAGGCGCATGGCCGATTCCGTGGGCCGAGCTCCTTGACGATCCTTCTGTGAGCCGCTCACGCCCATGGGCCAGGCTGGCCTGCTCCGCGTAGTGTGTCACGCCCGACAGTTGAACTTGACGTCGGATTCAATTATACAGGGGTGGGGAAGAGCAGGGTCACGCCATCGCGGGGCCCATGCCCCGGCATCGCACGCCCCGCCGCGGAGAGGGTTCGCTGTGAACGTTGCACAAAGAGTCGCCATCGTCACCGGAGGTGGCGGCGGCATCGGCAGCGCGCTGGTCGCACGACTCGCTCGCGAAGGTGCCCGGGTCGTCGTCGCGGACCTCGACGCGGACAGCGCGCGGGCGGTGTCCCAAAGAGTCAACGCCCACCATCCGAAAAGCACCGTCAGCGCCGGCGCGGATGTGTCGGACACCGCCCAGATCCAGGAGTTGGTCGCCCTGGCGGAGAGCGCGTTCGGTCCGGTCGACCTCTACTTCGCGAACGCGGGCATCGCCGGGGCGCTCGGCCTCGACGTGAGCGAGCAGGACTGGGACTTCTCGATCGACGTGAACCTGCGAGCCCACATCCGTGCAGCGAGGCTGCTGGTGCCGCGGTGGCTCGAGCGCGGTGAGGGCTACTTCGTCAGCACCGCCTCGGCGGCCGGGCTGCTCACCCAGATCGGCTCCGCCACGTACGCCGTCACCAAGCACGCGGCCGTCGCCTTCGCCGAATGGCTGAGTGTCACGTACGGTGATCGCGGGGTCCACGTCAGCTGTCTGTGCCCGATGGGGGTGAACACCAAGCTGCTGTCCTCCGGGGAGGACTCCGGGGACCCGCTGGGAAGAGCCGCGACACGAGCCGTCACGTCCGCGGGTGACGTCCTGGAGCCGGCCGAAGTCGCCGACGCCGTCCTGGCCGCGATCGAGGACGAGCGCTTCCTGATCCTGCCGCACGAAGACGTTCTTGAGATGTACCGGCAGAAGGGCTCGGACTACGACCGGTGGCTGCGCGGGATGCGCCGCTTCCAGAGCTCCCTGCTGGCGCAGGCATGACCGGCGCGCCGGGCGAGGCGGATTCCGCGCCGGAGCCGGCCTGCAACTCGGCCTCATGCTCCGGGCCTTCCGCGGGTCCGATGTCGTCGAAGGCGTGGCCAGTCACCTCGACAAGCGCGCCCGCCGAACTTTCCCTCCCCCTACCCGTCAGGAGTTCAGATGTCTCTGTTCGATATGTCGGAGCGCGCCAAGAAATACCAGGCGGATCTGCTCGAGTTCATGGATTCGCACATCTACCCCGCTGAGGCGGCGTACCACGAGCAGATGAGCGCGTCGGGCGACCCGCACTTCCACCCGCCGATCATCGAGGAACTCAAGGCGGAGGCGCGGGGGCGCGGACTGTGGAACCTCTTCCACCCGCACCCCGAGTGGGGGCCGGGGCTGACGAATCTCGAGTACGCGCCGCTGGCGGAGATCATGGGGCGCAGCCACATCGCCTCCGAGGCGTGCAACTGCAACGCTCCCGACACCGGCAACATGGAGGTGCTCACGCTGTTCGGCAGCGACGAGCACAAGGAGAAGTACCTCAAGCCCCTGCTCGACGGGACGATGGCCTCGGCCTTCGCGATGACCGAGCCGCAGGTCGCCAGTTCCGACGCCACCAACATCGAGTTGCGGATGGAGCGCGACGGCGACGAGTACGTGCTCAACGGCCGCAAGTGGTTCGCGTCCAACGCCCTGCACCGCAACTGCAAGGTGCTCATCGTCATGGGGAAGACGGATCCCACCGCTGCCCCGCACCGGCAGCAGTCGATGATGGTCGTCCCCATCGACGCCCCCGGGGTCACGGTGATGCGCGGGCTGCCGGTGTTCGGCTACCAGGACCGCGAGGGGCACGCCGAGATCGATT
Source organism: Streptomyces sp. NPDC001406 (assembly GCF_042895285.1). Classification (NCBI taxonomy): domain Bacteria; kingdom Bacillati; phylum Actinomycetota; class Actinomycetes; order Kitasatosporales; family Streptomycetaceae; genus Streptomyces; species Streptomyces sp. NPDC001406. Next base: position 19,697 of record NZ_JBIAWG010000024.1, read on the forward strand.
TCACCGACGTACGGGTACCGGCCAAGGACGTCCTCAAGGGCGAGGGTGAGGGTTTCGCGATCAGCCAGGCCCGGCTCGGTCCCGGCCGTATCCACCACTGCATGCGGGCGATCGGCGCAGCCGAGCGGGCACTGGAGCTGATGTGCCGGCGCGCGCAGTCGCGGGTGACCTTCGGCAGTCCGCTTGCCGAACGGTCCAACATCCAGGACTGGATCGCGGAAGCACGTATCGATATCGAGATGATTCGCCTGCTTACGCTCAAGGCCGCGTATCTGATGGACACGGTCGGGAACAAGGAAGCGCGCACCGAGATCGCGGCCATCAAGGTGGCGGCCCCGAACATCGCGTTGAAGGTCGTCGACCGCGCGATCCAGGTGCACGGAGGAGCGGGAGTGACCGAGGACTTCCCGTTGGCGATGATGTACGCCCAGCTGCGGACGCTACGGCTGGCGGACGGCCCCGACGAGGTCCACAAGCGGGCCATCGCACGACACGAACTGCGGCAGTACCGCAGCGCGGACACCGCGTTGGCGAACGGCACGGGCACCCGCGGCGGCCACAAGGCAGCGGTGAACTGAGATGACAGGACTCGATCTCACCGGTCGCACCGCCGTCGTCACCGGAGCCTCGCGCGGAATCGGGCTGGCGATCGCCCAGGCCATCGCCGCGGCCGGCGGAAACGTCGTCCTCACCTCCCGGTCCCAGGAGGCGGCTGACGCCGCCGCGGCCCAGGTCGGGGGCACGGCGCTCGGCGTCGCTGCGCACGCGGTCGACGAAGAAGCGGCCCAGCGCTGTGTCGATCTGACGCTCGAGCGCTTCGGAAGCCTGGACATCCTCGTCAACAACGCGGGGACCAACCCGGCCTTCGGGCCCGTCATCGATCAGGATCACGGCCGGTTCGCCAAGACCTTCGACGTAAACCTGTGGGCCCCCGTCCTGTGGACGGGTCTGGCCACCCGGGCCTGGATGGGCGAGCACGGCGGGGCGGTCGTCAACACCGCGTCGGTCGGCGGCATGGCCTTCGAAGCGAACATCGGGCTGTACAACGCGTCGAAGGCCGCACTGATCCATCTCACGAAGCAACTGGCCCTGGAGCTCTCTCCGAAGGTTCGCGTCAACGCCGTGGCACCAGGTGTGGTGCGCACGAAGCTGGCCGAGGCTCTGTGGAAGGAGCACGAGCAGGCCGTGTCCGCCTCGACGGCGCTCGGGCGCATAGGAGAACCTGCCGACATCGCCTCGGCGGTCGCCTTTCTGGTCTCGGACGCCGCGAGTTGGATCACCGGCGAGACCATGGTGATCGACGGCGGCCAACTCCTCGGTGACGCACTCCCGTTCAGGCGAGGAGCCGGCATCGGTTTCTAGTGCGGGCATCGTCGGAATCGACGCCGGGGCAGTGAACCGCTGACTCGAAACCTCGGCGTCGATTTCGCCAGGCCGCCTGTCTTCGACGGCTCGGCCAGTCGAATCCTCGTGGCCGCTGTTGCCCTGGCACAGCACCCGGTGCCGGGTATCCAGGGAGTGCTGCCCGCGCCGTGCGCGGGGCGTTTCAGCCGGGCGGTGCCGACAGATGGATCAGGATGCCGCACACCTCGTCCACGATCTCCTGGGCGGGTCCTTCACTTTGCGTGGCTGGTGGCGAGAGCTTCAACATCGTCGGAGAGGACCCGTTCCGGCAGGCCGAGCCAGGTCCCGCAGGCCACCCGGCGGGCGGTGACCTTTCGGGGGTGAAGCTGAACACCCGGGGCCATGGTGGCGGCGCCTGGTCGGACAGGGCCTCGGCTGCCTGCCGGGACCGTGTGAGGCCTTGTCGGGTGCCCGCCGGTCGCCTGTGGCAGCGCGGCCGAGGGCTTCGATGCTGGACAGCCAGGCGTCGGCCACGGACGGGCACTGCTGGCCGAGGGCACGGTGGGGCCGGTGTGCGAGGTTGAATGACGAGCTGGCTCGCGATCATCGCCGTACCCACCGCGATCATCGGCTACTACGGCCAGAACCCCAGCCTCGGGCACCCGGTACCAGGTCCCGAAGGCAGGAAAATACCAGGTCAGCTGCGGCGTTTCGGGCCGGCGGGCGGAGTAGGGTGAAGGCACCGGGAGTCCTTCGCGCACCGGCTCCGCTGCGGGTGCCGTTTCCGGTGATCGACAACGCCGGGCCGCTCACGAGCCCGGGGCAGGTTCGCGCCATGTTCGTGACCATCGACCGTACGACATCGGGCAGGCGCGCGCCGTCGCTGCCGGTCCGCTTGTCGCTGACGCCCGCGCAGGGCGGGCTCGACGGCACGTGGTGGCCTCGCTCCCGTGACTCACCCGTGCGCTGCCCCCCTTGACAGCCGCACTGGGCGACATCGGGGGCCGCATCACGCGTGTCACGGTGAATCCGGTCCACTGGCCCGTCATCCCGCGTTGGGTGTCCGTCGCCGGGCGCACGGTGCATGTGGGCTGGTCCACCGAGGAGCAGGATCCGCCGCGCGGCTGGTGGCCGGCGTAGGCATCGATGCCCCGGCCCGGGAGGAAGCAGCAGACAGGATCGCTGCCCGAATCAGGGAAGAAGCGTGGGAGACCGACGGCGGAGCAGGTCGGCCCTCGTCCCTGCCCCGGCCCATCGGCTCGGCAGGGCGTGCGCCCGGCGGTCGGCGGAGGTGAGAGAACCATGACTGTCATTGCCGTGGCCGTGCTGCTTCTTCTGATCGCCGTCGGGGTCGTTCTGATTCACCGGCTCAACGGTCAGCACGACGAACGGATCGCCGCCTTCCACTACAGCGATGTTCTGCCGGGGATCGGGCGTCGGACCCGGAGGCAGCGTCGGTCGGCGGTGGATGCGACCGTTCCGACGCGCCCTACCGCGACGGCGACCGCGGATGACATCGACTTCGGCCCGACCGCGGGCGGTAGAGGAAGGCGCGTCATGGCGATATTGCGAGACCGGAAGACGTACCGCGAGAGGATCATGCAGGCTCTGTACCAAGCCGCCGAAGGCAATCGCCTCCTGGGCGTCGATGGGGCGAAGCTCCGCACCGACCTCGGTATCCCTGAGCAGGACATGGCTGCTGCCTGTATGTACCTGGCGGGCGAAGGCTGGGTCGTCGTGGACTGGGGGAGGGGCAACACGCCCGCGATGATCACGCTGACGCACCAGGGGATCCGGCAGATGGAGACAGAAGAGGAAGGGCGTGGCTGAGCCGCCGCGTCGGCTTCTCGGACCGAAGTGAACCTTCGCATGGATTGCTTATGCCGGAGTAATCCCTTTGGCGTAATGTGGAAAGCGGGTCGGCGCACGCTCACGTGCAATGACCCGGAAGGGCGGCTCCGGCGGGTATACGCCGGAGCCGTTGCCTGTTTCCGTAACCGCGCCCTGCGGCGAAGCGCTTGCGCGAGCGTCGTACGGAGTACGGTGAGGTAGCAGGGTCGTATCGCGGTCGCACGCCCTGCGGTCGCACTGCTCTCTGCGGACGGGCGGACACCATGGCCGACTCCGACACCCCCGACCTCCCCAGGCTCCTGCCGGACACCGTCCACCGGTCGCTGAAGCCCGGCACGGCTCTTCTGCGGCTGGAGACGACACACGCACGCGAGGGAATCCTGGACGGCGCATGGTGGCCGCGGACACGAGACATCGGCGCCGAGCTTCCCTCGCTGATCACCGCGTTGACCGAGCATCTCGGGCCTGTCACCCGAGTCGGTCTGGACAGCAGCGCCTGGGACGAACTGCCGACCCGGGTGGTGGTCGACGACCGAGTCGTGCACATCGATTCCTTCCCGGTCGGTGACGACACCGTCCTCATCACCCGGGGCGACCGGGACCATTTCTCCCTGATGCTGGTCCCTCCGGACACGTCGCCCGACGCGGCACGCGCCGCGATGGCCAGGGCCGTACGGGCCGACAACGTCACCGAGGCCAAACAGATCCTCATCGATACGGGCAGCGACACGCCACGTACGCCGACCTGAAACCTCCGTCGCAGATCGGCTCCCCGTCGGCCTGGACGCTAGATGCGGGCGAACTTCTTCGTCTGCTGGGCAAATTCATGGGCCATGGCGGCGCTGACCGTGGGCTTGGTGTCGCGGATCGTGTCCAGGTAGTCGTCCGTGGTGGGGGCGGCCCGGGTTCCGGTGTCGAAGGTGCGCTCGAACTGGGCCTGGGAGACGGTTCGCGCCGCGTGGGCGATGTCGGCGGGGGTGAATCCCTCGCTGGCGGACGCGAGTACCGCGCTGTCGGCCCGCGCGCCCGCTCGGGCCAGGTAGCTCTTCCACAGCGCGGTCCTGGCGGTGTGGTCGGGAGGGCCGATCGGCAGCACGTAGTCGAAGCGGCCGTGCCGCAGGAACGCGGAGTCGAGCGTGGTCACGTTGTTCGTGGCGCAGACGAGCAGCCGTCCGTCGTGGCTTCGGAACCGGACGATCGCCTTGAGCAGTTCGTTGACGATTCCGACAGCGGTCGCGTCCGCGCCGCCGCGTTCGCCGGCGATCTCCTCGACCTCGTCGATGAAGACCAGGACGTGGTCGAGCCGGGCGATCTCGTCGAAGCGTCGGTTCAGCCCGGTCGCCAGGCCGTACTCGGCGGCCAGACGGGCGGGGAACAGTTCGAGGAAGGGCCATCCCAGGCGGCTGGCGATCGCGTGCGCGAACGTGCTCTTGCCGGTCCCTGGCGGGCCGAACAGCATCACCGCCCGTGGCAGTTCCACTCCGTGCTGGGCGGCCAGTTCGGGATGGGCCAGCGGCAGGACCAGGCGCCGTTCGATGAGCTGCTTCTCCCGTTGCATGCCCGCGACCTTCTGCCACAGTCCCCCCCGGCGGCAGCTCCGCTCCGAGCGAGGACAGCGTGCCGGCCGACTGCGGAGTCACCGGCCCGCGCTTTTCGAAGAAGACCAGCCCGGGGCGGGCGCCGAAGTCGCAGTTGCGCAGGGCGGCGGCACCGGTCTCGCCCTCGGGCAGGACGGCGTGCACCGCCCGGACGCCGTCGGCGAAGAGCCGTTGCTCAAGGGCGGTGATCAGGGCACTGCCCAGCCCGCGCTGCCGCCAGCCGGGCGCCATGCAGATGCGCAGGATCCATGCCCGTTCGCCCTCCACCCTGCTCACCGCGGCGCCGATCAGCACGTCGTCGGCCGTGGCCACCACAGCCGGGTGGCGGGCCTGGAGGGCCGTCACGGCGTCCGAGAGCGGGAAGAGCGGCGGCTCCTCGGTCGTGCTGCTCTCCGCATCGACGCGGATCACCGCTTCGAGATCGTCCTGGGTGTAATCCCTGACCCGCCAACCCGTCATGATCAGCTCCGCGTGTTCGGACGTACTTCCATCATCAGCCGATGCCCGGGACGCGCGCGACAGGCGGCGGCCACGAGTCCGCCCTGGTGGCACGCGTCGCTCGCCCGCACCACCACCGCGGTATGCGGTGGTGGTGCGGGCCGTGGTCGGGTCACGCTGCGGTTCCGGGCGCGTTGCCGGCCGGTGGCGCCGCGGCGGAGAGTGCAGCGGCCGCACTTTCCCGGGCGAGGAAGGAGCCGAGCTCGCCGATGGTGCTCATGAGGGGGGCGGGGAAGACGACGGTGGTGTTCTTGTCGACTCCGATCTCCACCAGGCTCTGGAGATTGCGCAGTTGAAGCGCCAGGGGGTGGGCCATCATGGTGTCCGAGGCGTCGCCGAGCGCGGCGGCGGCCAAGGACTCGCCCTCCGCGTTGATGATCTTCGCTCGCTTCTCCCTCTCGGCCTCGGCCTGGCGGGCCATGGCGCGCTTCATGGTGTCCGGCAGCTGGATGTCCTTGAGCTCGACCAGCGTGACCTGCACGCCCCAGTCGACGGTAGTGACGTCGAGGATCTGGCGGATGTCCAGGTTGATGCGGTCCGTCTCCGACAGCGTGTCGTCGAGCGTGTGCCGGCCGACGACCTTCCGCAGGGTGGTCTGGGCGATCTGGTTGATCGCCGCGTTGACGTTCTCGACGGCGACGACCGACTTCACGGCGTCGACGACCCGGAAGTAGGCGACCGCCGACACATCGACGCTTACGTTGTCCCGGGTGATGATGCCCTGGGATTGGATCGGCATGGTGACGACCCGCAGCGACACCCGGTGCAGGACGTCGACGAACGGGATGATGAACCGCAGCCCCGGGGACCGTGTTCCGACGAGTCGGCCGAAGCGGAACAGCACTCCCGTCTCGTACTGCTTGACGACCTTCACGGAAAGGGCGAGGCCGAGGAGGGCCAAGAGGCCGATCACTACGATGAGAACGATCAGGGCTTGCATGTGATGCTCCCCGGGACGAGGACCATGTGTTGCGGGGACGTGTTGCGGGGACGTGTTGCGGGGACCCGTCGGCCGAGATTCCTGCATGTGGCTGCGTCGTGCGTGAGGCAGGGCCGAAACCGGTCGGTACGAGCCAAGTCGACGGTTTGTGCGCGGGGCCGGGAACGTCGCCTCGTCAACTGTGGTGAGTGGTGCGGCTGCGGTGGCATCCCGGTGGGAAGCGGCCGCGGCCCCCGTCGCGGTGGTCCCGTCGTTCGCCGGTGGTCTGGGACTCGGACCGGTCCGGTCCCACCGGGGGTTGCGGCGTGCCGCGGCCGCGGTGCTCGGGCAGGGCGCGGCTGTTCGGGTGCACGGCGGTTCTTTCCGCGTGCTCGATGTTGAGCCGGTGGATCGCGAATGCCGCCGCTGCGATGAGGACCACCAAGTCGGCGGTCATCAGGAGGGTGGTCATGGGCGGCCGTCTCACATGCCGATGATCAGGCGACTGACGCGACCGGCGGGTGCCGGAACGGCCGCGGAGGTCGAGGTAGCGCCGCCCTCGTACTGCCGTGCTTCGTCCGGATCGAGTGGCCGGTCGGCCGCGGAGACGGCGTGTCGGGCCTCGTCTGCGGCGATGAGTGCGCTCGCGGTCAGTGGGGGGCCGTCGTAGTCGGACGCGGCCGCCATCAGGCGGGCCGCCGACTCCGCTCCGGTCTCGGGTGGGATGACCAGCAGGTCCCAGCGGCCGGTGCCGTAGGAGAGCAGCAGCAGCTTGTGCGGGTCGATTTCAGGGGTGAACCAGCCGACCTTGACGACATGACCGCCCACGGGAATCTCGTGCGGGATGACCGGCCAGTACTTCGGGTTGACGGCGATGCGGGTGATGCGGCCCCACAAGGGGTCCAGCACATCGGTCAGTGCGGGCAGTTCACTCAGCAGGTCCCGGGAGCGGGGCCACCAGGCACCGTCCAGGAGTCCGCGGGAGGTGCCGTCGGTCTTCAGCGCGAGACGCGCGGCCGGGGCTGCGACGGGCTCGTGGTGTGGCAGGAGTTGGTGCAAGGTCGCCGACATGATGCGGACCCGTCTCCGGGCCGCCTTCGCGGCGACCCGGGTTTCATCTCTCGCCGAGAACGACCCGGCGTGGAAGCCGGTGTGCGAAATGCCCTCGGTACGGTCCACACTACTCCGCGCTCAGTCTCGGCGCGGACCTGTGGTCGCCTAGATGCGGAGCAGTCGTTGGGTGATCTCCCGGTACTGCCTCAGCGCGTGCCGGAGTTCGTCGGACTGTGTTCCGGGCGCCTGGTCCTGCCAGCCGGCGCGGAGGAGACGCCGCCGTTCCGCGAGGGCGTTCACGAGCTGGGCGGTGGCTTCGTCGTAGGCGCTCTCGGCCTCTTCCAGCGCCTTGAGCGGGGTGTCGGCGAAGGTGTTGAGGGCGTGCCTCAGGCGCAGGAGGATCTTGTCCCGATCGGCCGACGGGAGCAGCGGGTCCGGGCCCGGGCTGCGGCGTTCTGCGGGGCTCCGGGTTTGTCCCGTGGGCTGCTGGGCGCGTGTCTGGTCGTACATCATCGTGTGCCCTTCCGTCCCGCCTGAAGGCGTCCTTGGTCTGATCGTCGCCCTGCCGTTCGTGGCGCTCGGCCTGGCCGGCCGGCTGCTGTGGGGCGCCTCATCCATCCCGCCGACATCCTGCCGGCCGTCGTTCTCTACACGGTCACCGGTCTCGGCGGCACCTGGGTGTCCGGCCTGACCGCCCTTCTGTGGGCGGGACTTGTTCGTATCGCCCTGCTCCACCATGTGACCTGGAGCGTGTACTCGCTGTGTCACGTGATCGGTGGGCGCCCGTTCCGCACCCGGCGTCACGACCGGGCCACCCATCTGTGGCCGCTCGCCCTCCTCTCCTTCGGGGAGAGCCGGCACAACCTTCACCACGCCGACACCACCAGCGCCCGGCACGGCGTCGATCGTGGCCAGGTCGACCCATCGGCCGCCGTCATCCGCCTCTTCGAACGCCTCGGCTGGGTGTACGAGGTGCGCCGGCCGACGCCGGCCCGTGTCGCCGCCCGTCGTGCCTGACGTCAACCACTCATCCTCATATGGCAGCTGGCAGGAGCCTTCATGACCACCGCACTGCAACCCCCGCTTCCCTCCCACCCCGTCCTCCGCCTGCGCCTGGCTCCCCACGTCAGCATGCCCCGGCCCATCGACGGGGCGTGGTGGCCTCGTTCGTACGATCTGCTCGCGGAACTCCCGCGGCTGCTCGCCGGGTTGCCGCGTGCGTGGGGTCACATCAGCAGCGTTGCGGTGAACGGGGCGAAGTGGTCCGCAACGCCCGGCCGGATGTTCGTCTTCAACCAGGCCGTACGACTGCGCAGGGCCCTGGCGGCATCCGCCCCGCACACGGTCGTCCTGCTCGCTCCCGGGCGGGGCGTTGGGACCTGCTGGCAGCCCTCCGGACACGACCGCGGAAGCAGCGGAACCGCTCATGGCAGCCGCCTCTGGCAGCCGCCTCGGGCGGTCACGTCTGATCCGGCCCACCACCGACTCCCCGGCGGTCACCAGGGGCACTGACAGCCGGGATGTGGCGACGACCGTCACAGCCCCATCACCCGTCGGCCGGACCGGCCGTGGTCGGCCTCGTACAACGAGGAAGTCTCGTCAGTCCGTTCCGCCGCCAGGAGAGCAGTCGCGGTCAGCTGCGGGACGGTGCTCGCGCTCGCGGCGGCCATCAGTCGGGCGGCCGAGAGGGCACCGGTCTCCGGGGGTATCACCAGGAGGTCCCAGCGGCCGGCCGTGTAGGACAGCAGCTGAATCTTGTGCGGATCCAGCTCCGAGGTGAACCAACCGACCTTCACGACATGGCCGTTGACGAACAACCTGCGCGGGACGATCGGCCAGTGGCGGGGGTTGACGACGATATGGGTGATCCGTCCCCACAGCGGGTCCAGTACGTCCGCCAGAGCGGAGAGTTCGTGTGCCAGGTCACGGGAGCGGGGCCACCAGGCGCCGTCCAGCTCGACCCGTCCCGGGGACGTACTCACGGGTTTCAGAGCGAGGCGCGCGGTCGGGGCCCTGAAGGGCACAGCGCGCAGCGGGGGATGGTCAGTGGTGGCGGACATCGTGCGAACCCGTCTCCGGACCTTTGCGCTTGGCAGTCGGCCGGTGCCGTTGCTCACCAGGAACGACACCGGTATCGGGGCCGGTGCGCGAAATGCTCCCGATGAGTTCACGCTACTCCCCGAAGCGGCCGAACGGACCGCTCTCGGCCACCGGCTCACGTGGCCCGGTGGCCCTCCTTCGAGGAGCGGTTGTTCTCCAGCCAGGACCGCGCCTGTTCCGTCGCGCGCGTGGTGTCCATGGTGAGCTGGAGACGTGTCCCGCCGTCGGTGCCCGCGGGATAGCTGCGCTGCTCGCCGGCGGCGAAGGCGGAGAACCTCCGCGATGACGGGCGACCTCGGGGGAGGCGGCGACGATGCGCACGTCGGCGTGTCTGTCCGAGGGTATTCGTGGGCTGGATGGCGACCTCGTCGTGTGGGCGATGACGCCGGCGCACGCCTGACATCCGCGCTCCGTGTGGAGACGCAGACCTGGGCGGGCGCGGCGGCCCGGCGGACGGGCCCGGCCTGACTGTCGGATCAGACGGCACTACTCACCTGCCCTGACGGGCTGGTTGAGGTTGACCTCGCACGCTGCCGCGCCCGCCCGTATCCGGCCCTGCCAGGCTGCCACGGAACCCCGCTGGTCGAGCGAGAGGGGGCGGTACTGGTGATGTGCGGTGCCGCCCTGGCGCGCTTGCACAACGGGAAGCCGAACGCCGTCGCCGGCGGCTTTGACGACGGCGCGGTGCCACTTGTCACAGGGCCGGGGACGCCGATGCCGCAGGGCGTTGGCGTAAGTGCAGCCACACGCTGTGCGACATGGCCTCGACCGGGTACCGGCGCCCCTTGTACGACGGCGGCGGACTCACCACGGACGGCCCCCTCCAGCGTGATCAACCCGAAGATCATCCCACCCGCCCAGCCAACCAGCGTGGCCGCTGGCGCGTCCTCTGCCCCCGGGGGGTGCCTCCATGTCTTTCGTCAAGCGAGGCGTGGGGTTCTGGGTTCGTACAAGGTGCCGGCGCGGAGCACCGCGAACGGCACGCTGATGCGGTGTTGCGCGAGGCGGACCCCCTGCTGAATGGGAGGTCCTGGCTGTGATGCAGCTCCGGTATGGGGTACTCAGCCTTCAAGGGGCTATTTCTCCTGGAGGCGAACATGATCATCCTGGGGATCATCCTACTCGTCGTCGGATTCCTCACAGGAATCAGCATCCTGTGGACGATCGGAATCATCCTGCTGGTCATTGGGCTCATCCTCTTGATTCTTGGCTCCGTTGGTCACGCCGTGGGCGGCCGTCGACACTACTGGTAACGACTGCGACACAGCAGGTTAGGGTACTCAGCCGACGTCGACCTATTTACCCAGATATGAGGGGATTGTCATGGCGATTCGCCATCAAGTCATCGAGCACCCTCCCGAAGCTGTTTGGGCTGTACTGGAGGATCCTGAACTATTTGGCGAGTGGGTCGTGGGTACCTCAGCCTCATGGGCGCTCGACGAGCGATGGCCACAGATCGATGCGGCGCTGGCTTACTCGGTGCGGCTGGGCCCCTGGTCGTATGAAGGACGCACTGTGGTCCGGCGCACCGAACCGCCCCGATGGCTGGAGCTCGAGGCGGAGAGCGGTCGCCTGGGCACGGCGCGTATTGCCATCGAAATGCGGCCCTGGGGCGGGCATACCTTGGTCATCGTCGATGAGCATCCGCTGCGCGGGCTGGGCGGAGTTCTGCATGCAGCGCCCCTGGACCTGCTGATTCAGTTGCGGCACCGCAGCATGCTGCCGCGCCTGGCGCGAACCGTCGAGCGCACGTCCCCGAAGGCAGACACCGCCGGACCGCCTGAAAAACGCTCGCCGGCGACGCAAGTAGGGGGCTGAGCGTGCTGGACGCTGTGGTTGTCGGGTCGGGCCCGAATGGTCTGGTGGCTGCCAATCTCCTGGCCGACGCGGGCTGGAGCGTGGAGGTCCTCGAAGCTCAAAGCCAGCCCGGTGGCGCCGTCCGCAGTGACCGCGGGGTCCATCCTGACTATGTCAACGACGTGTTCAGTTCCTTCTACCCGCTCGCTGCGGCGTCACCGGTCATTCAATGCCTCAACCTGCAGGCCGAAGGCCTGCGCTGGTCCCATGCACCCTCTGTCCTCGCTCATCCCCTGCCGGACGGACGGTGTGCCGTCATCGAGCGGTCACAGGACCAGACCGCGAACGGACTCGATGCCTTCGCTCCCGGGGACGGCGAGGCCTGGTCGCGCATGTGCGCTACGTGGCACGAGATCAGCCGGGATCTTGTTGACACGCTGTTCACCCCCTTTCCCCCGCTGAAGGCCGGTGCCCGCCTCGCTCGGCGACTCCGGGTGCCGGGCGGTCTTGCTCTCGCTCGTTCACTTGTGCTGCCCGCCAAACGCCTTGGTGAGGAGGAGTTCCGTGGTGAAGGGGCGCGTTTGCTTCTGGCTGGGAATGCTTTGCACGCGGACCTGCCCCCGGAGGCTGCAGGCAGCGGTGGCTTCGGATGGCTCATGTGCATGCTCGGACAGCAGCACGGCTTCCCCGTCCCTACCGGAGGCGCTGGACAGTTGTCGGCCGCGTTGGTGCGTCGCTTCCAGCGTCTGGGCGGCACCGTGCGCTGCGGCGAACCTGCACGAGAAATTGTCGTCCGAGGAGGCCGCGCCGTGGGCGTTCGCACCGCGTGCGGGGAGGCGATCCCGGTACGCCGCTGTGTGCTGGCTGATGTCTCCGCGCCGGATCTCTATGGCGGGCTGGTGAACGAGCAGCATTTGCCGCCCAGACCATCACCGCCGACGCCGGCGAGGACGACATCCACGGCACGTGGGACGAGCGCGAGCAGGAAGCCATGGCCGACCGCATGGAACGGCATGTGGAGCGCTACGCCCCCGGGTTCCGTTCGCTGATCAGGGCACGCAGAATCCTGGCACCCCCGACGCTCCAAGCCCTCGATGCCAATCTGCACGGCGGTGCGATCAACGGAGGCACTGCCAGCCTGCACCAGCAGTTGATCTTCCGCCCGGTGCCGGGTACCGGACGCCCTGAAACTCCCGTCCGGGGCCTGTATCTGGCGTCGGCTTCCGCACACCCGGGCGGAGGAGTCCATGGCGCGTGCGGAGCCAACGCGGCCCGCGCGGCGCTCCACGCCACCGCAGGTACGGCCCGCGTACTCTCCGCAGCCCAGCGGCTGCTCGCCGGCCGACGCCGGATTCAGCAGACCTGAGCGTGTGCCGACCGCCACCGTGGGCCGACGCCTCGTTGGCTTGCCTGGTCTGGGTTGGATCGCGCCTACGCTCCCACCGCGCAGAGCGACATCCTGTAGCTCATCCCTACCTGGGATCAGGAGCTGGTGGTGTTCCTCGATCAAGCCGTCTGTGAAGCAGAGCGCGCCGGGCTTCCGGGTTGTGCTCCGTGGCGCCCAGCGGTCGACGACGCGACTCGGGACCGGCGAGTTCCTCGTATCAGCAAAGCCGGCGTGCCGGTCCGCACGTTCTGGGCATCGCCGGACCTTTTCGGAGATCAGCCTCGAGTCCAGGGATAGCGGCCGGCGTCGTCGCGCCGGCCGCTATCGAAGCCGCCGACTCGGGGGGTGTCTCGCCGGTCAGGTTCGTCAGCCCCTGGCCTCTACTGCCGTGACGATGACGGCGACGGTCACCGGGCCGGGGGCGTCGGCTGTCGCCGCCGTGGTCACGACTGCGCGGACGGCGCGGGCGACGTCGAGGCAACGATGGGTCTCGTCGGTCGCCAGCTCGATCTGGACGTGTCTCCCCGGGGGTTCACTGCTGTCCCTGATGCGGACGGGGTGAGCGGGGCTTTCCCCGGTGCGGGGCATGAGTGGTCCTGAATCGGTGGCCAAGCGGGTCACGCCGGGTATGGCCGCCGCTACATCGGCCAGCAGTACGGCCAGTGCTCGTACCGGACTCTCGCCCGGTGGCGGCTGCGGGGGGCCTGGAGCCGCGACGTGGGATGCCCCGGTTCGGGCCTCTGTGATGGGGGAGGGGTGCTGTGGCGTGGTCCCGGCTGCCGGGGCTGGGTCGTCCAGGAGGTCTGTCACGTGCAGGTCGATCGCGGCGGTCACCAGTCCTAGGCGTTCGTGGGCCGCGGTGAACAGCGCCTGCCGCAGTTGCTCCGCGGAGTCTGGCAGGGGCTGCCCGACCGGTGCCGAGAATTCGGTTTCGATGCGCAGCCGTCCCGGCGGCAGTGCGGTCCAGGGCGCCGGAACGGAAGGCTCCACCGCTGTTTCCGGGTCGGCCGGCCGGACGCGCACCGCGCCCAGGTACGCCCCAGCCTCGTAGGCCGCGCGGCTCAGCACCTCGCCGACCGCGCTCTCGGTGATCCAGGCACCGTCCTCAGGTCCGCCGAGCGGGAGGAGACGGCCACGGCCGATCTGCTGTCGCACGGTCGGCGCCCACCTGTCCGATGCCATCGGCTCACGCCCCTTCCGTATCGCCCTGTGTCCAGACCGCTGGAACCACCTCTCATGCGGCCGCTCAAGCCATCCGCTGAGTGGGAGAGGGCTACGTCCCGGACTTTTCTGATTACCGACTAATCGAGCTTAACGTGGGGACTCGTACGAAAGGTCCATAAAGGCGGAAGAGGTGACGGTTATGACCGAGATGGGACAGCAGAACCAGCGCGCTCCCGTCGGCATGAAGGTCGCGGAGGAGACCGCCAAGAAAGACGTCGCGGCGGGGCGCGTCGAGCCCGGCGCACGGGGCCGGACCACCATCGCCGACGGCGTCGTCGAGAAGATTGCCGGGATAGCGGCCCGTGATGTGGTCGGTGTGCACGCGATGGGCAGCGGCATCTCCAGGGCCTTCGGTGCCGCGCGGGAGCGCGTGCCCGGTACCAGCAAGTCCGTCTCGCGCGGCGTCAAAGTCGAAGTCGGCGAGACGCAGACGGCGATCGATCTGGAGATCGTCATCGACTACGGGGTCTCGGTCGCGGACGTGGCGGCCGCCGTGCGGGAGAGCGTGATCTCCGCTGTCGAGTGGATGACGGGCCTGGAAGTCGTGGAAGTCAACATCGCGGTCAGCGACGTGAAGCTCCCCGACGAAGAGGAAGAAGAGGAAGAGCAGCCACGGCTGCGGTAGCCGGCCTGGTGAATCGCGAAGGAGTGCACGATGAGCATGGCCGTGGTGGGGTTGCTTGCCGGTATGGGGCTCGGTTTCGCCGGCTATTTCGGCGGCTTCGGGGCGTTTCTCCTGGTGGCGGCGCTCGGCGCCGTGGGGTTCGTCGCCGGAGGGCTTGCGGACGGTGACTTTGAGCTCGGACGCTTCGTCCGCAGCCGTGATCGCGTCGACCGGCGGCGGTGAACGGTGCCGCAGCCGCAGACCGCCTCTCCGGCGGCGGTGTCCAGAGGCGCTCGCGGTGCGACCCGCGTCGCCGATCGAGTCGTCGCGAAGATCGCTTCGCAGGCGGCGCGTGAGGCACTGAGCAGATCTGGCGAGTCGGCGCCGTCCGTCCTTCCCGGCCGCTCGAAGCCGCACGCGACCGTGTCGGTGCGCCCTGCGCCCGAGCGGGAGCATGCGCTTGGCCAGGCGCGGGTGCACATCGTGGTGGAGCTGGGATATCCGTCCGACATCGGTGCCCAGTGCGGCGCGGTCCGTCGCGCGGTCAGCGAGCAAGTCAGCCGACTGGCGGGCGTGAAGGTTCAACAAGTCGTGGTGACGGTTGAGCGGCTGCATTCGGCACACACGCGGGGCGTGATGACCGGGAGGACCAGATGAGCGAACAGCAGCCGGAGGCTGCCACCCAGCGAGTTGCGGCAGACGACACCGAGCAGCCTCGTCCCACCCTGGCCGACAAGGCCGGAAGGTCCGGACCAGGCCCACCGGCATCCGGTGGGCAGCACGTGCGCCGGTTCTGGTCCACGCGGCGCGTGCCCGCCGCGATCGTGGCCCTGCTCGCAGCCGCGGTCACCGGTCTCCTCCTGTACGACGTGGTGGCCGTCCGGGTCGGCCGGCCGGCGATGAGCTGGCGGCGCAGTCTCGCCGACGAACTGGCGTCCCGTCCCCTCGACGACGGCTGGATGATCGGCGGCGCAGCGCTCGCGATGGCCGTTGGCCTGTGGCTGCTGGTCCTTGCGGTGACCCCGGGACTACGGCGGCTGCTGCCGATGCAGCCGCCCGCTGATACGCGGGCTGCCGACCTTCGATCCGGGCTCAACCGCTCCGCCGTCGCACTTGTGCTGCGCGACCGGGCCATGGAGGTGCCGGGCGTCCAGTCGGTCCGGATCGATGTGGGCCGCCACAAGATCAGAGCGAGGATCCGGTCCCACTTCCGTGATCTCGAAGAGGTCCGGGCAGACCTGGAATCGGCACTGGCAAACGGCCTACAGCAACTCGGGCTCGCCCGGCCGCCGGCTCTGTCCCTTGACGTCCGGCGACCGAAGAAGAGGTGACAGCACATGATCAGGACGGTCAACCGGGTGCTGCTGGCGCTGATCGGGGCCGGCCTGTTCGCGCTGGGCGCTGCGGTGTTGCTCGGCGGGCTCGACCTCCAGCGACGGTGGAACTTCCAAGTGCCCGCCTGGTGGCCCTTCCGGGGGCCGCACGATGTGGTGCTCGGGGTGGAGGGGCGGACTCGGTTCCGGGACCAGCTGTGGTGGTGGCCCGTCGTCATTGCCGTGCTGGCCCTGCTGCTGATCCTCCTGCTGTGGTGGCTGCTGGGCCAACTGTGCAGGCACCGCCTTGCCATGATCCTCGTCGACAGTGGCGATGGGGAAGGCGCCCGGCTGCGGGGAGGAGCGCTGGTGTCTGTCCTGTGCGCCGAGGCTGAAGACATGGACGGTGTCGCGCAGGCCCACGTACGGCTGACGGGCAGACCCGATGCACCTGTCGCGCGAGTAGATCTACAGCTCGAAGCGCACGCCGAACCGACGAAAGCCCTGGAGCAACTGAGCCGGGAAACGCTGCGCCACGCGCGAGAATCCGCGAGCCTGAGCAGCCTTCCGGGCGAGGTCCAGCTCCGCGCGGTCCGCCACCGGGCCCGACGCGTGACATGACGACGACGCTCTTTCCGGCGTGTCCTCCAGATGCGTTGTCCACCACGTCCACTGCACCTGCTTCTACGTGCCGCGGTCGATCTTTGACGGCGGGGGCGGGTCGCATCGCCGCACTGGCGCTCAGGACCGGCATGAGGGGTCGGGCGGCTCCAGGTGCGATTCCCCCGGGCAACCCGACCCCACCCCCCGTCGGAGTCGTCTTTCGCGAACCGCTCCGCCTGGGCGAGAGCCGGGGGCACTCGCCGGGTAACGGCGTAAATTGTCCGCTGACCTGCGTGAATATCGACAGCGGGTCCCCAGCCTCACTGGGTCCCGCTCTCTCGTTCCCACTCATTGATCACGCACTATTTGCGATACACCTGCGCGCCGTGTCGGGGTGGGCTGCCCTCCAGACCTACGGGACTTGGTTTTGCCTCATGCCTCAAGGGCACGTGGCCAGAGAGACTGCGCGGAGGTACTGAAATGAGTGCTGGAGAGAAAGTCAAGGCAAAAGCCGAAGAGGTCGTTGGAAAGACGGTGCGGAAGGCGGCCCACGCGGTGCACAAAGATACGCTCGCAGCAAAGGGCGCTGCCCTCGAAGCACGGGGCAAGATGCGGGGCGAGAAAGAGAGGACCAAGGACTCCTTCAAGCACTGACCATGTCATGTTGGGTGCGCCTGGTCGCGTGGCACTGAACCGTTTACAAGGGCAGTGACCATCTGGCGAGCCGCAGTGCCAGAAGGCGCAGTAGGGGAGCGTGCGAGCCGGCTCCGGTTCTCCCAGGGGGCTGAACATTGGGGGTGTCTTCTCTGTCGCTCCCCTGCGACGGGGACGACGCCTCCGAACACCTGGCCCGTTGGTTGGTGTGGTGGGTGGTGCCTGGGGTTTTCCGACGATCCAGGAGGCCGTCGGGCCGAGCCGGTCGGCCCCTCCTTCAGCGGCCCGTACTTACGGGCGCTGATCACGACGCTCGCGCCCGCCGCCACGAGGGCCCTGGCGATGGATGCTCCGACGTTCTCACTGTCCCACTGGCACCGGTGACGAGTGCGCTCTTTCCGCGATGGCCAGAGCGGGTCCTTCCGGATCCGGTAAGGCTGCGTGGACTACGGCTGCGCTGCGTCGGATGCGGCGTGCCGGTCGCGCCGGAGGGCGGCTGCGGTGAGGAGTCTGCCGTCGCGGACGTTGAGGCTCAGGAGCGTGATGTTGACGGCGCCGCCGAGGAATTCGACGGCTTGGACGACCGCGAACACCGTGTCGAAGCGGCCGTCGGCGGCGAAGACCCGCAGGGCGAGGGCGCACGGGACGAGCACCAGCAGCCCGATCGCTGCCTCGGCGGGCGTGGTCACACCGCTGACCAGCGGTTCTTCAGCGAGGTGAGTTCCTGGGAGGCATACGGGCGTTGAGGGAGGGCCCATGTGAGGTGTGGGAGTGGTGGGGGAGGGGACTTGGTGTGTATGCCGGGTTTGGTGGCGTTCCCATGGGGCTGGCCCGGCCCAGGCTTCTCTGGTTCAGACACGTGCTGGGGGAGCCGCCCCACGGGATCAGGGGAGGCGGCCGTGTTTGCAGAGGCGGCCGGCAATCTCACGGAGTTTGATGTTGTGTTCCTGTGAGGAGCGGCGCAGCACCTCGAATGCCTCGTGTTCGGTGAGGTGGTGGCGGCCCATGAGGATGCCCATGGCCTCGCCGATGACGTGGCGGGTGGCGATGGCCTGTTCCATCTGGGCGTGGGTGCGGGCGCTGGAGAAGGCGACCGCCGCGTGGGAGGCCAGCAGCCAGCCGGCCAGCTCGCCGATCTCGGTGAACGCGCCGGGCCTGCGGGAGTAGAGGTTCAGCGCGCCGAGGTCCTCGTCCTCGGTGAACAGCAAGAAGCCCATCATGCTGCCCACGCCGAGGGCGCGGGCCTGCGGGGCGTAGGCGGGCCAGCGCGGCTGCTCGGCGGTGAGGTCGGCGATGCGGAAGACCCGCTGTCCTTGCGCGCGGTAGGCGGCGTCGAAGCATGGCCCTTCGCCCAGCCGCTGTTGCAGCTGGTCGCTGTCGGTGACCAGCTGTTCGGTGGGGGCGAGCGTTTCCACCGTCGTGTCGTGCAGCACCAGGATGCCGGCCGCGTCGCAGCCGTCCACCAGTTCGGTGGCCGACGCGGTGATCCGCTCCAACGTGGCAGTGACCGATTCCTGTGCCAGAAGATCCCGTGCCATCGACGCCATCTGCTGCGCGAACCGAGCCCAGTCCACAACCGTCCTCCGTCTCTCATTCCGCCCGGGACACACCTCATACCCAGCATTCGGGAGGGCCCTCACAGCGGCAGGGGCATCAGGGTGATGGATGCCCAGGTGAGAGCGCGGCCGCGGCGATCTTGTGTCTGACGAGCGATCGTTTCCCGTTACTGAATGTCTTGTGGCCGTGCGGTCGTGTCGGCCGGCGATGCGGTCAGTGGTTCTTGCGGCAGACGACGGGTTCTTCCTGTCTTGGTCGTGCCTGTTTGTGTCGGGTGACGTGTTCATTTTCGACGACGAGGGTCCAGGCGTGTCGTTCCTGGCTACGGGGGTGCTTGAGCTCGGTCCATTCGGTGTTGATGCGCATTGTGGCGCGGTGTTCGTTGTCGTAGGGGTTCCAGCCGGGGTTGCCGGTGGTGGCGAAGCGGATCCAGGTGTGGTGTGTGCGGGAGGCAAGGTCCGCGGGGGGCTTGTCGGGGCCGAGCAGGCCGTCTGGTCCGTGCAGCCAGGGCAGGTGGGGGAGGTCGAAGACGAAGGGCAGTTCCATGGTGTGGGTGGCGCCAAGCTTTCCGTTCAGGGCGTGGGAGCGCCATGCGAACTCGTAGCAGAAGGTGGAGGACTGGGGGTGGGCGGCGTGTACTTCGGCCAGGGCCCAGCTGCCGGCGCCGAACAGGGCGTCGCCCATGATGGCGGACCGCAGCTCGCCGAAGGACGCCGTGGGGCGTGCCTTCTTGTAGGTCTCGACGAGCTGTGCCGGATCGGGGTGCGAGCGCGCCGCCACGGCGAGAACGTCCCGGGCGGTCGAGGTGGTGTACTTGCCCACGGGGACCAGGTAGAGATTTCCCTCTTCTGCGGTGTTCCCGATGAGCAGGTCTACGTCGTTGCCGAGGCCAGCGGCGATGGATTGGGCGGGCTGCGCGTCGAGGACGAGGCTGAAGGGGCTGAGTCCGAGCAGCGGGTCGCTGTGCGTCTTGGTCTGCAGGTCGATGCCCGCGAGCCGGGAGGCGGCCTGGACCAGACGCTCGTCGGAGACCTCCGCGAAGGCGTCGGCGCGGGGCTCGATGCCCAGGGCTTCGGCCGCCGCCTTGGTGACGCGAGCGGCCTGCTCGGTCGTGAACGCGCCCAGGCCGCTGCCGCTTTGGATGATTGCGGAAGAGGCCCGTGGATTGGGGGGAGGCGAGGAGGCCGCCGACGATGGTCGCCCCGGCCGACTGGCCGAAGAGGGTGACGTTGTGCGGGTCACCGCCGAAGGCGGCGATGTTCTCCTGGACCCAGTGCAGCGCTGCCACGACGTCGAGCAGGCCGCGGTTGGCGGGTGCGCCGGGGAGTTGGAGGAACCCGGCGATGCCGAGCCGGTAGTTGAGGGTGACCAGGATGACGCCGTCGCGGGCGAAGGCGGAGCCGTCGTACAGCGCGGACCGGGTCGAGCCGGCGACGAATCCGCCGCCGTGAACGAACACCATCACGGGCAGGCTGCCGCCAGCGGGCGTGGGCGTGAAGACGTTGACGGTCAGGTAGTCCTCCCCGCGGCTCCAACCGGTTCCGAAATAGGGGGACATGTCCAGGCTGCCGAGCCGGCGCTCGGACTGCGGCGCGGTGGGCCCCGGCTCGGTGGCGTCCCGTACGCCGTCCCACGGCTCGTGCGGCTGCGCCGACGTGAATCGGCCTGCGCCACGGGGTGGGGCGGCGTATGGGATGTTGAGGAAGGCGGCGGACTCGCCCTGGCGCAGGCCGCGAACCGCTCCCTGTTCGGTGATCACGACCGGGTCGCGATGGTGGTACACGGTCATTCCTCTCTGCGGGCCTCAGCCCTGGCGGGCCGAAGCGTGCCCGGCGCTTGACGACGAACTCGCTTGCATCGCACCACTTCGCCGGCCTCCGGCCGCCGCCCAAGTGCGCGGAGATCACGCGCGGTGTTGCCGGCCACCGCGCCCACACCCCCGTGGAGGGTGAGGGGAGCGCTTGCGGGATCCCCCTGGCGGGGCCGCCGCTGTGGATCGGGCGAGGTCCGCAGCGGCGGCGTGGAAGACATCGGTGTCAGTACCGGGGGAACGACGCCCACTTCTTGATCGCGAAGCCGCTGCCCTTGTCCTCGACGTGCAGGGCGCTGCGTCCGCTGAAGTGGGCAGGCAGGACGAGGGCGTTGTTTTCGGCGGCCCAGCCGAGCAACCTGCGGCGGGTCGTACGGGACTGCGCCGGGTCCTCGCAGAAGCAGCTGTTGTGGTCCGGGTGGGCGACCTGCAGCGGGGTGTGCATCAAGTCGCCGGCGAACAGCGCCCGGTCGCTGCCGGAGTGCAGCTTGACGACGCTGGAGCCGGGGGTGTGGCCGGGGGCTGCTTCCAGGCGCAGGTGCGCGTCGATGGGGTGGCTGGTCTCCCACAGCTGGACCTGGCCCGCGGCGTGCACGGGGGCGACGCTGTCCTCGAACACGTTCTCGTTGACGCCGCCGGGGATGCCCCGGTTGTTGGCGGGGTTCCAGAACTCGAAGTCGGCCTTGGGCATCAGGTAGGTGGCGTTCGGGAACGTGGGCACCCAGGCGCCGTCGACGAGCCGGGTGTTCCAGCCGACGTGGTCGACGTGCAGGTGGGTGTTGACCACCAGATCGACGTCCTCGGGCTGCACGCCGGCCAGGGCGAGGTTGCCGAGGTAGTCCAGCTGCAGATGGTCCCAGGCTGCGACGGCCGGGCGGGTCTTGTCGTTGCCGACGCCGGTGTCGATCAGGATGGTCCGGCCTCCGCTGCGCAGCAGCCAGGTCTGCATGGCGACGTGGACCAAGGCGTCTTCGGCGCCCAGGTGGTCGGGCACGAGTGTGGCGTGGTGGTCCTTCCAGGCCCGCTCGGGCAGATCCGGGAAGAACTGGTCCGCGGACATGATCGGCCCGTGCATCTCCTCGATTCGGGTGATGGTGACATCGCCCAGGGTGATCTCGTGCGTGTCCTGCATGGTTTTTCTCCGTAGGGTGCGCGTTCTTCGGGGGCTCGGGGTGGTGTGACCGGCCGTCCCGGGGCCGGGGGAATACGCCGGCCTGGGAGGGGCTGGTGTGCTTCGTCTGGGGTCTGTGCTGGTGTCTGCGGCCCTACTCGTCCAGGCGGGCGAGGATCAGGTTGGGGTCGTTGGCAGTGAGCCAGCCGGCGTTCAGCACGTAGACGGTGTCGCCGCGTAGGGCGATGGACGTGGGGTTCTGCAGGCCGTCGGCCGAGGTCAGCACGGTGGAGTGGCTGCCGTTGGGCTGGACGAGCGCGACTTCGTTGGGCCCGTCGAGGGCGGCCAGTAGCTGGTCGTCGTGGCCGGTGAAGGCGATGTCGTCGATCCCCGGCATGTCGGTGGCCTTGGTCTGGATCTGGCCGGCGCGTTCGCCCGGGAGGATGGGGATGCGCAGGACGGTGCCCTTGTCGAGGTTGGTGGCCCAGACCGCCCCGTTGTGGATCTTCAGGCCGTTGGCGCCGAGGAAGCCGGTGGAGGCCAGCTCGGGGCCGGTGGACCAGGCGGTGGGGGTGCCGCCGGTGGTGGGCACGCTCCAGAGGGTGCCGAGCACGGAGTCGGCGATGTAGAGGGTGTGGGTGCACGGGTTCAGCGCCAGGCCGTTGGGCAGGCCGTTTGCGGGCAGCGCGGCGATCCGCTGCGGAGTGCCGCCGGGGCGCAGCCGCCATACGCCGGTGAGGTCCGGTGTGCCGGTGGCGTAGAGGAAGTACAGGGTGCCGTCGTGGGCGCGGACGATGCCGGCGGTCAGCGGGAAGCCCAGGTGCGGGGTGTGGACACCGCCGCCTGCGGGCTCGGGCAGGGTGGCCAGGATACGGATGGCACCCCTGGGGGAGACCTCGGCGATCTGGCGGGTCTTGGCGAAGGTGACGTAGACGCGGCCGCCCGGGGCAAGGGCGACGTTCTCCGGCGTCTGGCCCTTGGCCAGGTCGAAGTGCGCGGCGATCCGCGCGCTGCTCAGCGGAGCGGAGACGGCCGAGGCCGGAGCGGGACTGAGCGCCGCGGTCGCCGCCACGACCAGGGCACCCGCCGTCACGGCGGACGTGGACAGCTTCTTGAACATGATTTCTTTCTCGGCTTTCGGGGTTTTCTGGGTTTTCGGGCATGCGGCAGCGACACGCCGACGCATGGGTTGGGGACAGGTGGGTTCTTCTCGCGGGGCGGCGCCCCGCGGCTGCCCGCGGCAGGGCCGGTCGTCGGCCGTGCCGGGTTGGACGGGTGCCGGCTCGTTGCGGCCGCGCGCCGGTGCCCCTGTGTGGGGTCAGTCCTGGCCGGCTCGCGGCCGCGTCTGCGCCGGGGCGGCCAAGGAGCCGGCCTGCCAGGTGGCCCCTGTGGTGGCCTGGGCGAGCAGGGCGAACGCGGCCCGCGAGGGCGAGCCAGCTTCTGTGGTGGCGACCACGATGTGGGGGCCCGGCCCGTTGTTCAGGGTCTGCTGAATGACGGTCAGCGGCCCGACCAGCGGGTGGCGCATCTCGTAGGTGGCGACGGCGCAGGCCTTGACCCGGTGGTCGGCCCACAGCGAGGCGAACTCCGTACTCTTCGCGGACAGTTCACCCAGCAGTGCGTGCAGCGCCGCGTCGTGCGGGTGCTGGGCCGCCACCAGGCGCAGATTCCCGACCACCGCCCTGGCTTTGCTCGGCCAGTTCGTGTACAGATCGCGGGTGTGGCAGTCGATGAACACCAGTTTGGCCATGTTGGGGCGTTGCGCCGGCAGGTCAGGGGCGCCGGGGTCCAGGTGTCCGGCGAACAGCGCATGGCCCAGGCGGTTCCACGCCAGCACGTCGCTTCGTCGGCCGAGCACCACCGCGGGAACGTCGCCCAGCATGTCCAGCAACTGGCGCATCGCCTCGGTCACCCGTTCCAGCGCGGGCCGCCGGCCCCGGGTGGGCCGCCTGTCCACTCGGGCCAGGTCGTGCAGGTACCGCCGCTCGGACTCGTCCAGCCGCAGAGCTCCGGCGATCGCGTCCAGCACCTCCGCGGACGCGCTCAGCGACTGCCCTTGCTCCAGCCGGGTGTAATACGAGGCGCTCACCCCCGCCAGCAGCGCCAGTTCCTCACGCCGAAGACCCGGCACACGCCGGCGTTCCCCGTAGGTGGGCACCCCGACATCCTCCGGGCGCAGCTGGGAGCGCCGCGCCTGCAGGAAGTTGCCGAGCTGCGTTCTTGCGTTCATGGCTCCGAGTATGGGCCGACTCGGAACACCCAGCCTGCCCCAGCCGTGGATAGGCAGCGGTGGGTCTGGCTCCCTGGCCGGTTCGTCGGTGAGGTGGTCTATAAGACCTCAACGGAGCACTCCGGGCGGGCAGTCGGCGACGAAGCAGGAAACCCCACGGCGCGAGCCGTAGGAATCCCCCTCGCTCACGAGGGGGAGGAAGTCAAAGGTCCCGGAGTTCCTCAACGCCGGGTCGGGCGGCCCCGCGCACTCCGTTCAGGACTGCGCCCACAACGGCCGCTGCGGCAGCGAGAGCGGTCAGTGCCAGATAGCTGCCGGGTGCGGCGAGTGATGCGGGCGGTGGGTCGAACGCACGTGTCAGTACCTTGACCAGTATCTCCGACAGAGCCGAGCCGATGAGCGCGTCACCGGCCAGTCCGGTGACGGCCAGCAGGAGCGCCTCGGTGAGGACCATGCCTCGTAGTTGTCGTGGGCGGGCGCCGAGCACTGTGGCGATGGCGAAGGTGCGACGGCGCTCCGCGAGGCCGAGCGCGAGGACGAGCCCGCCCGCACCGGCCGCCGGCAGTACCGCGAAGACGAGTTCGATCCGGGTGAGGCCTGTGAGGTCGACCGAGGTGAGACTGGTACCGACGATTCCCCGTGTCTGGGTGATGTCGGTGACGGTCGCATGGGTGCCGAGGATGTAATCGGGCGTGACGGCCCGGTCTATCTGACTGGGCCTTCATCCTCTCCTGGCTGTTCGTCAGGCATGTCCAGGATGGCCTCTCGGGTGTAGTGAGGGCTCCCTGGGGGTGGGGCCGCCCCAGGGGCCATGAGTGCGGTGAGGAGCCTGCTCAGGTCATCCGTGGACAGCGCCAGGCCCAGGATCTGCACGATGCGCAGAGCGCAGTCCCGGATGGACTGAGCGCTCCTCTCGGGCGCCGCCGTGCTCCTGATCTCGTCACACACTCGGCTGAACTGCTCAGCGCTGATCGTTGGCCGACTTACCGGTTGCGCCATGGTGCGCTCCTCCTGGGAGAGCGGGCCGTTCCACCCGCTCTTCCAGAAAGCGCTGAGCACACCCCAACGGCAACTGGAGAGAGCTAAGCGGGCAGGCGCTCGACCAGAGCCGCTCAGACTTCCCTGCGTTGTTCTGCGGGAGGCGGTGAGCCCTTCGTATGGTTCACCCACCCAGGGGTACCGGGTGTGGCTTTGGTCGTTTCCGTCGGTGCGGTCGGTGTTGCCGCCGTCGGACCGGGTGACGCCGCGCTTGCCGGTGGCCTGGAGCCGGAAGTGTGCCTTGACGAGTCCAGCCTGCGCCGGTCCGGTCGTCGGGGTTGTGCTCCGGCTCACGGGCGAGGAGACCGGCACGCTTGCAGAGATTCTGGTGCCCCGCGCATCGCCGAGCGGTTCGCCGATCACACCAAGGAGGTGCCCGGAGTCAGCGCCGGGCAGGTCGAGGTGCGCGTAGGTACAGCTTCGCCGGCCATCCACTGGGGGAGACCAGGGCCCGGACGCGGACCGGCGCGTCGATCGTGGGGATCGTCCGGGGAGACGAGGTGATCCCCTCCCCGGGGCCTGGGCAGGCGCTGCGCGTCGGCGACGTGCGGGGGCCGCGGTCTCCTGCTCGCCGTGGCCGGACCTGTGATCACCCGCTTCGGCGGTACACGTCCCGCGGCTACAGCCCATCTGCTTTCCCGCCACGACGCGACGGCGGAGTGACGCCGCGTTGGTCGGTACCCTGACCTCTTTGAACGACGGTCACCCGCCGTCAGCGAAGGGGGCGGGACGGGAGGGCGTCGAAGGTGACTTCTCGGCCGCAGCTGCGTCGGCGAGGGCGGCGGCCGCGGCTTCTGCGGCCTGAGCCGTGTCGTTGGCGGCCTGGGCGGCCTGGGCGGCCATGTCGCCTGTGGGTTTCTCGAGGGTGGCCTGTGACGGGGGCAGCACCTCGCTGAAGGCGCGGGATACTCCCTGGAGTGCGGAGGTGACCTCGCTGGGGATCACCCAGAAGGTGCTGCCCGGGCCTTGCGCGAGTTGGGGCAGCATCTGGAGGTACTGCCAGGCGAGCAGCTTGGGGTCGGGGTCGTTGCGATGCACGGCCTGGAACACCTCGTCGATGGCCCGGGACTGGCCCTCGGCCTGGAGGATCGCAGCGGTCCGGTTACCCTCCGCGCGCAGGACTGCGCCCTGCTTGTCACCTTCGGCGGTGAGAATCTGTGATTGGCGTTGCCCCTCGGCCCCGAGAATCGCGGCCCGCTTGTCCCGCTCGGCTCGCATCTGCTTCTGCATCGCGTCCTTGATGGTCTGAGGAGGGTCGATGGCCTTGATCTCCACCCGGTTGACCCTCAGCCCCCACCTGCCGGTGGCCTCGTCCAGCACCCCACGCAGTTGGCTGTTGATGGTGTCCCGTGAGGTGAGAGTCTTTTCCAGGTCCATGGACCCCACGACGTTGCGCAAGGTGGTGACGGTGAGCTGCTCAACCGCCTGAAGGAAATTCGCGATCTCATAGAAAGCCGCTCGCGGATCGGTGACCTGGAAATACAGGACGGTGTCGATCTCGACGACCAGATTGTCCTCGGTGATGACCGGCTGGGGTTTGAAGGAGACGACCTGTTCCCGCAGGTCGATCACCGGATAAACGCGGTCGATGTACGGGATGACGAGGTTGAGGCCAGGATTCAGGGTCCGGTGGTAGCGGCCGAGTCGCTCGACATTACGAGCGCGCGCCTGGGGCACGATACGGACCGCCCGCACCACGGTGAAAACCGCGAACAGCGCGACGACCAGGCCTGCAATGAGGAACGCCGAGGTTTCCATGGTCTCAGTCCCGGGGGTAGACGATCGCGGTGGCGCCGCTGATCTCTATGACGTCAACGGTCGTTCCAGCAGGTATCACCAGCGTCTCGTCGTAGGAGCGGGCCGTCCATTCCTCGCCGTCGATACGGACTCTGCCGCCCAGGCCCGTCACCTCCGAGACGACATAGGCAGCCCTGCCGATCAGTGCGTCTACGCCGAATCGGGCCGCTTGGGGCTGGAGCACGCGGCGCAGCGCAATGGGCCGCACGAACAGCACGGTGAGGGTAGCGACGACGGTGAACACCAAGAACTGGAAGGGGAGGGGCAGCCCGACCGCGGCGGACCCTGCCGTGACGAACGCGGCCGCGCTCAGCATTCCGAGCGCAGCAGTCAGGGTGAAGATCTCCGCCACAGCCAACACAGCTGCGATGATCAACCAGATCAGCCATAGATCCATTGCGCCTCTTCTGATCGGTGCGGGTGCCCGACACGGGATGGCCGCGGTACGCCTGGGATGAGAAATCTGCCGAACCCAGGCGTTTACATCACAATTTTATCCTTATGACGAAGTGCATCTGATCTGGATCTTCGGTCGTAGGCCATCGGTCCGGCCGGTCCAAAGCCGCGCAGTCGGCCGTCATCCGAACGCCGCGCAACCCTCGAGGGCCCTCTGGGCGCCCAGCAGGAGGCCGCTTGAGGTGTCTGCGGTGACCCGGATCGAGATCGAGGTGGCTCCGGGGCAGTACGCCTTATGGTCATCGGGGCTTGCGGTGGTCGCCGGTGTCCGGTCCCGGCCGGCGCGTGCGGCTTCGTGGTTGCGCAGGTCGGTGCGGGCGGCGACGAGGTCGAACCACCTGGGTGCCGAGGCAGCCCGCGAACCAGCGGATGCCGCCGAGCGCGTTCTCGCCCGCGATCCGGCCTGCTTTCGATCCGGCCTTGCTTTTGGGGTGCCCAGCGGGAGTCAGGTGTTGCCGAGCAGGTGGTGGTGTGTGATGGCGCAGCCTCCGGCCCTGTAGACGTCGGGCAGCGAGGTGCGCATGTACTCGCCGACCCCGATGGCGCCCTTGATGCCAGGGCGGGCTCCGGCCGTGGCGGCGAGGGCGGCGTCGGGGCGTACGCCGACGACGACCAAAGCGAGGTCGGCGCCCCGGGTGATGGCTAGGCCGTCTGATCCGGTGGCCCGTACCTGAAGGGCGTCGCCGGACGTGTCGCGCGTGACTGCTCAGACCTGGGCGACGGTGATGAGCTCGGCGCTTTGAGAGGCGAGTTCGTCGTGGACGAGGGCGCCGAGCTCGGGGTCCACGGTCGGCAGGACCTCGGGCAGAGCCTCCGGTCCGCTCAGTCCCTCGATGGGCGGGCGGACGCTGACCGCGCCGGTGCCCACAATCAGTGCGTCGTAGGACAGTTCCTCGGTGCGGCTGTCGGCGTCGCGCACGGTCAGCCGCTTGCCGGGCACGTCGATGGCGGTGGCGAGGGTTTCGGTGCGCACTTGCATGCCGGTGGCCTTCAGGTCCGCCAGACGGCGGTGGGCCAGGTCGCTCCAGTGTCCGACCTCGCCGGAGACGTAGTACGGGATGCCGCAGATGGAGAAGTTCGGGTAGGCGTCGGCCACGACCACGGTGACCTCGCTGTCGGGATCCAGCTCGCGGGCACGCAGGGCCGCGCTGATGCCGGCATCGCTGCCGCCGATGGCGACGATGCGCTCGTTGGCCACCGGGATACCTACGTCAGAAAAGGGGGGCTCGCTGAGGGCGCTGCGGGCGCCCCTACCGCGTGGCGTGTCAGGCGAGAAGGTCGGCGAGTTCGCGCTCCAGGGCGGCCTTCGGCTTGGCGCCCACGACGGTCTGCACGATCTTGCCGCCCTGGTGGAGGTGGTGCGTGAGGATGGACATCACGCCGTACCGGGCGGCGATGGCCGGGTTCTCGTCGACCCGTGTAGTCCCTGGGCAACCTTGCCACCTCCGCCGTCGCGGGCATCCTGTGGACCGCCTTCTCCCCGACAGTTGCCTTCACCTACCTCGCGGCGTGGATGTTGTTGACCCTGGCTGGCTACGCACTCACCGCCCGACGGTGACCACCGAATGGTCAAGTCGGCGGGTTCTCGTCAGCCGCCGGGGCAGCGGTCCCAGGGAGTGTGAGTTGTCGGCGGTGGAAGTCGAAGTGCTGGGTCGGATACCGGTAGAAGTACGCGATGGTCATGACGTCGCGGAAGAAGGGGTCCCAGCCGGTGGGGTAGTGCATGGCGAGGGCGAGATCGGCTTCCCGCTCGGCTTCAAGGCGGTGGTGCAGACCGGCGATCACACGGTCGAAAGCTGATCCCATCCCGCGGCGCCCGAAGACCTTCGCGCCGCCGAGCGGGCCCAGGTAATTGACGGCATCGAACGAGCGAGTCCCGGCGTTGAGAAGCCGGGCAAAGGTCCGTCCGACACCTCGCGGCAGCCGTCCGAAGATCCGCAACAGGACCAGCAAAGGCCGGATCAGGATGCACGGGCTCCACGCCGACCACGCCACGTGGAAGCGCCAATTGAAGCGGACGCCGACCCGGGTGCGTGCACCGGCGCGGCGTGGGTGTTCTCTTGCCGCGCCGATGCCGCCCGTACGTCCAACAACCGATCCGGTTCAGGAAGAGTTCTCAGCCGCGGTGTGCCAGCCCCGTTCCACCGCCGTGCACCGCCCTTCTTCGCGTCAGGCCGCCTGGGTGAGCTCGGCGCGGCCGAACAGCAGGGCGTAGCCGGAGGGGAGTCGGGCGAGGACACGGCTGAGGAGCTCCTCGCCGGCGAGCTGGGCCACGATGCGCAGGACGGTACCGGTGTCCCAGCGGGCGGTGGCCGCCGTGCCGCCGGTGCGGGACGCCAGGTCGTTGACGAAGCTCCAGCCGGTGAGGGGGACGGTGGCGGGGATCTGGGAGGTGAAGGTGACGGCGGCCTCGTGGGGCAGCCTGGCGGCGAGCTCCACGCGCTCATCGCCCGTGAGCTGACGCCCGAAGGCACCCAGCACGGCGCGCACGGCCTGTTCGGCCTGTGCGCGGGTGGGGTATGCGCCTTCGTACCGCACTCTTTCCAGCATCTGCTCGAACGTCATGCCCGCGGTGGACCGGTACGGCTTTTGCTGGGGAATCATCGGTGACGCGGTTGCCTTTCTCGTGTGAGGTGGTCGCGAGGCGGTGGCCGGGGGCTCGTCCGTCGGCCACCGGTGTTGTTCGGGGTGAGGGGAAGGGTTGTCGCTGCCTGTGGGCTAGACGCGCTGGGGGTGGCCGAACAGCAGGTCGTAGCCCGCGGGGAGCTGGAGCAGGATGCGGCGGGTGAGCTCTTCGCCCGCGGCGTCCGCGGCCACGCTGAGCACAGCGCCCACGTCCCAGGCTGCGGTCTGTTCGGTTGCTCCCTCGATCCATGCCGAGGTGGCCCTCACGAACCGTTCGGGGGAGAGCGGCTCGTGCACCTGGAGCGGATTGAGCAGGATGAGTGCCAGATCCTCCGGTAGCCGGGCGGCCAGTTCCGCCCGTACCTCGCCCACCAGGTGCGCGCCCAGCAGTGCCAGCACGGTGCGGGACGCCCGCTCGGCTTCCTCGGTGGTCTCGTACTCGCCGCGTTCCTTGACCTGGTCCAGGAACGCCTCCCATCGCATGGTCATCGCTGCTCCCGTGCGTGTGCGGTGGTGAGCGGAGGACGGTGGCGGCCGGAGGGGTGGCCGTCCCCGTCCTCCGGCGCGGATGGGGAGGGGAGGGGGCTCAGCCGCTGATCTCCTTGTGCGCGGAGCCGCCGCCGATGGCGATCTTGCGGGGCTTGGCGCGCTCGGTGATCGGGATCCGCAGGGTCAGCACGCCCGCGTCGTAGTTGGCCTTGATGTGCTCGGTGTCCAGGGTGTCGGCCAGCACGACCTGGCGGGAGAAGACGCCCAGGGGCCGCTCGGAGAGCTCCATCTGCACGTCATCCGCCTTGGTGACGGGCCGCCGCTCGGCCTTGACGGTCAGCATGTTCCGCTCGACGTCGATGTCGATCGCGTCCGTGGAGACACCGGGCAGGTCGAAGGCGATCACGTACTCCTCGCCCTCACGGTAGGCGTCCATCGGCATCGCCGACGGCCGCGACCAGGTGCCGGTCGTATTCAGGAGCTGCTGAGTGAGCCGGTCAAGTTCACGGAACGGGTCGGTGCGCATCAACATCGTAAAACACCTCCAGCGTTCAGGTCAGGCACTGTGGTGCCAATGCGTTCACCTGCCAACGTTGTAACATGTCATCCAAGCGATGACAAGCAGGAGGTCGTCGAGATGATGACACCGTAGTTGGAGGCTCCATGACCATTGACGATCAACCCACCCCCCACGCCCGCCCTCTCACCCCCGCCTCCTTCCTCGCCGCCGCCACGGCGCTCAACACGATCCACGAGGCCCTGCACACCGCCCGGACAACACGCGACGGGAAGCACCCCGAGCCCGGCCAGGCCGGCTCCGAGCAGGCACTCGCCGCGCTGCTGCTGCTCCGCGAAGCGCGCGATCAGCTCGCCGAATGGGAACCAGGCCTGATCGAAACAGCCCGGGAGGCGGGCGCCAGCTGGGCCGACCTCGCCCACCCCCTCGGCGTCTCCAGCCGCCAGGCCGCCGAACGGCGCTACTTGCGCATACGCCCCGGAAACCCGGGGTCCACGGGCGAGCAGCGGGTACAGGCAACCCGCGACCGCCGCGCCGCCGACCGCACCGTCACCGCCTGGGCTCGCGCCAACGCCGTCAACCTGCGCCAGATCGCCGGCCAGATCACCGCGCTCACCGACCTCCCCGCCGCCGCCCGCAGCCCACTCGCCGAGCTCACAGCCGCCCTCGCCGACAACGACGCTGCCGCCCTCGTCGGCCCCCTGACACACACGCACGCCTATCTGGCGTCCGACCACCCCGACCTCGCCGCACGCGTCAATGACCTCGTCCGCCACACCGACCAACTCCGCCAACACAGCGGCGACCAGCGCCGGAACCGAACGTGACCTCCCCCCTTTGGGCGGGGAGCACGTCAAGGGATGGCCTCTAGCGACTCGTGCCGGTGTCGCCCTCATCGCTCGAAGGGTCCCGCCGTCTCCTCTCGCCCTGAGCGGAAGCATCCCCTTGCTCGTGCAACAGCTCCAGGAGCGCAGCGTCTGCCCTTTTCCGGTCCTCCTTCGTCAGTTCGACCGGCGCGTTGTTGTAGACGGTGTAGCGATCGGGATCAACGATGTTGGCGGCCCTCAAGGTGAACGTCAGCAGGGGGCGCCACCCCTTGCGGTGGCCCACTCTCGCGTGTATCTGGACCTTGTAATCACGGGTCTCCGGGAGGAATCCGGAAAACGGTGCCTCGAACTCGAGGAAGAGTTGTTGCGCTTCTCTACCGGCCACAACGAATCCGGCCGGTAGCGTGGCTTCCTCGTCCGGCCCCGGCTGGAGACGGGACGGTGAGGACACCCAAAGCAGTGGCAGATGAGAGGCGGGCTCGTCAGGGAAGGTCAGTATGAGGTCCTGCACGACTATCGGTTTGGGGCCGGTGTTGTGAAGGACGAGCGGAAGCCGTAGGCGGGCCATGGAAGAGTGGACAATCGCTGCAAAGGAATGGGGCTCCCACGCCTTCAGACGCCCCTGCCTGGCGTTGAGCCACCAGAATGACGCGACAGTGAAGAGCAGTGCGCAGGCCGACACCACACTGGCGCCTGTGAGTGATGAGGACGCATTCTGAGCGGCCGCGGCCATCAGCGGAACCACAGATTCAGTGTGCCAGTCCCAGCATGGGCTCGCGAACAGCGCTCGGTGACGGCGATGTGCCTGGACGCGAAGGGACTGCCCGCCTGCACGCAGCAGTCGGCGGGCAGGACGGGGCAGGCGCGGCAGTGGCCGCCGACAACACTCGGGCGGATCACATGTCGGCGAGGAGCACGAGGTACCAAGCGACCAGGGCGGCGCACACCACCGCGGGGACGAGCTTGGGCAGCCCGTCCCCCTTGCGCGCGTGCACGGTCACAGCACCGGCGAGCAGCAGCAGGAGCCCGATGCCGGCCAGGCCTCCGTACAGCGGTACGACCGGGCCGAGGGCCACGCCTATGGCGCCGGCCAGCTCCAGCGCACCGATCACCCGGTAGGCCGTCGTGGTGAAGCCGGCGTGGGCGGCCAGCCCGGGCATCGGACCCAGGGCCAGGATCTTGGCGACGCCCAGCATGGCGAAGATCAATACGATGAGAAAGGCCAGTGCGGAGGAGAGGCTCACGAGGCGTCCTTGATGGTGTGCGAGTGACGGGCCTGGCGGCGTTCGGCTCCTAGGCCGGCGAAGTAGGCGACGAGGTCCGGGTTGTCGACCGCCGAGGGATTGAGGACCTGCTCGGCGCGGGCGCCCTGGAGGAGGCGCTTGACCGGGACCTCGAGTTTCTTGCCGGTCTTGGTGTGTGGGATGGCCGGCACCGCGAGGATCTCGTCGGGGACATGGCGGGGTGAGGCGCCGGCGCGGATGGCGTCGCGGATGCGGTCGCGCAGGGCGTCGTCCAGGTTGACGCCGGGCGCGGGAACGACGAACAGGGGCATCCAGTAGCCGCCGTCGGGTTCCTCCGCGCCGATGACGAGGGCCTCGGTGATCTCGGGGAGGCGTTCGACGATGTCGTGGATGTCGGCACTGCCCAGGCGCACGCCGTTGCGGTTGAGGGTGGCGTCGGAGCGGCCGTGGACGATCACCGAGCCGTGCGAGGTGAGGGTGATCCAGTCGCCGTGCCGCCACGCGCCCGGGTAGGCGCCGAAGTAGGCGTCGCGGTAGCGGCTGCCGTCGGGGTCATTCCAGAAGTACAGCGGCATGGACGGCATAGGGCGGGTGACGACCAGTTCGCCGACCTGATCGACGACCGCCCGTCCCGCGCCGTCGTACGCCGCCAGCGCCACGCCCAGGTTGGGGGCGGACAGCTCGCCCGCCCAGACGGGGGTCGTGGGGGAGCTGCCGGCGAAGCCGGAGACGACGTCCGTGCCTCCGCTGGTGGAGGCCAGCTGGACACCGGCGCCCACGTGGTCGCGGACCCAGGGGTAGGCGGAGGCGGGCAGGGCGGAGCCGGTGCAGCCGATGGCGCGGATGGCCGACAGGTCGTGCAGGGAGGGTTCGATACCCAGCTTGGCCATGGCCAGCAGGTACTGGGGGCTGGTGCCGAAGACTGTGACCTTGTGGCGGGCCGCCAGCTCCCACAGGACGTCCGGGCGCGTCTGCGGGGCGGGGCTGCCGTCGTAGGTGCAGGTGGTGGCACCGGTGAGCAAGGTGGAGACGACCAGGTTCCACATCATCCAGTGGGTGGTGGTGTACCACAGCAGGCGGTCCCCGACACCCAGGTCGCAGTGCAGGCCGAGGATCTTGAGGTGCTCCAACAGGACGCCGCCGTGCCCGTGGACGATGCCCTTTGGCAGTCCGGTGGTGCCGGAGGAGAAGACGACCCACAGGGGGTGGTCGAACGGCACCGGGGCGATGGTGAGGTACTCGGTGCGGGTGGCCGCCTCGTCCCAGGGAACCGTCAGGCCCGTGTGACGGGTCTCGGGCCAGGCAAGGCCCAGGTGATCCACGAGCACCGTGGCCTTGAGTGTGGGCAGGGCGTCGGCCAGTTCGAGCGAGGCGGCACGGCGGTCGTGGGACGTGCCGTTGAAGAGGTAGCCGTCCGCGGTGATGAGCACCGTCGGTTGGAGCTGGGCGAAGCGGTCGGCGGCGGCCTTGGGCGCGTAGTCCTGGCCGCACACCGACCACACCGCGCCCAGGCTGGCGGTGGCGAGGAATGCGATGACGGCGTGGGGAGTGTTGGGCAGGTAGCCGACCACCCGGTCGCCCATGTGCACTCCCAGGTCGCGCAGGGTGGCTGCGACAGAGGCGACCTGGGCGCGCAGCTGCCGACCGGTGATCTCGTAGCCGGCTCCGGTCTCGTCCAGCGCGGTGATCGCGGGTGCGTCCGGGTGCAGGTTGCGCAGGGCATGGTGGGCGTAGTTGAGGGTGGCGCCGGGGAACCAGCGGGCGCCGGGCATGGTCTCCTCGGCCAGAACCCGCTCGTAGGGCGTGGTCGCGGCGACGTCGAAGTACTCCCACACCGCTGCCCAGAACCCTTCAAGGTCCGTGACCGACCAGTGGTACAGGGCCTGGTAGTCGGTGGGATCGTGGGCGTCTTCGGCGCCCCGGTGCCGAAGGGCCCAGCGGGCGAAGTCCGCGATGCGGCTGCCGGCGGCCGTGTTCGGGCCGGGCCGCAGGAACGGTTCCGGATACGGCGTGGGGCGCGGGGTGGTCATGGTGCGGTGCTCCTCGGCAGGGGGACGGGCCGGGCATGGGTGGTGCGGCGGGCCGTGTGCAGCAGGGAGGCCCAGGCGGTGGTGTTCGGGAAGCTGCCGGTGCCGGCCGGGACGGTGTCCAGCACGACGCGGTCGGGCCGCAGCAGGACGGCATCGGCCCGGCCGCGTACCAGCCAGGTGGCCAGCGTGCCGTCGTCGCCCAGATCGTCGACGTGGATCGTGGGTGCGCCCAGTGCCGCGGCCACGGCCGTCATCTGCGGGGAGGGCGGAACAGCGGTCAGGACGGCGAAGGAGTCTCCGAGTACGTCGTCCAGGCGCACTCGACTGCCGTCGGCGATCACCCAGGGCTGTGGGCAGAAGGTGCCGGCCAGCCCGCGTCCGAGAAGCCAGGGGCGGCGCCGTACGAGCGGACCGGCGGTCAGGGCGGGGCTGAGGTCGCGGCTCACCGCGGCGGTCACGCCGGGGATGCGGCAGGCCGTGCCGACGACGGCCCGGCGGAGCGCCGCGGCGCGGTCCTGTCCGCCGGTCATGGCCCAGCCGACGGCGACCGCGACGCGGATCAGATGGCGGGCGTGCGGCTTGCGTTCGCGCTCGTAGGTGTCCAGCATTCTGTCGTCCGCGCCCTGTTGGATAACACGGGCGAGTTTCCAGGTGAGGTTGTAGGCGTCGCGCAGGCCCGCGCACAGACCTTGCCCGATGAAGGGCGGGGTGAGGTGGGCGGCGTCGCCCAGCAGAAAGACGCGCCCGCGGCGCCAGCGGTCGGCGAGGCGGGCCCGGAAGATGTACTGCGCCTGCCGGACCACCTCGAAGTCGTCGCTGCACGAGGCATCGGAGGGCAGATCCACCCAGGGGGCGACCAGTTCGCGCAGCTGCTCCAGCCCTCCCGGGCCGTCCAGGGCCTGGTCGTCGGCCAGCCGGAACTCCCAGCGGTAGCGGTCCTCGCCGAGGCGCATGAAGGTGGCGGGCTGGGTGGGGCAGCAGATCTGGTCGACGCCTTCCCAGGTGCGCACCGGTCGGCTGGTGCGCACGTCGATGACTCGCCAGCTCTCCTCGAAGTGCAGGTCCTCCCATGCGGCGCCGATGGCGTCGCGGGTGAGGCTGCCCGCGCCGTCGCAGCCGAGGACGGCATCGGCCCATACGTGCTCCTCCTCGTCGCTGCCCTCGCGGCGGAAGGTGACCCGGACCGTACCCGTCGGACCGTGTGACGCATCGGTGCCTTGGGTGACGGACACGACCTCCACCCCGCCCCACAGCTCACACTCGGGGCGGCGCGCCAGGGCGTCGCGCAGCAGGCGTTCCAGCTCGGGCTGGTCGAACATGCTGGTCTGCGGGAAGCCGTGGTGCCCGTGCCGGGAGCGTGCGAATTCGGCGATCACGCGGTGCCGGGCGTTCAGCAGCCGCAGCCCGCGTGCGGGACGGGAGATGGCGGCGAACTCCTCATGAATGCCGACGGTCTGCAGAATCCGGCGGACCTCGTCGTCCACGACGACGGCGCGCGGCAAGGGGTAGATGCCCCGGTGGCGTTCCAGGAGCAGGCTGGGCACTCCGTGCCGGGCGAGCAGAAGTGCGGCCGTGACCCCCACGGGCCCCGCACCGATGATCACCACCGGTCTCCGGGATGCCGCGCTCACTTCGCGTCCGCCACAGCGGTCCGCTGCTCGCCCAGGTCGATGCGCCCGTCGGCGGTGGCGATCGTGGCGGTGACGAGGTCACCGTTGCGCAGGTAGCGGGGGTTCCTGGCCTGGCCCTTGAAGAACGCCTTCCACTTCAGTGCGGGGGGCAGCAGAGCGGCGATCTTCTCGGCCGGCTTGGGCGGGGCCTTCAGGGCTGTGCCGCCGGGAGTGCCGGTCAGCAGCAGGTCGCCCGGGTCGAGCGTCTGGAAGCGGGCGAGCAGGGTGAGGGCCTGCGCGGGCCGTACGATCATGTCGGCGAGCGTGCGGTCCTGGCGCGGGACGCCGTTGACCGACAGCCGCAGCCGCAGATCGATCAGACGGGCGAAGTCCTCGGGCTCCAGCAGGGCCAGGTACGGCCCCGTCGGCGTGAAGGTCGGATAGGACTTGCTCTCGTAGAACTGGGTCTTGGTCAGCTGGACGTCGCGGGCGCTGACGTCGTTGGTCAGCACGAGCCCGGCTACATAGTGGGGCAGGTCCGCCTCCTCGACGACGGTACCCACCGGCAGGGGAGCGCCCATGACGAGGCCGAGTTCCACCTCGTAGTCGAGGAACTTCACGTGCGCCGGGCGGACGATCGTCTCGTGCGGTCCGCTGACCGAGCCGGACGCCTTGCGGAAGAAGGTGGGCGGAACGTCACCGGTGAAGCCCGAGTCCTTCGCGTGGCTGCGGTAGTTGACCATCTGGGCGACCACCCGGCAGGGGGTGGTGACCGGGGGCAGCGCCACCAGGTCGGCGACGGGCGTGCCGCTGTCTGCGGAGGCGGATGCCTCGCGGACCGCGTCTCGGTCGGCGAGCAGCTCTGCGGTGGTGACCGCCTTGGTCTCGATGCGGATGGCGCGCTCGTCACGGACGACCCACCAGCCCTCGGAGGTGCGCAGAACGTGGGTGCTCATGAGTTCATCGCTTTCATCAGGCCCAGCAGGCGTGCGGGGTCGAGTTCGTTGTCGTCGCGCAGGGCCGTCATGACCTCGCGGAGTTTGGCGGGGGACGGGTTCGTGCCCAGGAAGTCGCGGGTGACGGGCGGGCCCCACTGGGCCAGGCCGCTCGCCGACATCGGCGCCCATCCGGGTTCGAGGTCGCAGGAGAACAGGTCGCCGTCGGCGAAGTGCTCCAGCATGAAGCGATCGGGGTCGCGCCAGTAGTCGAAGAGCTGGCTGCCCTGGATGTGCCTGCCGATCCCCCAGCTGCGCTTGTAGCCGCGCTCGGCCAGGTACTCCCCGCCGGCGGCGATCGAGTCGAGGTCGGTGACCTGGTAGGCGGAGTGGACGTAGCCGCTACCGGGCCCCAGGTGCAGGGCGAGGGTGTGGTGGTCCACGGGCGTGCTGCCCTGGTCGCAGCGGATGAACGCCATGGTCGGCCCGTGCCGGCGCTGCCCGTCCAGGAACAGGAAGTCGGACACGATCATCCCGAGGGTGTCCAGGTACCAGTCCAGCGTGCGGGCGAACGTCCGTGTTTCCAGCACCACATGGCCCAGCCTCTGGATACGGGACGGCTCGCGGGACGGACGCTGGGTGGCGTTCGTACGGCGGGGTCGGGTGCCGGTGTTGAGGGTCAGCGGCGGCTGCTCGGGCAACGCGGGCAGCGGTTCGGCGCAGTGCACGACCCGGACCGGGAGGCCCGAGGGGTCGAACAGGACGACGTTCCGTCCGCCGCCCGGTACGTCGATGTCCCGGACGGTGTGTCCGACGGCGGCGGCCAGCCGGTCCACATCGGCCCGCTCGGCCGCGCGAAACGTCGGCCCGAGAAAGCGGGAGGCGCGCCCACGCCGGATGACCATGCAGGGTGAGCCCGCGAACGTGCCGCGCAGCCACAGCTCGTGCTCGGTGCGAGCGGCGATCGCGAACCCGAAGTCACGGGCGAACACCTCGGCCCGGTCCAGGTCCGGCTTCTCGAATTCCAGCCAGGCCAGGTCCGCCACCTTGATCACGGGATTCCGGGCTCGTCCGGGGTGCTCTCCGCGCAGTGCGCCCAGCTCACTGTGGAGGTCTTGGTGGGGCGTCAGGGGACCGCCCTTGTTAACGGGGATGTGGGACATGGTGTCCTCCAAGCAACACTGCTGTAATGAGGAAATCATCAACTCTGCCGTTTCTCATCGTCAATAGGGGAAGCCCAAATAATTGAGGATCTCATCAGTTATGGCGGGGTCATCGCCGCGTTGGTTACACTGTTCGCATGCCGACGTCAGCCCCGCCCAAGAACCGCTTCGAGCGGCGCCGTGCCGAGACCCGTCAGGCGCTTGTCCGTGCGGCCCGGCAGATCCTCGCGGAGACCGGGGACACCAGCGCCAGCATCCAGGCCATCGCCGAGCGCGCGGATGTCGGTTTCGGCTCCTTCTACAACCACTTCGAGTCCAAGACGGAGCTGTTCGACGCCGCGGTGACGGACGCGCTGGAGGAGTTCGGGCAGGTCATCGACGAGCGTGTTAGAGGCATCGACGACCCGGCCGAGCTCGTTGCGGCCGGCTTCCGGCTGACGGCCCGGATGGCCGACTCCCATCCGGCGCTCCTGCGGATCCTGCGTGACCGCGGTCTGGCCCACATCCACTCCGACCGCGGGCTCTCCCCGCGAGCCCTGCGCGACCTGGAGCTCGGTATCGCCTCGGGCCGCTTCGCCTGCGGCAACGCGACCACGGCCCTGTCCGCCGTGGGCGGCACCTTGATGTCCCTCGTGGCGCTGCGGCTTGCCCGTCCCGACCTCGACGGTGACGAGGCCGCCTCGGACCTGGCCGAGATGGTCCTGCGCATGCTCGGCGTCCCCCCGGACGACGCCCACGAGGTCACCCGGCGCCCCCTGCCCGACCTCGGCTGAGAGCCACGGCGACAGCTCAGGGGTCCGAAGTCCAGATGGCCTTTGGGACCTGCGTGTTTCCACTGGACGGTTACTTCAAGGCGGCCAGGGCCGCGTCGACGCCCGCGGACGTTGGTCCCGGAGGTGATGTCCTGCAGAGAGCTGTTGACGAGCGCGTAGACATCGATGTGCGCCGTGTCTTTGTTCGGGCCGTCGGAAGCCAGGTGGGTCTTGTCGGCTGCGGCCCGGAGCTGGCCGGCCGGGGCGATGATCGCCCAGATCGGGGCGGACAGGCTGGTGCCGCCCACCTTCAGCCATACCGAACTGGTCGTGTCACCGGACGTCATGGTCAGGTGGACCGGCACGCTGGTTCTCGGTGGCGGGATCGGTCACGAAACCGACGTCCGGCGTGGCCCACAGCGGCGAGGACTGCACACCGTCCCGCGCGGCCGGGCGCGGCTCGAAACGACGGCGCCTGCAAGCGTCTCGGCTATCTGCCGGGTGGGGGCGGACGCCGGGGCTGATTCCATCTCCGCGAACGCATAACGTAACCGCCTTCACTTACCGTAACCACGCCCCGATTGACGCCCGCCGTGGGGATTCCCAAGCTGTAGAAGGGACTGGTGGAAGGGGCCGTGGTCGTGAGCGGTAGGCAGAGTGGTCTTCCCCGGCTGCTGACCGCAGCGGAGAGGGCGGCGCCTGTGGACGCTGTCGACGTGGTCGCAGAGGACCTGCAAGGGCGTTTCGGGGCCACGAAGGTCTCATTCCTCATCGTGGACCTGACGGGGAAGGCGGTAGCGCGGCTGTCCACCGCTGCTGGCGCGGAGGGCGGACGGGAAGCGGAGCGGATCCCCGTGTTCGGCAGCGTCTATGAGCAGGTGATCCGTACCCAGCGGCTGTATCAGGAGGCGACCGGCCGGGGACAGCGGGTGATCGTGCCGGTCACCAACCGGGGGGACGCCATCGGACTGCTGGAACTGCTCCTGCCCGACGACCCAGGCGACGACGTCCTCGATGCGGTCGGGGAAGCCGCCCACATCCTGGCCTACGTCGTGATCGCCAACGGGCGCTTCACCGACCTCTACACCTGGGGCAAACGCTCAAGGCCCCCCACGCTGGCAGCAGAAATCCAGTACCAGCTGCTGCCCCCGTCACTGTCGTGTGAGGCTGCACAGTTCACTTTGTGCGGGCACTTGGAGCCCTCCGAAGACCTCAGCGGCGACACCTTCGACTATGCACTGGACCGCGACACCCTGCACGTGTCGGTGACCGACCCCATGGGCCACGACGTTGACGCCGCCCTGGCCGCCACGGTGCTGGTGGGCGCCCTGCGCGGCGCCCGTCGCGTAGGAGCCGGCCTGGTCGAGCAGGCCCACCGGGCCGACCGGGCCCTGGCCGACCACGGCCGCGGTCACGCCACCGGGCAACTGCTGCGCATCAACCTCCACACCGGTCGGGCCCAGCTCGTCAATGCCGGCCACCCCTGGCCACTGCGCATGCGCGACGGCGCTGCGGAGGCGATCCCCTGCGACGTGGATCATCCCTTCGGCCTGCCCGTGTCCGTGCCCCACCCCTACCGTGTTCAGGACATCGACCTGCGCCCCGGTGACCGCCTGCTCATGCTGACCGATGGCATGCTCGAACGTCATGGCGAGAAGGTCGACCTGCTCGCCCTGCTGGAGCGCACCCGGGACCTGCACCCGCGGGAGACGGCGTTGACGCTGACCTCCGCAGTCCGGGACGCCGCCGGCGGCCGACTCGAAGACGACGCCACCGTGATGTGCCTGGACTGGCACGGCCCCCAGCAGACCCTGCGGCACGTCAGCTCCGGCGCGGACACTCAGCGAGCCTCAGCCGGCCGCACGAAGCAGTAGTGCCCAGGGCGCTCTCCTGGACGGGGCCAGACGGCCGGTGAGTAGCTCTCGCGCCTCGCCCTGTCCTGCAAGCCTGAGTTCTCACAGTGCCCAGCTGCTCTGGGCAGCTCCGGAGACCTGCCCGAATGAGACATCACGCGGTCTCTGGAGACCCCAACTCGGGCTCGGCGAACGTACCTTGCCCCCGGACAGCCGACTTGACCACCCGCCCAGGGCGACGAGCCGATTCCAGGCGGAGGCGCAGGCGGCTCGCCGTAGGTGGCTCATTGATGCCGAGGCAGTCGCGGCAGGCTTCCGACTCGCCGCCCGCGCGTCGTCCAGGTGATGTCGACCGCAGAGGGGCCGGAACGTCGTCAATGTCCCCCTGGCTGATGCAGAACGTCCGGATCCGAAACGCAGCCACCTGTGCAACGCCGGCGGCAACGAGGAATGCGGTCGCCGCAGCCTCACCGTGGGGTCCGCCCTGGGCACACGCGCCGTTCTCCTCGGCGAGGGCCAGCATGTGCCAGGGTGGCGCGGATCGCCCTCTCTCCCAGATGGCGGCGCCCCAAGGAACATGCGGTACTGGACGCCCACCTCATCAGCGCTTGCCGGTTGGAGCAGTGTCCGTAGTGGGTGCGTCGCGCGACGCCGGCCGCCAGAGCGACGCTGTCGAGACTCGCGTCGGGGTCGTCCCGCAGTTTCTGCCGAGCGATCGCGAGAACGCGTCTGTGGTTCGGGCGAGCATCACTGCGCTGCGGAGTGCGGCCCGGGGCACCGGTCCTCTGCATGGCTCCATCTCCACGAGTTCTGGCTGCCGCAAAGCCGTGGGCGCCGGTGCTCCCTCAAGCACCGGCGCCCACTCACCCCTGCCCGAGGTGGCTTTGATGTCCTCCTGACGGGCGTCAGGGGACGAGGATGAGGCGGATCGGGTCGCCGGTCTTGTTCTCCAGACGGTTGACCGCGTCGGCCGCGTCGACGAGCGGGATGTGGTCCGTAATGGAGGGGGCCAGGTCGAGGCGGCCGGCTGCGGTCAGCCGCACCAGCTCGGCGACGGACTCGGGGAAGCCGCCGTAGTGACCGCGTACCTGCTTGCACATGTAGTTGAAGGTCAGGCCTTCGTTGATGGTGAGCGGCTTGGGCGTGATGCCGACCAGGATCAGGGAGCCGCCCAGGCCGAGGACGGAGGCGGCCTGCTCACGGACGGCGGGCACTCCTGCGCAGTCGAAGGCGAAGTCCAGGCCCCGTCCGTCGGTAGCCGCGCGTACCTGGTCGGCGAAGTCGGGGGCGGCCGGGTCCAGGGCGTAGTCCGCGCCGAAGGCCAGGGCGCGTGCCCGGGCGCTGGGCAGCGGGTCGACGGCGATGATCGGTGCGGCGCCGACCAGGCGGGTGAGGCGTACGTTGTGCGCGCCCACTCCGCCCACACCCCAGACGCCGACGGACTGGGCGGGACGGACGCCTGCGGTGGCGACGACGGCGGCGTAGGGGGTGGAGACCGCGTCGGGGATGATCGCGGCCTGGTCGAAGGGGAGACTGTCGGGGATGGGGATGAGGGTGTCCTCGCGGGCGGTCACGTACTCGGCCCAGCCGCCGTCGTAGTCGATGCCGGCGGTGAGCATCTGGATGCAGGGGCGACGGCGCACGCAGCCGGTGCACCGGCCGCAGGTCTTGCCGGCCTCCAGGGTGACGCGGGTGCCGGCGGTCAGGCCGCGCTTGAGGTCGGGGCCGAGGGTGTGGATCACACCGGAGACCTCGTGGCCGACGGTGACCGTGTCAGAGGTGGCGAACAGCGGGACGAGGGAGCCGTCGATGAGGTGGACGTCCGAGAGGCAGACGCCTGCGGCCTTCACCTCGATGAGGACCTCTCCCGGGCCGGGCACGGGGACGGGAACCTCCTCCACGGCGAACTTCTTGCTGTCCAGGTGGAAGCGTCCGGCGAGCATGGTGTCCATGACGATCTGCTTTCTGTGAGCGGCACCGCCCGGCGGTTCGGGCCGATGGGTGCCCTGTGGTGTCTGGTGGGCTTGTGGTGGCCGGGAGGCGTACGGTCGGCAGCGGGGGGTGCCGCACGCCTCCCGGCGGCTGGGGGTCGCACGCCTTCCGGCGTGCGACGGTCAGGCGAAGACGTCCTGCTGGTAGCGCTCTTCGGCCTCGAGCTGGGCGAGCCACTGCTGGGCGGTCTCGTCGTCGCTGCCGGTCCGCTCGCGGTAGACCGCGGCGAGTGCCTCGCGGACGGCGGGCGCCATGCGGCGGCCGTCACCGCAGACGTAGATGTACGCGCCGTCTTCGATGGCCTGCCACACGGTGTCGGCGGCGCCTGCGATGGCGTTCTGTACGAACCGGGCCGGGTGGCCGGGCACCGCGGAGAAGGCGGTGTGGATCTGCGCGATCCCGGCCTGCTCCCAGTCCTGCATCTCCTGCTTGTAGAAGTAGTCGTGCTCGGGGTGGCGGCAGCCGACGAAGACCTGCGACAGGCCGACCTTGGTGCCGTTCTCGTGCTGCCGGGCGCGCTCCTCCAGGAAGCCGCGCAGCGGCGCGATGCCGGTGCCGGGGCCGATGAGGATCAGTGGCGTGGTGGGGTCGGCGGGCGGGGCGAACGTCGGGGAGGGCACGCGGACGTAGCCGTACACGACGTCTCCGGGCTCCAGGCCCGCGATGTAGGAGGAGCAGGTGCCGCGGTACTGGCCATCGCCGGACAGGGCCGGGCCCTCCAGCAGGCCGACGGTCAGGCGCACGTGGCGCG
The DNA here is from genome assembly GCF_042895285.1 of Streptomyces sp. NPDC001406. NCBI lineage: Bacteria > Bacillati > Actinomycetota > Actinomycetes > Kitasatosporales > Streptomycetaceae > Streptomyces > Streptomyces sp. NPDC001406. The sequence goes on from NZ_JBIAWG010000024.1 coordinate 63,429, forward strand.
GGCTGGCCAGCGGGGCGGAGGAGATGGAGTAGAAGCGGGGACGGATCGGCCCCGTCATCTCGACGAACACCGCCAGCGGCAGCTCGACCGCGGGGAAGCGCTCCAGCAGGCCCAGCACCGAGACCCGCTTGCCGAGGATCTCCTTCTGGTAGCGCTCTTCGGCCTCGGCGGTGTCGGCCGTGTAGGCCTGGAGCTGAGGCCGGGTCCACGGGCACTGGGTGTACTCGGCGAGGGTCTGGATCTGGGAGCGGGTGGCCACGTCCTGCAGCTCCAGGAATTCGGTGAGCAGGATGCCGGCGGTGACGGGGACGCCGACCGGCAGGTGCGTCGTGCCGCCGCCGGGCTGGTCGAGCCGGAGGACCTGGTCGTAATCGACACCGAGCCTCGTCAGCGCACGCTTGACCAGGGCCGGTTCGTTCTTGGCGAAGACGGTCAGGTGGTTGCCGGTGTCGTAGGTGACACCCTCGGGCAGCTCGACGGTGATGGACTTCGCCGACGGGCGCGGCGGCTCGATGCTGAAGTCCCACAGGCCGGTCGCGTCGGCCACGAGCTCCTCGTTGGCCACTACCGTGAGGGGGTAGGCCTGCTCGGAGACTATGGCGGGACGCACATCCGCCTCAGTGAGCAACTGCACCTGGTAGCGCGGGCCGCTCGCCTGGGAAGTGTCGGCGGCGTACTCCTCGGCCAGGGTGGTCCAGAGGGTGTCCATCCAGCGGGTGGCCAGGCCGTCGAAGTCACCGGCGGCGTCCGCCAGGCCGCGCTCGACGATCGGGGTGGCGCCGGCGGCCAGCAGGCCTTCCTCGATCCGCTTGGGGAAGGCCTGGTAGGTGGCCACCCACTGGGTGTTGCCCGCGCCCAGCAGCGCGAACCGCACGTTCGACAGCGAGCCCTCGGGCAGTCCTGTGGCGAGCAGGTCGTCGAAGCGCTGAGCGTTGTCCGGGGCCTTGCCGTTGTAGCTCGCGGCGACGACGGTGAGCAGGCCCTCGGTGGGCAGGTTGTCGCCCAGTTCGTCCAGGCTCATCAGCGTGGTGCCGAAGCCCGAGCGCTCACCGCGGTCGGCGATGGTGCGCGCCAGGTCCTCGCACGAGCCCAGGCTGGAGCCGTAGGCGACGGTCAGGTTCACCCCGACCCCGCTGACCGAGGCCTGCGCCTGTGTGGCGTCGGTCTGCAGGTCCGCGGCGCCGAAGACGGTCCGCTGGTGCTCCTGGCGGCGGCGGACGACCAGCTGGAAGTCGCCGGGCTTGCGGGTCAGCGCCTCGCGGACGTCCATCTTGTAGTCGCTGGTGTCGGCGAACTTGAACTTCTGCAGCACGAGTGCCAGCGCCAGGCGGGCCTCGGTGAGCGCGAACTGCCGGCCGATGCAGGCACGTACGCCGTTGCCGAACGGCTTGTAGGCGTGCGGGTGCTGTTGGACACGGTTCTCCGGCAGCCACCGGTCGATGTCGAACTCCTCCGGCCGCTCCCAGGCCTCGGGGTGGGAGTGCAGGGCGCCCATGAGGACGTTGGCCCTCGTCCCCTTCTTCAGCTCGTACCGGCCACCGATGACGGTGTCGTCGATCGGCGCCTTGGCGATCAACGGGATGGGAGCCCACAGGCGCAGGGTCTCCTCCAGGATCCGCGGGATGACGTCCAGCTGCATGATCGTGTCGTAGTCCGGGACCGTGTCGCCGGGCAGCAGGCGGTCCACCTCGGCGTAGGCCTGGGCCAGGACGTGCGGGTTGCGCATCAGCGAGTACGTGGCGAACGACAGTAGGCCACTGGTGGTCTCGTGACCGGCGATCAGGAAGGTCACCACCTGGTCGCGGACGTTGTCGTCCGCCAGCAGCTCGCCGGTCTCCGGGTCGGTGGCCTCCAGCATCAGGCCGAGCAGGTCCTCGTCCCCGGTGCCTTTCCCCTCGCGGCGTTCCTTGATCACGCTCTCGACCAGGTCGCGCATCAGCTGGATGTTCTCGCGGTACTTCTTGTCGTCCGCCTTGCGGAGCTTGGTCATCATCGGCAGCTCCTGGGAGCGCCGCATCGACTCGATCAGCGCCTCCAGCAGCGCGTTGAGGAAGGGGTGCAGTTCCTCCTTGCCGAAGGACTGGAAGCGGTAGCCGAACCCCGACAGGGCGATGGTGTCCAGGGTGAGCCGGGTGTAGTCGTCGGTGATGTTGACCGGCTGGCCCTCCCTGTGCTCCCACTTGCCGACCAGGTTCTGGGCGATCTCCAGCATCTGCCCGAAGTAGTTCTTCATGGCCCGCTGGCTGAAGGCCGGCAGGAGGATCCGGTGCGCCATGGCCCATTCCTCCTCGTGCTGGTGGGCCGTGAACAGGCCCGCCCCCGTGAAGTCCCGCACATGGCTCAGCGGCGTCTTCTCGATCTGCTTGAAGAACCGGGTCTCGTCGCACACCTCCGCCACCAGGTCCGGGTCGTAGACGAAGACCTGCTCGATGCCGGCGATGTCCATGCCGTAGATGCCCTCGGGGAACTGCTTGGACAGGCCGTTGAAGTACTCGACGGGGTTGGTGTCGGGGATCTGCGGCGTGTGGCCGAGGAGCGGGATCCCGCGCGGGGACCGGATGGGGCGAAGGCCGTTCGCGGAGTTCGTGGTCATGGCTTGCTCCTTTGCGTGGAGGGGGGAATGGGCAAGGGCCCGCCGGTCGATGCCGCGGTACCCGCGGAAACATACGCCGTATGGAATTGATACCGTACGGCGTATGGAAAGTCGGCGCAACCCCAACCGTTAGGGCGGCCGCTGTGATCCGAGACATTTCCGTACGTCGTATGAAACTGGTACCGTACGGGGTATGGAAAAGGTGAGGCGTCCCTCGCGGGGAACGAGGAAGAGAGACGTGCCTCTGACCGAGGCCGGGATCTATGCCGCCGCCCTGCGGCTCATCGACGAGGACGGGGTCGAGGCACTCACCATGCGCAAACTCGCCACCGCTCTCGATGCCAACCCGATGTCGCTGTACCACCACGTGCCGAACAAGGAAGCCGTGCTGCGCGGCGTGGCGAGAGCGGTCGGCGCCCAGTTCCGCACCGTGACGCTTCAGGACGCTCCCTGGCAGGAGCGCATCCGCCTGCTCGCCACGGATTTCCGGACGCTGGCGCACCGCCACCCCAAGCTGATGGCCTATTCGTTCAGCCACCAGCCCGACTTCATCCAGCCCGACGACCCGTTCTGGACTGCGCTCACCGCGATCGTGGCCGCCGCGGGGGTGCCGCGGTCAGACGTCTCGGAGGTCGCTGCTCTGATCGTCGCCGTCGTCGTCGGTGTTCTCGCCGCCGAACTCAACGGCTCGCTCCACCAGTGGGCGAACCTCAAGCCCCCCGGTCCTGCCGCCGGCGAAGACGAGCCCACGGATGCACCCCCTGCAGGCCCTGCTCAGGATCGCATGTTCCGCCTGGTGATGGACACGCTCATCACGGGCCTGGAAAGCCGACTCGCTGCCGGTCGTGCGGGCCAGGGCGCCGGCCGTTGAGTCCGTGATCCTGAGGAGTTGAAGCCTGGGGCGCGCCCGCGGTCGGGCGAGTTCAGGCTGCGATGCGCAGGAAGTCACCCATCACATCCGCAAAGGCCGTCCCGATGCGGCCGCTGCCGGTGCGCGGGGTGTTGCGGCCGGGACGCGCGAGCGATCCGTGGCCCAAGCAGCGCTCAGTGTCCTGCTGACGACGGCCGCGTGCCGAGTTGGATCCTGATGGCTGGGGGGCCGAGTGGACCTGGTGGTACACCGTGGGTGGCGGATCCACGTGCGCACCTTACGGACACAGCCTGCCCTGCGCTGCCCGCGCCCGAGCCCTGGCCTGTGTCGTGCTCGGTATGGTTCGTTCGTCGCCGCGGGTTGTGCCTTCGCTCCTGGATGGTGTGCATTGCTCCGGTCTCGTACGGTCCCAGGAACCGCGGGGTCTGACGGCGGCCAGGGCCCTGGACGCTGGCGTGCGGCTGACTCCGGACGACGACCCTGCCCATGCCTCGGCCTGCCGGGCTGCGGATTGGGCAGTTGCCGAAGCCTGGCGCACGGTGCCGCTGATACCCGTGCACTCCTCAGAGCATGAGGCCCTGGCACTTGTCGGCCCGCGCCGAATCCGGCAGCGCCGACCACCGGGAGCTCGTGTGCCGGGCCAGACTCCCGCGCACGACCGCGCACTGCCGGATCTGCGGCCGGCCCGCCCAGAAGGCGAGCAGGCCACCGGTGCCACCACCGCACCAGGCCCGAGCTGGAACGAGCCGCGCCACTGCGGGCCGCTGAATCGGTGTCAGGTCCGCCTGCGCGACGTCCTTCGCCCCGGTTCCCCCTGCTGCTCCTCAGCGCACGGGCGACTGTCGGCTGCACCCTCGCGGGCTGGGCCTTTCTGGCACTGGGCGTAGGCCCCCGTAGTGGACCGTGGTTGCCGCCACCTTCGTCTTCCAGTCCAATCTGGCCCTCGCCCGGCGACGCGTCCTCAATCGGGCATTCGGCAACTTCGCCGGCCTCGCGTTGTTCGCCCGTCCTGCTGCCGATCATCCGAACCGGATCACTCGCCCTCGTACTGGGCGTCCTGTTGTGCCAGGTCGCCACCGAGGCGACGATCAGCCGCGGTTACTGGCTCGGCCAGGTCTGCATCGTCCCGATGCCCTTGCTGATGTCCCATTTCCGCATGCGCAGCCGGCCGGCGAGTCGCTCAGGGACCGAGCCCTCGACACCCTCACGGGCTGCGCGCTGGGACTGCTCGTTGCCATCGTGATCGCTGACCCCCGATCGGTGGACCGTACCGAGACCGCCCTGGCGACGGTGAACGCGTCCCGAGCGGCCGCCGTGCGGTTGACAGACCAGCCGTCCCGACCTCTCCGATCTCGTGCATGCCCGTCGCCGTATGGCGAGCGCCTTGGCCGAGCGCCAAGCCCGCCGAGGTGGCCTCCGGCGAATGGCGGCGACGGTCAGCGCAGGGGTGAGTGTGCGGTGGGTGTCAGCACGGACTCGTCGACGCCGACGATCTGGCTGATGTCGAAACCCTCCATGTCAGCGCGGAATTCGGAGCTCGACAGGTACGCCTCCAGCCGCTCCTGCACGTCGTCGGCGTCCCTGTAAGAAACGAGGGCGTACAGCTGGGGAGCCTCGCTTCCGGGGGCCGCGGGCACCGTCCAGACGCCGTGTGTGGTGATCCGGTGCTCGGCCATACCGGGAATGTGCTTGGACCAGATGTTCTCGTAGGCGGCGAGCGCGTCGGGGCTGCGCAGGGTGTAGACGCGAAGCTGGTACTGGGACATGAAGACTCTTTCCTTTTTCTGAGCAGGGATGGTCAGCGGTCAGCTGTCCGAGAGCAGGTACGCCAGTTCGACGTCCCAGTCGATGTGGTTGGACTCGGTACCCCGTGGCACCAGAGCCTCCGTGTTCTCCAGGAAGGTCCTGACGTCCTGCACGGGAACGTCGAGCAAGGCGGTGCCTGTGCAAGACCCGAGGGCCATGTACATCACCTGGTCACCACGGCCGACGGCCGGCCAGATCCGGACGTCCGCGTAGCCCGCGGAACCCTTCAGGCCTTCAGCCAGGAGATCCCGTCCCAAGACCCATTCGACGGGCTCATCACTGTGGACGAAGAAGGCGGCACGGACGACATAGGGATCAGTGGGCTCGTACTGCAGGCGCATGCACATGGGCAGCGAGTAGTCGCGCGACACGACAAGTTGCACGGCCACCCCGCGCTCCACGGTCCTCAAAGACTCCATCGACTTTCACTCCTAGGCGTGCCTCGGCCGCGCCACCGCCGCCCGGCCGGCAGCGAAGAGGCGATGAAGGGTGAGGCGTACAGCAGGGCCCGGGCGCCGGACGGCATCGACGGACCGCACGATTCGTGGCGTCGCGACAACTGGGCGACGCGAGCCTGCGGCGCATGGTGGGTGTCCGCAGGAAGTGTGGGGGAGGCAGGCCCTCATTCGGCCGTCCGCCTGGGCGGCGGTCGGGGATTGCTGATCCGGGACTGGCGATGGCGTCCCTGCCGCCGGCAGGCATGAGGGCGAGGAGGACAGCCTGGGCCCACGGTCACAAGCGGTACCTGCCTCACCAGTCACCGTGGTTCAGATCGTGGGGGTCCCGGTGCTGGCCGTCGGCTCCGAGCGGTGTCAGGGGTGCTGGTACGAGCCGTCGGACGTCCCGTGGCGTCCCTCGTCGTCCCAGCGGTGGAAGTGGTCATCGCTGTCGTGCCGGGCCGAGTCGGTGACGCGGCCGTCGTGGTGCCAGCCACGGATCTCGTCCCAGGAGTAGCCCTGCTCGAGCAGGTAGCCGACACCGTGGTCCCAGCGGTAGTGGTCGGCCTTGCCACTGGCTGCCGGGCGGTGGGCGTGGGCGGACGCCGGAGTCGCGGCCGAGGCGGTGCCCCCGGCGCCGAGCACGGCGAAACCCGCGACCGCCACGGAGGAAACAGTGACGGCGATGCGCTTCGTGAGCTTCTTCATGGTCTTTCCTTCCCGCGTGGCGCGATCTGCGCCAACGGCTGTTTGGGCAGGCGATGTGTGGCGCCTGGTACGGTCCGAGCCAGCTTTTCCATACGCCGTATGGAACTGCCCTCCCAGTATTAACATACGTCGTATGGAAATGTCGAGGCGGCGAAGACGGCCGGGACGACCGGCGCAGCGGCTGAACGCCAACTGGGCGGCCGGCTTGTGGAGTTGGCATCGGTCCGCCGGGCCTTTCGCCCCGGCAGCCATGGCATGCGAGCCCAGCTCTCGTTGGAGCACTGGGGGAACGCGGTCGAGCAGGCCGAGGTCGCAGCTCACAACATGGTCAGTCCCGGCCCCAGGGCCGGGTCACCGCCGCGGTCACCGCCGACATGGCCAAGTCGCTCGACTACTACCGGCACTTCATAGAGACGGCCGCTACGTTCCCGCCCCCGTCCCGCGCGGCCGACCGGGTGATCGCGGCCGACGTCCCGATCCCCACTCCCGTACCGGATCCTTCTGGGCTGTCCCACGGCCCGACCGTCGCGCTCACCGGCCATCTTCCCGACCGCCGGCTGACGGTGTGTGACCTACGTCCCGCCCGACCGCGAGGAGCCGTCATGGACTCCGAGACCCTGCTGGCACGGATCACCGAATACGCCAGCCGCCCCGACCCCTACCCGCTGTACGCAGAGCTCCGCGACGCCGGTCCCGTGGTGCACCAGGCAGACGGCAGTTACCTGATCGGCGGCTACCACGAGATTGCCGCTCTGCTCCACGACCCGCGGATGAGTGCCGGCCCCGCACCCGCGGCGAAGTGACCCTCAAGCCGCCGTTCCTGCGGCTCGACGACCCCGAGCGCCACAGGCTGCGCACCCTGGCCATGCGGCCCTGCGGGCCCCACACAGCCCCGGCCGGGTCGATTCCATGCGCGGCGAGATCGACCGGATCGCCGGGGAACTGCTGGAGTCGTTCGAGGCGGGCCGGCAGATCGACATCGTCGACGACTTCGCCTATCCGCTGCCCGTCATGGTGATCTGCCGCCTGCTCGGCGTGCCGCGCGAGGACGAGCCGCTCTTCAGGGCCTGGTCCGACGCTCTGGTCGCAGCCGCCGACGTCAGGCGGCCGTCGCATGGGCGGGCGAGTCCGCTGCAGGATCCGCGTGATCTCCGGGTGCACGCCGGCCGTGCGGGCGCTGAGCCGCAGGCCGCGGGCGAGACGCTCGGCTGGACCGCCAAGGTCATGTCGGCATTCGTCGACTGCCTGGGCGTACTCATCCAGGGCATCGGCCAGGGCCGCGTCGAACAGTTCGGCCTTGCACGAGACGTCGTTGTACAAGGAGCCGGGGCCCATGTCCGAACGCTCCGCGATGGCCCGGATGCTGGTGCTTGTGTCGCCGGACTCGGTCAGGATCTTTCGCGCGGCGCGGACGAGTGGCCGTCGGGTCTCGGAGCGACGGCGTTCGAAGCGATTCCTGCGTGAGGCTGCCATCGGCACTACCCGCAGAAAGAAGCACCAGTTCTGAGGTTTCTTCATTGCACTGACCGCAGCAGCCGTCCATGCCGATCGCTCGACCACTCCTGAGGGGGTTGACGCGTAAACAATTACATCTGATTATTTCATCAGAAGTGTGCATAATGTCTCATAACCGACATATGTCACTGCCGTGTGCCGCTCACCCGGACACCGCCGTTCACCACGGCTGCACACAGGGCCGCCGCGACACGTGCCGACGCTCTCACCTCCGCACCGATGGGATGGACCGCGATGACGATGACAAAAACCGACCACTCACACCGCGCCGAGCTGGTGAGCCCCCGTGAGATGCCCGACGCCGCGATAGCGATGATCGATGCCGAGGGCACCGTAGTGGGGTGGACGCAGGCCGCTCAGCAGCTTGTCGGTTACTCGGCCGGTGAGGTGGTGGGCCGGTCCGCCGCACACATGCTCCCACCCGCCGAGGACGCGCAGCGGGCTTCGGCGTTCGCCGAGCAGTGCCATGCGCGGGGCGGCTGGTCCGGCACCGCAACGATCCGGCACCGCGACGGCCACACGCTCAGGATGACGCTGCGGGTCTCGTTGCTGTGGGGGCAGGACGCCGGCAGCCGGTGGCTGGTGTCCGTGACCGACATAGGTTCCCTGTCCTCGGAGGCGACCAGGGGACCGGTGCGGGAGTCGCTCCTTGCGCGCGCACCGATCGGCATCGTCGTCTATGACCAGCAGCTGCGCTGTGTGTGGGTGAACGACGCCATGGAGCGTCACGACGGCGTGCCTCGTCACCGACGGTTCGGACGCGGCCTGAAGGACTCGCTGCCCGCGGTCGAGGCCGAAGCGCTCGAGGTGGTGATGCGGCAGGTGCTGGAGAGCGGCACCACGATGGTGCACGAGTACCGCGCGTGGCCGCCGGCGGACCGGCGCCGTGAGCATGCGTTCTCCGCCTCGTTCTTCTGCCTCCAGAGCGCGGACGGCACGCCACTGGGCGTGTGCTCCATGACCGTGGACGTCACCGGAAACCGGCGGACGCGCGAGCGCCTCGCCATCCTCAGCGAGGCCAGCACGCACATCGGGAGCACCCTCGACGTGATGCAGACCGGGCAGGAACTGGCCGAGCTCGCCGTGCCCCTGCTGGCCGACCACGCCCTCGTCGACCTGGTGGAGTCGGTTCCGTTTGGCGTCGAGCCCTCGCCACGGACCGGTACCGCGAGTGGCCGTCCGCAGCTGCTGCGCCGTGCCGGTCTGGCCTCCATCGACCTGGGTGTCCTCGAGTTGCCGTGGGTGCGCGAAGAGGTGGTCCACGCCCACCCGGACTCGCCGTTCACCGCCGCCCTGCGCGCGGGCCGGTCTTACCTGGAGCCCGTGCTGAACACCCATGCCGGCCCCTGGGTCGACCACGACCCGGTGCGGGCGCAGGAGGTACGCGACAGCGGCGTCCACTCCTTGATGGTCGTACCCATCCGAGCGCGCCGCTGCGTGCTGGGACTGGCGCTGTTCGGTCGCTCCGAGGAACAGAAGCCGTTCCAGGAGGACGACCTGCTCCTCGCCGAGGAGCTCGTCACCCGGGCTGCGCTCTGCCTGGACAACGCCCTCCAGTACGCGCGCGAACGCACTGCCGCCCTCACGCTGCAACGCGACTTGCTCCCCCACCGGGTGCAGGGGGGTGCCGCCGTCGAGGTCGCCTCGCGCTACGTGCCGGCCGACATGGACCACGGCGTGGGGGGTGACTGGTTCGACGTGATCGAGCTGTCCGGTGCCCGGGTCGCTCTCGTCGTCGGTGACGTGGTCGGACACGGCATCAACGCCGCGGCGACCATGGGCAGGCTGCGCACCGCGGTGCGCACGCTCGCGGACCTCGACCTGCCCCCGGACGAACTGCTGGGGCACCTGGACGACACGGTCCGGCGGCTGAACGACGAGGACGCCGACGTGCCCGCGGTGGTGGGCGCCACCTGCCTGTACGCCGTGTACGACCCGGTCACCCGACGGTGCACGATAGCGCGGGCCGGGCATCCCCCGCCCCTGATTGTCGACGCGCAGGGCAGGATCACCATCCCCGACCTGCCCGCTGGAGCCCCGCTCGGCCTCGGTCTCGGCCTGGTGCCTTTCGAGGCCGTGGAACTGGAACTGGCCGAGGGAAGTGTGCTCGCCTTCTACTCCGACGGGTTGGTCGAGTCCCGGGACGAGGACATCGACGTGGGGCTGCGCCGCCTGGGCGCAGCCCTGGCGCAGCCGGCCTCGTCCCTGGAGGACCTGTGTTCGCGGGCGATGGAGACCTTGCCGACTCAGGCACCGGCCGACGATGTCACGTTGCTCCTTGCGAGGACCCGCGCACTCCGACCCGCGCAGGTCGCCACCTGGGACCTGCCGAACGGACTGGCCACCATCCCGGCAGCCCGGCACCTGGCCGCCCGTCAGCTCAGGGAATGGGGCCTGGAGTTGCTCGTGACGCCCGTGGAGTCGATCGTCAGTGAACTGGTCACCAACGCCGTCCACCATGGCGACGGCCTGAGCCGCCTACGGCTCATCCAGCACCGGGTACTGACGTGTGAAGTCTCCGACACCAACACCGGCCAGCCACGCCCCCGCCATCCGCACACGCTCGACGAGCACGGCCGCGGCCTCTATCTGGTTGCTCAGCTCTCGCGCAGGTGGGGCTCGCGCTCCGCAACGGACGGCAAGGTCGTCTGGGCCGAACAGGACCTGCCCTCCACAGCCGGCGCCCGATGACCCGCCGGCGATCCGGGCGGTCGGCAGCCGCCACACACCCATCTGTCGTAGCCGCAGGCTCGTGAAGGAAGTCAGAGACATGGATAGAGCGAATACGGAAAACGCCGATTCGGCAGCCGCCTCCGCGGGAACGACGGGGGTCTCCGGTGCCGGGCCCGGTGGCAGGCTGTCCGCCTTCGACGGCCTGGCGGCCGCCGTTCTCGATGATCGGGGCGCGGTGGCGGGATGGACCGGGACGGCAGAGGACCTGACGGGGTTCTGCGCCGAGGAGGTGTCCGGCCGCCCCGTGCGGGAACTGGTGGCCGACCTCCCGGACGACCTGCGCGGGACCACACACATGCCGACGTCCGGCCGGGTGCGGCTTTGGCACCGGGGCGGCCACACAATTGACGTCACTTTCCGAACCACAAGGGTGAACGGCTCGGCGCAGCTCCTCGTACTGGCGGCGCCTACCTACCACGTCGCCGACCACCAGAACGGCGCGGCGCTCCTGCGCGCACTGTCCGCGCAGCACCGGATCACGATCGCGCTGCACGACACGGATCTCACCACCATGCAGACGAACGCCATGCCGGGCACTCTCGACGGCCGGCCCGTACAACCCGGCACCCGGTTGTGCGACGTGCTGGACGCCGAGGACGCCGAGAACCTCGAGGCGGTACTGCGCCAGGTGCTCGAGACGGGCGTCCCGGTGGTCCACAGGAACCAGCAAGTGAGCCGTCGCCACCATCCGGCGCGGCGGCACGCCCTGTCGCTGTCCGCCTTCCGCCTGGAGGACTCGCGAGGACGTCCCACGGGCGTCGCAGCCCTGTACATCGACGACACCGACCAGTTGCGCGCCCGCCGCCATCTTGATCTCGCCCGCAAGGTTGCCGAGCGGGTGGGAGGCTCCCTGGATGTGGTGCGCACCGCGCAGGACCTTGCTGACGTACTTGTACCTGCCTTCGGGGATCTCGCTGCAGTCGACCTTGCACAGTCCGTCTTCGACGGGGAGGAACCCGCCGAGCGGTTGGGCGGCGGAGATCTGCATCTGCGCAACGCGGCCTTGGCTCCGGCCACTGCGGTGTGGCCGGCCGGTATCAAGCGCGGCAACCCCGTCCCCCCGCTGTCCGACCACCCTCTCCTGCGCAGCTTCCAGCACGGCGAGACAGTCATCTACGGCCGGGATGACTTCGTCGCCCTGATCGGCGGCCCGCACCTGGTCGAACAGCTCCTCCCGCAGGACGCTCATGCGGTGATGGTCGCACCGTTGTACGCCCGCGGCCTCACCCTCGGCGCGATCGTGGTCTGGCGCACCGGCCACTCGGACCCGTTCACCGAGGACGAGGAGGATCTCATGAGGCAGATCGCCTCACGGGGCGCACTCGCCATCGACAACGCCCGCCGTTACACGCGTGAGCACCGGGCGGCCGTGGCCCTGCAGCAGAGCCTTCTTCCCCCGGCCACGACCGACACTCCGGCAGCTGAGACCGCCGGCGTCTACCTGCCCACAGGCCGCGGGGCGGGCACCAGCGGCGACTGGTACGACGCCATCGCCCTGCCCTCTCTCCGACTGGCCCTCGTCGCCGGAGATGTGGTCGGCCATGGCATACCCGCAAGCGCCACCATGGGCCGCCTGCGCGCCGCCATCCAGCCGCTCGCGGACCTCGAACTGGAGCCGGACGAGCTGCTCACCCGGATCGCGGAGCTGGTCCAGCGCCTCGCGGCCGAAGCACCTTCCGGCAACCACGACGTCGTCGGCGCCACCTGCCTGTACGCGATCTACGATCCGGTCACCCGACGCTGCGCCATGGCCAGTGCCGGGCACCCGCCCCCCGTCCTGGTCCGGCCCGACGGGACCGCCGAAGCCGTCGACATTCTCCCGGGGCCTCCACTCTCCGTCTGCGGCATGCCGTACGAGACCACGACGATCGACCTCGAGCCCGGCAGCGTCCTGGCGCTCTACACCGACGGCCTGGTCGATCGGGGCGCGGACGACGACATCGACGAGGGGCTCCGGCGGCTGACCGATGCGCTGGCCGTGTCCTGCCGCCCGGAGCGTGCCCTGAACGAAACAGGTCGCGCGCTCCTCGCCGATCTGGTGGACGAAGCACCGCGTGACGACGCGACCCTGCTGCTGGCCCGCACCCGCGCCGTACCGGGCGAGGACACCGCTCACTGGCAGATACCGGCCGATCCGGCTGCCGTCTCCGAGGCCCGGGAGTGGTCAACCCGCCAACTCGTCAGGTGGGGGCTGGACGACCTCCTCTTCCCCACCGAACTCATCGTCAGCGAACTGGTCACCAACGCGATCCGCTACGGCCGTCCGCCGGCGGAACTGCGGCTGATCCGCCACAACGTTCTGGTCTGCGAGGTCACCGACGCCAGCAGCACCCAACCCCGTCTGCGCCGCGCCCGCACCACCGACGAGGGAGGCCGCGGCTTGTTCCTCGTCGCCCAACTCGCCGAGCGCTGGGGCTGCCGCCATGGCCAGAACGGCAAGACCATCTGGTCCGAGCAGTCCATCGAGTGCCCCCGCTGATCCGGGCCGGTGTGCCGTCAGGGCTGACCGGTGATCAGGGCGCGAGGCGGTGGCGAACCGTCCGGACTGATGTGGAGCTGCTGCGGACGGATGGTTGATGCAGGGGGGCCGCCCGCCACTGACCGCTGGGCGACCCGCAGCAGCATCAGAGGGCCGTCCACCGGGGTGTCGTTTCGAAACTCTCGGTGGCGAGCTTTGCCAGTTCTTCGGCGGTGCGGGCGATGTCCAGCGTGGCCCGATGCGCATGCCCGCCTCGTTCACCATGGACGGCTCGGCGGTGAGGTCGGCGATGCGGAAAACCCGCTGTCCTTGCGCGCGGTAGGCGGCGTCGAAGCATGGCCCTTCGCCCAGCCGCTGTTGCAGCTGGTCGCTGTCGGTGACCAGCTGTTGGGTGGGGCGAGCGTTTCCACCGTCGTGTCTTGCAGCACGAGGATGCCGGCCGCGTCGCAGCCGTCCGGACTGGGGTCGGTTCGCGCAGCAGATGGCGTCGATGGCGTGGGATCTTCTGGCGCAGGAATCGGCCACTGCCACGTTGGAGCGGATCACCGCGTCGGCCACCGATTGGCCGCTTCGGCGTCCGGACGCCGAAGCGGCAAAGGACACGGCTGCCTTGCCGGCACCGGACTCACTCTCACCCATCAGTGCTCACCACGGACCACCGCATCAGACGCCCGTTGAGTTTGAGCAGGTGTGACTTCTCAGCGAGCCGTCCGGCGTACGCCTGTGGCGGCGCGCCGGGCCGCCGGTGCGCCTCGGGTCAAGGCCCCCACCGTCCCCCCAGCACTGATCACCGGAGCCGGATCGGCGGGCCGGCGGCGAACAGCGAAGAGCCCCGCCCGCCCGGACGGGCACACACCTCGGCCGGCGCCGCCGTCGCACGGCCGCGGATGACCGCGAAGCGAACTCGCTGCGAAGGTGGAGCAACGATCGCCCTGGCGTCCGCCGCCTGCTCGGCATCACTCCCAGATCACCGCCGTCCGCCACGATCGCGGCTGATTGCGCATCAGCCCGTTCTGTCTCGGACGTGATGCGCTGCGCGGCACGTCGCCAGCCAGGGCCGCGCGCAGTGTGCACACGTGGTGACCGGGAAGTCCGCGCTCTGCCCGGTTCGGCTTCGGTCAGCCGGTATGACGGCCGTGAACAGTTCGCCCGACAGCCGAGGCCACCCGCCGGATGGTGCCCCGGCCCGGCGGCCGCACGGCGGGCGCAGCGCCCGGCCGATGGCGGGGAACCCGTACCCGTAGCGTTCGGGGACTGATCCGGCACCGCACGGGAGTCGGCAGGGTGACGGCTTCACCGTCCAGCCCGACGGGGACGAACGGGACGTCGGCGTCGACGACAACCTCTTCAGAGGTGGCCAGATTGGTCAGGCCGTGCGTCTGCCCACCTCGCAGCCGGGCGGCCGTCTCGGCGGGCGTCTCCGCCCTGGCGGCCAGTACCCCCAGGAGCCCGGAATCCAGCTGCGCCCGCCTGCCAAGCCCGGCCGGGTCATCGACCCGGTAGGGGTTGTTGCTCACCAGCACGGCATCAGGTCGGTCCACAGTGAGCAGCCCGGCGCGTACCACCAGCTTCGGGCCCTCGTGGCGGGCCAGGAATTCCGGGAGGATCCGCACCGTCGTGCCGATCTTGTCCTCCCGATAGGCCGGGTCCTGCACCAGAGCGGCGTAGGCACCGAACGACACGTTGTTGACGAACACTCGCTCGCCGGCGAACCCGAGATCCACGCGCAACTCGACGCCGTCCGTGAGGGCCTCCAGCGCGGCCGAAGGGTCCTCACGGTCCAGGCCGAGGTCCATCGCGAAGTGGTTGCGGGTACCGGCCGGAATGACCACGAAAGGAAGACCGCTCTTCGCAGCCACCCCGGCGACAAGTGCCTGCGTGCCGTCTCCGCCGGCCACCCCCAGCAGATCCGCGCCGTCATCCACCGCGCGTCGGGCGACAGCCGTGAGGTCCTGGGGCCGGGAAGGATCGAGCAGGAGAACCTGAGCCCCCAACGCACGGGCCTGTTCCGCGATCCGGAACCGGCTCGCTTTCCCTCCTCCCGAACGGGGATTCACGATCAGATACGGCCGCCGTGCAGCGGCCACCGGTCGGAACGCGTCCCCGGTCATGGCAAGCGCCGACAGGCCGCGTTCATCAGTCCGGCGCCCGTCACAGTCACAGGCGCCGACACAGCTGCCGTTACCACGCCCGCTGCTGACTGTGCCGTCCGCCACCGGCCCGGTCCAGCGATCGCACCCGCCACAGCCTCCATGATGTTTCCTCCGACAGTTACGGCCTACAGCACCAGCCCGGTCGCCTTGATGACAGCACTCACGGGTGGGGGGTGATGACGGCACGTCCTTGGATCTTGCCGTCGTGCAGGAGCTGGTATGCCTCGTCGGCGCGTTCCAAGGGGAAGCGCTCGACCAGCATCTTGATCTTTTGCTGCTGGGCGAGGGTGATCACTTCCATCAGTTCGGGAAGGGAGCCCCAGTAGGGCGAGGCGACCGAGCACTCGTGCGGCGGGCTCGAGAAGTTGACGGGCAGGGCTCCGCCGCCGAGACCGACGATGGTCAGGTGGCCCAGCACCCTGGCCACCTGAGCAGCCATCCGCAGAGTTGGGTCTATGCCGACCATGTCGAGCACGAGCTGAGCGCCCTGCTGCCCCGTCATGTCCTTGATGCGCGTGACTGCCTCCTCGCCCGAGAGCAGCACCTCGTCCGCGCCCATGCGCTTGGCGGTTTCCAGCTTGCCGGCATCGGTGTCCACGGCCACGACGGTGGTCGCCGCGCTGAGCGCTCGCACCATCTGGATGGCCATCTGGCCCAGACCGCCCACCCCGATCACCACCGCGGTCGAGCCCGGCCCCAGCAGGTGCACCGATCGCTTGACGGCGTGATAGCTGGTCAGCCCCGCGTCGCTGAGCGGGGCAGCCTGGCGGGGGTCGAGGGTGCCCAGCGGAATCAGGAATCGCGCCGCCGGGACCAGCAGGTACTCAGCCATTCCGCCGTCGTGACCACCTCCCAGGCCTCCGCCCTGACCACTGTCCTTCTGGCAGTAGTTCTCCCGGCCCTCCCGGCAGTTGGCGCACACCCCACAGCCCCAGGGACCGTAGACCATCACAGGGTCCCCGGGCGCGAACCCGGTGACACCCGGTCCCAGCCTCTCCACCCATCCCGCATTCTCATGGCCGAGCGTGAAGGGCAGTTCTGTGGCGAACCCGGGTGGTGGTCCGGGTGCCTCCATGATGTGCAGATCTGAGTGGCACGCACCGGCACCCCCGACCTTCACCAGGACCTGCCCCGGTCCGGGCTCGGGCACTGGCACCTCGCGCAGCTCCGGCGGTTGCTGCCATCCGACTAGTTGAAAAGCCCGCATAGCGATCCCTTACGCACGGCGAGTCAGTCGCGGATCCCGTCGATGTCGACCAGGACGTGGCGCGGGCCGCGGAAAATCTGGTTGTGGCGGTACGGCGGTGGGTCCTCTACGAGCCGGGGGTTGTTCACCCGGCGGACGAACTCGCCGACCGCGACCTGGACCTCGAGCCGCGCGAGCGGAGCGCCGAAACAGAAGTGGATGCCCTGGCTGAACCCGAGGTGCTGGTTGTCTCGGCGTTCGAGGTCAAGCTCGTCGGGGTTGGCGAACCGCTTCGGGTCGCGGTTCGCCGAGCCGTATGCCAGGAAGATCGGCGCGCCCTTCGGGATGGTGGTGCCTGCGATGTCGATGTCCTCCACGGCGGAGCGGGTGTGCCAGAACTGGACCGACGACTCGAAGCGCAGCAACTCCTCGACCCCGGGCACGATCAGCTCGGGCCGGCGGCGCAGCTTCTCGAGCGCGTCGGGGTGCCGCAGCAAGGTGAGCACGCTGTGGGCGATGAGATTGACCGTGGTTTCATGCCCGGCGAAGATCAGGAGCAAGGCATTGCTCACGAGCACGCCCTTGGACATCCCTCTCTCCGGGCCGTCCTCGTTCACCATCGCCGAGAGCATGCCCGGGCCGGGTTGCTGGGCGTACCGGTCGAGCAGCTCAGCCGCGAACTGGCCGAACTCCTCCACGGCCCGGCGCCCCCCGGCCAGTCGGCTCTGCATCTCCTCGGAGGCAGCCTCGGGGCCGAAATCCAAGGCGTCCAGGGCCGTCTCGATCCAGCTGTGGAAGCGTGGCTCGTCTTCCAGTGGTACGCCCAGGACCTTGCAGATCACAGTCACCGGCAGGGGGTAGGCGAACTCGTCGACGGCATCGATCCGGGTCTTGCCCTGCATGTCGTCCAGAAGGCCGTCCACGATGCGGCGGATCTCGGGTTCCAGGTCGGAGATCAGGTGAGGGGAATGGGGCGGACCGACGAAATGCGGCGTCATCAATCGGCGATCTCGATCGTGCTCGGGTGGATCACAGGTGATGATGTTCGGCTCCAGAGAAATGACCGCCTCCGTGATCGGCTCGGCCTCCGCCTCCGCCGAGCCCTCGGCCGGGGCCGCGACCGGGGCGGGGAGCTTCCTGATATCCGAACTGACCCGGGGGTCGTGGAGCAGCGCCACGACCTCCCGGTAGGTACTGACGACGTAGGTACCGTCCGGCTGCCGCGCTACCGGTGTCCTGCGGAGTTCCTCGTAGAACGGGTACGGATTGGCGCGGTTGGCGTAGCGGAGGGCCTGCTGCCAGGGTGTTTCCTCGACCACGAGGCTCCCCTCCTTCTTCCTGTCGATGCTGTCCGCTTGCACGCCCGACCCGGTGGGCGCGTCACCGAGGGCGAGACCGGAACTCGGCCCTCCGCTCGCTCGGGTCGTGGCCGGTCAGGACGACGTCGGGGATCGCCGTCGGGACGCCGGGTGGCGGGAACTCGGCCGGGATCGGCTTCGCCTCGGAGGGCTGGTCCCAGCCCGGCGGTGGAGGCGGGAACGGACCCGATTGTTCGATCAACTTCCCGTAGTACTCCAGCCACTTGCCGTGATCGAAAGTGACGGCGGCGACGATGCGGCCCCGGCGACCGTAGGCGGCGGCGAAGTGGCGCTCCTTGACGGACCCCTGCGTGAAGACGATCTCGTCGCCGAACGGAGGCACACCGACGGACTTGATGTTGACGCCGAACTGACCGGACCAGAAGCCGGGCAGCAACAGATGCGGGCGATAGTGAGGCTCGAGGTTCACCATGTTGTGGGCCGCGACCTCGGCGCCGAGAACGGCATTGTCCCAGTGCTCCATCGCGAGGAACTGGTACTCATACAGCACATGGGGCGCGCGCGCCACGTCCCCTGCCACGTAGATGCTGTCGGTGACCACGCCGTTGATGTCGAACGCGCGACCGCCGGCGTCGCAACCAACGCCCCAGAAACCGGACGCCAGCCCGGCGCCTTCCAGCCATTCCACGTTGCGGATCGACCCCAGCGAGGCCACCACCACGTCGGTCTCGATGGTGGTCCCGTCCGAGAGATGAGCACGCCGCACGTGTCCGCCGGAGTCGCCCTCCAGTGACGACACGCCCAGCCCGCAGCGCAGGTCCACACCGTGGTCGAGCTGCATTTCCGCGGCGATCTCACCGATCACCCCGCCGAGCGCGCCGACCAGCGGCGCCGAGCCCCGCTCGACGACGGTCACCGGGAGATCGAGTTCCCGGCAGATGGAGGCCACCTCCGAGCCGATGAACCCGGCGCCGATGACCATGACCCGCGACGGCGGAGTGGCCAGCGCCTTTTGCAGCTGGGCGGCATCATCACGCGAGCGCAGCGTGTAGACCCCGTCCAGGGTGGCTTCGTCCGGGTTCGGCCACTGTCGCGCCCGGGTGCCCGTGGCGATCAGCAACCGGTCGTACGGGATCTGCTCGCCGTCGGCCAGGCGCACCTGCTTGGCGGCCCGGTCCAACCCGGTGGCGGCCACTCCGAGCCGCCACTCCGCATTCACTTCTCGCAGGCGGGGCAGCTTGGTGTGGTCGGCCGGCACCCAGCCTTTGAGCACCTGCTTGGACAGCGGGGGACGGTCGTAGGGCTCGTACGGCTCGTCCCCGATGATGGTCAGAAACCCGGTGAAGCCCTCCTCACGCAGGGCTTCGGCGGCCCGCAGTCCGGCCAGGGACGCACCGACGATGACGATCCGGCCGTTGGCTCTGAACTCGCGCACCAGCTCTGCGACCGTTGCCGGCACGCTCATGGCGTCGCGCTCCCTTCCGCGCCGTCCAAGCGGTCGATCACGATCGCCTGCACCGGACACGCCGCAGCGGCTCGCTCAACCTGCAGGCGCCGCTCGTCATCGGGGTTCGGCTCGTAGGTGAGCGCCTCCTGGCCAGTCAATCTGAAGACCTCGTGCGCCAAATACACGCATTGTGCGTATCCCTGACACCTATTCAGGTCCACGGTGATCCGCATGGGCAGACTCCTTCCGATCTGCCTCCCGCCCCACAGCGACCATCCACGCGGGCATGCAGCCATGCGGCGGGCGGTTACCTTCCGTCAGGTGACCTAGCTGGACAACCCCCTATCGCCCCGGCCGACGCCCGGCTGAGCACCCGTATGTTCGATCTCCTTCGCCACGGCAGTGCCTTCGCTGTGCTTACTGCCGGTGAGCGTCACGGTCCGAAGGTCGCGGCACGCATCCGATGGCGCCGGCATCAAGGATTGCCCCGGCCGTTCCGCCCTAACAAAATCCTCGCCCCGTCTTCCGACGACCGCAAACCCGCTGTACGGAAAACGTCTCTCAGGGCAGCTGTAGTTCTTGATCACTGATCGGTTCGTGCAGGTCCGGGGGCTACCGGAGTGCCTGCCCGCATGGAAGCGGCCATGGTGATCATGAGCGTTTGCAGGGACAATACGGCCTCCCGGGCCGACCGAGTCGGCTGAAGCCGCTGATCACGCCTAGCACGCCCGGTCACCACCCTCGAGGACCTCACGGTGGGGTGCCGCCCATGGTCCCGGGCCGATGCTGTGTGGGCTGCAGGCGGAGTACGGCCGTACGTTCTGCCAGCTGCCGGCGCAGGAGCTGGTTTTCGACCGTCGCCTGGTGCAGGGCGCCAAGGACGACCAGGCGGTGGTGTTCGACCTGTTCAACGAGCCCTACCCGGACCGGGCGACCTCCAGCGCGACGGACGCCTGGAAGTGCTGGCGGGACGGTGGCAGCTCCCCGGGGATCTCCTACGAGGTCGCCGGCGTGCAGGATCTGGTCGACGCCGTACGCGGAGCCGGCGCGAAGAACGTCGTCATGGCCGGCGGGCTCGCCTACTCCAACGATCTCAGCCAGTGGCTGACGTACAAGCCCACCGACCCTACGGGCAATCTCACCGCCGCGTACCACGTCTACAACTTCAACGCCTGCGTGAGCGCCAGCTGCTGGAACTCCACCCTCGCCCCGGTCGCCGCCCAGGTACCGCTGATCGCCGGGGAAGTCGGCGAGAACACCTGCTCGCGCTCCTTCGTCGACCAGGTCATGAAGTGGTTCGACGACCACAACCTGTCCTACCTGGGTGGACCTGGAACACCTGGGACTGCTCCTCCGGGCCCTCCCTGATCTCCGCCTACGACGGCACACCCACCGCGTACGGCGTCGAACTGCGTTGAGCCAGTGGGACACCAGCTTCACCGCCGCCCTTGCGAGCAGTGGCTCGGTCAGCTTCGGCTTCAACGGCTCCTACAGCGGCGCCAACAGCGTGCCCGCCACGTTCACGCTCGACGGCGTCACCTGCAACGTCGAAAACAGCGGCGGCACTGGCGGAGGCACCGGTGGTGGAGGCGGCGGTGGCGGTGGCGACACCGGCAGCCGCCTCGACAATCCCTACACCGGCGCCAAGGTGTACGTGAACCCCGAGTGGTCGGCCAAGGCCGCCGCCGAACCGGGCGGCAGCCGCATCGCCGACCAGCCCACCGCCGTCTGGCTCGACCGCATCGCCGCCATCAACGGCGTGGGCGGCGGCATGGGCCTGCGCGCCCACCTCGACGAGGCCCTGAAGCAGAAGGGCTCCGGCGACCTCGTCGTCCAGCTCGTCGTCTACGACCTCCCCGTCCGCGA
This sequence comes from Streptomyces sp. NPDC001406, assembly GCF_042895285.1. Classification (NCBI taxonomy): domain Bacteria; kingdom Bacillati; phylum Actinomycetota; class Actinomycetes; order Kitasatosporales; family Streptomycetaceae; genus Streptomyces; species Streptomyces sp. NPDC001406. The sequence continues at coordinate 84,542 of NZ_JBIAWG010000024.1, forward strand.
CTGCGCCGCCCTCGCCTCCAACGGCGAACTCGGCCCCACCGACATCGACAAGTACAAGTCCCAGTACATCGACCCCATCGCGTCGATCCTGTCCGACCCCAAGTACGCGGGCCTGCGGATCGTCACCGTCATCGAACCGGACTCGCTGCCCAACCTGGTCACCAACGCCGACGGCACCAACACCACCACCGACGCCTGCGTGACCATGAAGTCCAACGGCAACTACGAGAAGGGCGTCGGCTACGCCCTCGACAAGCTGGGCGCCATCCCGAACGTCTACAACTACATCGACGCCGCCCACCACGGCTGGCTCGGCTGGGACAGCAACCTCGGTCCTGCGGTGCAGGAGTTCCACAACGTTGCGACGACGAACGGCGCGAGCGTGAACGACGTGGCCGGCTTCATCGTCAACACCGCGAACTACAGCCCCACCAGGGAGCCGTACTTCAAGGTCACCGACGCCGTGAACGGGCAGACCGTGCGCCAGTCGAAGTGGCTGGACTGGAACCAGTACGCGGACGAGCAGTCCTACGCCCAGGCGCTGCGCGACAAGCTCGTCGCGGACGGCTTCAACCCCGGCCTCGGTATGCTGATCGACACCTCCCGCAACGGCTGGGGCGGCTCCGCCCGGCCGACCGGGCCAGGTCCACAGACCTCCGTCGACGACTACGTCAACGGCAGTCGCATCGACCGGCGCATCCACGCCGGCAACTGGTGCAACCAGAGCGGTGCCGGACTCGGCCAACGGCCGACCGCGGCTCCCGCCGCCGGTATCGACGCCTACGTATGGGTCAAGACCCCGGGGGAGTCGGACGGGTCCAGCTCCGCCGTCTCCAACGACGAGGGCAAGGGCTTCGACCGGATGTGCGACCCCACCTATGGCGGCAACGCCCGCAACGGCAACAACCCCACGGGCGCGCTGTCGAACGCGCCCTTGGCCGGACACTGGTTCTCCGCCCAGTTTCAGCAGCTCATGCAGAACGCCTACCCGCCGCTGTCGTGACCTGCTGACGCGGTGCGTGTCCGCCGGGGTCAGTCCTGCTCGGCAGAGCCGAGGGACAGATCGCGGCGGATCGCGCGCTTCACGGCGAGCACGCTCGAGCGAGCGGTCCGGGTGAGGCTGTCGCGCCCTATGTCCCGTGCCTTCGGTTGCTGTTCGGTCGTGGCGCGGCCAGTAGATCGGGTGAGAGGTTTCGCCTGATCTGTTGCAATACATTGCAATCAACCAGTGGCGTCAGCAGCGGCCGCGCACCGCACCACCGGCGGGTACCCACGTTGGGCGGCGGTGGATGCATGGGTACCTGCTGGCGCCCCGGATCGGTTGCGCCACCAGGCTCACCGAATGCCCGTGCCCCCATCCTTGCGTCAGCGACGACTGCCGCGGTTGTTCTTCCTGCTCCGCTGGGCCGGGATCCAACCCGTGGCAGAACTCTTCCGTGTGTAGTTGCGGCAGAACTCCAAATCTCGACCATGAAGAAAACCTGTCATGGCGACGGTAGACATTGACTCGTCCCAGGGGTACAGTTTTCCTTGTACCCAGGAAGTCGAACAGGGTGCGGCAGAGACGAACTGCCGTGCATGCAGGTCAAGCAGGACGCAGCCCCACAGGGGCTGCGAGCAGTACCCGTGGTATCCAGCAGTACAGCCGAGTAACCGAAGGTGAGGAGCAGACGCCATCAGGATCGCCCGGGCGAGGAGAAGTCCGCTCGGGTACCGCAGGCCCCGGATTGGAAGGTGGTCCCCGGTCACGCATCCGCGATCCCCGCAGCCCCGCCCTCCCAGGCGGAACCTGCGGAAAGAGAAGGCCGGCGCAGTCGCCGGTAGATGGTGTTGAAAGCTCGGGGCCCGGGTGCCAGCACGGCACCCGGGCCCCCCGACGCGTCCCCTGGAAGAAGAGGTCTATGCCCCCTCGCAGTACCCGCCCCGTCACCCCTCTCGACGACGACGACTACCCCGCCTACACCATGGGCCGGGCCGCCGAGATGCTCGGCACCACCCCCGCCTTCCTCCGCTCCCTTGGTGAACACCGCCTGATCACTCCCCTGCGCTCCGAAGGCGGCCACCGCCGCTACTCCCGCTACCAGCTGCGCATCGCCGCCCGTGCCCGCGAACTTGTCGACCAGGGCACCCCCATAGAGGCTGCCTGCCGCATCATCATCCTCGAAGACCAGCTCGAAGAAGCCCAGCGCATCAACGAGCAACTGCGCACCCGAGGCGGCGAGTCGCAGTCGCAGACCTCAGCCTGATCAGGACGCCGGGCGCCAGCGAACGAGGCCGCCGGCATAGGCCGGCACCGCCGCCCGGGGCCGAGCCGCGGCGACGCGCGGCCCGCTCAATGACCTGCACGCAGAGCCTCCCAGACCTGCCACCGGCTCACCGACATCGACGTCTGCCCCAGCACGATACCGAGGCACGCTCGCCGGGGTCCTCCACCATTCAAGATCAACTGCTTGGCGCGGTGCGCAACGCGGCGATCTCCGCGTCCTTGGCCGACCCTGCGGCAGCCTCGGGATGAGCGGTCTTCTCCGCGGTCTTCACCCACTGCCTGAGCCTCTCATGATTCACCCCGAGCCCGGCCGCTGTCTGCGAGACCGGTCGGTCCGGCGAGCGTACGAGCTCGACCGCGTCAGCCCGGAACTCCGCCGGGTACTTGTAGGTGCCCACCTGGGACTCCTCTCCCTGGACTCAAAATCCAGTGTCGAGGTGTCCACGATCAAGGCGGAAGGCGCACGGACCGCCCCAGCCAGCCACGCGGGTGCCGGCTGGGCGGGGTCGTGGGCCCGAAGTTCCTCGTAGTTCGCTGCAGGCAGGAGTGGGCGGCGGGGCGTGTGGGGTGGCGGAATCTGGTTCCGTGTCCGCCGCCCGTCGTGTCGTTGTGGTTCTCTGGCGGCATGCCGGCTGCGGCCCGTCACCCCGGGGGGCCGATGCACGTGGCCGAGGCGGTCCCGAGTACGTGATGCGGTGATGCGCCCGACGAGCCGGCGAGATGACGTGCCCGACGCGCCCGGCCCCTGCGTGTGCCCTGTGGTGAGAGAAGGGTTTCATCCCATGACAGTTCCGCGCGCACCGACCCTGTCGATGCCGTCGGCCGTCTCCGGTACGTCGGCCGGCCCGTTCGCCGCTCTTGTTGGTCTTGCCGACAGGCTCGCCGAGTGGGGCGGCGGCCGTGTGCCGACGGCGGCGGGCCGGATCACCAGTGCTCTGGTGGGCGCTCTGGTAAGTCCCCTCGCCCCGGACGACTACCTGGCCCTGATCGACCCGCTGCTGTCCGCCCGCCATCCCGCGGGCCGGGTGGTCGCCGTGCGGCCGGAGTGCGCCGGGGCCGCCACGCTGGAGATCCGTCCCGGGCGCGGCTGGGCGGGGCACCGGGCCGGGCAGTACCTGCCGGTGGGGGTGGAGATCGACGGCGTACGGCACTGGCGTACGTACTCGATCACCTCACCCCCCGAGGCACCAGGCCGGACACTGACGATCACGGTCAAGGAGGATCCCAGGGGTCGGGTCTCCCCACACCTCGTGCACCGGACGCGTCCCGGTGCGATGCTCCGACTCGGCCCGGCGCAGGGGGAGTTCACGCTACCGGCCGATCCGCTGCCGCCGCGGATACTGATGGTGACGGCGGGCAGCGGCATCACCCCGGTGGCGGGGATGCTGCGCGCCCTTGCGGGCCGCCGCTTCTCCGGGCCCGCCCCCGACGTCGTACTCCTGCACAGCGCACCCTGCCCGGACGAGTTCCTCTTCCGTGCCGAACTGGCCGGGCTGGCAGCCCGGTTGCCCTGGCTGAGGGTCCACGCGCGGTACACCCGTACCGCAGGCCGGCTGGTCCCGGAGATCATGGGCGTGCTCTGTCCGGACTGGTACGACCGGGAGACCTGGGCCTGCGGTCCGAACGGGCTGCTCGACGCGATGGAGCGGCACTGGGCGGCGGCCGGCGTCGGTGAACGGCTCCGCGTGGAGCGTTTCCGGCCAACCCCCGTGCTGTCGCCGGGCGCCGGCACGGCCGGCGGCCGGGTCCGGTTCGAGCACAGCGGCGTCGAGGCCGACTCGGCCGCGGCCGTCCCCCTCCTGGAGACCGGCGAAGCGGCGGGTGTGGCGATGCCGTACGGCTGCCGTCGGGGGATCTGCTTCGGCTGCCTCGTCCCGCTGGTCCACGGCCGTGTCCGCGATCTGCGGACCGGTGAACTGCACGGTGAACCAAGCGAGTTGATCCAGACCTGCGTCAATGGTGCGGCAGGTCCGCTCGCCCTCGCTCTCTAGGCCCCTCAAGGAGCCTGCGATGTCCACAACTGCTGTACCTGTGACGCCCTTTGAGTCGCCCGAAGACCACACGGAGCTGCTCGGCGAGGAGCTTGACCGGATCCGCGCCGAAGTCGTCGCGGCGCGCGGCGCCGAGGACGCCCGCTACATCCGCACGGTGATCGCCGCCCAGCGCGGCCTGGAGACCGGCGGCCGCGCCGCCCTCGCCGTATCCCTCTTTCCGCCCGCCTGGTTCGCGGGCACCGCGATGCTGACCACTGCCAAGATCCTGGAGAACATGGAGCTGGGCCACAACATCCTGCACGGCCAGTGGGACTGGATGGGAGACCCGGCGATCCACTCGACCACCTGGGAGTGGGACTTCATCACCCCCGCCGACGCCTGGAAACACACCCACAACCACCTGCACCACACCTACACCAACGTCGTCGGTCTCGACCGGGATCTCGGGTACACGATCCTGCGCATGAGCCCGGACCAGCGCTGGCATCCGGGCCACCTCCTCCAGCCGCTCTACACCGCTCTGCTCGCCCCCGTCTTCGAGTGGGGAATCGCCCTCTACGACCTGGAGGCGGACTGCGTGCCGTCCGGCCGCAAGAGCGTGCGGGCCTTCCTGGGCGACCTGGCCGGCTTGGCTCGCAAGGCCGTGCGCCAGGCGGCCAAGGACTACGTCCTCTTCCCCCTGCTCGCGGGCCCGTCCGCGCTGCCCTGCCTGGTCGGCAACGTCATCGCGAACGGGCTTCGCAACATCTGGGCGCACACCGTGATCTTCTGCGGCCACTTTCCCGGCGACGTCCAGACCTTCTCGTACGAGGAGAAGCAGCTGGACAGCGAGACCCGCGGCCAGTGGTACCTGCGCCAGATCCAGGGTTCGGCGAATATTGAGGGCGGTTTCCTTCTCCACGTCCTCACCGGCAACCTGAGCCACCAGATCGAACACCACGTCTTCCCCGACCTGCCCAGCAATCGCTACGCCGAACTCGCGCCACGGGTGCGCGAGATCTGCGCCCGGTACGGGATCACGTATGAGAGCGGGCCGCTGTGGCGCCAGTACGTGTCCATGTGGGGCCGCGTGCTGCGTCACGCGGTGCCGGATGGGTCTCGGCGAAGCCTGCCGGCGCTCCGCGAGGATGCCTTGGACCTGTTCGACCAGGCGGAGCGCAGTTGATGCGATGCACGGGAAAAGCGCGAGCCGCACCAGCCGCAGTAGCGTGGATCGTGGGTTGGCTCACTCTCACGTGCAGCTGCCCGGAAGGGCGACTCCGGCGTGTTTGCGCCGGAGTCGTTGTCACAGACGCACTGGCGGTTCAGCGCCGCGCGCTGGCCCAGGCGTTCGGGTGCGCCCCGCGTGGTGTGGCAACGACTCCCTGCGCGCCCGGAAGCAAGCTCACGCGGCCGGGCGCCCGTACGTGTCGTCTGCTGAGCTGTCCAAGACGCACATCACCGAGGCCAAGCGGACCCCGGAGCGGGCCTGGCTGGCCGAGGTGTCCGCAGTGGACCTGCAACAGTCCCTCCGGGACCTGGACACCGCCTGTCGGAACTTCTTCGACGGCCTCAAGGGCAAACGTTGCCCGGTGGGACCGCCCGGTACAAGTCGAAGAAGGACAGCCGACAGTCGATCCGGCTGAACACCAACGCCTTCAAGGCCAACTACTACGGCACCGTGACGGCGGCGTCCAGGTAGCGGGTGTTCCACGGCACCACGGTGTTGAGGACTTCCGGATCCGGTAAGGCTGCGTGGACTACGGCTGCGCTGCGTCGGGTGCGGCGTGCCGGTCGCGCCGGAGGGCGGCTGCGGTGAGGAGTCTGCCGTCGCGGACGTTGAGGCTCAGGAGCGTGATGTTGACGGCGCCGCCGAGGAATTCGACGGCTTGGACGACCGCGAACACCGTGTCGAAGCGGCCGTCGGCGGCGAAGACCCGCAGGGCGAGGGCGCACGGGACGAGGACCAGCAGCCCGATCGCCGCGGCCGCTGCCATACGCCGCTGTTTGCGCCGGATCAGGGGGGCACGCCGGCGCCGCGCGCTCAGGAGCCGACCGGTGCCACCGGTGACCGCCATGCACGGCACCAGGACGAACAGCGCGAAGATGATGGCGGTCTTGACCGCCCGTAAGGCGTGGTGGTCGCCGAAGATCTCGACCACGGCCGATGCCGTGAAGAAGAGACTGATCAGCGTCAGTGCGAGAACCCCGGCAATGGCGTGCACTCGGTTCCTCATGGACTTCTCCCCGTCCTGGGTTGAGCTTTTGGGTTCAGGAGCGCCCGCTCGACTCCAGGTTCTCGATGGCTCGCGCGATCATGCTCAGCAGCAGGGTGACCTCGGCCACGTCCAGCCCGCGGGTCGCCAGGCCATTGACGTCGCGGGCGGCGGCGACCAGGGGGTCCTGGAGTTCGCGGGCACGGTCGCTCAGCAGCACCTTCGCCTGGCGTCTGTCGTGCGGATCGGGAACGCGGTGGATCAGTCCGTCGCGCTCCATCCGCTGCAGGGTGTTGGCCATGGTCGGCTGCTCGATCTGGACGCGCTCGCACAGTTCACGCTGGGTGAGCCCCTCCTGCTCGTACAGCGCGAGCAGCTGGGCGAACTGCCCCGGCACGACCCCGTGCTCCTCGATGCGCAGCCGCAGGGCCCGCTCCAGAAGCCGCGCGAGATGGTTGACCTGGTATCCCAGTGACGCCTCCCGGGGCAGCCGACCGACCGGCGGGCTGGAGCCTTCGGGCTTCGTGGTCATGGTCCACCTCCGACGTCGCTACTGCTGCTTCGATTAGTCCATAGCAAACTATGTATGTCAACTGGCGGCAGGGCGGTGCGCGCTGCGCGCTGCGGACGTCAGCGCGCCTGCGCGCCGAGATGGTCGGATATTCAGTCGCAAGAGCGCGGGATGAAGTCGCCGAAGTAGTTGGCGACGTGGCGTTCACCGGGTCCGGTGATGAAGAAACCCGAACGTGCGGATCGTGCTGGCCAACGTCCCCCACCGCACCATCCTCGGCGACGCCAGCCCCCGGCTGCCCCAGCGCATAACCGACTACAGCGCCGCCCCGGCCAAGGCGATCGCCGCCTGGAGCACTGACGCCTCACCCATCGCGCTCGCCCGACGCCGACGGCGCGCTGGGCTGCAATCCGACCGCAACCACCTACCAGTGCAACGGTGTTGGGTGCGGATCCTCTGAAGTGACGGTTGGGATCAAGCAGTGAGGCTGAAGTTCTGCTGGTCAGGGCTGGGTTAGAGGCGTTGATGTTCACGGGCCGCGTGGAAGGTCCAGTAGCCCTCGAAGTCGCCGTTTGTGATCAGTGCGCGGAGTTGGAGGACGCTTCGGCGCCATCGAGTCCACAGCGGGCGCCGGTGATGTCGAGGCGGTCGGCGATCAGGTGGCGGCAGGCGCCTTCGACGGCGCCGGTGGCGATCGGCCAGCCGACTGCGAGGGCAGTGTCGTAGTGGAGTTGGTCGAGGTGGCTGGTGAGGTACCGGTGGCAGGTGGTGACGGCGTCGCGGCGGTCGGCGGACAGGTGCTGGGCCGCGGCCTGCGCGTCATCTCGGTGGCGGCGCGGTCGGCGTGTCCGGCGAGGATCGCGGTGTCCTTCCGGCGCTACCTTCGCGGCCGACAACTCTGCCCGCACTTGCGCGACGGTCTCCCGCGTGATCTCCAACCGCGACAGATCCGCCCGGGCCTTCTCCAGCCGGCGGGGTCTTCCAGCTGGGCCATGACGTGCTCGGCCACGCCACTGGCGGCAGTGGAAGCGGTGTGGGAGCCCGCGTGGGCTGGCCCTTCAATACGGTCAAGGATCGGAGTGGCCTCGGCTCTGCTGGTGTCGTCCGTCGGGGTGACAGGGTTCGGCGTTGTCGATACCCGATGAAGTGCCGGTTGGCGGCGCAAGCGGATCAGGCGCCTGGCGGCAAGGCTCGGGGTGGATGTCGAATGGGAATCCGGCGGTCTCCACCCTGGGGTGGAGACCGCCGGCGTATCTCCGTCCAGGCGCTCATGCGTGGAACTCCCGCGGTCAGCAGGGTGGTCGCTGTCTGATCTTCTCGACGAAGGGAATTCCATGATCTACGCATGTCTCGCGGTGGCTGTCGGGCTGGCGGGGCTGGTGGCCTACGTCACCCGGTCGCGGCGGCGCTCGGGCGGGGGGCGCCGATGAGCGCGCCGACCGCTGAGCGTCCGCCTGCCTCGGTGGACCCGGCGGCGATGCCGGGTGCGACACTGCCCGCGCCCCGGCCGGTGGCCGGGGGTGTTGCCGGCCCGGGCGTCGCGGAGGTGACAGCGGTACGGCGTCGCGAGCGACGGGGACTGGCCACGGTCATCGGTGCCTTCGCCATCTGCCCGTGCCACCTGCCGTTGACGTTGGCGCTGCTGGGCGCTGCACTGGGCGGTACCGCCGCGGGTGTGTTCCTGCGTGAGCATGTCTGGCTCGCCGGTTCGGTCATTACCCTGGTCTGGGTGGCGTTGACGTGGCGCGGGCTATGGCTGGTACGCAAGGGGCGAAGCTGTCCGGCCCCGGGGGCGAGGGGGACTGGTATGTCGGCCTGGTCGCGGTGGCGGCACGGCGCGCGACGGGGAAGGTAGCTGGACTCGATGAGCGAGGTGGGCATGGTGGTGGTGTTGCTGGGCTGCCTGGCGGCGGCCGCCGCCGGCCTGCTCTCGCCCCGGTTCGGTGCTCCGCTGGCAGTCGCGGTCGGGCTGGGGCTTGTTGTCGCCGGTTTCTTCCCTGCGGTGGCGCTGTCACCGGTGTGTGCCTACCTCGTGGTGGCACTGAGCCGGACGGTCATGCGCGAGCGGGCGACGCGGCGACGGCTGGAAGTGTCGTCTGCGGCCGCGCGTGCCGCGGAGACCAGGGAGGCCGTACTCGGTGAGCGCACTCGGATCGCCGGGGACATCCACGACGTGGTGGCGCACACCGCCAGCGCGCTGCTGGTCCAGCTGATGGCAGCGCGCTCCCTGCTGGAGGACGACCCGGTCGATGTGCCGCGGCTTCGCGGGATGCTCGACCGCAGTGTCGAGGTCGCCCGGGCCTCGATGCATGAGACGCAGACGGTGCTCAGCGCATTGCGCGGCGGCGGCCCCGACTGGGCACAGGTGCATCAGCTGGCGAAGGACTTCGCGATGACCTCCGGCTTGCCCTGCGAGATTGTCCTGCCTGATCCGGCGCCCGCGCTGGACCAGGATGCGGCCCTCGCGCTGTACCGCACCGTGCAGGAGGCGCTGACCAACACCGTGCGGCACAGCACGGCGGAGCGGGTTCATGTCGAGGTCACGGTGCAGGAGGGGCAGGTGCTCGCCACCGTGGAAGACATCGAGGGGAAGCGGCGGCAGCCACGCCCAAAGCTGCCCAGCGGCGGTCAGGGGCTGACCGGACTGCGGGAACGGGTCGCCGCATCCGGCGGAACGCTCGTCGCCGGTCCGACCGCCACCGGCTTTCTCGTGCGGCTGACCCTTCCGGTGGCGCGATGAGCGTGCGCGTACTGGTCGTCGACGACCAGGAGCTGGTGCGCGAGGGACTGGTCATGCTGCTCGAACGGGCATCCGGTGTCGAGGTCGTGGGCAGCGCTGCGGACGGGCACGGGGCGCTCGCGTTCACCCAGAGCCTGCGCCCCGACATCGTCCTGATGGACCTGCGTATGCCCCGTATGGACGGCATCGAAGCCACGCGGCGTATCGTCGAGGCTCACCCGGACGTAGCCGTCCTCGCTCTGACCACCTACCCCGACGACCGGTCGCTGTTCGCAGCTCTGCGCGCCGGCGCGCGCGGCTATCTGACCAAGGACGCGACCGTCGAGGAGATCGTCGCCGCCCTGAACACCGTCGTCACCGGCGGCACAGCCCTCGCGCCAACAGTCCAGGGCCGGGTCGTCGCCGTCGCCCTCGGCGGCGACGACAGCGGCCACAACCCCAGACCGCACGACCGGCTCACATCCCGCGAGGTGGAGGTGCTCTCGGCGATGGCCGACGGGTTGCGCAACGAAGAGATCGCGGCCCACCTAGGCATCAGCATGGTGACCGTGAAGACCCACATCAACCACATCTTTGCCAAGATCGGAGTGATCGATCGAGGCCAGGCAGTCGCGTATGCGTACCGCACCGGGCTGGCACCTCGAACCGACTGACCGCACGGCGAAGTACCACAACAACATCAGCCACCGTCAGCATCGACATCCTCGGACCAGGCTGGGCTGTCGTCCACTGATGGCGACCCGCAGCGACCTCCAGGTAGACGAGGTGCACCGCCCTGGCGGCCCGGACGGTCCCACCCGCGCCGTGGCCTCATGGCGTGGTCGGTCAGCAGATACCCCAGAGACAGAACATAAGGAACCGCAGGCCCAGAACATCGTCCCCGGCTGAAAACGGTTTCGCCCCCATCGGCTGTGCTGTGTAGAGTGGCCGGACCGACGCGGGGTGGAGCAGCTCGGTAGCTCGCTGGGCTCATAACCCAGAGGTCGCAGGTTCAAATCCTGTCCCCGCTACGAGAGCCGAAGGGTCCGGCAAAATTGTCGGACCCTTCGACGTTCCCGCCCGCCCTCGCCCCGGCCGGCAGCCGGTCGGCTGCGCGGCCCGGTCCGGGGACTGCCGAGATCTCCTTCGCGAAGAAGACCGCGGCTTTTCGCAGCACCTCAATCGTCTTGGCCTGTTCGGCGCTCTGCCTGCGTAGCCGCTTGAGCTCCTCGCGTTCCGCAGCCGTGAGCTCGCCTGGCTGGCCCTCGCCCCGGTCGGCCTTGGCCTGGCGGTACCAACCACGCAAGGACTCCGGGCTGATGCCGAGTTCCCGGGCGACCGCGGTGACTGTCCGGCCCGTGGAGTCGACGAGTGCGATGGCGTCCCGTTTGAACTCCGCGGTGTACCGCTTCGTGTACTTGCTTCCCACCTGGTGCTACTTCCTCTGGAACCTCATGCCCCAGTCTCCAGGTGTCCACGATCAAGGGGAAGGTTCAGGGCCGCCATCACCCTCATGACCCGCCGCCTCACCCGCCACAAGGCCCGCCCCGCCGAACGCCGCGACATCGCCCATGGCTACGTGATCCACAAGCCGCCTGAGCCAACGGCTTTGATCAGGCGCCGACTCCCACACCGCGCTCACGCCAGGCTTCATCGATGTTGGCATACCGGGGGAACCGCTCCTGCAGGGACGTCAAGCGCAGCAGGCGGCCTATGGGAGCCTGGTCATAGACCACCCGCGTCCATCGGCCTGTGGCCCGGGTTCGGTTCCAAGCCCTGCACAGGTCGTGCAGGGGACTGCAGTCCATAAAGGTCACCTGGCGGAGGTCGACGATCAGCCAGTCGGCGCCAGCCGCGGGGGCCGTCCCGCGCAACAGGGTGGCGAAGTCCAGGGCCGTGGCCAGGTCGAGTTCCCCATCCGGGCAGGCCACTCGACAGTTCTCCAGGTGCGCGGGCCATTGGTCTTCCATGCCCAGCCATCTCCTTAGGCAGTACCGCATGAGCAAGGCCATGCGGAGGAAGCCCGGTCATGGAAGCCGCGCCCCTAGCCTAGAAGCGCCACCGCAACAAACGGGCCGGCCACCTCATCTGGCCCCAAAACCCCACTAGGCGACCGCAGTTGTCCACGCAATGACGCTCGTTGTCACGATCGGGCCATTCAACGGACCGATCACCACACTCCCCAGGCCCCGGGGGGACCCGCTCCACCCGGAACCCGAGAGCCGGCACTTGGCATGCATGGGTCGCAAACAGGGGATTCACCCCGATACCGAAGCGGTGGGCGGTCGAGCGGACCTACGGCTGGCTGATGCTCCACCGCCGCCTGGCCCGCGACTACGAGATCTCCCAGCCCGCTCCGAAGCCATGATCCACCTGGACATGACCGACATGATGGCCCGCCGCCTCACGGGCGAAGCCACCATCTCCTGGCGCGACCCGACATCATCGGATCAACTCCGCATTACGGGATGAAACAACGGGAGAAAACGACCTCTCAGCCAGGCGGCGGCACCACCGGCCAGGCGGTTCTCGCCCGGGACGGCAAGGACGTCCAGGACAAGCCGGATGGCTGCCAGCCCGCGTCCGGCTCCTGGTACTCCGTTTACGACGACACCACCGTCACCGATGTCGCCCAGGCCACGATCGACCACATGGTCCCGCTCGCCGAGGCCTGGCGCTCCGGTGCCGACACCTGGACCGCTGACCGGCGCAAGGCCTTCGGCAACGACCTGGCCGACCCGAAGTTGCTGATCGCGTCGGAATCTGCGGTCCCCAGTTGCCCGTGGGATACCGCCCTCACTGGTGCGGAAGTGGTGCGGCCGGGCGGTCCCGAGGATCATCGCCTGGTTGGGGAGCACGGCTGTGACCTGCCGCTCCCGCTTCCGCGTGCAGACTGGCGCTGCCCGCCTTGTTCGGGCCAGTCATGTCGGCGTGCTCGCGATCGTTGTACGCAGCCCGCCGGTACGCCGATGGGGGCATGCCCGTCCACCTTCGAACGGCACGCGTGAACGCGGCCGGGGTGGCGAAACCCACCCGCGCTGCGATGGCGGTCATGGGCAGTCCGGCCGGTTCTGGTTCCGCCAGCAGGGCCAGCGCCTGCTCTCGCTGCTCGGCCTCGACCAGGGCGGAGAAGGAGAACCCCTCCTCCTGGAGACGCAACTGGAGGGTGCGGCGGCCGACCGCCATCGTCCGCGCCACGTCCGCGAGCCGGGGTGGGTCGGCCGCTCCCGAACCCTTCTGCAGAACCGCCCGCACCTTCGACGACCACGGCGCGCGGTTCAACGAGAGCTGCCGCTGCGCATAGGGAGCGAGCATCGCCAGCACCACCGGATCGGCGTGCCGCACCTGCGCGCGCAGCGCACCCGCCCCGAACACGCAGGCATCCGTCGGCTGCCCGAACGCCACCGGGCCCAGCGCACGGTGGTATGCCTGCGGCCGAGCCGGCTCGGGCCTCCTCAGCAGCACCCGGTCCGGCGCCACGCCCTCCCCGGCGAGCCGGCGAGCGATGGCACACAGCATCGCGAAACAGGCGTCCACGGTGTCCGGGTGCGCCGCGCCACCGTCGAGGTCCCGCAGACTCACCGATACCGAAGCCGCCCCATCGCCGCCGGGGCACCGTCGGACGACCAGCTCGTTGTGGCCGATGAGGGGGTGGAAGCGCCCCAGGCTGTCCAACATCGCGCCGACGTCCGGGCTGTTGGCGAGGATCGGCGCCAGCACTCCGCCGAGCGCGGTGGTATCGGACGACGCCGCGAACGCCAGCCCGGGGTGCTCCACGCCGCCCTGCCCCAGTGCCTCCCACAGCGGTACGAGCCAGTCCGCCCGCGCATGGTCATCCGCCGGGGAAACGTCCGGATGGGCGCCCTGTCTGAGCGCGTATGCCCGTAGTTCCGTCTCCATCAGGGCGGTGCCGCCTGGGCTTTCGGTGTCCTGGACTGCGGATGCGCGAGAAGGCAAGAGGGGTACGCCCACGGGAAAGCCCGCCTCCCGGTTCGGCTGCGAAGTTGGCTGCATGGAACTCAAAACCCCGGCACGACCGGGTCTGACCTACGGTACCTACCCCTTGCTCGCGACAGTAACGGCCGTTGTGGTCTGGGCCGCCGTCACCCATCGTCTGGCGATATCGCAGGACGCCGTCCTCGCTCTACTGACCATCGGCACCGTCGCCGCAGCCTTCACCGTGGAGCGCGTCAACCCGCTCCTGGACCGCTGGCGGATGACCCGGGACAGCCTCGTCGGCCGCGACCTGCCGTTCATCGGCCTGGCCTTCGCAATCGAGCAGGTGGCGACGATGGGCGTTTCCCTGGTCGCGGCCCGCTTCGTCCCGGACGGCGGCTTCGGACCGGTCGCCCGCCTGCCGCTCCTCGTCCAGGCCCTGGTCGTGCTGCTCGCTCTGGACCTGCTCTGGTACGGCTACCACCGGGCCGCGCACACCCTCCCGCGGCTGTGGCGGGCCCACGGAGTGCACCACGCGCCGTCCCAGCTCTACGTGCTCATGCACCCGGTCTTTCACCCGATCGACCTGCTGGTCTCCCGGTTCGTGATCTCCCTGCTGGTGTTCCGGTTCAGCGGCGCCAGCCCGGATGCTGCGTTCCTGGCCCTGGTGGTACTGAATCTTCAGCAGACGATCAGCCACGTCAATTCCGATATCCGCACCGGGCCGCTCAACTATCTCCTGATCGGCGCCGAGACCCACCGCTGGCACCACGGCGCGGGAGAACGGGTCAACTACAGCTCGGTGCTGGCGGTCTGGGACATCGTCTTCCGCACCTTCGTGTACGAGCCTGACCGAGTGCCCGAACGTCTCGGGCTCGACGACCCCGCTGCCTACCCCGACCCGCGCCGATTCCACGCCACCCTCGCCTGGCCGTTCCGCCGAGCACGCACCATGAACCCCAGCCCGGCCGAGTGACCTCCCCGTTTCGGTGCCCTCTTTCCCCTATGCCAGCAAAGAAGTCCAGGTCGAAGGCGCGTTTCCTTCGCCATCCGTTCGGCTGCTTACGGCACCAGGTGGCTTCGAGCAGCCGGACACGGGCCCATGCCGCCCGCTTTCAGACTGCGCCGGGGGCGGTGCGCATGGTGCAGGGGTGTGGCACCTTGGGTATGCCTGGCCCGTCGCTTTCCCCCATAGCGGCGGGCCAGACCTGCTAGTTCAGCGGGCAAGGGTGACGGTGACCGGAGAGGCGGGGCACGTGGTGAGGGCGTTCGGCAAGCGCGGCCTGCTCAGCGTGGTCGATTTGCGCGGGCGCTGATCGGGCGTGCCGACGGCACTCCGCATGCTGGGAGCTGGTACGTGCCGTCGGTCACCACTGGGTCGCCTCCGACTCCTACGCCCAGTGGGAGAGGTCGGCTTCGCCGACGGGCTGCAACACGCGTGGTGTTGCAGCCGTCTGTGACCGGACACCCCGGACACCTGAAGCGGATTCCTTGGGCCCGGACAATCCGTCCGGGTCCCCTCCTCTCCAGTGCTACATGCTGGTTATGGCGGTACGAGCTGAGCCTGCTTACCATTCTCCGTCACGTCGGTACCGCGAATGACGCCCCTACTCAGCAGCCGGAGGCAACGTCCCATGCGCGGTCTTGGAGATCACCTCAGCACCGGTGAGCGCATCGCGTTCTACCGGAAGCGCCGTGGCCGCACGCAAGAGGTGCCGGCTGGCCTGGTCGGGCGTAGCACCGATTGGCTGGCGAAGATCGAGACACCGGCGGACGCAGCCTCCCCACACCACTTCGCGGACCGCCGCGCGACGTGCTATCTGGCGCTCGCAGCTCCGCGAACACCTCGTCCCCCTGGCCGGACCACCATGCGGGCGGCCCGCGCCGCTGTCCGCCGGATCACCGGCGCAGTGGAGGGAAGGAACGGATTGGAGCGTGAGGAACTGCGGGTGTCGTGGGGCCCGTTCGGGTTGCACGCTGACCATGAGGGGGCACCTCATGGCGTTCCGTGCCGTACACGATCAGTGGGGAACGGTCTTCGCTCATCTGCCGGATCTCGGGTGTGGGCATGCGTGGGCGGACGTCTGGCGGGTGAGGCTGCCCGCGCCCTTGGCATGTGCCGAAAGCCGGCACCGGGTCCGGGCGAAGGTCTCGCCGACCGGGCTGCGGTTCTTCGCCCATGCCCCGGGTGCCCCGGAGTGCGCAGCCGCAGGAGAGTCGATGGCTCATCACCTACTCAAGCTGGAGCTCGCGGCCCGAGCCACGGGCGCGCACTGCGAGATGGAAGCGCGCGGCCCCGAGGGCGTATGACGGGCGGACGTCATGGCGAGCGACCCGGGCGGGGCCCTGGCGAAGAGTGCGTCGGTGATGCGGACGCGGCGGGGTCCGGCCATCGGCCACAACATCGTCCAGAACATCGGCAGAGCCTTGCGCCCGAACCCGGACCGCACGGCGGCCAGGTTGAAGGCTCCGTGCACCGTGCGCACGGTGGCCTGCCGGAAAGCCTCGGCCGCGTCGTCGGTGTGCAGGGCCTGATACCGCATTCCCGGGATGGCAGGGATCGCAGGCATGCGCTCCGGGCGGGTCAGACGTTTGGGCACCAGCTGGCCCCGGAACAAGCGGTGCTGCTCGCACGCGGCTTCCCGCTTGAACATGAAGCCCGGCCGCATCCGTACCACCCGGGCCTCGGGGTGCTGGAGTTCGAAGGTGTCCAGGACGCGTTCGACGTAGGCCTTCTCTCGGCAGAGCGTCGCCTCGGGCCAACCGTCGGTGGGCCAGGACTCGTCCAGGCACGATCCTTGGGACCGGGGGAGTAGGCCCCCACGAAGGACGCGTAGACCAGCGCGGGAACGGCCGCCGCGGCCACGGCTTCGAACACCCGGATGCTGCCCTGCACGTTCGGGCGCCAAGTCGTCGCGGGGTGATGCGTAGGCTGGAACAGCCACGCCAAGTGGACAACGGCGTCGGCGCCGGCGAAGAGACCGGCCAGGTCGGTGCTGTCGTCCGCGATGTCCACGCTCGTCCATCGGGTCTTCGCTGGAGACCACTGCGGAAGGCGGCGGGCCAGCCCCAGAATCAAGTCGATCCGAGAGTCCGAGCCGAGTGTCTGGACAACGCTGGTGCCAACGTTTCCGGTGGCCCCGACGACCACCACCCGCATCGGAATCCCGGCTTCAGCCGCGCAGGACAGATGTGCGGGCAGGGAAAGACGACCGCGGCGTCGGCGGCGACCTTCTGTGCGAAACCGCCGAGGCCGGGGAAGGGGGCGACGCGGTCGCCGAATCTGAAACCGGAGCCTTCGGGGGCGGTGATGACGGTGCCGGCCATTTCGGAGCCGGGCACGAACGGTGGGTTCGGCTTGATCTGGTACTCGCCCTGGGCCCGGAGGACGTCGGGGTAGGTGACGCCGGCGGCGTGGAGGTCGACGAGGAGCTGGTGCGGATCCCTCCGCGGGTAGTCGAGGACGGCGACACGTACGGCTCCTGGACCATCAAGGTGAGCGGTGGGCGCTGGTCTCCGGTGAAGTGGGCGTGGCCGAACACCAGATCGGTAGCCTTCCCCTTGCCGCTCTCGAGCCGGATGGATCAGCGGCGCAGCACAGCAATGGCCAAGCGCCGCACCGCTGATCCGCGAGAGGGACTTCACCAGGTATCAATACCGGGGCGGCGCCTACTGTTGGTCCATTGGTCGCGCGGCGGTGCGGGCCTGGCGAGGAGGGCGGCGGCGATGACTGTTCGGGTCTCGGCCGGGTCGATCACGTCGTCGATCTCCAGGTGGCGTGCGGTGTTGACCGCGCTGCCCTGCTCGTAGCCGAGGGCGACGAGCCCTTCAAACTGGCGTTGCCGTTCTGTCGGGTCGCTGATGGCCGCGAGGAAGTCTCGTGCGCCGAGCCGTACGGCGCCCTCGATGCCCATGCCGCCGAACTCACCGGTCGGCCAGCTGACGGTTATCGCGGTGTTGTGGAAGCCGCCGGCCGCCATGGCCATGGCGCCCAGCCCGTACGCCTTGCGGAGGACGACCGTGACGATGGGCACCGTCATGTTGCCGCCGAGGACGAAAAGACGCGAGAAGTGCCGTACGGCTGCCTGTTTCTCGGACTCCGGCCCGACCATGAATCCCGGGGTGTCGCACAAGGACACGACGGGCAGTGAGTAGGCGTCGCAGAGCTGGAGGAACCGGGCGATCTTGTCCGCGGCCGGGGTGTCGATGGCGCCGCCGCCCGCCGACGGCTGGTTGGCGATGACGCCGACCGGCTTGCCGTCGAGACGAGCGAGTGCGGTGACGGCTGCCGTGCCGAATCCCGCGCGCAGTTCCAGGACCGAGTGGCTGTCGAACAATCCGGCGAGGACCTTCCGCACGTCGTAGACGTGCTTGCGGTTCTCGGGAACGACGTGGCGCAGTGCTCTTTGATCGGGTATCTCGAACGTCGGCAGGTCTCCCTGGAAGTAACTCAGGTACCGGCGGGCTACCGTCGCTGCCTCGGCTTCGTCCGTGACGGCCAGGTCCACCACGCCGTTGCGGCTCTGTACCGTGATCGGGCCGACTTCTTCGGGCGTGAAGGTGCCGAGGCCGCCGCCCTCGATCATCGCAGGGCCGCCCATGCCGATCGTGGAGTCTTCCGTGGCGATGACGACGTCGCAGGTGCCCAGCAGGGCGGCGTTGCCGGCGAAACACCTCCCGGCCGCGATGCCGACGGTGGGGACCGTACCGCTCAGCCGGCCCATGGCGACGAACGTCGTCAAGTGAAGCCCCGCCACGACCGGCACGTCGCTGTCATTGGGCCTTCCGCCTCCGCCCTCCGCGAAGAAGATCACCGGATGCCGTTGCTGATGAGCGATCTCCAGCAGGCGGTCGGTCTTGCGGTGGTTGTAGTAGCCCTGAGTGCCGGCCATCACGGTGTAGTCGTAGGCCAGCACGGCGCAGGTCGAGCGGTCCTCGGCGAAGACATCGCCGTTGACACGTCCAAGGCCGGTGACGATGCCGTCCGCCGGGGACTTGGCCTCCAGGTCGGCCAGTTCACGTCGGTTGCGCTGAGCGGCGACCGCGAAACCGCCGTACTCGACGAGCAGGCCGTCGTCGGTGACGGCGGCGATGTTCTCCCGGGCGGTGCGTTGCCCACGCCGGCGCCGTTTGGCGACGGCTTCCGGTCGGGCCTCGTCGAGTCGGCCGTGCCGTAGCGCCAGTAGGGCTTCCAGATCGGGTCGGAGGTGATTGAGATCGACGGATGTGCCGTCGTCGTCCGCCTCCTCGGCTGCGTCCACGGTCAGTTCGAGGCCGACAAGGATTTTGCCCTCGGTCACCGTTTCGCCGGGCGTGACCGCGACGGCGGTGACCACGCCCGCTGCGGGCGCCTGGACCGGATACTGCATCTTCATGGCCTCGACGGTGAACAGCGCGTCGCCGCGCGCCACCGCCTGTCCCGCGGTCACCTCGACCGCGATGACCACACCGCCCAGGGGCGCGCGGACGGCGTGGTCGCCGGGCAGGTCACTTTCGTCCCCGCCCAAGGCGGTATCGGCCGGCGGTGGAGGGGACAACGGGGCGAGCTCGGCGGCTTGTTGCAGCAGCGCCGCGGCGTTCCGCTCGACCCAGGCGGTGTCGCAGATGCCGCCGGCGAAGTCTGGGTGCGCGAGGACGGCCCGCTGGAGCGCCAAGTTGGTCCGGACACCTTCGATGCGGCTCTCGGCAAGAGCATGGGAGGCGAGCCTGACGGCTGCCCCGGCATCGGGGGCGTGGGCCACCACCTTTGCCAGCAGGGAGTCGTAGCGAGGGTTGAGGGTGAGACCGCGGTAGCCCGCCGCCTCGACACGCACACCGGCGCCCGTCGCCGTTTCAAACTCGGTGAGTGTGCCCGTGGAGGGGACGACCTCGCCGCCGGGGCGCATCTCCTCCGCATTGATCCGGACCTGGACGGCGTGGCCCCGCGGGGCCGGCACGTCGGGCTGCTCCAGCCGCAGGTCCGACAAGGACGCGCCCCCGGCAAGCTGCAGTTGGAGGGCGACCAGGTCGACGCCGAGCACCGCCTCGGTGACGGTGTGCTCGACCTGCAGCCGGGGATTGGTCTCGATGAAGTAGAAGCTGCCGTCCGGCTGGGCGAGGAACTCGACGGTGGCCACGCCGACGACGCCGGCCGCTGCACCGAGGCGCACGGCCGCCTCCAACATCCGCGAGCGCGCCTCGCCGGCCAGGACCCTGCTCGGGGCCGTTTCGATCAGCTTCTGGTGGCGCCGCTGGATGCTGCAGTCCCGGTCCCACAGATGAGCGACCCGCCCGTGGTGGTCGCCGACGAGTTGCACCTCGACGTGATGGGCGAGGCAGAGAAAACGCTCGATGTACAAGTCACCGTTTCTGAAAGCCCGACGGGCCTCGCCGGCGCACTCCGTGAACGCCCGCTCAACCTCGGCCCGGCTGCGCGCCACGCGCACACCGCGGCCACCGCCGCCGGACACGGCCTTGATGACGACGGCTGCATCGGAGCCCAGCTCGTCCGCCTCACGGTCCCAGAAGGACAGCATCTCGGAGATCTCGGTCGGGCGGTGGGTACCCGGCAGCACCGGTACGCCGGTATCCGCGGCCAAACCGCGCGCGCGTGCCTTGTCCCCGAAGAGGTCCAGGGTCTCGGCAGCGGGGCCGACCATCAGGAGACCGGCGTCCTGGCAGGCCCGGGCGAGCTCCGGGCTCTCGGACAGGAACCCGTATCCCGGGTGGAGCGCGTCCGCCCCTGAAACGACGGCAGCCTCCACCACCGCGTCAATGTCCAGGTAGGCGGTGGGACCGGTGCCCGCCAGCACCTGGAGCTCGTCACAACGCCGAACGTGCAGGGATGCCTCGTCGTCGGCGGAGCGTACGCCCACTGTCGCGATCCCCAGGGCCCGGCCTGCTCTGAAGACACGGCAGGCGATCTCTCCGCGGTTGGCGACCAGGAGCTTTCGAACAGGGGAGACGAAGGTCATGCCTTCCCACTCCCGTCGGCGACCCGTACAGCCAGGTCGAACTTGCGGACCCTGTCCCCGGCGGGCGGCGGAAACTCGTCTCGGTCGGCGATCCTCATCGCGGTCATGCAAGCTCCAGGTTGCCGACGTTCTCTCCACGGAAGAGCATCTGCAACGCCTCAGGGAAGTCGTCCGGGCTTCCGCTGACCACGTGCTCTTTGACCTTGATGAGGCCGGCGCCGATCCGGGCCGAGATGTCCTGCGCCGCCTGCGCGTAGCGCCTGGCGTAGTCGAATACGACAATTCCCTCCATGCGGGCGCGGCGCACCAGCAGCGAGAGGTAGTTGGAGGGGCCCTTGACCGGCGTGGCGTTGTTGTACTGGCTGATCGCACCGCAGACCACGACGCGCGCGTGCATCGCCGGCCGAGTGCGGGCGGCGTCGAGGATGTCACCTCCCACGTCGTCGAAGTAGACGTCGATGCCGTTGGGGGCATGTCGGCGCAGCGCCTTCCCAACGTCCTCGGTGCGGTAGTCGATCGTCGCGTCGAATCCCAGTTCGCCGGTGAGCATGGCGCGCTTCCGGGGCCCTCCGGCGATGCCGACGACCCAGCAGCCCTTGGCCTTCGCGATCTGACCGGCAATGGTGCCCACGGCTCCGGCCGCGCCCGACACCACGACGGTCTCGCCGTCCTGCAGGGCCCCGACGTCGAGCAGGCCGAAGTAGGCGGTCATGCCGGGCATGCCCAGCGCGCCGAGGCATGTCGAGGGCGGGGCGAGTGAGGTGTCGATCTTCATGGTGCCTCTCCCGTCGGAGACCACGTACTCCTGGACGCCGAAGGTGCCGACCACGTGATCGCCCGGCTGGAAATCGGGATGGTTGGAAGCGGTGACCTCGATGACCGATCCGGCGCGCATCACCTCGCCGATTTCCACGGGCGGCAGGTAGGAGGGGCGGTCGTCCAGCCAACCGCTCATCGCCGGGCCAAGGGAGATGACGCGTGTGCGGCCCGCGAAACGGCCGGGGCCGGGTTCCTCGAGGGGTCCGGAGCAGTGCTCCCAGTCTTCGGGCTTCACTACGCCCACCGGGCGGGCTGCCAGACGGATCTGGCGGTTGGTCACGGACATCGCGACTCCTGTCGTGTACGGCTCGCCGCAGCGTACCGACCAGTAGGTATGATGGGGAAGTGTCGATGACCACGGTCAATGCGTTGTCCTACCCAAAGAAGGCTGACCACCGCCAGCACCGCGTCGGCGACACTTCGGTCCTGCCGGACGTTCCGAAGCGAGGACCTGCGGCGATCGCTGTCCTGATCGGCGAGTTCATTGCGGCGCACCACCCTTGTCCGGGGCGGGACACTGCGACCTGACGCTCCCAAGGCTGCCGGTGATCACGCCGGTCGACGCCGGTGGCGCCATCGAGTGCCAACCCTGCGCCCGCGGGGTCGGCTGGACCGGTCCACGCGGGCGTTGAGCGCATGGCCGCGCCCGATGAACTGCCCGCCCCTCACGTGTTCTGTGAGCGTTCCTGACACTCCTGAGCCGCGGACCAGCAGTCAGATCGGGGGCCGCGGCGGGGCGGAGTGGCCCAGACTGCTCGGGGCCTCCTTGTGTGGTCCCGCACTGTCCGATCGTTCTCGGCCGGTACCGCAAGGTGAAGCACGTCACCGTCCGCTCGCGTTGGCCCGCACCCGTCTGACGGGTTAGGTTCCAGCGATCACGGGGGAGGACGTCGTAACTTCCCCGCGCGCAGATTTCCCTTTCGCACCTTCCTCTGACGAGAGATACAGGACATGTCTGCTCAAGAACCCTCACACCATCCTCCCCGGCGCATCGGCGTAGTGGCCGAGTCCGTCTCCGGGGAGACGCGGGTCGCGGCGACCCCGGCGACGGTACGACTGCTGCTGGGCCTCGGCTACGAGGTCGTCGTCGAGTCCGGGGCCGGTGAGGCCTCCGGCTTCGGTGACCAGGTGTACGCCGATGCCGGCGCGGGGATCGGCGAGGCCTGGGACGCGGATGTCGTCCTGAAGGTGAACGCCCCCTCCGACGCGGAAATCTGCCGGTTGCGAAAGGGCGCGACCGTGGTCGCCCTGCTGACCCCGGCGCAAAAACCCGAGCTGCTTCAGGCGCTCGCCGACGCCGGGGTGACCGCCCTGGCGCTGGACGCGGTGCCGCGCATCTCGCGGGCGCAGTCGATGGACGTGCTGTCCTCGATGGCGAACATCGCCGGCTACCGCGCGGTCATCGAGGCCGCGCACATCTTCGGACGGTTCTTCACCGGCCAGGTCACCGCGGCGGGCAAGGTGCCGCCGGCGAAGGTGCTGGTGGCAGGCGCGGGTGTGGCCGGTCTCGCGGCGATCGGCGCCGCTTCGAGTCTCGGCGCGATCGTGCGCGCCACCGACCCGCGGCCGGAGGTCGCTGACCAGGTGAAGTCGCTGGGCGGCGAGTACCTGCCGGTGGAAGCCGCTCGGGAGGCGAGTACCGACGGCTATGCGAAGGCGACCTCCGCCGACTACGACCGTGCCGCGGCCGAGCTCTACCGCGAGCAGGCCGAGGACGTGGACATCGTGATCACCACCGCGCTGATCCCGGGCCGGCCGGCGCCGCGCCTGCTGACGGCCGAGGACGTGGCCGTCATGAAGCCAGGCAGCGTCGTCGTCGACATGGCCGCCGCGATGGGCGGCAACGTCGAGGGCACCGTGCCGGGGCGGACGGTGGTGACCGAAAACGGCGTCACCATCATCGGCTACACCGACCTGGCCTCCCGGCTCCCGGCCCAGGCGTCGCAGCTGTTCGGCACCAACCTGGTGAACCTGCTGAAGCTGCTCACTCCCGGCAAGGACGGGCAGTTGACGGTCGATTTCGACGACGTTGTGCAGCGGGCGGTGACCGTGGTGCGCGACGGTGACGTCACCTGGCCGCCGCCGCCCGTCGCGGTATCGGCCGCGCCCGCCGCTCAGCCCGCGGCCGCAACCGAAGCGCCCGAACCGAAGCAGTCGAAGCTGACGCCTGCGTGGCGCTTCGGCCTGATCGGGCTCGGGATGCTCGCGATGTTTTTGCTGGTGGCCTTCGCTCCCGCGCAACTCGCGGGCAACTTCACCGTGTTCGCGCTGGCGGTGGTGATCGGCTATTACGTCATCGGCAAGGTGCACCATGCGCTGCACACCCCGCTGATGTCGGTGACCAACGCAATCTCCGGGATCGTCGTGATCGGCGCCTTGCTGCAGATCGGGCACGAGAGCTGGATCGTCACCTCGCTGTCCTTCGTGGCGATCCTGCTGACGAGTGTCAACATTTTCGGAGGTTTCGCCGTTACCCGCCGCATGCTGTCCATGTTCTCGAAAGGCTGAGCCGAGATGACCTCTCTGACGGCTTCACACGCTGCCGACCTGGTCGCCGCCCTGTTGTTCATCCTCAGCCTGGCCGGCCTGTCCCAGCACCGCACGTCCCGCGCCGGCGTCGTCTACGGCATCGCCGGCATGGCCCTCGCACTGGTCGCCACCATCGTGGTGGCGGCGCAGAGCATCACCGCCGGGGCAGTCGCCCTGATCGTGCTGGCGATGGCGCTCGGCGCGGCGACGGGCCTGTGGCGGGCCCGCCGCGTCGAGATGACGCAGATGCCGGAACTGATCGCGATGCTGCACAGCTTCGTTGGCCTTGCCGCGGTGCTGGTGGGCTGGAACAGCTACCTGGAGGTGGAGTCCCATGGCACGGCGCAGAACCGGATCGGCGCCGACCTGCTGGGCATCCACCACGCCGAGGTCTTTATCGGCATCTTCATCGGCGCGGTCACCTTCACCGGCTCGATCGTCGCGTTCCTGAAGCTCTCGGCGCGCATCAAGTCCAGTCCGCTGATGCTGCCGGGCAAGAACGCGCTGAACCTCGGCGCGCTCGCGGCGTTCGTCGCACTGACCGTCTGGTTCACGATCAGCCCGAACCTGCCCCTGATGATCGCGGTGACCGTGCTGGCGCTGGCGCTCGGCTGGCACCTGGTCGCCTCGATCGGCGGCGGGGACATGCCGGTCGTCGTGTCCATGCTGAACAGTTACTCGGGTTGGGCGGCGGCCGCGGCCGGGTTCCTGCTCGACAACAACCTGCTCATCGTCACCGGCGCATTGGTGGGTTCCTCCGGCGCCTACCTGTCGTACATCATGTGCAAGGCGATGAATCGGTCCTTCATCTCCGTCATCGCGGGCGGTTTCGGCATCGAGGCGCCGTCCGGCCGTGAGGAGGCCCACGGCGAGCACCGCGAGGTGCGAGTCGTGGAGGCGGCCGAGATACTGGCTCAGGCCCGCTCGGTGATCATTACGCCCGGCTACGGCATGGCCGTCGCCCAGGCCCAGCACCCGGTCGCGGAGCTGACGCGGCAACTGCGCGAGCGGGGTGTCGAGGTCCGCTTCGGCGTCCACCCCGTCGCCGGGCGCCTGCCCGGGCACATGAACGTGCTGCTGGCCGAGGCGAAGGTGCCCTACGACATCGTCCTGGAGATGGACGAGATCAACGACGACTTCACCGACACCTCGGTCGTGCTGGTCATCGGCGCGAACGACACCGTGAACCCCGCCGCGACCGAGGACCCGGGCAGCCCGATCGCCGGTATGCCGGTGCTGCGAGTTTGGGAAGCCGAGCAGGTCATCGTCTTCAAGCGCTCCATGGCCTCCGGCTACGCAGGCGTGCAGAACCCCCTCTTCTTCCGCGACAACAGCAGCATGCTCTTCGGCGACGCCAAGCAGAGCGTGGAGGAGATCTTGCACGCACTCAGCACCGACAACCGACGCGAAGCGGCCCCGGCCGCACGCCAGGCGACGGTGGCCAGCCACTGAATGAGAGTTTGATTCTCGGTTGCCCGTTTCATTTGGTTTAGAAGCCGTATCTCAACCGCTCATGGAACGTGCAGGTCGAACAGGTTTCCCGCCGGGGTGATCTCCCGCGGTGTGCGCGTGAAGTCAGGGCCTCTCGGTAGCTCGGGGACGCGAATCGAACCGAGCATTGCCGGGAGGCCCTGGTGTCGTCGCGGTGCGGTCGCGCAGCACACGCGCGAGGGTGGCCCGGCCCATAAAGCGCTGGTCAGAAAGGTGCCTCGGATGGACCCGGCGTACAGCCCGACCCGTCTGCCGCTGCTCATGGGAGGCGGCGCCAGTCCCGCTCGGCATCCCTCCTCCCGTCCCACCCCGCTGCACCACCCCAGGTCATGGACGGTTCGGCATCCCCCTGCTCCGCTCCTCCGGTCTCCGGTGCGGCTCGCGGCAGCCGTTCCGACAATGACTCCGTCCCAGCGGTCGACCGGCACATGACGGGCAACGGGAGTCGACCGGTCGATCGGCGAATCGATGCACCGAACGAACCGACCGATGAGGAGTGCAACGTGAGCAGATCCGTCACCCGCCGAACCGTGCTCGGACTGGGCGGCACCGCCGCGACGGCCGTCTTCGCCGCGGCGGCCGGGCTGGCCGGCGCCACCCGTGCCGCCGCCTACTCGTGGCCCACCGGACTGCGAGGCGGGGCGTCCGGTGCCGCCGTCAGGGAGTTGCAGATCCGGGTCGCCGGTTGGGCCGCCGACTCGGCCCAGCACGCCTGCGTGGCCGTGGACGGGGCGTTCGGCGCCGGGACGGAGGCGGCGGTACAGCGGTTCCAGAGGGCGTACGGCCTGACGGCGGACGGCGTCGTCGGCGCCCGTACGCAGTCCGCGCTCAACGCGCTGGAGAGCGCGGACGGTTCCACCGCGCACTTCGACTGGGCGGAGTTCCAGAGCAAGGACGGCGCCGGCTTCTCCGGCGGGAACGTCGACGCGGCGACCGTCCGGGAGAACGTCCGCCGCCTGATGTACAAGCTCGAAGCGCTGCGCAAGAAGGCCGGCGACCGGGCCGTCACCATCGACTCGGGCTTTCGCAGCAAGGCCCACAACGCCTCGGTCGGGGGCCGCCCCAACTCCATGCACCTGTACGGCGTCGCCGCCGACACCGTCGTCGCCGGGCTCGCCACCCGCAGCGTCTACCGTCTGGCCGAGACTTGCGGCTTCTCCGGCCTTGAGGCCTACACCCACTCCTGGCAGCACGTGGACAGCCGGGTCGAGTACGCCTACGGCGCGCAGTCCTGGTGGTGGGAGAGCGGCACAGTGTGACACGTGTGGCCTACCAGGGGTAACACCTCGAACTGGTGGACGCACCAAGCTGGTTGGGGCACCGTGGACTCCGCTGTGATACGGCGCCGACCAGTGGAGGTACGTGCGTGTCGGAGTTACGGGCGGCCGGGTCCCCCTACGCGCGGGAGTTCACGGATCTGCTGCAGACGCTCAAGAGCCGGGCGGACTGCAGCTATGAGGCACTGGCACGCCGGTCGGGGGTGAGCGGTTCAGCCTTGCAACGCTACTGTTCGGGCGTCGGCGTGCCCAACGACTTCGACCCCATCGCCCGGTTCGGCAAGGCCTGCGGGGCCGACCCCCGGGAACTCCTGGAGCTGCACCGGCTCTGGGTGCTCGTCGACGCCAGCCGAAGACGCGGGGCGCCACGGGCCGAACCGGCCCCGGGTACCCCCTCGGCTGCGGGGCCGACTCCGATTCCGGCACAGACTTCCGCCACCGCCGACACCGAGTTGGCGGAGATGTCGGTCACGTTGCCCGGCATCGAGGTCGAGTCGGCGGGCTCAGCAGTTAACTCTCCTGTCTCGGCTGCCGAGTTGGCGACCAGCACGGCAAGTTCGGTCGCCCTGGGATCCGAGCCGGCGCGGGTGCCGTTCCGTCTCCGGCTGCGGCATCTGCGCCGATGGCCGGTCCTCGTCGGTTGCCTGCTCGTCGTCGGCGCGACGGTGGCGGGCACCGTTCTGCTCACCGGCGGACGTCCGGCCGACGCCGACTCGCCGAACCGTCCGCTGCTGTCGGCCAAGTGCCGGTTCGTCGCCATGGGCCATCAGGACACCTGCGTCCGTGAGCTCCAACTCCTCCTCAAGCAGGCCGGACTCGACCTCGACGTCGACGGTGCCTTCGGGCCCTTCACGCAGATGCGCGTCGTCGTCTTCCAGCTCCTCGCCGGGCTGGAGCCCAACGGAGTGGTCGACGACGGGACCAAACGCGCCCTCTACTCCGGCCGTGTCAAGGCGCATCCGTGGTCGCCCGAAAGGGTCGACCGGCGGGTCCGCGAGGTGTTCACCGAAGACGCGGACCGCGCCGGCGGCATCGCCAAGTGCGCCTCGAACCTGGACCCGCTGTACAGCCTGGGCAACACCAACGGGACGCGGAACTGGGGGGTGTTCCAGCTGTACGACGGCACCCTGCGGGAGCTGGGCGGCACGCCCCGCAAGGCGCTCGACCCCGAGTGGAACATCCAGGCCGCCCACCGTCTGTGGGCCCGTACTCACGACTTCCGCGCCTGGCCGTCGTGCGACAAGGCCTACCAGGCGGGAGCGTCGAAGTCCGGCACGTCCAAAGGACCGAAGGGGAAGCCGGAGCCAAGCGCCACGCCCTGACCCCCGGGCCGGAGTCGCGAACCGCGCCGGACGCATCCCGGCTCCGCCCCAGCCCCCAGCCCACCTGCCATCCCAGCCCACCAAGTCACCGCAGGTGGGAGGGGGTGAAACAGCCCGCTGTCCCGATGTCCGGCAGATCATTGGCCGCATCGCCCGGGAGTGCCATCGTCCTCTTCCGTCGCCCGCGGGCGGCCTTGGCGAGGCGAAAGGGGCAAGGACGGTGGGCAGTTCCCTGCATTCCGGCGGGCGGTCGTACGGGCAAACGAGCCGACGGGCGGTGTTATTGGGCGGCGCGGTCGTGCTGGGTACAGGGATCTCAGCAGCGGCCGTGCCGTACGCCGGACCCGCGGGGGCCGCGGCGGAGCCGCTGATCTCCGGCTGCGACCGCTGGGGCGCCCGGCCGCCCTCCCGGCCGGTCACGGTGCACTCCGCGCGCCCGCACAAGGTAATCGTGCATCACACGGACAGCCCCAACGTCCAGGACGACTCGCAGGCGCACGCCTTCGCGCTCGCCCGGTCGATCCAGGACTCGCATCTCGGCCGGGGCTGGATCGACTCCGGCCAGCACTTCACCATCAGCCGCGGCGGACACGTCATGGAGGGCCGGCACCGCAGCCTGGATACGCTGCTCGGCGGCGCCGCCACGGTCGAGAGCGCGCACACCACGGCACAGAACACGGTCGCCATCGGCATCGAGAACGAGGGCACGTACGACACCGTCCAGCCGCCCTCGGCGCTGTGCGCGTCCCTCGTGGATCTGTGCGCCACCATCTGCACCCGGTACGGCCTGCGGGCGTACCAGATCTACGGGCACCGGGACTTCAACGACACCGACTGCCCGGGCGACCTGCTGTACGCCCGCCTGCAGCGCCTGCGAGCCGACGTCGCCGCCCGCATCGGCGGCAGCGCGGTGGCCCCCGTCTGGCCCACGCTGACCGTGGGCGCCACCGGGCGGCCGCCCTGCCGCTCGCCGGGAGCGCGTGCGCAGCCTCCAGTACCTGCTTCGTCAGCACGGATCCGCGCTCCTTGTCAACGGGAGCTACGGCAGCGTCACCGCGAACGCCGTCCGGGCCTTCCAGGGCGCCGTCAAGGCCGG
This sequence comes from Streptomyces sp. NPDC001406, assembly GCF_042895285.1. NCBI lineage: Bacteria > Bacillati > Actinomycetota > Actinomycetes > Kitasatosporales > Streptomycetaceae > Streptomyces > Streptomyces sp. NPDC001406. Next base: position 113,650 of record NZ_JBIAWG010000024.1, read on the forward strand.
GGTGGACGGTGTCGCCGGACAACAGACCTGGAACCAGCTCGTCGCGCCGCTCGCCACGGGCGGTTCCGGAGAGGCCGTCCGCGCCGTGCAGAGCCAACTGGCCGCGCGCGGCGCCGGACTGCGGGCCGACGGTGCCTTCGGGCCCGCGACCCGGTCGGCGGTGGCCTCCTTCCAGGCCGGCGCGTCTCTGCCGGCCGACGGCGTCGTGGACGCCCGTACCTGGGGCGCGCTCGTCGCCTGAGAACAGCCTTAGCCCGACTCATCATCAACCAGCCAAGGAGAAGAAGCACTTGAACACGATGACCAAGCTGGGTGCCGCCCTGGGCGGCACGGTCCTCGCGACCGCACTCACGGCCACCGGCGGCTCTGCCTGGGCCGCACCCGACGCGCCGGCGGCCGTCGCCTCCTCGGCCGCCGTGACCAAGCTCGGCCAGGCGGACGCCGCGAACCGTCTCCGCGGCGCGGGAATCACCTGGTCGTCCAGCGGCAACTGCACCAACCGCAACAACGCCCACTGCACGTCCTTCGAACAGATCAACCTATCGACGGTGCAGGGTGCCATCACGCTGAAGAACGCCAGCCGCTGTGCGCTCAACATCACCGGAGGCACGGAGACCGGGCACGCCTCCGGCACGTACAGCCACTGGAACGGCTACAAGCTCGACTTCAACCCGAACACGTGCCTGAGCAACTACATCACCGGCACCTTCACCTACATCGGCAGGCGGGCGGGTGACGGCGCCCCGCAGTACCGGGCCGGCTCCGGAAACATCTACGCCCGCGAGAGCACCCACTGGGACGTCCTCTTCTACACCTGCGGCTGCTGAACGCCCGCACTCGTCATCCCCCACCCCACCGACCAAGGAATTCCCGCATGTTCGGCAACCGCAGTACTTCCGGCCACCGCGTGGCCACCTGTCCCCCCACCACCCTGCGCCATGCGGCGATGAGTACGGCCGCCGTCTGCCTGCTGGCCGCGGCGGGCGTCGCGGCGCTGCCCGCGGCGCAGGCCTTCGCGGCGACGTCGGCGTTGTGCTCGGCCACACTCAGCCAGGGCGCGAGCGGGTCGTGCGTGTCCGCGCTGCAGACCAGACTCGACCAACTCGGCGCCCGCCTCACGGTCGACGGCTCCTTCGGTCCGGCCACCCGCAACGCCGTCGAGGCGTTCCAGGGCCGTGCCGACCTGGCCGTGGACGGCGTCGTGGGCCCGGCCACCCAAAGCCGTCTCGGCAATCCGGGATCGGTGAACCTGAACACCCGGTCCACCGCCCAGATCGAGACGATGATCCGCCAGGCGTTTCCCGACAACCTGGAAGCCAAGGCGATCCGCGTCGCCCGCTGCGAGTCCGGCCTCAACGAGATAGCCGTCGGCCGCAACAACAACGGCTCGCGCGACTTCGGCGTGTTCCAGTTCAACAACGGCGGGACGCTGGAGTCTTACCTCGGCACCACGTCGCGTGCCCTGGACGCCCCGCAGAACATCGCCGCCGCCTACCGTCTCTACCAGGCACGCGGCTGGCAGCCCTGGACCTGCCGCAACGCCTGATCCCTCCCCGAGCGGCCGCGGCCTCGTCCATATCCAGGCCCTCTCCCCGGACAACCCCTGGCCGTGGTCCGCGCCGCCCGCAGAACCATTCGGCGGGCGGCGCCCCGCGACACCCAGGGGACTCGGGCGTGATTGGGAAGTGCGAGAAGGTCGCTGTGTAGACATCCGATGTACTTTGCTCGTCAAGCTGCGGCTTGCAGCTCTACCCACCCCCAAACGACAGCAGCGAAGAGCGTTTCATCAGGCACGTTCGCCGTTCCACCGTCCTGTGGCCGGGCCCTGTCCCGCGTCGCGATGTAGGGGATCAAGCATTACGCGTTCCGGTACGAGGCCCCTGACGATCTCCGAAGAGGCGGCAGTCCATGAGGCGCCCTGCTGAGGCGAGGAACACCCGGTCTGACGGAGCCACCATCCCCGACCTGCGGATTCCGGCGCCTTGATCGGTCACACCACCCGGCGGGACGCCATCTGTGGCCGCGCTCGCTGCTCCGGGATCAGCGGCCTGGTGATCTCCCACAGCTTGTCCGGCACGTTCCAGCTCCAGGTTTCCCGCCCCATACCGGCTCAACGTCCGCCCCACCACGTAGGACGCGACCTTTCTTTCCACAAGGAATCAACTCCGTGCCCACCCCCCATTCCCCTCGACCTCCTTACCCACCGTCGTCCGGCGGGGTTCCCCAAGAATCCGACGAGTCGCTCAGCGAGCGCTTTAGAGGCGGTCCGGACAGTGAGCCGTTTCCAACCTCACGCTGACGTGCGGTGAAGGACGAGGACGGCCTTGACGATGTCGGTGATGTGGTTGGTGCTGCAGCGGAGTTTCCGCAGCAGGCGCCAGCCTTTGAGGGCGGCCATGGCCTGCTCGCCGACGCAGCGGATCTTGGCGTGGGTGGTGTTGTGCCGTCGCTTCCACCGTTTCAGTCGACGGCCCCGGAACGGGACACGGACCAGGCGGGCTGGCGCCCTGATACGCCTTGTCCGCCCAGCACTTGAGTCCGGCGTGCGCCAGGGCATCGATGATGCCGTGCGTGCGGGCAGCGGTCGGATCGTGTGTGGAGCCGGGCAGCGCGGGCGAGGCCCACGGCAGCCGCCCGAACGGGTCGGTGAGGGCCTGGACGTTCATGCCGTGCCGTTTGTGTTTCCCGGAGTAGTACGGGGTGTCAGCGGTGATCCGGTCGATCGGTAGCAGGGTTCCGTCCAGGATGACGAACGCCTTCGTCCGGGCTGTCGTCATCGCCTCGTCCAGCGTCGGTGCGAGCGCGGCCAGGACATCGACGCTCTCGCGGACGTAGCGGTAGACGGTCGCGATCGCGATGCCGAACCCGGCGGCGAGTTGCGCGTAGGTGTCACCGCATCGCAGATGGGCCAGGACGAGCAGGGCCTGACGTCCGGCCGCGAGCCGCCGCCACCGGGTGCCGATCTCCCGCCGCCGTACGCCGCGTTGCCCGGTGAGATACCGCAGGGTGCGGCTGGACAGATCTATCGACGACGGATAGACAAGCACGGAAGCTTCTGGTGGCAGGGGTGATCTTGGTCGAGAACCCGTCTACCAGGAGCTTCATCGTTGTGCAGACATGTCCAACTCGCGGTCACCACGCCCAGGTTGGAAGAGGCTCCCGGTCTGCTGTGTCACGGTCGCCGTAGTCGTGGCAGAGGACACACCGGCACTTGAATGGATCACCAGTCATGCGCGGAGGCTACGGGGAGAGAACACGGACCGAACGACCGGGGCTCGTGATCGAACACCCAGTTACCCTCCGCGACCGCTCCCCAAGATCTGTGCCAGATCCCGTAACTCGTGCACAAAGCCACAACGACCTTGGGCTCCTGCCCCGCAGCGGGTCGAGGTCATCGGACGGACGAGGCCCTGTGCGAGCGGCAGCCGACGGTCCCGCTCCGCGGCCAGGGACGCGCCGGGGATGGACAGCTGATCCGGATCAGGGTGGCCGTCCTGGCGCGCAGCCCTGCCGTTTGGCGGATTTCGGGGTAGCGGGCGTGTCGCCGCCGCGCTCGCGCCATGATCCTCCTCACGCTGGTTCGCCAGCAGGAGGGACAGGAATGTTCGAAACGGGGGAGGCGTAGCAGTGCGAGACCAGCTCCTCGGGGGCCGTTACCGGTTGGTGCGACAGCTCGGCGAGGGTGGAATGGGGCAAGTATGGGAGGCCCGGGATGAGACGCTGGGCCGGCCCGTCGCGGTCAAAGTGATCTCCCTGCTTACTGGTGGCGGAAGCCGCGGCGACGAGGCACGCGCCAGGTTCCTGCGCGAGGCACGGATCACCGCCCAGCTGCAGCACCCCAACATCGTGACTATCCACGATCTCGGCGAGACCGGCACGGGGGACAACAGGGTCCCGTTCCTGGTGATGGAACTGGTCAGGGGCGAGGGCCTGGACGCGGTGCTGCGCCGAGGCGCCGTCACCTTACCGGACGCGGCCCGATGGGGAGCGCAGATATCTGACGCACTTGCTGACGCGCACAACGCCGGAATCATGCACCGGGACGTCAAGCCCTCCAACATCCTCATCACGCCTTCCGGCAGCGTGAAGGTCCTCGACTTCGGCGTCGCGAGGGCAGCCGACCCCTACGCGACCGAGGACCGACTCACCCAGACCGGCTTCATCGTGGGCACGCCCCCGTACATGGCTCCCGAACAAGCACGGGGCCTGCCGGAGCCGCGCAGCGACCTGTACGCGCTCGGCTGCCTCCTCTTCGAGCTGATCACAGGCAAGCTGCCCTTCCGAGCCCCCGACACGATGGGCTATCTCTCAGCTCACCTCACCCAGCAACCGCCCACCCCCAGCTCGGTGCGGGCGGGCATCCCACGCGCCTGGGACGACCTCGTGCTGACCCTGCTGCACAAGGACCCCACCCAGCGGTACCCGAACGCCGCCGACCTCTCCCAGGCACTACGGCAGCTCGACTGCGACCCGGGCCCGCTCCACCGGCAAGCCACCGGACCCAGCCCTTCAGAATCCCAGACACGACTCCGCTCCCGCCCGTGGTCTCCAACCCCGGGACGAGCAGCTTTCCCAGGCAGCCGGATACGGCGTCGAGCCGTGCAGCGATGGCTGAAGCGGTCGGTGCTCATCACGCTCGCGCTCGGCGTCGTCGGCGCGCTGTACGGCGGCTACGGCTGGACCCAGACCCAGTACTACGTCGGCACCAAGGGTGAACACATCGCCCTCTACCAGGGCATCAGCCAGGACCTGGCGTGGATCAGCCTCAACGAGGTGCACGAGGATCACCCCGAGATCGAACTCAAGTACCTCCCCGCCTACCAGCGGAAGCAGGTCGAGGAGACGATCGCGGTCGGTAGCCTCGGCAGGGCCAGGGACAAGGTCCGGGAGCTCGCTTTGCAGGCGGATGCCTGCAAGAAGCTCGCCGCGGGTGCCGCCGGCGCAAGCCAGAACGCCACCAGCGGCAGCACTCCGACGCCCGGCCCCACCCTGTCGGAGGAGGAGCAGCAGCTGGTCACGCAGTGCGATAGCACCCATCAGTAGGGCAGGGGGCCGTCCAAGCATGAGCAGCACCACCCATACGACCACGATCAGCTCCGTGGGAGCACCGAGCCGGTGCAACACTGAACTCGCGCTGCTCGTCTTCGCCGTGCTGATCCCTGCCTTCGCCTACGCCGACATCGGCCTGGCGAAGGACGGGGCTGCCCGCCAGCATGCTCGGCTACGGCCTCGGGCTCGGCCTCCTCACCGGCGTCGCACACCTCATGGTGCGCAGGTTCGCCCACTGACGCCCACTTCGGCGGTAGCCGCCATGATCACGACGGTTTGGGCGCCCTGGTGACGGACGTGGCGCTGCGGTACGAGTCCCGCCGGGCGGCCCGGGTCAGGGCTTGAGCCGGTCAGGGCTTGAGCAGCGCGGCCATCACGGCCGCCAAGTACGCAGGATCGGCCTGCACGGAACCCGGTACGGCGTGGGCTAGTTGGGCGTGGCCCACGTAGCTGGTGCAGGCGAGGACCCCGCGCCGACGGGCCTCGGACGGCGGGAAGCCGAGCAGTTCGAAGAGGCGGGCGAGGTAGCCGACCCGGCGCTCGGTGACGCGGGCGAGCGCCGCCGCAGCCTCGGCGTGGTCGGCGGCGGCGAGCAGTCGCACTTCCAGGTGGTCCTCGGCGGCCGAGGCGGTCGCCCCGCGCAGGAGCGCGCTGAGCCGGGCCGCGGGGTCGGGCTCGGCGGCGTCCATGGCCCGGATGATCCGCTCGGTGGACAACTCCTCCCAGCGGGCGAGGGTCGCCGCGACGAGCGCGTCCCGGTTGGTGCCCAGGCGGACCGCGAGCGGTTCCACGGCGACCCCGGCGAGGCCGCGCTCGGCGAGCGCGGCCAGGGCCGCGTCCGCCCAGTTGTCGGCGGTGAGGCGCTTGGGGGGGGCCGGCTGCTCATGCATGTTTCCATACGCTACCGTACGGTTGAACATACGCTCCCGTATGGAGGTGCGGCATGCGCACGCTACGCAACGTTCACGAGCGGATCGTCCACGCCCCGGCCGAGACTGTCGGCGCCCTCGTCGACCGGCTCTCCACACCGGACAACCCCCTGTTCCCCACCCCGGTCTGGCCCGCGATGGTCCTCGACCGCCCCCTCGGCGTCGGCGCCGACGGCGGCCACGGCAGGGTCTGCTACCGGGTCACCGCCTACGAACCCGGTCGGTCCGTCCGCTTCGACATGACCGAGGACGGCCTCGGCACCGGCTACCACCGGCTCGACGTCGAACCCCTCGGCCCCGACCGCTGCCGGATCTCCCACGTTCTCGAAGTGTCCATGAGCATGGGCAAGTTCGCCTTCTTCAAGCTGGCGATCGAGCCGGTGCACGACACAATGGTCGAGGAGATCTTCGACAACGCCGAGCGGGCCGCCCTCGGCTCCCTGCAGCACCCGCCGACCCGCCGGCCGCGGCGCGCCCTGCTGGTCAACCGGCTCCTGTGGGTCCGGCCGACCGGGGTGCCGGTCCCGGCGAACGCCCGGCTGCTCCACGGCGCCTTCGAGCGGCCCGACTTCACCGATGCCTGGCGTATGCCGCTCGCCCCTGGCATGCCCCGCGACCCGCGGGCCCTGGCGGCACGTGCTGCCCTTCACCGAGCGGGGCGCCGAGGACCACGAGCTCATGCTCGGTGAGGACGCGTCCCACCTGGATTTCCGCGCCTCGGTTCTGGGCGACGACTCCTCCGTAACGCTGGCCACCGCGGTACGGCTGCACAACACGCGCGGTCGGCTCTACTTCGCGGTGGTGCGCCGCGTCCACCCGTACATGGCCCGCCGCGCGCTCCGCCGGGCCCACCGCCGCGTCGCGTTCGCGGCCCGACCCGCCGGGGAGCGGCACGCGCGGGCCGATGTCCAGTCCAGTCCCCAGTAGCCGCGCAGCCTAGCGTCATCGCAGCTCAGGGGCTACTTCGTTGTTTCTTCAGCGAGTGCTGCCGGGGCCCTGGACCCCGCGAGTTCGCGAAAACTGAAGGAGTTTCAGAGGGAACCCGCGGGTCCGTTGTCCCGATGTCAGGGGGTCCACCCGTGGGTTCGTGGTGAAGTCGCGGGGGTGGTCTCCAGGGGCCGTTCCAGGAGATCGCGGGCGGAGTTCGCGTAGCGGATCGCGGTCTTTTCGTCCAGGCCGAAGACCTCGGCGAGGTGGAGAGGGCCGGGGCCATGGGCGACGGCTTCTTCGAGCTGCCTGTCGACGCGGAGCTGTTCCAGGGTGGCTGCTTGGCCGCGAGCGATGCGGTCAAGGAGACCGCGCTGACCGGGCCGGGGCCCAAGGCGGTGAACTTGCTGATCAGGAGGTGCGGGTTGGCTGTGTCCGGCCGGTGACGGCGCCGGTGGTCCAGCCACTCGCGGGCGACGTGCAGAACCGGGCACCGCCGCGACATGGTCGACGACCGCACAAGGACCGTCAACCGGCTCCACGGCCACCTCACCTGCATCTTCCCCGGCCTGGAGCGCGAACTCGACCTTGGCAACGTCGGTCCGCTGGTCCTGCTGACCGGCTACCAGACTCCGGCGGCCATTCGGCGCATCGGTGTCCGCTGTCTGGCGACCTGGCTGCGCAACCGTAAGGTCCGCGGCGCCGACCAGCTCGCCACAAAGGCTGTCCAGGCCGCCGAGGGCCAGCACACGGCCGTTCCCGGCGAGAAGATCACGGCCCAGCTCGTGCACAGCCTTGCGAAGGAGGTGATGGCCCGCAACGAGAAGATCGCCGAGACCGGCAAGCTCATCGAGGGCCGGTTTCGCCGGCACCGGCACGCCGATGTGATCGTCAGCATGCCGGGTATCGGCCCGCTGCTGGGCGCCGAGTTCCTCGCTGCCACAAGCGGCGACATGGGTGCCTTCGGCAGCACCGACCGGCTCGCCGGGTTCGCGCTGGGCGTCGGCTTGCCCTTCACTGCGGCCTCATCGCACGTTTTTCCCGCAGGTCAGATGCGCCATAGCGTCGGTTTTGTGCGGTCCGTGTCCTGGACGGTGGCAGTGGCTGTTACTCACTTTCGGGTGATGGCGCGGAGCGCGGCGGGGTGGTGCGCCCGTGGCGGATTGGTGCTGGATTCCCGATGCTGGGAGGCGGTTGGGGGCTGATGAAACGTCAATCCTGTGCACTCCGGCGTTAGATGGGTGTTGCATTCAAGAGTCACGTGAATATGGGCAAGCAGTAACAGGCATCGCGTATCCCTCATACCGCCTTCACCGGGCTGCACTGTGTGAGTGCGCGGCCTAGCCAGCCGCCGACCCGCACCACACACCAGGGGTGGCCTGCGGCTTTATGCCGTCGGTGCTGGGGCTGTGCGTATGACCATGAAGGGGGACCTCGATGTCCGTTTCCTCCGTGACTGCCCGTCGTCTGACTGCTGCCGCTGCGGTGGTGGCCGCGATGGTGGGGGCGGTGGCGCTGCCGGCGTCGGCAGCCGACCACCACCCGCAACGTGCCGACCGTGCCCGGGTGGTCATCAGCGGCGTGCAGTACGACTCGCCGGGCCGGGACGACCGCTCCAACCGCTCCCTGAACAAGGAGTGGGTCGACATCACCAACAGAACCCGCCGGGCGGTGAACCTGGATGGCTGGACGCTGTCGGACGAGGATGGCCACACCTACACCTTCCGCCACTTCCGCCTGGACGGCGGCGCGACTGTTCGCGTCCACACCGGCGTCGGCCGCGACAGCCGCACCGACGTGTACCAGGACCGGCGTACCTACGTGTGGAACAACGACCACGACACCGCGACCCTGCGCGACGACCGGGCCGGTTCGTCGACGACGAGTCCCGGGGCCACCACCGTGACGGCGGCCGTGACGGCGGTGGCCGTCATGGCGGGGATGACCGGCACGGCGGCCACCACCGTCGCTGACGAGCCTGCGGGTGCCCCCAGCCGGTAACCCGGCGACACCTTGGCACCCGCAAAGGTGGTGCGCTCCATCCATGCGAGGGATGGGGCGCACCACCGCTCGCATGGGGTGGCCACCGCAGAGAACCAGGCAGGAGCGTGTGTGCCAAGCGGCCAGAGATCGTCCTGGGAAAGGCCGGTCGAGGGGCCGTGAGGGCGGGCTCGAAGGCATCCTGGCGCTGATCGGCTTTTCAACCCCGTGTGGGGTGTGGTGGCGGTGGGGGAGGGGACTTGGTGTGTAGGCCGGGTTCAGTGACCCGTGGGGCTGACCTGGCCCAGGCTTCTCTGCGGTCCACCGCAAAATGGCGGTGGACCCGGACGCGCACTGGGTGACGACTCGGACGTGGGTGATGGCGACCGGGGCGTACAGATCGTGATGGCCGGATGCCCTGCGAGGTGCCCGGTCTGTGAGCTGTGACGGCGCGTTCTGTGGCCCGGGGCCGGGAGAAGAAGGCCGTATCAGGTGCTGAGCAGCCGGTTGAAGAAGGAGCGGTAGCGACGCAGAGCCCTGCGTAGCTCCTCCGTGTTTACCTGCTGGCCTTGCCCCCACTGGTCCTCCAGGTCCTTCTTGTGCTGAGCAAACGTGGTGGCCAGGGTCTGCATGACGTCTGCCACGAGGGCGTCGGCGGCGTGTACGGCTTCGCGCGGGTCGTCCACAAACTTGTTCTGGATCTCCTGCCAGCGGTCGCGGAAGCCCTGGTCCTCGTCCGCCGTCAGGAGCTGCGGAGCCTCATCGTCTGAAGCATCGGAGGTATGACTTCCCGGGGTGCCTGTGACGTCCGTTGCAGCGGCTCCGGCGTCGGAGCCGGTGGTGGCGGACCGCCCGCCGGCCTTGTCGGCATTGCTCTGCGTCTCGGTCGCTGCGGTGCCCTCGCCGGGGTAGATCGGGGCTCTCGAGGAGGCTTCCTCCGCTTCTCCCGGCGTTCCGGAGGGCTGCGCGAGGTCCTCGGTGGTCAGAGCGCCGGTGGTGCGGCGTGTGTCGTCGTTGCTGTGCATGGCATCCCTCCATGCCAAGTCGGGTTCGGCGTCAGGACCGGGCGGGCTGGGCCCGGCCGCCGTCGGAGAGCAACTCGTCGAACAGTGCGCGGTAGTGCACCATGGCACCGCGCAGCTGCTCGGTTGTCGCCTGCCTGCGAGTGGTGAGCGTCTCGACCTCGTGCGCGGCGCGGTAGTGCTCGAGGGTGCGCCCGTGCTCCACCGAGAGGTCCTTGGTCTGCTGATCGAATCCCTCGGTCGGGTAGCCGCGGTCATGCATCAGGGAGGTCACCAGCCGGTCCGCATCGTGTACCGCGTCTTCCGGCCGGTCCACGAACTCTTGCTGGACGCTGCTCCAGTCCTGTGCGTAGCGGTCACGCGATGCCGCGGGCAGCGGTTTGATGTCCAGCGAATCGTGCCGCCTCTCGCGCTTCCTGAGCTCGCGCTCGGCGGCGAGGCGGCTGTCGGACTGCTCGACGGTCCGTTCGTACTCCGGGCCGAAGCGGTCACGGAGGTGACGGCGTCGTCGCATCATGAGTGAGACCGCCACGGCGGCCAGGGCGAGCACCACCACGATCGGGATGATGATCGCCAGTAGCGTTCCCGTTGACATGGGCACACGCTCCTCTGGGAGTAGTGATACACGCCTTCCGAGTTCCCACTTGCCCGCTACTCACCACTTCTGTGTCTATCGACTGTCCAGCGACGTGTGCCAACACTGCTCGGAGCTAGCGGCCGCATGTATTTATGCCTTCTATCAGGAGGTGCCGGGTGCCTGGCTGGGTGACGGGTCGGTGAAGACCGGCATTTTGAGGTCGGACAGATGCGGACGTCCGTCGGTGGAGGTGCTTGAGGCTGTTGGGCTTGACTTGGCTGCCGGCCCGCCCAGCCGACACCGCTGTGCGGTCATAGCCACTTGATCGCAGTGATGTGGACGGTGGCCGGGAAGCGGACAGCGAGCTTGTCGAACCGGGTCCTGTCAGGGCGTCGCGCAAACGGTCGACCAACCTCAGTCTCACGGTTGGGTGACGCAGTCATTCCGCGCCGCCGAGTGCTGTGGCGCCGCCTGTGACGGTGTACTGCACGGCCGGCTGGCACATCGGACAGAGTTGGTGGCGGCCCTCATCAGTCGCCACGGTTCCCCAGCCCCTGCACTCCGTGCAGTCCTTGGACCGTGCCGGATCAGCGCGGAGAGTCGGCTCGCGTGCGGGAGCGGCCTCATCGACCGTGTGGGGCTCCTTTGCGACATGTCGCCACGCAGCCACCATGAGCAGGTCTGGCCTGGCTAGACGGCTTCACCGCTCAGACGTCATCCGCTTTCCGAACGTGATTGTTTGGCTCGGGCTGGGTGGGCATGGGTTTCGGTTCGCGGCGGGAGAGATGGGTGTGTTTCGTCCGCCCGTTCTGGTCGTGGAGGTGCCTGGTGCCGTCGGTGATCGGTCTGTTGGAGGCCAGGGAGAGGGAGATCCGGGAGGAGGTGGCGCGGTTGCGTGCCGCGCTCGATGAGGCGGAACGTGCTCTTCAGCGTCTGGTGGATGCCCGGGTCACGGTGACGGAGGTGCTGACCGAGGAGCCCGCCGTGGCGTCGGATTCTCCGCTGAAGGGGGCGGTTGCGGGATCGACGGTGCCGCACCGGACCGAGGGCATGGCGGCATCCGTGCTGGCAGTGGACTACCAGCACATCGTGGGCCTGCTGGAGTCGGACGCCGGGCGGGAGGGCATGCGCTGTCAGCAACTGGCCGCGGCGCTGGGGCTCAAGGTGGTGCCGTCGCGCTGGGCCGGGCAGGGTCTCCTGGTCCGCCCCCGCATCGGATAGCGATCAGGGGGGCCGGATGGCAGTCTGAGAGGTGGATCCAAGTTTCGGGGAGCCCCTCACACCGATCGACACCACTGTTTGTGATCGCGGGAGGTGGAACTTCGATGAGAAGCCGGGCCTCACTTACCGGAACCGCAGTGGGCCTGGTGGTGGCCGGAGCCCTGTCGACGACACTCGTACCGTTCACCGCGTCGCCGGCCTGGGCCCAGGAGTGTGTAGCCTCCGCTCGCACTCCGAGCCACAGCCATTCAGCCCGTGCCGACCGCCGAAACCGTGAGGTGAGGGAAGCGGTCGTGTGCCTCATCAACGCCCAGCGCGCGCAACGCGGTCTTCCAGCCCTGACCTACAACCAGAACCTGACAACAGCGGCTCACCAGCACGCCTCCGCGGCCGTGCAGCAGCAGTGGTGGGGACCGGGCAAGGACTCGCACACCAACCCGCAGACGGGCTCGACACCGCAGAGCCGTATCCTGAGAGCCAGCTACTGCCCGAACCCCGTGTCCTGGCGAGTCGCCGAGATCACCTACACCGGCTGGGGCGGCAGGGGTACGCCAAACGCCGCCGTCGACTGGTGGATGAACTCACCGCCCCACCGCGCGAACATCCTCGACTCCGGACTGCGTGAGATCGGGCGCTGGGCTCAGGCCGGTGCGGCCGACCGGGCCGGAACAGGTGCGAGCGGAGCCGGAACGTACGTCGTCACCTTCGGAAGCTGTCAGCAGTGACCCACCAGCACGCCCGGGCCTCCCGCGCTCCTCCGCCGCCAGCCTCAGCCGTGCCTCGTCCGCTCCCGTGGACAGCGTTGGCCACTAGGGCGCGTATTGAGTCGTGATCAGTGGGTGTGACGTCGACTTTCAAGTTGACCATGCCGACCCGTAGTTGGTCGCGGCCCCGATAGACCCCACGTGATCGGGCGTGCGGCTCGGCCTGTGAGGGTGTCAGCCACGAGGGGCTTGGGGCTGTTGGCGGTGCCTGAAGATCCGAGCACGCCGGGTCCGACTGGGGCAGGTTGGCTACGGACTGAGCCGTGCGGACCCGGTCACGCCAAGGCTCGTGCGTGCGCGGTCGATGTATTCCTGTCGCGCGATTCGATAGGCCTCATAGTTCTGGTCCCAGCTCCCGCCGCCGTCGCCTTGGTCGGGAGTTGTTGTGCCAGTTGTTCCAGTTGCCAAAGGTACTGATTCATGCGTTTCACTGCGGCGATCGTGTGCCTGTCCCCCAGGAGTAGCAGTGCTTCGGAGAGGGCGGTGCGGTGGACTTCCGCACTGCCGAGTCTGTCGAGTGCCTCGGGGGTGGGATCCAGTGGGTGGGGGCCGACGGTCAAGCCTCGGGCGACCGTGATGCGCCGGTACTGGTAGGCGAGGTCTTTGACGGCGTGAGCGTATTCGGCGTAGGCCGTAAGGCGTTGTGCGTCCCACCGCACGGACTGCTCGCGCCGCCACTTGGTCCGCTCGTTCAGACTCGTCACAAGGAAGGAGGTGACAGCACCGACGGCGACGCCGACGAGTGGGAGGATCTCGTTCGCCATGTTCATGGAACCTCCGATCAGATCGACACCGAGCTCTCAATCCTCTCGCGGCGTCGGAGGGCCGATCCAGGGCCAGTGTGATGCCGTGATCAATGCAGATCCGGATCCGCTTGGAAGGCGGATCCGGTAGGAAGACGATCGCGACGCGCAGGCAACTCACCTACGAACAGTGGAAGTTGATCGACCCGTTCCTACCGATAGGTGAGTATGGCCCGTCCCCCGAGCGGCTGTGGGGGTACCCGCCCCGCATGCTCCGGCTCTGCTCCTGCCGCGGCCTTCCGGACTGACATGGGCGGCCCGCATCACCACGCAGTCCTGCGGCCGACGGGCCGGGACAGTACGGGGACGGCGCGGCGGGCACGAGAAGGCGGTGCTTCATGGTTCAACCGCCCCGTTTTCTACGGTATTTAACCGTTCACAACTTGCGGAATGACTTGCCCGGAAAGATGCTGGAATCATCAGATCGGGCATTTCACCAAGAGCCGTAACACCGTGGTGGCGATCAGTATCATGCCGCCGACCTCCTTCTTGGCCCGACCACCGGCCGACGGCTGGGTACGCGCTCGCCTTGCGGTGAAAGACACGCGTCTGAAGGAGTCTCAATGAACGCGCCGGCCGAGAGCGGGACAGTCATGCCCCGCTACTGCGCCCAACCACCGCAGACCCAGCCCGTGTTGCGCCCCGACCTCAACCCGAACCGATCGAGGGCCATACTCCTGGTCCGCGCCAAGTGGATCAACGGCACGGTCCTGCACTACGCCTTCCTCGACCAAGGCGGTGACATCGGAGGCCCGGAGCAGCTGGACGAGGTCCGGCACGCCTTCCAGGCATGGAAGGCCCTCGGGATCGGGCTGGAGTTCCAGGAGGTGGCCGATCCCGGCGACTCCGAGATCCGCGTCCTCTTCCGGGAGAGTGAGGGGTCCGCGTCGTACGTCGGCCGGGACAATCTGGGCATCGGCACCACCGAGCCGACCATGACGTTCGGCTGGGACTTGACCACCCCGTACGGCAAGGCCACCGCGCTGCACGAGATCGGGCACGCGATCGGCTTCGCCCACGAGCACCAGAACCCGTTCGCCGGGATCGTCTGGAACGAGGAGAAGGTCTACGCGGACCTCGCCGGACCACCCAACAACTGGCCCCACGAGGTCACGTTCAACAACATCCTGCGCAAGCTGTCGCAGAACGAGGTGACGGGTTCCATCTGGGACCCCGACTCCATCATGGAGTACAGCTTCGGGCCTGGGCTCATCGTGCGTCCGGAAGCCTACCGCGGCGGCATCCCGGAGACGCTGGGCCTGTCCGCCACGGACAAGGAGCGTGTGCTCCAGTGGTACCCGCCGCTGGTCGCCCAGCCGGCCAGACTCCAGCCGTTCCAGTCGGCGCCGGTGCAGCTCGCCACCGGGGGTCAAGCCGACTTCGAGATCGTTCCACCGGAGACCCGGAGCTACCAGGTCGGCACGTTCGGCAACAGCGACGTCGTCCTGGCCCTGTTCGAGGAGACCGCCGATGGTCTGCGGTACGTCACCGCCGACGACGACAGCGGACAGGACCGCAACGGGCGCCTCGATGTCAAGCTCGTGAAGGGCCACCGTTATGTGGCTCGGGCCCGCCTGTACTCCAGCTGGGGCAGCGGCTCGATCGCGCTCATGTACTGGTGAGCGGTGGTGGCCGCCCCGGCGTCCGGGGCGGCCACCGGGCGAGTGGCATGGCCCGTGTGCTCAGCCGTGCCACTCCACCTCGAAGACCCATACGCACCGGCCCGACCTCCGGGCCGCCTCGGGCACGTCGATCACTAGCGCGGGGCCGTATCCACCGGCAGCCACTCGAACGGCAATGCGTATACACCCATATCCGGACTGTGCAGGCCGTGTTCGCGCAATTCGACGCAACCTCGTGGCGGCAGCGTCGCCGACCGGTTCCGGCATCGGAACTCTGGGGACAGGGAGCACGGGCATGACGGTCGCAGACGACGCGGTGGCAAGTGACGAGGACGTGGAGTCGGTACGCCGATGGGTGGGGCTGTCGTGCACCGAGCCGGGCACCCATCTGCCCGCACTGGTCACGATCGCGCTCCAGCTCCAGCTGTCGACGGCCGTGGTCCGCGCCGCTCTGGAGCGCCTCGCTACCGAGGGGCTGGTGACGCTGCACGGCGGCTACCGCCTCTACAGCGTCGGCGCGATGTCTCCAATGGGCCGGGTGGTCTGCTCGAGGCTGCCGGCGGGGCCGGTGAGGGTGACCTGGTGGATGCGGCCGAGTTCGGCGGCGATCTTTGGCCAGGCCTGCTCGGTGCGGCGCTCGGCGACGCGGATCAGCAGCAGGGCGAGCCAGCACAGCAGAACGTGAGCGTGTATCCGCTTGTCGAGGCGGTGGTAGACCGGCCGCAGGTCGAGGGTGCATTTCATCGTGTGGAAGGCGCGTTCGGCTTCCGGCAAGTTCTTGTACGAGCGCGACGTCCTCGGCGGGCAGATCGGGGTCGCTGGTGGCCAGCAGGTACTTGCCGTCCAGGCGGGCTTCGGCGGCGACATTGGCAGCGTCGATGGATAGCCGTCCGGTGGTCGGGTGCTGCTTGAGCCAGCGGCCGAGGGCAGGATGGTCGGAATCTGGCGACGTCGTCGGCGTGCGGAAACGGGCGGTTGAGGCGGGAATGCAGACGCCGTGGGCTTCCAGGAGCGGTCGGACGTCTTTCACTGCACGGCTGATGGTCATGGCGGTGGTGCTGAAGAGCTGGCCCAGGAGCTCCTGAAGAGCGTGTTTCCGCAGGTAGAGGATGGTGACCAGAATTTGGTCGGCGGGGGTGAGGGTGGGTTTGCGGCCTGTGCCGGGGGCGACACGGCTGGGTCCGCCGCGGGCTGCGTGACGAACCTGCTCGCGGCGCTGCTCCAGGCCGGATATCAAGGCGTGGGTCAGGTCGCTGAGTTGCTTGCGTGACATGCCGGTCAGATCGGGGTGCTGCAGGTCGTGGGGCGCGAGGGGGCGCAGGCCGCCGGCTGACCGTCGGCGTTGCCGGGGAAGGCCCGAGGGCGGTCGGTGATCTGCGGGGTGAAAGGTGTAGTTCCAGTCTCCGTGGAAGCGGTGTCGGGTGATCGGCAGGGCGGCGATGGCCTCGTCGCTGATGCGGACGCCCGTGGGGTACTGAGCCGTTTCCAACCTCACGCTGACGTGCGGTGAAGGACGAGGACGGCCTTGACGATGTCGGTGATGCGGTTGGTGCTGCAGCGGAGTTTCCGCAGCAGGCGCCAGCCTTTGAGGGCGGCCATGGCCTGCTCGCCGACGCAGCGGATCTTGGCGTGGGTGGTGTTATGCCGTCGCTTCCACCGTTTCAGTCGACGGCCCCGGAACGGGACACGGACCAGGCGGCCGGCGCCCTGATACGCCTTGTCCGCCCAGCACTTGAGTCCGGCTTGCGCCAGGGCATCGATGATGCCGTGCGTGCGGGCAGCGGTCGGATCGTGTGTGGAGCCGGGCAGCGCGGGCGAGGCCCACGGCAGCCGCCCGAACGGGTCGGTGAGGACCTGGACGTTCATGCCGTGCCGTTTGTGTTTCCCGGAGTAGTACGGGCTGTCAGCGGCGATCCGGTCGATCGGTAGCAGGGTTCCGTCCAGGATGACGAACGCCTTCGTCCGGGCTGTCGTCATCGCCTCGTCCAGCGTCGGTGCGAGCGCGGCCAGGACATCGACGCCCTCGCTCACGTAGCGGTAGACGGTCGCGATCCCGATGCCGAACCCGGCGGCGAGTTGCGCGTAGGTGTCACCGCATCGCAGATGGGCCAGGACGAGCAGGGCCTGACGTCCGGCCGCGAGCCGCCGCCACCGGGTGCCGATCTCCCGCCGCCGTACGACGAGTTGCCCGGTGAGATACCGCAGGGTGCGGCTGGACAGATCTATCGACGACGGATAGACAAGCACGGAAGCTCCTGGTGGCACGGGTGATCTTGGTCGAGAACCCGTCTACCAGGAGCTTCATCGTTGTGCAGACATGTCCAACTCGCGGTCACCACGCCCAGGTTGGAAGAAGCTCACTGTCCGTGACTACACGTCAGTCGGGTCGTCTTGGGGAATGGTGCCGAGCGGCCCACCGCCGGAGACCTGCTCGCCGGGGGCATGGCAGGACTGAGCCAGGTCCCGCCGGCCTGCTCGACCACCTCGGTGGACAGGATCTGCGGCGGCTTCCGGTGACCGGTCGGCCCGAGCCCGTTCGCGCTGCGCCGAGGCGAACGAACCGCGTGTGCGGGCTACTACGCCCACTGGCATGAGGCGACGGGTGTTACTTCTCGGCCGTACCGGGTTCCCCGCTGATGGACTCCTGATAGACGTCCGCATAGGTGCGTGAGTCCTTGACCCGGTCGTCGCAGAACGCGGCGACATCGTTGCCGATGAGTTCCAGGACCCCCTTGCCCGCGGCGACGCCCTCCTCGAAGAAGTCGACGATCCCGGGGAGCAGGGGCCCGTCAGGCAGGTCGACCGGTCCGACCTTGAACAGGTACTTCTGCATCTCCTTGTAGACGATCTGGTAGTCCGGCGGGAGCGCCTTGACCCGAGCAATGTGCGCCCGCCACTGCTTCTTGCCCTCGATGATGTCCTGGATGCCCACGTCAGCCTCCCAGCCGGTTCAGTTTCCTTGCGACGTTCCTGTTCAACTGCTCGCGCCACCGGTCGCGGTAGGTTCGAGCCCCTTCTCCACCCGCCAGCGCCGTGCAAAAGCCTCGGACGTCGTCGCCGAGGACTTCGTGGACGCTCTGTCCGTCCGCCGCTGTTTCTTCGAGCAGCCCCAGGGCGGCGTCGAGGATTGGCATCAGGTTGCGGCCGGTGAAGTCCCCATGGGGAAAGAGGTGGGCCTTGATCTGTTCCCAGGCCGCCCGGTAGTCGTCTGGCAGGGCCTCGGCCCGGGCTTCGAACGCCTTCCAATCTCTGGTGAGATCGCTGCCTGTGATGGTCTCCCAGAAGTTCATCTCCCGCCCTCCTTGAGCCTGTCGATGCGTGATGAGACGTACTGCCATTTCGCCCAGAACTTCGCGAGCTCCTCGCGTCCGGCGTCGTTGAGCGCGTAGAACTTGCGCGGCGGACCGACCCCGGATGGTCGTTTCGTCACCTGGACGAGTTTGTTCCTCTCCAGTCGCAGCAAGATGGTGTACACCGTCCCCTCGACGACGTCGGCGAAGCCGAGCTCGTTCAGCTGACGAGTGATGGCGTACCCGTAGGTTTGCTCGCTGCCGATGATTTCGAGCACGCACCCTTCGAGCGTGCCCTTCAGCATCTCCGTCAGGTCGTCCATCGCGAGTCCTCCTCGGCCTAGCAGTACTGCGTAGTACCGAGTACCACTATACGGTATCACCGAGTAGTGGCGGATGTCAGTGCGGCAGTCTTGCCTTCTGCAGGCTTGGGGCTTCCCCTACCGCAACACGCTGAACTTGACAGAGAATCCGCCGGGTGGGGCACCCGGGAGACGCTGGACGTCACGCTGGTCGAACCGGAGCTGGTGATGGAAGTGGGCGTCGACGTCGCCCGCGACGCCTCCGGCCGGTGGCGCCACCCCGCACGCATGCACCGTGCCCGCCCCGACCTCTCCCTCGCCGACGTTCCCCACCTGACGACACCACCGCACTGACGGCGGCACGGCGCGGAGGTCCCGGCCGACGCGCAACCGGCCGAGCGGCGCCCCGATCCCCGGCCGCAGCCGCGCCGCCCATCACGCCCCGCTGGTGCGCCGGGCGATGTAGTCGATGGTCGGCTGGTGGAAGCGCATGCGGACGATCACGACCCGGTAGAGCGCGGAGTTCAGCTGCCGGTGGCCGCCTAGTGTCCTGCGCCGAAGGTTCCTAGGCAGTTCCGGCTGAGCTGCGGACGGTCAACGTGCCTGGTCGGCGGTGGGAATCCGACCGCTGAGACGAGACTGAATCTACCGACGGATTTCAGGCGCAGGACACTAGGTTGAGCCGGTGTCGATCCGTCCTGCCGGACGAGGCCGGGACGGGGCAGACGCCGGCGAGTTTGGCGAACGCGGCCTGCGAGTGGATCGGTTCGGGATTGTCGCCGACCACGACCAGGGCTTCGGCGGCGGTGTCCGGACCGATCCCGAACGCTTCCACCAGCTCGGGGCCTGCTGGCGGGTGAGTCCGCCCAGGAGCCGGTCGTGGTCCTTGATCTCTTCGTCGAGGGCGAGCCAGCGGCGGGCCAGGGATCGCAGGGAGCGTTTCGCCGACGCCAACACGCTGGTGACCGTGCCGGGCCGCAGTCCTGCACACGAGGGTCATCTTCGGCAGGCCCTGGAGCTGTTCGCGCAGCTCGTCAGGGACGGTGACGATGAGGGCCTTGAGGGTGACCATGGCCTGGGTGCGGGACTTGACCGCGGTATCGCGGGCGATCTTGGTGTGGCGGATCATCTCCACCGTGCCCTCGGCACTCTTCGGTGTCGCGGTCGCGGTGCCCGCGAGGACTGCGCGGGCGGCGTTCTCCGCGTCGGTCACTGCCCGCGCGGCCGGCGGCCCCCATCGAGCCCGATGCAGCGGTGACCGACAGATCAACAGCCAGGACACTCGAAGGGTCGGTCGTAACAAGGGTCAGGCCACCGCTGCGACGGTGACCCCGTCCTCACAGTCGAAGCACGACCCGACGCGGCCCATGGACTGGGTCACGCCCAGGCGCTGGCAGGCCCGGCGGAAGCGCCTGGATTGGTACTCGCTGCCCCTGTCGCTGTGAAAGATCATGCCCTTGACGTCGCCGCCCCGGGTGGCCGCAGCCATGTTCAAAGAGGCGACGACGAGTTCGGTGTCGTGCCGCTGCCCCATCGCATAGCCGAGCAGACGGCGCGAGAACAGATCGATGACGCAGGCCAGAGACAGTTTGCCCTCGCCGGTGACGATCTCCGTCATATCTCCGCACCACACCTGGTCCGGGGCGGTGGCACTGAAGTCGCGGCGGACGAAGTCCGGGAATGCGGCCCGCCTCCCGGGCCTGGTCAGCCCTCGGCGTCTGCGGACCTTCCGTCCGGCCAGAACGAGCTCGGCCATGATCTTGGCGACGGTGTTCACCGAGACCCGCCAGCCCTGACGCACCAAGATGATCCAGATCTTCGGAGAGCCGTAGGTGCCACCGGGCTGCATGAAGATCTTCTTGATCGCATCAGTCAGCTTCCCGCGCCGGACCTCGCGCGCGGTGGTGGGCTTGCCCCGCCACTTGTAGAACCAGGACTCCAACACACCCACTACCCGGCAGGCCACACGGTGCGGAATCTTGTACTCGGCCCTCTGGTCACCGATGAACGCGGCCACGGCCGCGGGATCGGACTCGGTCACTTCACCCAGAGGGCCATGCATCGCTTGAAGACATCGCGCTCCATCTCCAGCTCCCGCATCCGCTTGTTCTTCTCGCTCATCTCCCGTCGCAGCCGCTCCAATTCGGTCCGTTCGCTCTCCTGCAGACGCCCACCGGGCGCGTCCTCGACCGGCCGGTCCGACGTCGTCGACCCGTTACGACGCCACCGCGAGACCCAGCTGTGCAGCGTGCCTGAGTGCACGCCGAGCTCTTCGGCGACCTCCGGGATCGGCGTGCCCGTCTCGATCACGATGCGTACAGCACCCTCGCGGAACTCAGGCGTGCACGTCCGTTGCTTGGACCCCATGAACCTCAACTTCCCCTGCAATCAGGGACTCCACGCTACGAGGGGAGCGACATCGAGAACCTCACCCTGCACCGGCGCTTGCACGGCCCGGCTGTTCCAGCCCCGCATGCAGCTGAAGCTGCGGCCGTGTGCTCGGCGCCGTCCGGCTCGCGCTATTCCTTGACGGCCCCCGCGTTGGCGCCTTGGACGAAGTAGCGCTGGAAGCAGAAGAACAGTGTGGCCACGGGCAGGGTGGCCAGCAGGGCCGCGGCCAGCTTCAAGGGGTACTGGGTGCCCCCGCCCAGGCCGCCCGAGACGAGTCGGGCGAGGCCGGTGGTAAGGGTTTCGTACTGGCTGGACTGGGTGGCCACGAGGAAGTGCGTGAATTCGTTCCACGAGCCCTGGAACGACAGGATGGTCAGGGTGATCAGGGCCGGCCGGGCCATCGGAAGGACGACCGACCAAAAGGTGCGGAAGACGCCGGCGCCGTCGACGCGAGCGGCCTCCTCCACTTCCCGGGGAACCGACTCGAAGAACTGTTTCATGATGAAGATGCCGGCCGCGTCCACCATCAGCGGAAGGATCATGCCGGTGTAGGTGTCGAACAGCCCGAAGGTGTTGAGCACCAGGAAGCGCGGGATGAGCAGGGCCACGCCGGGCACCGCCATCACGGCGAGGATGAAGCCGAAGAGCAGGGTGCGGCCGGGGAAGCGGAGCCGGGCCAGGGCGTACCCGGCCATCGAGTCGAACAACACCCGCCCGGCCGTGACGACGACGGCGATGAACATAGAGTTCCCCAGCCAGCGCAGGAACGGCACGCCGTCGCCGGCCTGGCTGAGGCCGAACAGGCGCTGGTAGGCGGCGGTCGTGGGGGTGGTGGGGATCAGGCCGAGGGGGTGGGCGGCGGCGTCCGGGTCGGTCTTGAATCCGGTGACCAACTGGATCAGGAACGGCATGAGGTACAGCAGTCCGAGCGCGGTCACGGCGGTGTATCCGAGGATCCGGAGGGGGAGGGGGAAGCGGCCGAGGACCGGGGGCCCCGGCGCCCGGGATGCCGTGGCCTTTGCGATCATCGGTTCCTCCGGGGGCGGGATGGACGCTCGCGCAGCACGAAGCGTTGTAGGGCGGTCATGGCCAGGATCAGGGCGAGCAGGATGAAGGCGATGGCCGCGCCTTGCCCGTAGTTGGCGTCGTCGAAGGCGGTCGAGTAGGAGAGGTAGGCCGGGGTGAGGGTGGTGTTTCCGGGGGCGCCCTGGCTCATGACGTAGACCTGGTCGAAAACTTGCCACGTGCCGATCAGGCCGAGGGTGAGGACCAGGAAGAGGACGGGCCTAAGCGCGGGCAGAGTCACGTAACGCAGCATCTGGAAGCGGCCCACCCCCTCGATCGCGGCCGACTCCTCCAGTTCGCGCGGGATGTCCTGGAGGGCCGCGAGGAAGATCAGCATGAAGGTGCCGGAGGTCGTCCACACGGCGAGCAGGATGATCGTGCACATCGCGACGGACGGTCCGGACAGCCACTCGAACCAGGACAGTCCCATGAAGGAGTGGTCGGTCAGGACGCCCGACGGATGGCTGGTGTCGACGATGCCGAGTCCGCCGAGCAGGAGGGAGAGGACCCCGCGGGGGTCGTTGAACCAGCTCGGGCCCTTTACCCCGATCCAGGACAGTACGGTGTTGACGGCGCCGCTGCCCTGGAACAGGAAGAGGAAGATCGTGGAGACCGCGATCGAGCTCGTGACCGAGGGGAAGAAGAACGTGGTGCGCAGGGCGCCACGGCCGCGCAGCATCCGCTGGTTGACGATGAGCGCCAGCCCGAGCGCGAGGATGGTCTGCAGCGGCACAGTCAGCAGGACGTAGTAGGCGGTGTTGCGCAGCGAGGTGGCGAAGAGGGTGCGGTCGAGGCCGTCCTGCGTGAGCAGGGCCCGGTAGTTGTCGAGGCCGACGAACTTCGCCTGGCCGCTGAACGGATTGGACTGCCCGTCCCAGTGCAGCAGGCTCACCCACAGCGCCATCAGGATCGGCAGGACCAGGAACAGGCCGAGGACGATCACCATGGGGCTGACGAACAGCCAGCCCCAGGTGCTTTCGCCGCGGCGCCCCACGCGCGGGGCGGGCAAGGTGTGGGGCGCCGCGGTGGGGCCGGGCTTACCGGGCGTGTCAGGGGAGCCCGGCAAGTCGGCCGTCTGGGAGCTGCCGCCCGCTGCCGTACGGGTGGTGTCACGGGGAGGCATGGCGGCTCAGTCGCCCTTCGTGAGGGCCTGTTCGCCGTTGCGCTGCAGGTCGGCGAGGATCTTCTTCGGGTCGGCGGTGGCCAGCCCGGCGAGGTCGGTGTTGAACTGGGTGAGGACCTTGTCGAAGCCGGCGACGGTCACCGGGCCCTGTGCGTAGGCGCTTGCGTCGGCCCACGCCTTGGCCGACGGGTTCTTCTTCGCGTACTCGGCCTGGGCGCTGGTGCGGGACGGCATCACGCCGAACGCATCGGCGTTCTTCAGCTGCTGCGCGCTGGAGGTCAGGTACTTCACCAGGTCCACGGCCGCCGCCCGGTGGGCGCTGTCCTGGGCCACGCCCCAGCACTGGCTGAAGGCGAGCGTGCCCTTGTCGGCCGGACCGGCGGGCAACGGAACCACCGTGTACTTCACCTTCGGGTAGTCGGCTTTCATGCCCCCGGTGAGCCAGTTGCCCTCGATGGTCATGGCGGCCTTGCCCTTGCCGAGGGCCTCGCCGCCCCAGTTGGTGTCGACCTGGCCGGCGTACTTCATCGAGCCGGACTTCAGCAGCGACTGCACGTAGTCGAGCGCCTCGATGTTCTGCTTGCTGTCGGCGGTCATCTTCGTCTGGTCCGTGCTGGTGATCCAGCCGCCGGCTTCCTTCATGAAGACGCCGACCCGCGCGTACTCGCCGTTGGTGACCAGCCCGGTGACGCCACCCGAGGTCAGCTTGGCGGCGACCTTCTTCAGCTGCGCCCAGGTGGTCGGATAGTCCTTGGCTGTCAGCCCGGCCTTCTTCCACAGGTCGGTGTTGATCGCCAGGGCGAGGGTGGAGGTGTCCTTGGGCAGGCACACCAGCTTCCCGTCGTAGGTGAAGGAGGCGCGCAGCTGGGCGGAGAAGTCGTCCGCGTCCTTGATCTGGTGGCCGTAGGGGTACAGGGAGCCGCCCTTGGCGTAGTTGGCGAACTGGGCGGAGTCGACGTAGAAAGCGTCCGGCGGCTTGTGCCCGGCAAACGACTGGGCGAGCTGCTGGTTGATGTCCTTGGCCACCTCCACGGTCACGGTGTTGCCGGACTGCTTGGCCCAGGCGGCTGCCGCCTCCTTGACGGCCTTGGTCTCGGCGTCGCCGGAGGAGGCGATCAGCACCGTGAGGTGCTGCTTGGAACTGGAGTCCTGCTGGGTCTGCTTGTCGCTGCCGAAACTCGACGAGCAGCCGGTGGCGGACAGCAGCGCCGCACAGGTGACAAGGGCCGCGGCGGCCGTACGGTTGACCATGGATTCCTCCGAGGGTTCGGGGTGGGACAGGCGGCTCCCCCCGGGCGGCACAGCGCACTGGGCCCGGGGTGTGGGGGGTGGAGGAGGAAGAGGCGTTTCAGGGGCAGCCGGGTTGAGGTCCGGCTGGTCGGTGGCGCCTACTCGCCGACGGTGGAAGGTGACGTGGTGGTGCTGTCGCGGACGATCAGGGACGGCTCCAGCAGGATCCGCTCAGGCGGTGCGTCGGGGGAGGCGATCCGCGCCAGCAGCAGTCGCACGCACTCCCGTCCGACCTGCTCCAGCGGCTGGGCGACGGAGGTCAGGGTGGGGGAGAGGAGTGCGGCGGTCGGCGAGTCGTCGAAGCCGACCACGGCGACGTCCCGTCCGGGGGAGGCACCGCGCTCGCGCAGTGTCTGATAGCAGCCGAGCGCCAGCATGTCGCTGGCCGCGATCACAGCGGTGGCGCCCGCGTCCAGGAGCGGCTTCACGGCGGCGCGGGCCGCGTCGATGTCGTTCGCACTCTGCCCGCGCCGTCCGCGCGTCGGCAGACCGTGCCGCCGCATGGCCCGCTGCCAGCCCTCGGCACGGTCGTCACCGGTGCCGGAAGAACCGCGCTCCCAGCCCAGGAAGGCGATCTTCCGGTGCCCCTGGGCGACCAGGTGCTCGACGGCGGCGTCCGTGCCGGAGGCGCCGTCGACGTCGACCCAGTCACCGATCTGCCGTCCCGACCACATCCGGCCGAAGCCGACGAATGGCACGCCCCGCTTGCCGAGCCATGCCTGGCGCGGGTCGCCGCGGTCGGTGCCGCTGAGGACGAAGCCGTCGACCTCGTGCTGGTTGAGCAGTTCCTCGTATCCGCCCAGGGTCGGGCCGCCGGGAGGGGAAGCGAACAGCAGGATCCGGTAACCGGCCTCGTCGGCGGCCCGCGACAGGGCGTGCATGAACTGGTCCAGGACGGGATGGCTGGACGTTGCGGGCTGGATGCCGTAGCCGATCAGCTTGCTGGAGCGGGTGCGCAGCGTCTGCGCGGCGCGGCTGGGGCGGTAGCCCATCTCCTCGATGGCGCGACGGACCCGCTCCAGGGTCTCGGGCCGCAGCAGGTCCGGCGAGTTGATCGCGTTCGACACGGTCTGCGGCGAGACCCCGGCCTGGCGGGCGACCATCACAAGGGTCACCGGGCCGCCCTTGGCGGTGGGACTTTTGCTGGAGCGGGGCATGCGGGTCTCCGACTTGCAGAGGAGTCTTGGGCTGAGTTTTAGCGTTCCAAAAGCCTTGTCAGCGCCCTGAAGAGTGACTTAGCTTTTTTGGAACGTTCGAATGCTGAGAGGTTGTACTTCCTTGGATGCCACTGTCAAGACCCAGGACACCAACGGCTCGGTCACGGCACCCCCCTCCGCGGTCGCGGGCCTACAGCCGTTCCTGCATGACGCGGTCGTCACGCTGCACGCGCCGAGCCTCGCGATCTCGGGCGCGGACGGGCAGCTCAGCGGGGATGCGGACGGCTTCTACCACGGCGACCGCAGGGCACTGTCCCGGCTGACCGTCACGGCTGAAGGCGTCGCCCTGGCACCGGTCCACGGCGGACTGCGGGGAGCGGATCGCGCAGACTTCCGGGCGATTCTGCGCGGCCTCGGCGAGAGCACGCCGGACCCGGCGGTCGCCCTGCTCCGGCGCCGCAGCACGGCGGCCGGTCGGCTGGAGGAGGTCTTCCAGGTCACCAACGCGGGCACCGAGCATGTCCGCTTCCGACTCACGGTGACCGCCGGCACCGACCTCGCCACCATGGAGCAGGTGAAGTCAGGGCAGATCCTGGAAGCGGTGACGCCGCACGTCGCGGACGCCGACGGCCTCGGCCTGACCTGGACCGGCGACGACTTCACGGCCGGCCTGGTCAGCGAGCCCGCGCCGGACACGCTGCAGGTGCCTACGGGGCAGCTGTCGTACGACGTCGACCTCCAGCCCGGTACGTCGTGGAGCGTGACACTGAGCTGCACCGCGGCCTACGCGGAGGGCGACCAGTTCCCGGCCCCGCCAGCAGGCCAACTCCCTTGGCGCACACCCGTGCTGCGCAGCGCGGACTGCCGCCTCGACCGGTGGCTGGAGCAGTCACTCGTCGACCTGGACCGCCTGCGCCTGACCGATCCGAAGACGCCGCAGGAGGACCGGCCGGACCAGTTCCTGGCGGCCGGCGCCCCCTGGTTCCTGACTCTCTTCGGCCGTGACTCCCTCTGGGCCGCCCGCATGCTCCTTCCGCTCGGCACCGACCTCGCCGCCGCCACGCTGCGCACGCTGGCCCGCCGCCAGGGCGCCGTCACCGACCCGGCCACCGAGGAGCAGCCGGGCAAGATCCTGCACGAAGTGCGCCGAGGCACCCTCCAGATCGCCGACCAGCTCTCCCTCCCGCCGGTGTACTTCGGCACGGTCGACGCCACCCCGCTGTGGATCACCCTCCTCCACGATGCCTGGCGCTGGGGCCTTTCCCCTCAGGAGGTCGAACAGCTGCTGCCGCACGCCGAATCGGCGCTCGCCTGGATGCGGGACCAGGCGGACGCGAGCGGCGACGGCTTCCTCAAGTACGTCGACCACACCGGCCATGGCCTGTCCAACCAGGGCTGGAAGGACTCCAACGACTCCATCCGCTACCACGACGGCCGCCTCGCCCGTCCGCCGATCGCCCTGTGCGAAGTGCAGGCGTATGCCTACGAAGCCGCGCGCGGCGGAGCGGCCCTGCTCCGCGCCTTCGGACGGCCGGGCGCGGACGCCTGGGAGGAATGGGCCCACAACCTCGCCACCCGATTCCGCAAGCACTTCTGGGTCGAGGACGAACACGGCCCCTACCCGGCGGTCGCCCTGGACGGCGATGGCCGGCCGGCGGACGCTGTCACCTCGGGCTTCGGCCACTTGCTCGGCACAGGCCTGCTCAACGAGGAAGAGAGCGCGCTGCTGGCCGCCCGGCTCACCGGGCCGGACCTCGACGCGGGCCATGGACTGCGCACACTCAGCAGCGAGGCGGTGGGCTTCAACCCCTACGGCTACCACACCGGTTCCATCTGGCCGCACGACACCGCCATCGCCGTGCACGGCCTCGTCAGGGCCGGCTTCCCCGACGCCGCTGACGGCCTCGCAACGGGCCTGCTGACAGCATCGGCCGCCTTCGACGCCCGCCTGCCCGAACTCTTCGCAGGCCACGGCACAGAAGCGGGCACACGGCCCGCCCCCTACCCCGCGTCCTGCCGGCCGCAGGCGTGGGCGGCGGCCGCGCCAGTACTCATCCTTCGCTCGGCTCTGGGCCTCGACGCCGACGTCCCCGCGGGCACGGTGACGGTCGCACCCACCTTCGCCCACGAGTTCGGTCCGCTGACGGTGACGGGACTCCAGGTCGCCGGCGAACCACTCGAAGTCACCGTCGCGGCGGACGGCACGTCCAAGGTGGTGGCGCCGGACGGGCTGGCCGTGGTGCAGAGGTGACGGGAGTCGACAAACGTGGTCTGCGGACCGGGACTCTCCCGTCGTACGGCCTGGTCGAGGCGGGGGCGAGGGCGGCCAGGACGTCTGCGGCCTCACACCGGTAGCGGCAGAAGGTGGCGATGCCGATCCGGATCCGGCGGCGAGATGAACGTTGGTGTCCTCGCAGCGCAGACCTGCCTTGGCCGCAATGTCCGTCGCCCTTCGGCGATCGGCGGACACTGCGGAAGCCCGGCTCGCGCGCGGTTGCGGCCAATTCGCACACGAGACCATGGTGTCGGGCGGTGCCGGTCAGCCGGCTGGTGGGAACGTCCACAAAAGGTTGTTGCTGTGCTGCCACGTCCACTGCTTGCACACGGCCCCCTCGGCGACCAGCCCGCCGCCGTCGAGGACCAGACCCGTGCTGCGGTTGGCGATCGAGTACTGGCCGGCGCCGCGGTGAGTGATCCGCCACTGTTGATTGGGGCCGCCGCTCCAGCTCGTCTGCCGGGCCGGGGAGCCATCGCTGGTGTATCCCCAGCCTGAGGTTCAACCTCGGGAGTGGACACCGGGTTTCATACGATGAGTGACAGCGTACGTGATGTCAGTTGTTGCTGTTCGAATTCGATGGGGGTGAGGTATCCGAGAGCGGAGTGTCGGCGGCGCCGGTTGTAGTACGACATCCAGCGGAACAGCTCGAGGCGTGTCTGGGCCTTCGAGGTCCAGCGGAGTCCATGGAGCAACTCCCTTTTCAGCCCCTGGAAGAACGACTCCATGAGCGCGTTGACGCTCCTATCGTTCGTCAAGTGGGCTGAATGCGCTCCGGGGTTGGCCTTGACCATCTGGTAGATCTCGCGAGCGAGGTACCGCTTGAGGCAGCGGATGATGTCCTTTTTCGTCTGGCCCTTGCTGGTGCGCCGGGCGACGTAGTCGATGGTCGGCTGGTGGAAGCGCATGCGGACGATCACGACCCGGTAGAGCGCGGAGTTCAGCTGCCGGTGGCCGCCTAGGTTGAGCCGGTGTCGATCCGTCCTGCCGGACGAGGCCGGGACGGGGCAGACGCCGGCGAGTTTGGCGAACGCGGCCTGCGAGTGGATCGGTTCGGGATTGTCGCCGACCACGACCAGGGCTTCGGCGGCGGTGTCCGGACCGATCCCGAACGCTTCCACCAGCTCGGGGGCCTGCTGGCGGGTGAGTCCGCCCAGGAGCCGGTCGTGGTCCTTGATCTCTTCGTCGAGGGCGAGCCAGCGGCGGGCCAGGGATCGCAGGGA
>NZ_JBIAWG010000025.1:0-26882 GCF_042895285.1 Streptomyces sp. NPDC001406
TGACTTTTGGCACGCTGTTGAGTTCTCAAGGAACGGACGCTTCCTTTGTACTCACCCTCTCGGGCTTTCCTCCGGGCGCTTCCCTTCGGTCTTGCTTTTCCGACTCTATCAGATCTTTTCTCGACCCGATTTCCTCGGTGCTTTCCAGGTTCTCGCTCTCGCGTTTCCCTTTCCGGCGGTTCCGACTCTATCAGATCCTTTCGGGCCTGATTCCCAGTCAGCGGGGTTTGTCCTCGCGGCCGTTGGGCCGTTCCGACGTCTCAAACCTTAGCGGATCCTCTCGGCAGTTCCTAATCGAGCTGCCGTGTCCGAATCGAATTGAATTCGGGCACGCCGAATTCAACCCGGCTGGGTGATCGTGCTGATGGTTTGGGCTGCCGCTGCTGCGGCGGGAGGTGCTGTCGCAGAACCGTTACGGTCCCGTGGCAACCCGAAGAACTTTACGGATCGGGCAGGGGGCTGTCAAGCGCCCTCTGTCAAGATCTTTTCTGCCGGACGTCAGTCCAGGTCGGAGAGGCGCCCGCCGGCGTCCGGCTGGGCGTGCTCCACCCTGCGGAGCAGCCGGGTGAGGACTTCCCCGAGCACCGTGCGCTCCTCCGCGGAGAGGTCCTGGAGGAGGTCCTCCTCGAAGACGGAAGCGAGGCGCATGGCCTCCAGCCATTTCTCGCGGCCCTCGGGGGTCAGCTCCACGATCACCCGAACGCGGTTGGACTCGTCCCGCTCACGGGTGACGAGGCCCTCCGCCACCATCCGGTCGATGCGGTGGGTCATCGCGGCCGGCGTGAGGCCGAGGCGCTTGGCCAGGTCGCTGGGGCCCAGGCGGTAGGGGGCGCCGGAGAGGACGAGGGCCTTGAGGACCTCCCACTCGGCGTTGCTGATGCCGAGGGCGGAGGTCTGGCGGCCGTAGGCGACGTTCATGCGGCGGTTCAGGCGGGACAGCGCCGAGACGATCTTCTCGACCTGGGGGTCGAGGTCCTGGAACTCGCGCTGGTAGGCGGCGATCTGCTCTTCGAGGGTCGGCTCGCCGCCGATGCCGATGGTGCCGGAGGTGTCGCCCATGGGGGCAAGTATCGCATGGGGCCGCTTGGCGTTGAAGTCCTTGGATGTGTACTCTTTAGCTTCGAACTTTATCTTCGAAGTCTTCGGTTCTAAGTACTGAGACACACCAACTACCTGAGAGAGGTGAACGTGACCAGGGCGATGGGCGCAGCGATGCGCCGGATCCACGTGGGCAACGCACTCAGCGCGTTCGGGCTCGGCTTCACCGTCCCCTACCTGTACGTCTATGTGGCGCAGGTGCGGGGTCTTGGAGCCATGACAGCGGGGCTGGTCCTCGCCGTCTTCGCCGTGGCCGCGCTCATCGTGCTGCCGTTCGCCGGCCGGGCGATCGTACGGCGCGGCCCGCTGCCGGTCCTGCTCGCCGCCCTGGTCATGGCCGCACTGGGCGCCCTGAGCCTGGGGCTCGCGGGCAATGCGCCTGCCGTGCTCCTCTCCGCGGCGGCGCTCGGGGCAGGGCAGGCCGTGATGCAGCCGGCGCTGGCGACGATGATCGTGGACTGCTCGTCGGCGGAGACTCGGTCGCGGGCGTTCGCGACGCAGTTCTTCCTGCAGAACCTCGGGCTCGGGGTCGGCGGGCTCATCGGCGGCCATCTGGTCGACACCACGCACGTCTCCTCCTTCACGCTCCTGTTCGCGATCGAGGCGGCGATGTTCCTGCTGCTCGTCGTGATCATGTCGACGGTGCGGATGCCGCACTCGCCGCGGATCGAGGACGCCCCCGCGCGGTCGGCGAAGGGCAGCTGGAAGCAGCTGCTCGACAACCGGGCCATGGTGCAGCTGTCCGTGCTGGGCTTCGTGCTGTTCTTCGCCTGCTACGGACAGTTCGAGTCCGGGCTGGCCGCGTTCGGTGTCGAGGCCGCGGGGATCTCCACCTCCGCGCTCGGTACGGCGCTGGCCGCGAACACCCTGATGATCGTGGTTGCGCAGTTCGCCGTGCTGAAGTTCGTCGAGCGCCGTCGCCGCTCCCGGGTGATCGCCGCCGTGGGCCTGATCTGGGCCGTGGCGTGGGTCGTGGCCGGGTACGCGGGTCTGGGGCACGGCAGTCAGGAGATGGCCACGGCCGCGTTCGTGTCGACGTACGCGCTGTTCGGGCTGGGTGAGGCGATGCTGTCACCGACCGTCGCCCCGCTGGTGGCCGATCTGGCGCCGGAGGGGATGGCGGGGCAGTACAACTCCGCCTTCGCCCTGGTGAAGCAGCTGGCGCTGGCCGTCGGGCCCGCGGTGGGCGGGCCGATGGCGGCCTCGCTGCACACGTCGTACATCGTGACGTTCCTGCTGTTCTCGCTGGGCATCACCGCCCTCGCGCTCCGGCTGGGGCGGCAGCTCACCGCCGCGCAGGACCGGCCCTGGCAGGCGAGGAGCCGGGTCGTGGCGCGAGGCGCGGCGCCCGCGGAGCCGGTGGTCGCCGAGGCGTGAGCACGGCGAAGGCGGCCGTCACCTTCGGGTGGCGGCCGCCTTCTGCTTCACCGGATCGCGCGGTCTCGTTGCCGGATCGCGCTGTGCCTCTACCGGATCGCGGTCGCCAGGATCGCGGTGAAGGGGAGTGTCGGCCTGCCGTCGGGGCCCGTGCGGTCGGCGAGGCGGGCGGCGATCGAGTGGCCCGCGGCGACGAGCGTCTCCTCGCCGTGGGTTTCGGCGAGCCGCTGGCCCCAGGGCAGGACGGAGAGATGGCCCGGGGCGAAGTCCGCGAGCGGGGGCAGGGCGATGCCGAAGGTGATCTCGCGCGTCGTGACGTCGTGGCAGCCCGCCTTGCCGAGGGCGTCGGTCAGCCGGTCGGCCGTACAGGCGAAGGCGGTGCCGAAGGCGGCCGCGGCTTCGTCGCCGCCGTACTCCTTGATGGCTTCGTACTGGGCGGTGAGGTACGGCGAGAGGCTCATGTCGGCCCAGACGGTGGCCGCGAAGCGACCGGAGGGGCGCATGACACGGGCCGTCTCCGTGAGGGCCTCGGTGAGGTCGGGGAAGAACTGCGCGCCCTGTTGGCAGACGACCGCGTCGAAGGTTGCGTCGGGGTAGGGGAGCCGGTCGGCGGAGGCCTCGGTGAACTCGATGTCGGGGTACAGGCGTGGATGGTGGGCGACGGCCACCTTGAGCATGCCGGTGTTGACGTCGACGCCGCGGACGCGGCCGGCGGGGCCGACCTGGGCGGCGGCCGCGCGGGCGGCGAAGCCGGTGCCGCAGGCGAGGTCGAGGACGACATCGCCTGGGCACAGGTCCACGGCGTCGAGCAACGCCGTCGTGAAGGGCGCCATCAGCGGCGCCACATACTCCTCATAGCGCTCGGGAGCGCTTCCCTTGAGCTGAAATCCCGGTTCGTCTGCCATGGGGAGCTAGTAGCACCGCGGAGCGGGTTCGCCTAGATGGCGCGCGGCAGCACGAACTCGCACCACACCGCCTTCCCGCCGCCCGGGGTCCGCCGGGATCCCCAGTTCGAGGCGATCGTCGCCACGATGGCGATGCCCCGGCCCGACTCGTCGGCCGGTTCCGCGCGCCGGCGGCGCGGGAGGTGGTCGTCGCCGTCGGTGACCTCGACGATGAGGCGGCGGTCGGTGCGGCGGAGTCTCAGACGCATGGGCGGGGTGCCGTGCTGCAGGGAGTTGGCGACCAGTTCGCTGGTGGCGAGGACGCCCAGGTCGTGCAGTTCGGCGGGGAAACGCCAGCTGGTCAGCACGCCGGAGGCGAACGCACGCGCGCGTGGGGCCGCTTCCACTCCGCCGAGGAGTTCCAGGGCCGCGTTGCGGAAGAGGTCGCCGTCGGGGCCCGTGCGGGCCGGGTGCTGGAGGACCAGGACCGCCACGTCGTCGTCGTGGTCGGCCGTGACGCCCGCGGTGCGGACCAGGCGGTCGCACACCACCTGGGGTGTCCCTGTCGCCCCCGCCAGTGCCCGCTCCAGTGACGCGATGCCCTCGTCCAGGTCCTCGTCCCGGCGCTCGACCAGGCCGTCCGTGTAGAGGACCGCGGTCGAGCCGGGGCCCAGCGGGATCGAGCCCGACGCGTGCATCCAGCCGCCCGTGCCGAGCGGGGGACCGGTCGGCTCGTCGGCGCGCAGCACCGTGCCGCTCTCGTCGCGGACCAGGATGGGCAGGTGCCCGGCGGAGGCGTACACCAGCTGGCCCTCGTTCGGGTCGTGGATGGCGTACACGCAGGTGGCGATCTGGTTGGCGTCGATCTCCGTGGCGAGGCCGTCCAGGAGCTGGAGGACCTCGTGCGGGGGCAGGTCCAGGCGGGCGTACGCGCGCACCGCCGTGCGGAGCTGGCCCATCACCGCGGCCGCCCGTACCCCCCTGCCCATCACGTCGCCGATCACCAGGGCCGTGCGGCCGCCGCCCAGGGTGATCACGTCGTACCAGTCGCCGCCGACCGCGGACTCGGTGCCGCCGGGCTGGTAGGTCGCCGCGATCCTCAGGTCGTCCGGCTCTTCCAGCTCCTGGGGGAGCAGGCTCCGCTGCAGGGTCACGGCGGTCTCGCGCTGGCGGCGTTCGCTGGCGCGGAGGCGTTCGGCGGCCTCGGCGTGGTCGGTGACGTCGGTGGCGAAGACCAGCACCGCGCCGTCGCCGCCGTCCCGGACGCCGTTCTCGGCCGCCGGGGTGCAGGTGAAGGTGTAGGAGCGGCCGTCGGGGGCCCTGCGGGACTTGAGCGTGCGGGGCTTGCCGCTGCGCAGGACCTGGTCGAGGAGGGGCAGCAGGCCCAGTTCGGCGAGCTCCGGGAGGGCCTCGCGGGCGGGTTCGCCGAGCGGCCGCTGGCCGAACGCCGCGGCGTAGGCGTCGTTGACGTAGGCGATGCGGTGGTCGGGGCCGTGGACCAGGGCGACGAGGGCCGGGACGCGGTCGAGGACCTCGCGCGCGGGGAGCTCGTCGACGGCGGGCACGGACGGTGCGTCGTCGGTCAGTTGTTCGGCGCGGGCCGCGGGCACGGAGCCTTCCCCCCGCCGGTCCGGAGTGACCGCGTGCTCGGTCCGCGCTGCGGCGCGGCGCTGCGTTCCGGGGAGCCGGGCGCTCCAGCGCGTGAAGTTCACGAATCCTTGCCTCGTGTCGTCGTGGTCGGCCGGCACCGGATCCGGCCGGGGGTCCGGGGGTTGCCCCCGGGAATTGCGGTGCTCGGGAAAAGCCTCATGGGTGCTGAGGGCGGGCGGATGCCCGTCCAAGGTCGTGGGGCAGTCTGGCAGGCCGGCCGACCGCGGCAACATCCGTCAGACGCCGGAGCGGCTCGGGGAGTTCCTCGGTCCGGTCAGGACGACCCCTTCGGGTCGTCCGAGGGGTCGTGATGAGGCTTTCCACCGGCCGCGAGTTCGAACTCCGCGCGGGGATGTTCGAGCGAGCCCAGGGAGACGATCTCCCGCTTGAAGAGTCCGGAGAGGGTCCATTCGGCGAGTACGCGGGCCTTGCGGTTGAAGGTGGGCACCCTGCTGAGGTGGTAGACGCGGTGCATGAACCAGGCAGGGTAGCCCTTCAGCTTGCGGCCGTAGACCTGTGCTACGCCCTTGTGCAGTCCGAGTGAGGCGACGGCACCGGCGTAGGAGTGCGCATAGGTGTCGAGGGGCTCGCCGCGCAGGACGTGCGCGATGTTGTCGCCGAGGACCCTGGCCTGGCGTACCGCATGCTGGGCGTTGGGCGCGGTCTCCTTGCCCGGCTCCTGAGCCGTGACGTCGGGGACGGCTGCGGCGTCGCCCGCGCTCCACGCGTGTTCCACGCCGTCGACGGTCAGCTGGGCGGTGCACCTGAGGCGGCCGCGGCCGTCGAGCGGCAGGTCGGTGGCGGCGAGGACCGGGTGCGGTCTGACGCCGGCGGTCCACACGACCGTACGGGTCGGCAAGCGCTGGCCGTCACTCAGTACGGCGATTCGGTCGACGCAGGATTCGAGGCGGGTCTCCAGGAGGACCTGGATGTTGCGGCGGCGCAGTTCGGTCAGGGTGTAGCGGCCCATCTCCGCGCCGACCTCGGGGAGGATCCGGTCGGCGGCCTCGACGAGGATCCACTTCATGTCCTCGGGCCGGACGTTGTGGTAGTAGCGCGTGGCGTAGCGGGCCATGTCCTCGAGTTCGGCCAGTGCCTCGACTCCGGCGTAGCCGCCGCCCACGAAGACGAAGGTGAGGGCCGCGTCGCGGATGGCGGGGTCGCGGGTGGAGGAGGCGATGTCCATCTGCTCAAGGACGTGGTTGCGCAGGCCGATGGCCTCCTCGACGGTCTTGAAACCGACGGCGTGCTCGGCGAGGCCGGGGATGGGGAGCGTGCGCGCGATCGAGCCGGGGGCGAGGACGAGTTCGTCGTAGGCGAGGCGCTCGGCGCCCCTGCCCTCCTCCTCGGTGGCGAGCGTGGTGAGGGTGGCCGTCCGCGTGGTGTGGTCCACGGCCACCACCTCGCCGACGACGACATGGCACTGGTCCAGGACGCGGCGCAGCGGTACGACGACATGACGAGGAGAAATCGAACCGGCGGCCGCTTCGGGCAGGAACGGCTGATACGTCATGTACGGATCCGGAGTGACGACAGTGATGTCGACGTCGCCCCGCCTGAGCTCCTGTTTCAGCCTCCGCTGAAGTCGCAGGGCGGTGTACATCCCGACGTAGCCGCCGCCGACAACGAGAATGCGCGCACGTTCCTTCACCATCCCATGACGCACCCGGCGCTCTTGTTTGTCCACAGCCTCGACAATTTGTGTGACCGGCGACCTGGTGATCGCGGCGGCGCCGGGGCTGTCGAAGCCGGGAGAAAGCGGGCAGGTCAGCGGGGGCGGACACGAGGGCGCCAGAGTGCGCAAACGGGACGTATGCGCTCCGTACTCCGATCGGGGGGCGCTCCGTGCGGAACCTGCCCCTTCTGAATTGACTCCCTCTCAACTATGTTCGTGTGTCGACGGGGTGTAGGGGATGTGGTCGAACGGGTCCGCGACGGGCGGTCCCGCTCAGGGAACGGTGCCAGTTCCGCGCACTCCGGATTCAGTGGCGGGGAGTCTCCGGGGGGAGACGTCATTAACCGGGGGAACGCTTATGCATATTCAGGACACGCATTGGTCTTCGGCGAACGCCATCGCACCCGCCGGCGGTGCGATGGGCGCGGCGGCGGGCAACGGACGCGCGGACGGGTCGCGCACGACGCCGCTGCGGGTGGACGCACAGCGCAATCTGGAGCACGTGCTGCGAGCGGCGCGCGAGGTCTTCGGCGAGCTGGGTTACGGCGCTCCGATGGAGGACGTGGCGCGGCGCGCGCGGGTCGGTGTGGGCACGGTGTACCGGCGCTTCCCGAGCAAGGACGTCCTGGTCCGGCGGATAGCCGAGGAGGAGACCTCCCGGCTGACCGACCAGGCGCGGGCGGCGCTCGGGCAGGAGGACGAGCCGTGGTCGGCGCTGTCGCGCTTCCTGCGCACGTCGGTGGCCTCGGGGGCCGGACGGCTGCTGCCGCCGCAGGTGCTGCGGGTCGGCGTCCAGGAGGACGGCACCGAGGACGCGGGCTCCGCGGCCGAGGAGGCTCGGGTGCCGCAGCAGCGGAGCCAGCCGGGCGCCGGTGAGCTGCGGCTGGTGTCCGAGAAGCCGGCCGCTGCCGCGGACGACGACGCGGGTGCGGCGGCGCTGCTCGAAGTGGTCGGCCGGCTCGTGGAGCGGGCCCGTGCGGCGGGCGAACTGCGGCCGGACGTGTCGGTGTCCGACGTACTGCTGGTGATCGCCACGGCGGCCCCGTCGCTGCCGGACGCGGCCCAGCAGGCGGCGGCCTCGGCACGGCTGCTGGACATCCTGCTGGAGGGGCTGCGTTCGCGTCCCGCGTGAGCGGTGCGGCCTTTGCACACGCCGATCAAGTACCCGGCGGGGTCGGCTCGTTGAGCCCTCCCCGTCCGGGTGAAGGCCGGTACCGGCCGGACGGCAAGTCCGCTCGGACGAGTGGATGGCTCGTACTCGGGGGTCCTGAACCAAGGCCGGTATGGCACTCTGACCCGGTGATCGGGTCGGGCTTGCAGGCGTCGGGGGCTTTCCGCGATGAGCGTTGACGGGTGGGACGAGTCCCTCGGTGACGGTGACGCTGACGCCGGCGGGCTGACCGCGCCCCAGGTGCCCAGCCAGGGAGGCCGGGCGGACGTACCTCGCTCCGACGACCCGGCGCGCTCCGACGACCCGGCGAAGGGCAGCGTCCCGGCCCAGCGCGAGAGCAGCCCCCTGCCGTCGCGTGCGGCGGCGCCGGGCGACGGCGAGCTGATCGAACGGATGCGTGCGGGCGACGACACGGCGTACGAGGAGCTGTACCGGCGCCACGCGGACGCCGTGCGCCGCTACGCGCGCTCCTGCTGCCGCGACGCCCACACCGCGGACGATCTGACCGCCGAGGTCTTCGCCCGCATGCTCCAGGCGGTGCGCGGCGGCTCGGGACCCGAGCACGCCGTACGCGCCTATCTGCTCACCTCCGTCAGGCGGGTGGCCGCACACTGGACGAAGTCGTCCCGGCGCGAGCAGCTCGTCGACGACTTCGCGGTCTTCGCCGCTCATGCCACGCGCGCGTCCGAGGTGCCGGGCGACGGCACACTCACCCTGGGCGCCGATGTGCGGGCCCTGCACGAGGCCGAGCAGTCTCTCGCCATGCGCGCCTTCCGCTCGCTGCCCGAGCGCTGGCAGGCCGTGCTGTGGCACACCGAGGTGGAGGACGAGTCGCCGAGCGAGGTGGCCGTCCTGTTCGGGCTGGACGCCAACGGCACGCGCGTGCTCGCCAGCCGCGCCCGCGAGGGCCTCAAGCAGGCCTACCTCCAGGCCCATGTCAGCGCCACGCTCGGCGGCGACGCGCAATGCGCGCGCTACGCCGACCAGCTCGGCACGTACGCCCGCCGCAAGCTGCGCATCCGCGCCGAGCGGGGCCTGCGCAAGCACCTGGCGGAGTGCGCCGGCTGCCGGCTGGCGGCCGCCCAGATCGAGGAGGTCGCGAGCGGGATCCCCGCGGTCGTCCCGGTCGCGGTCATCGGCTGGTTCGGCGCCGCCGGGTACGCCAAGGCGCTCGGGATCATCGCCACCGGCGCCGGAGTGGGCGCCGCGGGCGCGGCCGTCACGGCCGGTGCCGGCTCGTCCGGCGGGGCGGGCGGTGGCGCGGCGGCTGCCGAGGGGCTGGCCGGGTCGGTGAAGGCCGGTATCGCGGCCGGTGTGGTGGCGGTCGGGGTCGCCACGGTGGCGCTCGCCCTCCTGAACGACGGCCACCCGGCCAAGGACGTCGCCAAGCCGTCCTCCTCGCCGTCGGTCGCCCAGCCGCAGTCGCCGGCCCCCACGCCCTCGAAGACGCCGCCCACACCGACGGCACCGGGCATCGTCCCCGTGGCCGCCCCGACGCCGGCCCGCACCCCGTCCAGCGCACCCGGACAGAGCCCGAACCCGACATCGAGCCCGAGCGCGAGCCGGACCCCGGCCCCCTCACCGAAGCCCACGCCGACACCGACACCGACGCCCACCCGCACCCCCGCTCCGCCCACGACACCCGCACCCCCTCCGGCGCCGGTCGTCTACCAGTGGAGCGATCTGCGGTACGACATCACCGGCGACGGCAGCAAGCCCGAGATGCGGCTGGCCGAGAGCAGCTGGGTGTGGCGGCGCTACGGCCTGTCCGTCGCCGACCAGCACTACGCGCGCGGTGTGACCGTCCACGGCGTCTCCTCCGTCACCGTCGACCTCAACCGGGAGTGCTCCGCGTACGACGCGATGGCCGGCGTCGACGACCTGACCCTGGGACTCGGCAAGGTCTACTTCTCCGTCTACGCCGACGGCGTCCGGCTGTGGCGGTCCGGGATGGTCAAGGGCGGCGCTTCGGCCGTCCCCGTCCATGTGAACCTGGCCGGGCACCGCACCGTACGGCTGGTGGTCGAGCCGCACAGCAACGCCTTCGACGCCGCGGCGCTCGCCGACTGGGCCGACGCGAGGTTCACCTGCCGCTAGGGGCGTCAAGTCCGCCGCTGGCGGTGGGCGTGCGGTCCAGCTCCCGCAGTACGTCGTCCGTGGTGTAGGACGCTCCCCGGGCGCGCTCGGCCGCATACCGGGCGGGGGGCAGCTGCGCCCGGGCCGTGGTGTCGACGGCCGCCGCGCGGGTGCGCTCCGGCTCGGGGCGTGGATGGCCGACGCGCCAGTGGTCGGCGGCCGTGAACAGCCGTACCGCACCCGCGAGATCGCCGAGCCGGGCCATCAGGTCGGCCGCGATGTCCACGAGCCCTGCCGTGATCGACTCGGCGCACCGCCGTTGCACTGCCTCGCGCAGCACCTCGGCCACGACCGGCAGAGCGTGCGCGGGACCGGACTCGCCGGCCGTGATCAGGGCCTCGACCGCGCCCAGGCCCGCCGTGAACTGGGGCGGGGCGTTTCCGCCCGCCATCGCCCGGCGCGTGGCCTCGAACAGCTCGCGCGCGCGGACCATGTCTCCGGCGTCCTGGGCGATGTGCGCCCGCAGCAGCAGGATGAAGGCCCGGGACTCCGCCACCCCGTACTGGTCGGCCGCCGCGGCCGCCTCGTCCAGGGCGGAAAGCGCCGCCGCCCGGTCGCCCGAGCGGTAGGCGATCTCGGCGAGCCGCGCGATCAGGAACGGCGACTCGGCGTATCCGCCCACCTCGTAGGCGAGACGCAGCGCCTCCTCGTACTCGCGCCCGGCCTCCTCGAACCGGCCGCGTGCCATGGCCGCCTCGCCGGCCGCGCTGCACACCTGGGCCCGCATCCAGCGGTCCCCCACCCGCCGGCTGAGCACCCGCAGCTCCGCCAGGTCCTCGTCGACGCCCCGCAGATTGCCGGGCGAGTCGACGACCACGTGGGTGCGGTACATCAGGCTGACGCCGACCGCCCAGTCGTCGCCGTGGAGACGGCAGTTGGCGACCGCCGCATCCATGTCGGGGCCCACCTCCGCCGGACCGCCCAGGTAGTAGGCGGTGAGCGGCCAGACGATGCCCGGCAGCCGCGCGGACCGCGGCCCGCCGTGCTCGAAGACGGCCCGCACGCGCGCGATGTACTCCGGGGCCCGCTCGTCCGTCAGCAGGTCCGGGGCGCCGGTCTCGGACGTCAGGAACATATGGAGCATCCGCAGGTCCATGCGCAGGTCGCGCAGGGGATGGCCCGCCTCCGCGTCGGGGGCCGCGAGAAAGGCGCCCACCGGGTCGGCGGAGGCGGCGAGCCGCGCCCGAGCCGTGGCGTCCTCGGGCAGGGCGTCCACGGCGACGCCCAGGCGCAGCACCGCCCCCACCCAGTCCACGGCCTCCTGGCGGTAGTTGCGCAGCCACCAGAACCAGCCGACCGCGAGGACGAGCGCGCCCGCCGTCTCCTCGTCGCCGTCGCGCAGGGTGCGGTCGAGGGCGGCGCGGATGTTGTCCAGTTCGGTCTCCAGGCGGGAGATCCACGGCAGTTGGGCCCCGGACCTCAGCAGCGGTTCCGCCCGCTCGGTCAGGGCGCGCACCCACGCGCGGTGCCGCAGTTCGGCCGCGGCGCGCAACTCGGGGACCTCGGTGGCGCGCTCTCCGGCGTACTCCTGGATGGTCTCCAGCATGCGGTACCGCATGCCGTCCAGGGCGTCCGAGCCGTCCGGTGCGGCGACGACGAGGGACTTGTCGACGAGCGCCCCGATCAGCTCCGACGCCGGGCCCGTGCACACGGCCTCCGCCGCCGCGAGATCCCAGCCGCCGGCGAACACCGACACCTCGCGCAACACCGTCCGCTCCCGCTCGTCGAGGAGCTCCCAGGACCAGTCGACCACGGCACGCAGGGTCTGCTGGCGGGGCAGGACCGTACGGCTGCCGGAGGTGAGGAGGCGGAAGCGGTCGTCGAGGCGGTCGGCGATCTGCCGGGGGGTGAGCAGCCGCAGCCGGGCGGCGGCGAGCTCGATGGCGAGGGGGAGGCCGTCGAGGCGCCGGCAGATCTCGTCGACCGCCTCCTTGTCGTGGAGCACGGCGTCGGCGTCGGGACGGACGGCCGCCGCGCGCTCCTCGAAGAGGCGGTGCGCCTGCTCGGGGACGAGGGGTTCGACCGGGCGCACCGACTCACCGGGGACGCCCAGGGCTTCACGGCTGGTGGCGAGGATCGTGAGGCCCGGGCAGCGGGTGAGCAGTGTCTCGGCGAGGCCGGCGGCCGCGCCGATGACGTGTTCGCAGTTGTCAAGGATCAGGAGTTGGCTGCGCGGGGCGCAGTACTCGACGAGCAGGGCGACCGGGTCGTCCTGGTGGGTGGCCAGTTCGCTGGTCATGAGGACGGTCTCGCGCAGACCGAGCGCGCTGACCACCGCGCCCGGCACCGCCTCGGGCCGGTCGAGCGGGGCGAGTTCGACCAGCCATGCCTGCGGGAGCCCGGCGGCGGCCTCCTCGGCGAGACGGGTCTTGCCCGAGCCGCCCGGTCCGGTGAGGGTGACGAGGCGGGCCCTGCGCAATTCGGAACGAACGGCCGCGAGCTCGGGTTCCCGGCCGACGAAGGACGTCAGGCGGGGGCGCAGATTGCCGGTGCGCTCGCGGAACCGGCCGAGGGGGGAGACAGCGGGAGCCTCCTGCGTGAGCAACTCCGCGTGGAGGGCTTTGAGTTCCTGGCCGGGGTCGGCGCCCAGGCCGTCGGCGAGGGTGCGGCGGGCGGTGTCGTACGCGGCGAGGGCGTCGGCGGTGCGGCCGGTGTCGCGCAGGGCGCGGATGAGGAGGGCGTGCAGCGGTTCGTCGTACGGGTGGGCCGTGGTGAGCTCCGTCAGCTCCGGTACGACCTCGGGGGCGCGGCCGAGTCGGAGGGCGGCGGCCGCCCGGGCCCGGGTCGCCTCCAGGCGCAGGGCCTGCGGGCGGGTCGCGGCGGTGCGGTCGGGGAGGTCGGCGAGGGCGGGGCCGTACCAGAGGGCGAGGGCCTCGGTGAGGGCGCGGAAGGCGGTGGCCGGGTCCCCCCGGTCGAGGGCGGCGGTGCCGTCGCGCACGAGCCGCTCGAAGACGTGCAGGTCGACGTCGTCCCCAGTGGCCTCCAGGCGGTAGCCGCCGGGGCCGGAGGAGACGGTGTGCTTTCCGACGGTACGGCGCAGGCGGCCGACCAGCGCCTGGAGCGCGGCCGTGGCGTCCTGGGGCGGGTCGTCCGCCCAGACCTCGTCGATCAGGGTGTCGGGGGGTGTGGTGCGGCCGGGGCGCAGGGCGAGGGCGGTGAGGAGCGCACGCAGCCGGGCGCCGCCGAGGGGGATGGAGGTGCCCTGGTCGTCCGTCGCTCGGGCAACGCCCAGGATTCTGTACCGCACCGGGTCATTGTCGCCGGGGTGGCGAGCGGGGGCACGGAGTTTCGGGGCGCGGTCGTCCCGCTGCGGTGGGGCGGCGCCGAGGAGCACTTGGCACCGGTCCGGCGTCGCCCGCTTCAGGGCGGTGCCCGGTGCAGGCGCCTACCCCCGTCGCGCGGCGGCCCCCGCCCCCAGCGCCCCCCGCTGGGGCGTGATCCCCGCCGGCACCGCACGCGCGCGTGCCGGGGTGCCCGTCCAGCAGGTGCCCCTGCGGGCCAGCAGCCGGCGCAGCCACAGCTCCAGGGAGACCAGGTCCGCCAGGCCGTCCAGCGGCAGCGGCTCGCCCGCGGCCGCCCCGCGCAGTGCCTTGCGGACCACGCGGGCCTCGATCAGGCCCGCCTCCGCGAGGAGGGGGGTGGTGAAGAGGGAGACGAGGGAGTCGGCGGCCACGCGCAGGCCCGTGCGGGCGGCGGCGGCCGAGGAGGCGTGGGAGGGGGCGCCCCAGCCGGGCGGGAGGTCGGTGACGCCGGCGCCCTCCAGGACCGTACGGAGGATGGCGGCGCGGGCGCCGGGCTGGACCCTGAGGGCCTCGGGGAGTTCGCGGCAGGCGCGGACCACCTGGTTGTCGAGGAACGGGGCGTGCAGCCGCTGGGAGCGGATCTCGGCGGCCTGTTCCAGCACCCGGATGTCCGCCGCGTGCCGGGCCAGCGCCGCACGCGCGCGGTAGTCGCCGGGCCGCTGGCCGGGGCCCACTCCGGAGCGGTTCGCCGAACTCTGGAGCAGAACCGATACTTCAGCCAGTGCCTCTCCGGTCAGCCAGCGCGCCGCGGGCCCCGGTCTGGCCCAGGTGAGCGCCGCGAGGGACGCTCCGACCGCGCCTCCGGGTTCGTCGAACCGCCGGCGCAGCAGGCGTTCGGCGAGCACTTCCACGCCCGCCCGGTACGGCGTCCGCGCCAGCCGCCGTGCCGCGCTGTACACGCGCGCGGGGACCATCACCGAACCGTCCGCCTTGGCCAGTGCCGCGACCGGACGCACCAGGTGGCGCCGTTTGCGGTCCATCAGCAGGTCCGCCAAGCGGGCCGGGTGGGCGTCCAGGACCTGGCGGGCGCCGTAGCCGGTGAAGTGGTCCGCGCTGCCCGACGCGAGGCGCGCCCGATGCCGGGCCGCCAGGACGAGCGAGGGTGCCGGCTCGTCCGTGAGCGGGCCGTCCAGGTCGGCGTACGGCAGTACCTCCTCGCCGCCGGCCACCACGACGTGGTGCAGGCGCGGGTTGGACGCGAGGCTCCCCGCCCGCTCCAGTTCGGCCTCGCGGCCCCCGACGGCCAGGTCGTTGAAGGTGACGGCCAGCAGCCGCTCACCGGCGCCGGTGCCATGTCCGAGGATCGTGCCCGGCATGCCCGGGAGGCCGGCGGCCAGCAGGGCCAGCGTCCCCGAGGCGGAGCCGCCGCTCAGGTCCGCGCCGATCCCGGGTACGGGCATCCCGCGCGCGGCACGCCGTTCGGCCGGGCCCATGCCGGGCACCGGGCCGGGGTCGATGTCGGGGACGTGCCGGGGTGCCGACAGACGAGCGCGCACCGCCTCCACGAGCGCGTCCCGCACGGCGTCCACCGCCCTGTCCGGGTCGGCCGAGGGCGCCGCCACGGCGAGGGAGGCGACCGGCTCGTACCCGGCGATCTCGCGCGCGCCCGCACGCAGGATCAGGGCATGTCCCGGCGGAACGCGCCGCACGCCGTCGTACGGCGTCGAATCGTGCAGCGCGGCCGGTACGTCGGGAGCGGCGAGCAGCGCCGCGAGGTGGCCGAAGTCGAGGTTGGCCTCGATGAGGTCGGCGAGCGGCAGCGCGGCCGTCGCGTACGCGGTGCCGCCGGCCCAGGGGGTGTAGAACACCGGGCGGGCGCCCGCGAGATCGCCGCAGACGGTGACGCGGCGGCCTACCTGGACGACGGCCGTGTAACTGCCGGACCAGGCCGTCAGATGCCGAAGTGCCCCTCCGCGCGCGGTGAACAGGCCGAGCCGCAACTCCTCGTCGGAGGCACCGCAGGTGCCGAGGACGGCGATGCGGTTCTGGGCGTCGGCCCTGATCACCCGCACCTCGTCCGGGCGCCAGTCGCCGACCGCCCACAGCGGATCGGGGTCGCCCCACAGGAGTTGGGAGCCGATCGGGTGCACGGTCTCGCCGTCGTGTCCGGTCGCGCCCGCGGAGCCGATCGCGCCGGCACCGGCGGCGGCGCTGCTCCATCCCACCAACCACCGCATCGACGCCTCCACAGGCTGTGGACAACCAGTGCACGGTACGAACCGGTTCACCATGCTGCCATGAAGAACGCGCCCCCGAGGTGCGGCGGCG
The DNA here is from genome assembly GCF_042895285.1 of Streptomyces sp. NPDC001406. Classification (NCBI taxonomy): domain Bacteria; kingdom Bacillati; phylum Actinomycetota; class Actinomycetes; order Kitasatosporales; family Streptomycetaceae; genus Streptomyces; species Streptomyces sp. NPDC001406. Next base: position 15,562 of record NZ_JBIAWG010000025.1, read on the forward strand.
CCTCCTTCCGCCGATGGAATGCGCCCACGCGCGCGTGCCCGTGGCGAAGCGAACCCCCGTGCGAGACAAGGGAACTGCGACTCGAATGCGCCCCCGAAATGCTCCCCGAAAACGCCCTTCGCGCCCTCAAGTCCCGTGGTAGGAGCGGTAATCACCCGCGAGCAGCGGGGTCGATTTTCGGCCAAATCGCAGACGCAGAAACAGGTTCGAGCACGCTCCGTACAGGCTCGGCGCAGCGCGCCGACAGCGCACAGTCCGGGAGGCGGGCACCGCCTCCCGGACCGGTCCGCCACCCGCGGGGATGAAGGTGGCGGTGTCCCCCAGCCCACTGGATCCAGTACAGCGGGCCGACCCACGCACGATCCATGGAACCGCTCCCCACGTGGCCGGAGAAGAGCGCACGGACGGGCGCACGGCCACACGACGGGGGCACGTCGCGACATGCCGTGCACGGTGCGTACAGGGCCGGCACTTCGCCACGGACCACAATCCCGCCAACCGGAACAATGCCCCTTAACGCTTGGGATGCGGCGAACTACGCTGGGTTTACGAATGCCGCGTGGTTATGCCAGCGCGGCAGCCGTCTGTGTCGAGGGGTGGCGCATGTCCAGGGAGCAACGCGGGCCGAACGAAAAGCTCGGCGCCGTTCTCGCCCTCGCGGGAATCAGCAACGCAGGACTCGCGCGACGCGTCAACGATCTTGGCGCTCAACGCGGGTTGACTCTTCGCTACGACAAGACCTCGGTCGCGCGCTGGGTGTCGAAGGGCATGGTGCCGCAGGGTGCCGCGCCCCACCTCATCGCGGCCGCGATCGGCCAGAAGCTCGGCCGCCCGGTGCCGCTCCACGAGATCGGCCTGGCGGACGCGGACCCCGCACCCGAAGTGGGCCTCGCCTTCCCCAGAGACGTAGGACAGGCGGTGCGGTCGGCGACGGAGCTGTACCGTCTCGACCTCGCCGGCCGCCGGGCCGGCTCCGGCGGCATCTGGCAGTCCCTGGCCGGATCATTCGCGGTGAGCGCATACGCAACGCCCGCCTCACGGTGGCTGATAACCCCCGCCGACAGCTCGGTCGCACGGGACGCAAACCCCTCCGAGGGCTCCGGCGCACCGATCAAAGTCGGCCACAGCGATGTGCAGAAACTGCGGGAAGCCGCCGAGGACGCCAGGCGCTGGGACTCCAAATACGGAGGCGGCGACTGGCGTTCGTCCATGGTGCCCGAGTGTTTACGGGTGGAGGCGGCACCGCTGCTGCTCGGCTCGTACTCCGACGAAGTCGGCCGCGCCCTGTTCGGGGCCTCCGCCGAACTCACCCGTCTCGCGGGCTGGATGGCCTTCGACACGGGCCAGCAGGAGGCCGCACAGCGGTACTACATCCAGGCGCTGCGCCTCGCCCGCGCGGCCGCCGACGTCCCCCTCGGGGGCTATGTCCTGGCCTCCATGTCCCTGCAGGCGACCTACCGGGGCTTCGGCGACGAGGGCGTCGACCTCGCGCAGGCCGCCGTCGAGCGCAACCGGGGTCTGGCCACCGCCCGCACCATGAGCTTCTTCCGCCTGGTCGAGGCACGCGCGCACGCACGCGCCAGTGACGCACAGGCGGCCGGCGCGGCCCTGAAGGCCGCCGAGGGCTGGCTGGAGCGGGCCCGGGAGGGCGACAACGATCCGACCTGGCTCGGCTTCTACTCCTACGACCGTTTCGCCGCCGACGCCGCCGAGTGCTACCGCGATCTGAAGGCACCACGGCAGGTCCGGCGCTTCACGGAGCAGGCACTATCGAAGCCGACGGAGGAGTTCGTGCGGTCGCACGGGCTGCGGCTGGTCGTCTCGGCGGTCGCCGAACTGGAGTCGGGCAATCTCGACGCGGCGTGCGAGCAGGGGGTGCGGGCCGTGGAGGTCGCGGGGCGGATATCGTCCGCGCGCACCACGGAGTACGTGAAGGATCTGCTTCACCGGCTGGAGCCGTACGGCGACGAACCGCGTGTGGTCGAGCTGCGGGAGCGGGCACGACCACTCTTGGCTCACGCGTAGGCGCTCCGCCTCGCCGGCCCCTCCCCCTGCGTTTGAAGACACTGTCAGTGGCGCAGTGCACTATCGATGCCAGGAGGTGGTGCAGGTGCGGGAGGTCGCGTACGACTGCGACGTGCTGGTGGTCGGCGGTGGGATCGTCGGGCTGTCCACGGCGTATGCGATCACGCGTGCCGCGCCGGGCACGCGGGTGACCGTGCTGGAGAAGGAGCCGGGACCGGCCCGGCACCAGACGGGGCGCAACAGCGGCGTGATCCACAGCGGGATCTACTACCGGCCCGGCTCGCTCAAGGCGCGGTACGCGGTGCGGGGCGCCGCCGAAATGGTGAAGTTCTGTGCCGAGTACGGCATCGCGCACGCCGTCACCGGCAAGCTGATCGTCGCCACCGAGCGGTCCGAGCTGCCGCGGCTGCACGCCCTGGTGCAGCGCGGCCGGGAGAACGGGATACCGGTGCGGGAGCTGGGCGCCGCACAGATCGCCGAGTACGAGCCGGAGGTGCAGGGCCTCGCGGCCATACACGTCGGGACGACGGGCGTGGCCGACTTCGCCGGGGTCGCACGGCAGCTCGCCGAGGCGTCCGGGGCCGAGATCCGGTACGGGGCACGGGTGGTGCAGGTGGACCGCCGCCCGGAGCTGGGGGTCGCCGTGCGGACGGCGGGCGGGGACATCGTGCGCGGGCGGGTGCTGGTGAACTGCGCCGGGCTGTACTGCGACGAGGTGGCCCGGCTGACCGGCGACGAGCCCGAGGTGCGGATCGTGCCCTTCCGGGGCGAGTACTACGAGCTGGCACGGCCCGGACTGGTGCGGGGACTGGTGTATCCGGTGCCGGACCCGGCGTTCCCGTTCCTCGGCGTGCATCTCACGCGCGGGATCGACGGGGGCGTGCACGTCGGCCCCAACGCGGTGCCCGCCCTGGCCCGGGAGGGGTACGGCTGGGGGGTCGTACGGCCGCGTGAGGTGGCGGGCACGCTGGCCTGGCCCGGGGCGTGGGCGATGGCCCGGCAGCACTGGCGGTACGGGGCGGGGGAGTTTTGGCGCTCGGTGTCGAAACCGGCGTTCACGGAGGCGGTGCGCAGACTGTTGCCCGCCGTGCGGCCGGACGACCTGGTGCGGGCGGCCCCGGGAGTGCGCGCGCAGGCCGTCCTGCGGGACGGGACGCTCGTCGACGACTTCCTGATCCGGGAGGGAGCACGGACCGTGCACGTGCTGAACGCACCGTCTCCGGCGGCCACGGCCTCGCTGCCGATCGGCAGGTCGGTGGCGCGCCGGGCGCTGGCCGTGCTGGGCTCGTCCTGACCGGTTCCCCGTGTCCCTGCTCGCGTAAAATCGTCACCACTGTGTCTGAGTTCCTGAACACCCCCGAATCCCCCCGGCACGTCCCCGGCGTCTCCGTCCGGCACACCCGCGCCAAGGGTGAGCCGCGCTTCCCGGACGGCCCCAAGGCCGATCCCGCCGGATCGCACTTCGAGCGGCGGATCCGGAGCTTCCAGCCGCGGCGCAGCCGGGTGACCGCGGGGCAGGCCGACGCGCTGCAGCGGCTGTGGCCCAAGTGGGGACTCGACATCGACGGGCAGCGGGTCATCGACCTGGCCGAGCTGTTCGGGAACGACAAGCCCGTGGTGCTGGAGATCGGGTTCGGCATGGGCGAGGCCACCGCGCAGATGGCCGCCGGGAACCCCGACCTCAACATCCTCGCCGTCGACGTGCACACCCCGGGGCAGGGCAACCTGCTCAACCTCTGCGACCAGAACGGGCTGTCCAACGTCCGGGTCGGCAACGGGGACGCGATCATCCTGCTCCGCGAGATGCTCACGCCCGACTCGCTCGACGGGCTGCGCGTCTACTTCCCCGACCCCTGGCCGAAGAAGCGGCATCACAAGCGGCGGCTGATCCAGCCGGAGTTCCTCGGCCTGGCCGCCACCCGCCTCAGACCGGGGGCGATCGTGCACTGCGCGACGGACTGGGCGCCGTACGCCGAGCAGATGCTCGAAGTGCTGACCGCGCACCCGGACTTCGAGAACACCCGCCCCGACGGCGGTTTCTCGCCGCGCCCCGACTTCCGGCCGCTGACCCGTTTCGAGGGTCAGGGACTGGACAAGGGTCATGTGGTGAACGATCTGCTCTTCCGCCGCGTACAGCACCGGGAGCAGCAGCGACGTTAGGGTCAATGCCGTGACCGCCTTTCCCCCGTATCCGACGCACCCCGCCGGCCCCGACGTCGGTGCGCTCCATCACCCGCGCTGGTGGCAGCGCAGGTGGGTGCGGTACGGGGCGCTCATCACCCTGCTCGCGCTCTCCGGGCTCGTCATCCTCGCCCTGGTCCGCGAACAGACCGGCACGGAAGGGTTCCTGGTCGGGATCTGTCTCGCCGTGCTGCCCGTGCCCCTGCTCATAGCCGCCTTCCGCTGGCTCGACCGGGTCGAGCCGGGGCCCTGGCGGAACCTGCTCTTCGCGTTCGCCTGGGGCGCCTGCGCGGCGGCGCTGATAGCCATCGTGGCCAACAGCTTCGCGACGCGCTGGATAGCCACGGCCACCGCCGATCCGTCCAGCGCCGACACCCTCGGCGCCACCGTCATAGCGCCCATCGTGGAGGAGTCCTCCAAAGCGGCGGCCGTGCTTCTCGTCTTCCTGTTCCGCAGACGGGACTTCACCGGGATCGTGGACGGCGTGGTGATAGCCGGCGTCACCGCCACCGGCTTCGCCTTCACCGAGAACATCCTCTATCTCGGTACCGCCTTCGGCACCGACCAGATCACCGGCGACCGCGGCATCGCCTCCGTCACGGCCGCGACGTTCTTCGTGCGCGTCGTCATGTCCCCGTTCGCGCACCCCCTCTTCACCGTCCTCACCGGCATCGGCTTCGGCATCGCCGCGCTCTCCGCCGAGCGGCAGCATGTGCGGCGGGTGCTGGTGCCGCTCGGCGGGCTGCTGCTCGCGATGAGCATGCACGCGTTCTGGAACGGCTCCTCGACCTTCGGCCCGTACGGCTTCTTCGCCGTGTACGGGGCGTTCATGGTGCCCGCGTTCGGCCTGCTGACCTGGCTGGCGATCTGGACGCGGCAGCGTGAGCTGCGGACCGTGCGGGAGGAGCTGCCGGTGTATGTCTTCGCCGGATGGCTGGGCCCCGCCGAGCCGTTCGTGCTCGGCTCGATGCGGGCGCGGCAGATGGCCCGGGACTACGCCGGCCACCACCTGGGCAAGCAGGCGGCGCGCGCCGTGGGGCAGTACGAGGCGGACGCGACGGCACTGGCGTTCCTGCGCCACCGCGGGCGCCGGGGCCGTGCGGGGGCCGACTACGTCGTACGGGAGCGGGAGTTGCTGGCCGAGCTGTGGAAGCGGCGCCAGGTGGCCCGACCGGCGATGGAGTACGCGGCCCGGACGTCCGCGCCGCCCCGTCCGGTGTACGGGCCGCAGGTGCCGTACGGAATGCCTGCGCCGTACGGGATGCCTGCGCCGTACGGGTACCCGGCGGCACCGTATCCCGCGTACAACCCCTATCAGCCTTAGGCCGCCGCGGACAGGCGTGGCACGCCGTTACGCCGACGCCTCCGTCAGCCGCGCCAGTTCCTTCTCCGACAGCCGCAGCTCGGCCACCGCCAGCAGCGCCGGGAGCTGTTCCACCGTGCGTGCCGAGGCGATCGGTGCGGTCACCGTCGGCCGGGCCGCCAGCCAGGCCAGGGCCACCGTGGGGACGGGGGCCTCGTGGGCGGCGGCGATCTCGTCCAGGGCGGTCAGCACCCGTCGGCCGCGCTCGGTGCCGAGGTGCTTGGCCGCGCCCTTGGCACGCGCGCTGTCCACCGTCGTACCGGGCCGGTACTTGCCCGTGAGGAAACCGGCGGCCAGGGAGAAGTAGGGGACGGCCGCGAGGCCGTTGCGGATGACGACGTCCTGCAAAGCACCCTCGTAGGTGTCGCGGGACACGAGGTTGTAGTGGGGCTGGAGCGCCACGTACCGGGCCAGGCCCTCGCGGTCGGAGAAGTCCAGGGACGCCTGGAGGCGGTCCGCGGTGATGTTGGAGGCGGCGATGTGCCGCACCTTGCCCGCCTTCACCAGCTCGTCCAGCGCGCCGACGATCTCCTCGACCGGCACTTCCGGCTTGTCGAAGTGGGGGTAGTAGAGATCGATGTAGTCGGTGTCCAGGCGCCGCAGGGAGGCGTCGGCGGCGGCCTTGATGTTGGCGGCGGTCAGGCCCGGGAAGTCGGGGTGCTGGCTGACCTTGGTCGCGATCACGACGTCGGACCGGTTGCCGCGGGCCTTGACCCTCCCCCAAGCTCTTCGAGCAGGGGGGACCCCCAGCCGATGATCGTCTCGGACTCGCCGCCCTGGTGGCCCTCGATCCACGCGGAGTAGGAGTCGGCGGTGTCGACGAAATTGCCGCCGGCGGCCGTGTAGGCGTCCAGGACGGCGAAGGAGGAGGTCTCGTCGGCGGTCCAGCCGAAGACGTTGCCGCCGAGGGCGAGCGGGAAGACCTCCAGGTCGGAGGAGCCGAGCTTACGAAGAGAAGTCATGATCTATGACAACGGTCACACCGGATCGAAAGATTCCGGATACGCCCGCAAAGATCCCGCAAACACCTGACCGGCGGTCCTGACGTCCGGGGGGTGCCGTCAGGACCGCCGGCGGTCGACAGGGTGGGTCAGGGGTTGAGGCCCTTGCCCCGCAGCCAGGTCATCGGGTCGATCCCGGTGGCCTGGCCGCCCGGGTGGACCTCCAGGTGCAGATGCGGGCCCGTGACGTTGCCGGTGGCGCCGACGCGGCCGATGACGTCGCCGGTGCTGACCTTCTGCCCGGCGGAGACGCTGATCGAGGACTGGTGGCAGAACCACAGCTCGGTGCCGTCGTCGAGGGTGAGGATCGTGCGGTAGCCGTAGGAGCCGGCCCAGCCCGCCTCGGTGATCGTGCCGCTGTGGATGGCCTTGATGAGCGTGCCCGTGGGCGCGGCGAAGTCGAGGCCGGTGTGGTAGCCGGAGGACCACATGGCGCCGGCCTGACCGAAGGTCGAGGTGATCGTGTACGAGGAGGTCGGCAGCGTGTACTGCTTGGCCAGCTCGGCCAGGCGCGCGGCCTCGGCCTTCCTCTTGGCCTCGGCCTCCGCCCTCGCCTTGGCGTCGGCGGCCTTGGCGGCGGCCTCCTTCTCGGCCTTGGCGGCCGCGGCGGCGACCTGCTTGTCCGCGGCGGCCCCGGCAGCGGCGGCGGCCTTGGTCTCGACCTGGCCCTGCTGCTTCTCGGCCTGGGCCATGATGCGGTTGCGCAGTGCCTCACCGGCGTCGGAGGCGCCCTGGGTGCGGTCGGCGGAGGTCATGCCGACGCTGCTGAGCGCGGTCGCGGAGCCCTTGCTGGGGGCGTCGTCCGGGGTGCTGTCGCCGAGCAGGGAGCCGACGGAGGGCAGGTCGGGCATGGAGATGGAGACCGGCGGCTTGCCGGTGTTGGCGCTGGCCATGCCGCCCGCGCCGACGGCGGCTATGACGCCGACGCCCAGGACCGTGGAGCTGCGGGCGAGTCCGCCGCCGCGCTGCTTGCCGACGCGGTGCCGGCCGCGTACCGGGCTGAGGGACTCCTCGGTGGGGTTCCACTCCTCCCACGGGCCCTCGTCGGTGCGGTAGCTGCCGTAGCCGAAGGTCTCGGTGTGCTCGCTCGGCACGTATGGGGCTGTGGGGGCAGGCCGGTTGGACGCCACGCGGGCGTACTCCTTTCCTTCCGTCGCCTACCGGGTTAGCTGACGGGTTCGGAGCAGGAAGGTCTCCTACGCGCGTATACCGGCCGTGCCTCCACGGCGGCATCCGCGTGATTCACCCCAAGGTGGTGGTTCCCCGGTTCCCTTGCGGGATTCGGCGCGTGCGCACGGAGCCGACTCTTGTGACGGCTGGGACGACCGCGCTGCGTTATCGAACGTTAATAGACCCGGCTGTCAGATTCCAAGCCGTTCTGCTTGATCATTAACGTTTTTACGGGCGGACTTACACGCCATGACCGGTAGAAATCGGGCGAGTTGACCGCAGTACATGAGTCACAACGTTTTTGATGGTGACTCAGATGTTATGCGGAGGGCTTTCGTCCGGTCACTCTTCGTGATAGTCGCCTGGTCGTCGCCAAAACACTCAGGGCCGGAATCCATCAACTGGATTCCGGCCCTGAGCCTTGAGTAGCGGGGACAGGATTTGAACCTGCGACCTCTGGGTTATGAGCCCAGCGAGCTACCGAGCTGCTCCACCCCGCGTCGGTGTGCCTTAAGCATACGCCATGCTCAGGGGTGCTTGCGCACGGGTTTATCCGCGGGCCGACAGATGGTGGTTCGGCGCCTTGGCCCGGTCCTCGTACTCGGGCAGCACGACGACGTCCACGCCCTCGCCCCTCAGCAGCCCGCTGCCGTCGGCGCCCGGCACGAACGTGTCCGGCTCTCGCCAGGCCGTGACCACCCGTCGTACCCCGGCGTCCAGGATCAGCCGCGCACAGGGAGCGGGCCGCGACGCCCGGCGTGCGCAGGGCTCCAGGCTGCTGTAGACCGTGGCGGCGGCCAGCCTCGGGTCGGCCGGGTCGACCTTGGCCAGCGCAGCCTCCTCGGCGTGCACGACCGGGTCGTCGCCCTCCCGCGAGTGACCCCGGGCCAGCTCGGTGCCGTCGGCGGCCACCACGACCGCGCCCACGCTGAAGGCGGTCTCCGAGGGCGGGCACAGCGCCGCGAGGTCGCAGGCGATCCGCATCCAGTGCCGGTCCGCCGCGGCGACCGACCGCCCGGTGCCGGGTGCCGTCGGCTCGTACCGCATCAGTACGACGTCCTCGATGCGACGCGACTCCACGAGCCGGAGCCGCCCGCCCTGGTAGCCCCCGGGGCCGAACAGCCGGGGCGCCGCCGGGTCCCCCACCAGGAGCGGGGCGAGGACCAGCTGGAGTTCGTCGGCGAGGCCCTGGCGGAGCAGCTGGGTGTGGATGGTGCCGCCGCCCTCGACCATCAGCCGACGCACCCCGCGCTCCTCGTACAGGTGCGTGAGCAGCGCCGGCCAGTCGAGGTCGGGGCCGAGCGGGACGACATCGGCGGCGAGGCCCAGTCCGCGGGCGCGCTCGGCGCCCTTCTCCGTCGTATAGAGGACCTTCTCGCCGCCCGTGTGCCAGAACTTCGCGTCCGGGTCCAGCTCGCCGGAGCCGCTGACGGTGACCTTGAGGGGGTACTCGGGCCGGCCCGCGGCCACGCGGGCGGCGCGCCGCTCGGGCGAGTTGACCAGGAGCCGCGGGTTGTCGGCGCGGATCGTGCCGGCGCCGACCAGGATCGCGTCGACCGACGCCCGCACCTCGTCGACCCGGTCGAAGTCGGCCGGGCTGGACAGGAGCAGCCGCTCGGGGCCGGTGTCGTCCAGACAGCCGTCGAGGGAGACGGCTGCGGACAGCAGGACGTACGGGTACGGCATCGGCGCGCTCTCCCTGACGAAGGCTGAAGGACCTATGGACGAAGACTGATGGACCGGGACTGACGTACGGGCTTGGTTCAAGTTTGAAACAAACTTACACTGGCGGTATGACGACCCGCTGGCTCACCCCCGAGGAGCAGCGCGCCTGGCGCGCGTACATCGCCGGCAGTCTGCTCCTGGAGGACGCGATCGACCGGCAGCTCCAGCAGGACACCGGCATGCCGCACCTGTACTACTCCATCCTGGCCAACCTCTCCGAGGCGCCGGAGCACAGTCTGCGCATGACCGACCTCGCCGAGAAGTCGAAGATCACCCGGAGCCGGCTGACCTACGCCGTGACCCGGCTGGAGAAGGACCGCCTGGTACGGCGTGAGGGCTGCCCCTCCGACAAGCGGGGCAGCATCGCCGTCCTGACCGACGAGGGCAGGGCCGTGCTGGAGCGTGCGGCGCCGGGTCATGTGGCGACCGTACGCGCCTCCCTCTTCGATCACCTCGGCCCGGAGCAGGTACGGCAGCTGGAGGAGATCTTCGGCGGGATCGCCGAGGCGCTCCAGGGCGAGGACGCGCGGTGTGCGCCGGACGACGTGCCATGGCGCCGCCGGTCGCCGAAGTCCTGTTCGTGACGCCCGCGACAGACTCCGCAAATCCGTTGCTTCAAATTTAAAGCATGGGGTAGGGTTCCCGGCAACTGATTCAAAACTGAAACTCCTGAACCCCGGAGAACCCGCATGCCCGACACCCCAGCCGCCACACCGCGCGCCCGCGTCCGGGTACCGCTGCGCTTCCACGACGGTTACAGCGTCGACGCCGAACTCGTCACCTTCCACGGCCTGGCCGACGGCCAGGAACACATCGCCGTCGTCCTCGGCGACCCCGGACCCGTCCCCCTGGTCCGGCTGCACTCCGAGTGCCTGACCGGCGACGTCTTCGGCTCGGCCCGCTGCGACTGCGGCCCGCAGCTGCGCGAGGCGGTCGAGCGCATCGCCGACCGCGGCGGCGTGCTGCTCTACCTCCGCCAGGAGGGCCGCGGCATCGGGCTCTACAACAAGCTCGACGCGTACGCCCTCCAGGACCAGGGCCTGGACACCTACGAGGCGAACGCCGCGCTGGGCCTGCCGGAGGACGCCCGCGACTACACGGCCGCCGCCCAGATGCTGCGCGCCCTCGGCATCGGGGAACTCGACCTGCTCTCCAACAACCCCGACAAGGCCGAACAGCTGCGCGCCCTCGGCATCACCGTCCACGACCGCGTCCCGACGGGCGTCTTCACCACCGCCCACAACGTCCGCTACCTGCGGGCCAAGGTCCTGCAGACCCAGCACACACTGCCGCTGGGCAAGTTGACGGAACTCAGCGCGGGCTGACCCCACGCACACCGCAGCGGAAAAGACGTGAGCCCCGCTCCGGACGAAATCCGGACCGGGGCTCTCCCGTAGGCCCTGTGGGACTCGAACCCACAACCAATGGATTAAAAGTCCACTGCTCTGCCAATTGAGCTAAGGGCCCAGGCGATGTTGCCTACCTGAGCATAGCCGGACGGAGCCGAGTCTCCGATCGGGTATCGGGGACCCGGCCGCGTCGGACGGCAGAACAGGCCGGAAAGGGTACGGATCGACCGGCGGCCCGGGTGCCGCGATGGACGACGAAGGGCCCGTACGACCGGAGTCGTACGGGCCCTTGCAGGTCACTCGGCGTCAGCCGTTGCGCTTCCAGCGCGGCTTGTCGTCGCGGCGGCCGAAGGAGCCGGTGCCGCGGTGGTCGTCACGACGGCCGTACGGGCGGTCGTGGCCGGCGGAGCGGAAGCCGGGGCGGTCGTCACGGCGGTCCCGGTTGAACGGGCGGTCGCTGCTACGGTGCCCACCGCGCTCGTCACGGCGGAAGCCACCGCGGTCGAC
>NZ_JBIAWG010000025.1:26979-109605 GCF_042895285.1 Streptomyces sp. NPDC001406
GTCACGGCGCTCGAAGGAACGGCCACCACGGTCGTCACGGCGCTCGAAACCACCGCGCTCGCCACCACGGTCCGGACGACGCTCGTCACGGCGGAAGCCGCCACGGTCGTCACGGCGCTCGAAGGAACGGCCACCACGGTCGTCACGGCGCTCGAAACCACCGCGCTCGCCACCACGGTCCGGACGACGCTCGTCACGGCGGAAACCACCGCGGTCGTCACGACGCTCGAAACCACGGTCACGGTCGCGGTCCCGGTCGAAGGGGCGGCGCTCGTCACGGCGGAAGCCGCCACGGTCGTCACGACGCTCGAAGGAACGGCCACCGCGGTCACCGCGGTCACCGCGGTCGAAGCCACGCTCGTCACGCCGCTCCCGGCGCTCGTACGGCGCGGAGGCCGCCGGGCGCTCGGTGCGGTCGACGTCCTGCGCGACCGGGTGCTCCGGGACGGACGCCTCGATCACGGCCACCGCCTCGGCCGCCGACGCCTGGGCCTCGGCCACCGCGGCCTCGGGGTCCTCGCCCCGCTCGCGGGCGACCCGGGCGACCAGCCGGTCGGCCTCGTCGCGCAGCTCGACGGCGCGCCGCGTGGCCCGCTCCAGCTGCTTGGTGAGCTGGGCGACCTCGCGCTCGGCATGCTGGGCGGCGTTGCCCGCGGACTCGGCCTGGACCTCGGTCATGGAGCGGGCGCCGGTGATCTCGGCGACCTCCGGGTCGAAGGCGGCACCGCCCTGGATGATGTGGCGCCCGGCGTCGACGCCGGCGTCCTCCATGAGGCGGAAGATCTGGCGGCGCTGGTGCGGCAGGGACAGGGAAACGACCGTGCCGGTGCGGCCGGCGCGGGCCGTGCGGCCGGCGCGGTGCAGGTAGTCCTTGTGGTCGCCGGCCGGGTCCACGTTCAGGACCAGGTCGATGCCGTCGACGTGGATACCGCGGGCCGCGACGTCGGTGGCGACCAGGACGTTGACGTAACCGTCCTTGAAGTCCGCCAGCGTGCGGGTGCGCGCGCCCTGGGTCATGCCGCCGTGCAGCGCGTCCGCCTTCACGCCCGCGTCACGCAACTGCTCGGCAACACGGTCGGCGCCCAGCTGGGTGCGGACGAAGATGATGGTGCGGCCCTTGCGGGAGGCGATCGCGGCAGTGACCGGCGCCTTGTCCTTGGGCTTCACGATCAGGATGTGGTGCGACATCGTCGTGACCGCGCCCTGGGCCGCGTCCACCTCGTGCGAGACGGGGGACTGCAGGTAGCGGTCGACGAGGGTCTGGATCTCGTTCTCCATCGTCGCGGAGAACAGCATCCGCTGGCCGCCCGCCGGAACCTGGTCGAGCAGCTCGGTGACCTCGGGCAGGAAGCCCAGGTCGGACATCTGGTCGGCCTCGTCGAGAACGGCGATCTGCACGTCCTCCAGGGAGCAGGCACCGCGGTTGATGATGTCGCGGAGGCGGCCCGGGGTGGCGACGAGGATGTCGACGCCCCGCTCCAGGGCGTAGATCTGGTTGCCCATCGACGTGCCGCCGCAGACGACCTTCATCTTCAGGCCGAGGACGTCGCCGTACGGCTGGAGGGCGTCCGCCACCTGCATGGCCAGCTCACGCGTCGGCGTGAGGATGACGGCGCGCGGGCGCTTCTTCTCCGTGCGGCCACCGGCCAGCGTGGCCAGCGTCGGCAGACCGAAGGAGAGGGTTTTGCCGGAGCCGGTGCGGCCACGGCCGAGGATGTCCTTGCCGACCAGGGCGTCCGGGATGGTCGCGGCCTGGATCGGGAACGGGACGGTCACGCCGTTCTGCGCGAGCTTGCGCACCACGCCCTCGGGGAGACCGAGGTCGGCGAAAGTGATCTGAGGGGTGTCAGCGGTCTCGGTGACCTCGGTCGACTCGTCGTTCTCGAACTCGTTCTCGGACACGACGATGTGATCTGTGCTGGACACGGACATGCGAATGCGAAACCTTCCGGAGTCTCTTCGGCACGCGCCCGTCAACTCCGTGATTCGCAATACGACCGCCTCAATGCGGTCCGCCACGGCAAAGGAGAGTACGCGCCACACGGCGCGCTCTGCGTTGGCGCCGGGCAAATGGGATCAAACGATCTACCACCATACGCACCCACCGCCCCCCAAGGCAAACTCAACCCACGAGACGCTGGTCACGTACCCACACCAGCCCGTACCGACTACGCCGGAGACCCCGCCTCGGGCGCCGGCTCCCGATCCCCCAGCTGCGGCCCCGCCTCCTCGTGCGCCGAGGACGACGGCTCGGCCGTCGGCGGGGTCGACACGGGCGGCGGCGGGGTCGACGCCGGAGGCTCCGGCTCGGGAGGCGTCGGCGTGGGGGTCGGCGGCGCCTGGGTCGGCGCCGGAACCCCCGGCTTCTGACTGCCGCCCGGCCCGGCCGGCGACACGGAGGAACCGCCCGCCCGCGTCGGCGCCGCCGACGCCGACTCATGCTTCCCGTGCTTCGCCTTCCGCCCGCGCTTGTGCTTCTCGCCCTCGGCCCCGTCGTACCCCACACCACCCCCCGACACCACCGACCCCCCGTCGGCACCATCACCGCCCCGACGCCCCGACGAGTGCGAGGGGGTCGCCCGGCCGCCGTCCTCGCCCACGCTCACACAGCCGGCGGCAGCCGTCACGGCCAGCACCGCGGCGGCCAGACGGACGGGTACGTACTTGGGGCGCACGGCGGCCACCTCCGGGGGAGGATGAAGGAGTCGCCGTGCCCAACTCCCGCCGGACTCAAGAAGACACGCGCCCGGCCCTCACCCGTACCCGAGCGCATGCAGCCGCTCGTCGTCGATCCCGAAATGGTGGGCGATTTCGTGCACCACGGTGACCTCGGTCTCCGCGACGACGTCCTCCCGCGTGTCGCACATCCGCAGCGTCGGCCCCCGGTAGACCGTGATCCGGTCGGGCAGCACACCCGCGTACCACTCGCCGCGATCGGTCAGCGGCGTCCCCTCGTAGAGCCCGAGCAGCTCGGGATCGTCCGCCGGGGGCTCGTCCTCCACGAACACCGCGACGTTGTCCATCAGCCGCGTCAGCTCCGGCGGAATCCGGTCGAGCGCCTCGGCGACCAGTTCCTCGAACTCCTCGCGCGTCATCTCCAGCACACGGACATTGTCCGGTACGGGACGGCCACAGGAGCGTCGCGAACCGACGGACACGTCGGCCGCCAACACCCGCATATCCACTGCCGGGCTTGGGCATACGCGACCAATGGCCCGCGTCCCCGTCGCAGCCCGCAACCGGATCATCTGCACGCTCACCCGGCGTCGCCCGAACCGCCACGCCCCGGAACTCGCCGCCCAGCCACACCCCTGGAAGCGCGCCCTCGGCATGACGGTCGTCGTCCTCGTCGGCGCCTGGCTCGGCCTGCTGATCGTCGGCAACGTCAGAACCCAGGTCGGCCCGATGAACACGACGATGGCCCTGCGCCCGTCCCTCAGCGGCGGCACGAAGATCAACGTCTCACCGCTGGGCGCACTGACACTCGACAGCCATGTCGCACCCGTCCGCCTGGACGTGAACGTCGACCAACTCGACCCCGTCCGCTCACAGGCCCTGGTCGACCACCCCGAGCGCCTCGCCGGCCTCCAGGACGAGGTCGCCCGGGACGTCGAGCACGGCACGCTCGACCTGGCCCTACGGTCCTGCGTCGCCGTCGTCTCCGGCGCGACCGCACTCGGCCTGGCCGTCTACCGCCGCCCCCGCCGCGCCCTCGCGGCCGGCGGACTCGCCCTCACCCTGCTCGCCGCCTCGGGAGCGACGGCGTACGCCACCTGGAACCCCAAGTCGGTCCTGGAGCCGAAGTTCTCCGGCCTGCTCTCCTCCGCGCCCTCCCTGGTCGGCAACGCGCGCAGCATCGTCACCGAATTCGACGTCTACCAGAAGGAGTTGGCGCGCCTGGTGACGAACGTGACGAAGCTCTACGACGTCACCTCCACGCTCCCGGCCTACCGGCCCGACCCGAGCACGATCCGGGTCCTGCACGTCTCCGACATCCATCTGAACCCGGCGAGCTGGAAGATCATCGCGTCGCTCGTGACCGAGTACAAGGTGAACGTGATCGTCGACTCCGGCGACACGATGGACCACGGCACGGCGGCGGAGAACGGCTTCCTCGACCCCATCGCGGACCTGGGCGCGCCGTATGTATGGGTCCGGGGCAACCACGACTCACTTCTCACCCAGAGCTACCTGGAGCGGATGAAGAACGTGCGCGTCCTGGACGACGGACGGGCACAGACGATCGCGGGGCTGCGGTTCGCGGGCATCGGCGACCCCCAGTTCACCCCCGACCGCTCGGGCCGGCCGGGCGGCAACGCGGCGGAGGAACTGGCCGGGGACCGGCTGGCCACGGCCCTGCGCGACCAGCGGGCGGCGGGCACGCCGGTGGACGTGGCCGTGGCCCACGAGCCCTCCGCCGCCCGGCGCACGGACGGCGAGGTGCCCCTGGTGCTGGCGGGCCACCTCCACCACGAGCAGACGGAGGTCATGAAGCGGGGGACCCGGCTGCGGCTGGAGGGCTCGACGGGAGGCAGCGGGCTGCGTGCGGTGGAGGGCAAGTACCCCGATCCGGTCGAGGCGTCGATCCTCTACTTCGACCGGGCCACCCGGCGGCTCCAGGCCTGGGACGAGATCAGGCTGGGCGGCCTGGGTCTGACGACGGCCGAGGTCAGCCGTCATCTCCCGGAGGAGAACCGGCCTGGCGCGAATCCCACGCCGAGCGCCCCCACCACCCCATCGGGGACGGCCTCGCCCACGGGGCCGTAAACCGTTTTGGCGATACTCCCCGCCATCCCATATGCTTCTCACGTCCCCGACGCGCTGAGAAGCGCCCAGGCGGGCCGATAGCCCTCATCGTCTAGCGGCCTAGGACGCCGCCCTTTCAAGGCGGTAGCACGGGTTCGAATCCCGTTGGGGGCACGCAAGATCGTGTGCGACACTGTTGCACGCAAGCTTGGTCCTGTGGAGCAGTTTGGAGTGCTCGCCACCCTGTCAAGGTGGAGGCCGCGGGTTCAAATCCCGTCAGGACCGCTGAGGCTTCCTCGGAAGCTTCGTGGCTGGGTAGCTCAGTTGGTACGAGCGTCCGCCTGAAAAGCGGAAGGTCGCCGGTTCGACCCCGGCCCCAGCCACAACCGCCCTACCAGGGCATACACCCCCTCCAGGAAGTCCCGGAGGGGGTGTCTTCGTATCGGGCACGCCAAGCGGTACGTCTACGGATACGCCTACCGGTCCCTCGAATCGCCGGGCGCCGACGCGAGCTCGATGCCGCGGATTCTGCGCAGCCAGCCGACGAACAGCCGGAGCGCGACTCCGCAGCCGGCACACCAACCCCAGCCCTCGGTGACAAGGGCATGCAGCCCGTCCTCGTACTGGATGAACACCACCTGCGCACCGACGCCGAACGCGATCGTTCCGCGCGTGCGCGACTCGACCGACAGCAGCCAGTCGACAGGCACCCACAGCGGAGCAACGAGGTCACGAACCCGCATGCGGACCGCCGCCCAGAGGAAGCCGATGGCGTAGCGCATCCTGCGGCGCGGCGAAAGGACGATCCCGCTGTCAGGATCACCGGCAAGAACCGCGGCCCACTCCTCTCGCAGATCTGCCCTACGGCCGCCGACCACGAAGGAAGCCAGGCCGAGAGTCCCACGCGCAGCCCTGCCGATCCGGTGCCCCCTCCCCCCTGAGGCCTCGGGCTCCTCCTCCGCGGCCTCCGGAGAGGGCCGGTTGCGCAGGGCGGTGAGCAGCAGCCCGACGGCGGCGACGAGAATCGCGGCCGCGGTGACGACCCCGAACACCCACCCTGACGTGATCATGGTCTGGGCAAGCGCCTGCTGGGGATCGAGTATCCGCAGGATGTAACCCACGAGCAGGAAGATCGCTGCCAGCATGCCGGCCAGCACTGGTGCCAGCACCGCGACAACAGCCACGGCGCCGGCGGCCTCGACGCGCCGCTCATCCGCACTCACGCCGTGCCCCCTTCAGCCGCCGTGCGCAGCCCGAAGAATCGGGGCTTCCGTCGCCTGGCCTCCTGGGCGGCCTGCTGACCCGCGGCGGTGAGCTCGTAGTAGTACCGCTTGGGCCGCCCGGGATGCTCACCCTTCTCCTCGTACCTGGTGACCCAACCGGCGTCGACCAGGCGTTCCAGAATGGGGTAGACCGTGCCGGACCCGAGATCGGCTTCCTCGCAGATCTTCAGCCCCCAGGCCGGATTGTCGGCAGTGGACGCCAGCAACACCTTGATCACCTCAAGTGTTGGGCGCGTAAGGCGAATTGATGCCATGTCACGAGTGAAGCACTCGGCCGACCGTATGTCGAGAACGACAATCGGGCGGGCCGCCGGTGAGGCCCCGGAACCGGAGCAGAACGCGGCCGTCGACATCACTTGGCAGAAGCCCTGGGCGGCGCTACGTTCTGCCTGGTCGGCGTGGTGATGTGCGACCCGGGGGGGGCGGGGACGATGAGCCGGGACGAGTCGAGAGCCATTCGGGATACCGAGCTGGAGAAGGACCGGGCGCGGTACGGGCTGCTTGCCGTGGTCATCAGTAATCTCGCCATCGCGGGGGTCGCGATCTTCGGGGTGTGGCAGCTCGGCGGTGACAAGGCGGTGATCGTCGGTGTGCTGACGGCCGCGTTCACCGCGGTCAGCAGCATGACCACGGCCTACCTGGGGATCAAGGCCGTCTCCAACACCGCCAGGTCCATCGCCCTGGGCGACGGCTCCCGCGGGCGCGAGCCGCAGTCGGCTCCTCCGGTGCAGCGCACCCCCTGAAAACACCGTGGTGCAAAAGCGTTCGCCACGGATTTCCCCGGGGTGAGATCCTGGGCGGCGTATGTCTACGCATCCCGCCCCCGCCCTCGGCGCCCTCGCCCCCCGCCTGACCGAGCTGTCGCTGCGCGACGCGCACCGGCTCGGGCGCAGGCTGGAGGGTGCGCGCAAGATCCGTAAGCCCGAGGCCCGTGCCGCTGTTCTCGCCGAGATCGAGACCGAGGTCGCGAAGGCCGAGGCACGGATGGGCGAGCGGCGTGCCCGGGTGCCCGCGGTCGGCTACCCCGAGCAGCTGCCCGTCAGCCAGAAGAAGGACGTGATCGCGGCCGCCATCCGTGATCACCAGGTCGTGATCGTCGCCGGTGAGACCGGGTCCGGCAAGACGACCCAGATCCCCAAGATCTGTCTTGAGCTCGGGCGCGGGGTCAGGGGCATGATCGGGCACACCCAGCCCCGTCGTATCGCGGCCCGTACGGTCGCCGAGCGCGTGGCCGAGGAGCTGGACACCCCGCTCGGCGAGTCCGTCGGCTGGAAGGTGCGGTTCACCGACCAGGTGAACCCGGACGCCACCTTCATCAAGCTGATGACGGACGGCATCCTGCTCGCCGAGATCCAGACGGACCGCGAACTGCGCGCCTACGACACGATCATCATCGACGAGGCCCACGAGCGGTCCCTCAACATCGACTTCCTGCTCGGCTATCTGGCCCAGCTGCTGCCGAAGCGGCCGGACCTCAAGGTCGTCATCACCTCCGCGACGATCGACCCCGAGCGTTTCTCCCGGCACTTCGGCGACGCGCCGATCGTCGAGGTCAGCGGCCGGACGTATCCGGTGGAGGTGCGGTACCGACCGCTGCTGGAGGAGGACTCCGAGGACGCGGACCGGGACCAGATCACCGCGATCACCGACGCCGTCGAGGAGCTGATGGGGGAGGGCCGGGGCGACATCCTCGTGTTCCTCTCCGGTGAACGGGAGATCCGGGACACCGCGGACGCGCTGGAGAAGAAGAAGTACCGCTTCACGGAGGTGCTCCCTCTCTATGCCCGGCTCTCGCACGCCGAGCAGCACCGCGTGTTCCAGCCCCACAGTGGCCGCAGGATCGTTCTGGCGACGAACGTCGCCGAGACATCGCTCACCGTCCCGGGCATCAAGTACGTCATCGACCCCGGCTTCGCCCGTATCTCGCGCTACAGCCACCGCACCAAGGTGCAGCGCCTCCCCATCGAGGCGGTCTCGCAGGCCAGCGCCAACCAGCGCAAGGGCCGCTGCGGCCGTACGTCCGACGGCGTCTGCATCCGGCTGTACAGCGAGGACGACTTCAACGGGCGGCCGGAGTTCACCGACGCCGAGATCCTCCGTACGAACCTCGCCTCCGTCATTCTGCAGATGACCGCCGCCGGCCTCGGCGACATCGAGAAGTTCCCCTTCATCGACCCGCCGGACCACCGCAACATCCGTGACGGCGTGCAGTTGCTGCAGGAGCTGGGCGCCCTCGATCCGACGCAGAAGGACGTGCGCAAGCGGCTCACGGACACCGGCCGCAAGCTCGCCCAGCTGCCCGTCGACCCGCGGCTGGCCCGTATGGTCCTGGAGGCCGACAAGAACGACTGTGTCCGCGAGGTCATGGTGATCGCCGCCGCGCTGTCCATCCAGGACCCGCGCGAGCGCCCGGCCGACAAGCAGACCCAGGCCGATCAGCAGCACGCCCGCTTCAGGGACGAGACGAGCGACTTCCTCGCCTATCTCAACCTCTGGCGCTACCTCCGCGAGCAGCAGAAGGAGCGGGGCTCGTCCGCGTTCCGGCGCATGTGCAAGCAGGAGTACCTCAACTTCCTGCGCATCCGCGAATGGCAGGACATCTACACCCAGCTGCGCACGGTCGCCAAGCAGATGGGCATCCACCTCAGCGAGCAGGACGCCCCCGACGACCGCGTACACGTCTCCCTCCTGGCCGGGTTGCTCTCGCACATCGGCATGAAGGACGTGAAGGACGGCGCGAAGAACGAGTACTTGGGCGCCCGGAACGCCAAGTTCGCGATCTTCCCGGGCTCGGCCCTGTTCAAGAAGACCCCGCGCTTCGTGATGTCGGCGGAGCTGGTGGAGACGAGCCGGCTGTGGGCCCGGGTCAACGCGAAGATCGAGCCGGAGTGGGTCGAGCCGCTCGCCGGGCACCTCCTCAAGCGGACGTACAGCGAGCCGCACTGGGAGAAGGACCAGGCGGCGGTGATGGCGTTCGAGAAGGTCACGCTGTACGGCGTACCGATCGTCGCCCAGCGGAAGGTCAACTACGGCCGCATCGATCCGGAGGCCTCGCGCGAGCTTTTCATCCGCAACGCCCTGGTCGAGGGCGACTGGCGCACGCACCACAAGTTCTTCGCCGACAACCGCAAACTCCTCAGCGAGGTCGAGGAACTGGAGCACCGCGCCCGTCGCCGGGACATCGTCGTCGACGACGAGACGCTCTTCGACTTCTACGACCAGCGGGTCCCCGACCATGTCGTCTCCGGCGCCCACTTCGACTCCTGGTGGAAGCGCAAGCGGCACGAGCAGCCCGACTTCCTGGACTTCGAGCGGGAGATGCTCATCCGGGAGTCGGCGGAGGCGGTCACCAAGGCCGACTACCCCGACTCGTGGCGGCAGGGGCAGCTGAAGTTCCGGGTGACCTACCAGTTCGAGCCGGGCGCGGATGCCGACGGCGTCACCGTCCACATCCCGCTCCAGGTCCTCAACCAGGTCACGGACGAGGGCTTCGACTGGCAGATCCCGGGGCTGCGGGAGGAGGTGGTGACGGAGCTGATCCGCTCCCTGCCGAAGCCGATCCGCCGCCACTACGTGCCCGCTCCGAACTATGCGAAGGCGTTCCTGGAGAGGGCGGTGCCCTTGCAGGAGCCGCTGACGGTCACCATGGCCCGCGAGCTGAAGCGCACGGTCGGTGTGCCCTTCGAGGCCGACGACTTCGACTGGGCACGGGTCCCGGACCATCTGCGGATCACCTTCCGGATCGTCGACGAGCGGCGCCGCAAGCTCGCCGAGGACAAGGACCTGGAGGCGTTGAAGCTGCGGCTGAAGCCGAAGGCGCGCCAGGCCCTGTCCCAGGCCGCGGCGGCCACGGCCGAACGCCGGGGCGGGGAGTCCCTGGAGCGCAAGGGCCTCACGGACTGGACGATCGGCTCGCTCACCCGGGTCTTCGAGACCCGCCGGGCCGGCCAGCCGGTGAAGGCGTACCCGGCGCTGGTCGACGACGGGGACACGGTGTCGGTCCGGCTCTTCGACACGGAGGCGGAGCAGGCCGAGGCGATGTGGAAGGGCACCCGGCGCCTGATCCTGCGCAACATCCCGGTCAACCCGGCGAAATTCGCGAGCGATCGCCTGACGAACGCGCAGAAGCTGGCGCTGTCCGCGAATCCGCACGGTTCGATACAGGCCCTGTTCGACGACTGCGCGATGGCGGCGGCGGACAGGCTGATCGCCGACTTCGGCGGGCCGGTGTGGGACGAGGAGTCGTACCGGAAGCTGTACGACAAGGTGCGCGCGGAGATCGTCGACACGACGGTGCGTGCGGTCACGCAGGTGCAGCAGGTCCTCGCCGCGTGGCAGGCCTGTGAGCGCCGTCTGAAGGCCGTACGCAGCCCCGTCCTCCTACCCAACCTCACGGACGTACGCACCCAGCTGGACGCCCTCGTGAAGCCCGGCTTCGTGACGTGGGCGGGCATACGGCGGCTGCCGGACCTGATGCGCTATCTGGTGGCCGTGGACCGTCGTCTCCAGCAGATGCCGACGGGCGTCCAGCGGGACACCACCCGCATGGAGAAGGTCCACGAGATGCAGGACGAGTACGCCTGGCTCCTGGAGCAGCTTCCGCAGGGCCGTCCCGTACCGTCGTCCGTCCTGGACATCCGCTGGATGATCGAGGAGCTCCGGGTCAGCTATTTCGCGCATGCGCTCGGCACGGCGTACCCGGTCTCCGACAAGCGGATCGTGAAGGCGATCGACGCCGCGGTCTCGTAATCGCCCCTGCACGCAGGGTGAGTTCGACCGGCGGGCTCACCCTCCTGTACAGTCTCTTCTCGCAGCGCAACGCACAAAAGCGCCGCGAAACCTGGTCCTGTGGAGCAGTTTGGAGTGCTCGCCACCCTGTCAAGGTGGAGGCCGCGGGTTCAAATCCCGTCAGGACCGCAACGATGAAGGCCCGCACCGATACGGATGCGGGCCTTCGCCGTATCCCCACCCACTCACCACCCTGTCGAGGTGGAGGCCGCGCCCGCGGCGGAGCCGCAATCGGACAGGGCAAATCCCGTCAGGACCGCAACGATGAAGGCCCGCACCGACACGGATGCGGGCCTTCGCCGTATCCCCACCCGCTCACCACCCTGTCAAGGTGGAGGCCGCGCCCGCGGCGGAGCCGCAATCGGACAGGGCAAATCCCGTCAGGACCGCAACGATGAAGGCCCGCACCGACACGGATGCGGGCCTTCGCCGTATCCCCACCCGCTCACCGCCCACTCACCACCCTGTCGAGGTGGAGGCCGCGCCCGCGGCGGAGCCGCAATCGGACAGGGCAAATCCCGTCAGAACCGCGGCAACGAAGGCTCGCGCCGTTCACGGATGCGGGCCTTCGGCATACCCCCACCTCTCAGCGCCGGCCGGCACCGATCAGCCCGTCCGGCGTTTGAGGACGAGGCCGTTCAGGCCGAAGCGGGGGTCTGGGGGCGGCAGCCCCCAGCAGAGGCCCGCACCAACACCGGCGCCAAGAACAAGCACCGGCACCCGGAACAGCGGCCCACCCGGCGGAGCCCCCCGCTCTTGACGGCGTCACATTCCGTCGGTACCCAGAAAGCAGGCCCCGCTCTCGTGCGGCCCCCGGAGGTGGCGTATGGCGGCATCTGTCAGGCACGAGACGCGAGCCCTGCTCCGCGCGCACCTGTCGGCCGCCTCCTCCTACCGGCACCTCACCCGCCACTGTCCGATCTGCCACCGCCTGCTGCGGCTGGCGATGGACTCCGCCCCGCCGGGCGTTCAGGCCCCGGGGGGCGCCGTAGGGGACGAGGCCGCCCCGACGGCGTAGCGCTCGCGCACTCCCAACAACCGTGCCACAGTGGGATGCTGGAGCCCGTGCCTCCTCTAGCGCACATGGACCACCGGCAACAAGCCACCCGGCATGTGACGGGTGTCACCACATGATTTTCTGAAACCCCGGTACTTACTCCCGTCCTACAACGGGTCAATTTAATATGTGCAATTGCACCGCTCCCAGGGAACATCCACAGCGGATCCGACACCCCTCCCCAGACTCCGACAAGCCCGCGCACAGACCCTCCGCACCAGGGCTTTCGGCGCACAAAAAAGATCGCGCTGGACCCGGCGGAGTCCAGCGCGATCTACGACGCACCCTGTGTCACTTGCCTGAGAAGTTCCCGTTGGCCTGGGCGAGGGTCCTGTTGGGGCAGGTCCCGCGTCGCTTGGAGCTAGGGTCCGGGCACCTCGGCGAGTTGGGGGACCAGCCGTTTTGCCCGGTTATGCAGTTGTTCAGGCCTCGCTGCGCTGCTGCGGGATGCCCGCGAGAAGAGCGCGGACCTCGGCCTCGCGGTAGCGGCGGTGTCCGCCGAGCGTACGGATGGAAGTGAGCTTGCCGGCCTTCGCCCACCGCGTGACCGTCTTGGGGTCGACGCGGAACATCGTGGCGACCTCAGCCGGGGTCAGCAGCGGCTCGGCATCAGGGGTGCGAGCGGTCATGAGCGGCCTCCTCGGGAGAACCGAACCTTCTCGGTTCTTTCCTCTAAATTCTGCACCTTGACCCGCGTTGCCCGAAATGGTGGACGCGAGTCGAGTCGGTTATAGGACGAACGGCTTGTCCTCGGCACTACAACTACACCATCTGTCCAGCCGCGTCGGCCAAACCGATGGAATTGCCCTCCCAGGTAGTCATCAGCCGCGGAAGCCGATGGACCATGCCATAGCGGACAGTCACGCCACTGTGACGATCAGTCACAGGACGATCGGGAGGCACCAGACCCCCCAAAGCATTGCAATGCTGAGATTCCGCCCAGAACGGAGCTTAGTTGGGCGGACGGAGCCTTCCCCGGACTCCTTGTCCTATTTTGGCATGAGGAGCGGCAAGAGGCGCAAGGGCCGCGTAAGTGCGGTCCGTCACCCTTGACACAAAAGCCCGGATCGGAACCAACGCCCCGTCAGGCGACCTAAGTGGCGTAGACCGTACGTCGTCCGGGGCGGTTCGGGCCGTGACGTACGTCACTCAGTTCGCGGACCGCCGGTCCCGTACCGTCCGCCACCGCTCCACGAGCCGCCCGTACGCCTCCCCCGCCGCGGCCCCGTCGCCCCTGCGCAGCGCGTCGATGCCCTCGGCCACGTCCGCCGCCGAGTGGTCCCCCTCCAGCTCGCCGGCCGGCACCACATGCGCCAGGCCGCCGTAGTCCAGCTCCACCAGCGAGCGCGGGTGGAACTCCTCCAGCCATCGCCCCACGTCCACCAGGCCGTCGATCAGCGGCCCTTCCTCGATGGCGTCCTTGAGTGTCCGCAGTCCCCGGGCCACGCGCCGCCTGGCCTGCACCATGGGCGTGCGGTAACGCAGCAGGGGAGCCTCCTCGGCACTCCCCTTGGCGTACTCCCGCTCCTCGTCGGAGACCAGCACGAACCAGTTCAGCGGCACCTGCCAGGTGGCGGTGCGGATCCAGGGGCGGGCATCGGGGTTGCGGGTGAGCCAGCGCTCGTAGTCCTGGGCGGCCTGCCGGCGCACGACCGGCGGCAGCGCCGCGTCCAGGACGGACGGCGGGAACTCCTCGGGCAGCTCGCCCAGGGCCTGCCAGCCGCGCAGCCGGGTGCGCCAGGGGCAGACACAGACCACCCCGTCGACGTCCAGCACGAAGGCGTCGCCGCTCTCGTGCACCGGCACCGGGACCGGCGGGGTGGGCAGCAGATCGGCCAGGGAGCGGCGCAGCTCGTCCTGGTAGGAGGGGCGCTCGGGACGGCGGGCGTAGCGCGCCCAGTGAGCGCGCTCCGGCTCCGGGAAGGCGGCCAACGGCTCGTACACGCGTAGATACGCCGCGTAGGGGACGATCACCGAGGACACCTTGGGCACGCCTGCTCCCTCCCCACCGGATAGGGCTCGAAACCCGCACGGGACCTGTACGGGATCCGTACGAGGCGTCCCGAAACGGGCGGGAAACCACTGCAAATCGTGCCACGCGCACGCGTGCGCGCACGGCGCGAGAGAGTGATCCTGAACACTGCGCGGATGGTGGGTGGGCACAGGCTCTACGCTCATGCCACAGCACCCGCCACCCGCACGGGAGCTGGTCTTTCGACCGCCGCAACTTACCCGGGAGTCACCACCGTGACCGACGTAACCGGCGCACCTGCTGATGTACTGCACACCCTGTTCCACTCGGACCAGGGCGGTCATGAGCAAGTAGTGCTCTGTCAGGACCGCGCGACCGGACTCAAGGCCGTGATCGCCATCCACTCCACCGCTCTCGGCCCCGCGCTGGGCGGTACGCGCTTCTATCCGTACGCGAACGAGGCGGAGGCCATCGCCGACGCCCTCAACCTCGCGCGCGGGATGTCGTACAAGAACGCCATGGCCGGGCTCGACCACGGCGGCGGCAAGGCCGTGATCATCGGCGATCCGGAGCGCATCAAGACCGAAGAGCTGCTGCTCGCCTACGGGCGGTTCGTGGCCTCGCTCGGCGGTCGCTACGTCACCGCGTGCGACGTCGGCACGTATGTCGCCGACATGGACGTCGTGGCCCGAGAGTGCCGCTGGACCACCGGGCGCTCCCCGGAGAACGGCGGCGCGGGCGACTCCTCGGTCCTCACCGCCTTCGGTGTCTACCAGGGCATGCGCGCCTCCGCCCAGCACGTGTGGGGCGACCCCTCGCTGCGCGGCCGCCGGGTCGGCATCGCCGGTGTCGGCAAGGTCGGCCACCACCTGGTCCGGCATCTGCTGGACGAGGGCGCCGAGGTCGTGATCACGGACGTGCGCGAGGACGCCGTACGGCGGATTCTCGACCAGCACCCGGGCGTCACGGCGGTCGCCGACACCGACGCGCTGATCCGCGTCGAGGGCCTGGACATCTACGCCCCCTGTGCGCTGGGTGGCGCGCTGAACGACGACTCCGTGGCGGTGCTCACGGCCAAGGTCGTGTGCGGCGCGGCCAACAACCAGCTCGCCCACCCGGGTGTGGAGAAGGACCTCGCGGACCGCGGGATCCTCTACGCTCCGGACTACGTGGTGAACGCCGGCGGTGTGATCCAGGTCGCCGACGAGCTGCACGGGTTCGACTTCGACCGGTGCAAGGCGAAGGCGGCGAAGATCTTCGACACCACGCTGGCCATCTTCGCACGTGCGAAGGAAGACGGGATTCCGCCGGCCGCCGCGGCCGACCGGATCGCCGAGCAGCGGATGCACGAGGCCGCCGCGGCACGCTGACGCCGCGGTTCCGCGAGGTTTGCCGGTACCCGTCGGCGGACAGTTAGAGAGAACTCTCACGTTCGTCGGCGGGTCGGCCGCCGATAAGTGGTTAAAATCGCGGTTGACCAGCGAGGACGGGGCGCCTCGCGGGTTCTGGGCCGAGGCACGTGCTGCGGGCGACGTACCGTATGGGCGCGGGCTCAGGTACCGTGGAAGCCCTACGGACCGGTCTCTCCACGGAGAGCCCGTTCCAGATCATGAACGCGTGTCAAGACTCTGGGGCCGTCGAGCCCCGTCACCGAGGGGGTCGAGCCATGGGGCGCGGCCGGGCCAAGGCCAAGCAGACGAAGGTCGCCCGCCAGCTGAAGTACAACAGCGGCGGGACTGACCTGTCGCGTCTGGCCAGCGAGCTGGGCGCTTCGACTTCGAGCCAGCCGCCGAACGGCGAGCCGTTCGAGGACGACGAGGAAGAAGACGACCCGTACGCCCAGTACGCGGATCTCTACAACGACGACGACGAGGACGAGGACGACGAGTCCGGTCCCGCGTCGCATCGTCGCGGCGCTTGACGTAGCGCGCTTCGCGGTCTCAGCGTCTCAGCAGCGACTGCACTTCACCCGGTCCGGGGCCTCAGCGCCGGACCGGGTTTCGTGCTGCCTCCCGGGGCGCCGGGCCCGGAACTGCCGGGCCCTGACGGTCGCGGGGCCGTGCGGCCCGCGACCGTCAGGCGCAGTCACCGGGACCGTCAGGCGTAGTCACCGATCAGGGCCGCGCCCGAGTCGTGCTCGCCCCGGTCCGTGATCTCACCGGCGACCCAGGCGTCGACCCCGCGGTCGGCCAGTGTCGCCAGGGCCACGTCCACCGAGGCCTCGGGCACGATCGCGATCATGCCGACGCCCATGTTGAGGGTCTTCTCCAGCTCCAGGCGCTCGACGTCGCCGGTCCTGCCGACGAGGTCGAAGATCGCGCCCGGGGTCCAGGTGGAGCGGTCGACGACGGCGTGCAGCTGGTCCGGGATCACCCGGGCCAGGTTGGCCGCGAGGCCGCCGCCGGTGACATGGCTGAAGGCGTGGACCTCGGTGGTGCGGATGAGGGCCAGACAGTCCAGTGAGTAGATCTTGGTGGGCTCCAGGAGCTCCTCGCCGAGCGTGCGGCCGAGTTCCTCGATGTGCGCGTCGAGCGCCAGGCCCGCCTGGTTCAGCAGGACGTGACGGACCAGGGAGTACCCGTTCGAGTGAAGCCCGGAGGACGCCATGGCGATCACCGCGTCACCCTTACGGATACGATCCGCGCCGAGCAGCCGGTCGGCCTCCACGACGCCCGTACCGGCGCCGGCGACGTCGAAGTCGTCCGCACCCAGCAGGCCCGGGTGTTCGGCCGTCTCACCGCCCACCAGGGCGCAGCCGGCCAGCACACAGCCCTCGGCGATGCCCTTCACGATGGCGGCGACGCGCTCGGGGTGGACCTTGCCGACGCAGATGTAGTCCGTCATGAACAGGGGCTCGGCACCGCACACCACGATGTCGTCCATGACCATGGCGACCAGGTCGTGCCCGATGCTGTCGTAGACGCCCATCTGTCGCGCGATGTCGACCTTGGTGCCGACGCCGTCCGTGGCGGAGGCGAGGAGCGGACGCTCGTAGCGCTTGAGGGCGGAGGCGTCGAAGAGGCCGGCGAAGCCGCCGAGGCCGCCGAGTACCTCGGGGCGCTGGGTCTTCTTCACCCACTCCTTCATCAGCTCGACGGCGCGGTCGCCCGCCTCGATGTCGACTCCGGCAGCCGCGTAGGAAGCACCGGCGGAAGGGCCCGTCGCCGACGGCGACTGATCAGACACAGCAGACATTGTCTGGGATCTTTCGGGTTGGTTTCTACGGGGCTTACGGGCGACGGATCGCGTCGGCCGCGGCCGTGGCGGCGGGCCCTGCGGCCAGCTCGGTCTCCAGGAGCTGCTTGCCGAGCAGTTCGGGGTCCGGGAGCTCCATCGGGTACTCGCCGTCGAAGCAGGCGCGGCACAGGTTCGGCTTGGCGATCGTGGTCGCCTCGATCATGCCGTCGATGGAGATGTAGGCCAGGGAGTCGGCGCCGAGCGAGGTGCCGATCTCCTCGATCGTCATGCCGTTGGCGATGAGCTCGGCGCGGGTGGCGAAGTCGATGCCGAAGAAGCAGGGCCACTTCACGGGCGGCGAGGAGATCCGGATGTGGACCTCGGCGGCGCCGGCCTCGCGGAGCATGCGCACCAGGGCACGCTGGGTGTTGCCGCGCACGATCGAGTCGTCGACGACGACCAGGCGCTTGCCCCTGATGACTTCCTTCAGCGGGTTCAGCTTCAGCCGGATGCCGAGCTGGCGGATGGTCTGCGAGGGCTGGATGAAGGTCCGGCCGACGTAGGCGTTCTTCACCAGACCGGCGCCGAACGGGATGCCGGAGGCCTCCGCGTAGCCGATGGCTGCCGGGGTGCCGGACTCCGGGGTCGCTATCACCAGGTCGGCCTCGACAGGGGCCTCCTTGGCGAGGCGGCGGCCCATCTCGACGCGCGAGAGATAGACGTTCCGCCCGGCGATGTCGGTGTCGGGGCGGGCGAGATACACGTACTCGAAGACACAGCCCTTGGGCTTCGCTTCCGCGAATCGGGAGGTGCGCAGACCGTTCTCGTCGATCGCGACGAACTCGCCCGGCTCTATCTCGCGGACGAAGCTGGCGCCGCAGATGTCGAGGGCGGCGGACTCGGAGGCGACGACCCAGCCGCGCTCCAGGCGGCCGAGGACCAGCGGGCGGATGCCCTGCGGGTCACGGGCCGCGTAGAGGGTGTGCTCGTCCATGAACACGAGCGAGAAGGCGCCCTTGACCTGCGGGAGGATCGCGTGCGCGGCCTCCTCGATGGTCAGCGGCTTGCCGTCCTCGTCGACCTGGGCCGCGAGGAGCGCGGTCAGCAGGTCGGTGTCGTTGGTGGCCGCCACCCGGGTGGACCGGCCGTTGTTGTCCTTGGGGAGGCCCGCGACCATCTCGGCGAGCTGCGCCGTGTTGACCAGGTTGCCGTTGTGGCCGAGCGCGATGGAGCCGTGCGCGGTGGCGCGGAACGTCGGCTGGGCGTTCTCCCACACGGACGCGCCGG
This sequence comes from Streptomyces sp. NPDC001406, assembly GCF_042895285.1. NCBI lineage: Bacteria > Bacillati > Actinomycetota > Actinomycetes > Kitasatosporales > Streptomycetaceae > Streptomyces > Streptomyces sp. NPDC001406. Next base: position 45,290 of record NZ_JBIAWG010000025.1, read on the forward strand.
TGGTCGAGTAGCGGGCGTGACCGACCGCGATATGACCCTGGAGCGAACCGAGAGAGGTCTCGTCGAAGACCTGGGAGACCAGGCCCATGTCCTTGAAGACGAGGATCTGGGAGCCGTTGCTGACCGCGATTCCCGCGGATTCCTGACCCCGGTGCTGGAGGGCGTAGAGCCCGAAGTACGTGAGCTTTGCGACCTCTTCACCCGGAGCCCAGACACCGAAGACGCCACACGCGTCCTGGGGGCCTTTCTCGCCGGGGAGCAGATCGTGATTGAGTCGACCGTCACCACGTGGCACGGCACCGAGTGTAGGCGAGATCGACCACTGGTCCGAATTGGCCAATGCGCCGAAGTTATGCGTTCTCAACCGGTCACTCGTCGGCCACGGCGGTCACGGTCTCTCCGTTTTCGCTGGTCAGCGTGAGGTTTCGATGATCCAATCGGTAGCTGACGGTGCCGTCGAAGAGCCGCAGCAGACTCTTTTCCGTATGCATGAGTGAGGCGTCGCACATCATTCGGGTCGTCGCGGGAGAGCCCAGGGTGATACGGGTGTCGCTGACCGTGGCGCGCGCGGTGACGTGATTGCAGCCCAGGCGGCCGCTGACCTTTCCGCTCCTGCGGTCGAAGGTGAGATGGGCGTCGGCGCCCTTCGGCAGGGAGCTGACGGTGTCGCCACCGGCACCGAGTGCCGTGATCGTCCACTTGGTGCCGTAGAGCGGGGCGTCCTCCTCCTTGGTCAGCCGGACGGTGTCGCCCCCGGTGGTGGTGAGGGTCAGCCGGTCGCCGTTCACCCGGGTGGTGAGGGGGCCGGCGGCGAGGGTGCGGGCGAGGGTCCGCTCGAAGGCCATGGGCCGTGCCTCGCACGCCATCTCGGTCGCCGTGGTGTCGCTGAGCCGGACGCGGTCGCCCTCGAACGCGGCCCGCGCGGTGAAGTGGTTGCAGCCGTAGTTGCCCTCGGTCCTGCCGCTGTCGTCGATCGTCACGTTGGCGCCCGCCGGGGCACTGCGTGTCGTGCCGTCCACGGTGACGCTGTCGACGATCCAGTGGACGCCGGTCACCGGCTCCTGGGCTCCGGCGGATCCGCTGCCCGGGTGCCCGCTGCCACAGGCCGCCGCGAGCGGAACGACGAGCACGACGGCGGCGGCCGCCAGGATCAGACGCTCTTTGTGCCTGCGCATGTCGATTCGACGGACGGACCCGGAAGATCGGTTCCCTCCGCACGCGCCTCCTAGGACATCAGCGGCAACAGGGCCGCGAGATCCGCCCGCTCCCCGCTCGCGCTCACCTTCGCCGCCTCGATGGCGTCCTTCCAGAGCAGCCGCCCGGTGGCGAGCCGGATCCAGGTGAGCGGGTCGGTCTCGACGACGTTGGGCGGGGTGCCGCGCGTGTGCCGGGGCCCCTCGACGCACTGCACGACGGCGTACGGCGGGATGCGGACCTCGGTGGAGCCGCCGGGGGCCTTCACGGCGAGCGCGTCGGCGAGCAGGCGGGTGGTCGCGGCGAGGGCCTGGCGGTCGTAGGGCACGTCGAGGCCCGGTACGGCCGCGTTCAGGTCGTCGGTGTGGACGACGAGTTCCACGGTGCGGGTGACGAGGTAGTCGTCCAGGGGCAGGGCACCCGCGCTGGTCGCCAGCAGCCGGCTGCCGGGATGCTCGTCGAGAAGCCCGCGCAGGCTCCGGTCGACGTCGGCGAGATAGGCGTCGAGGTCGGGGTGCCGCTCGACCAGGCGCCGGGTGAAGTCGGCGATGGCGGAGGCATTGACGGCGGTGGCGAAGGGCCACTCGACGACGGTGACGTCCTGCCGGGGCGGCGCGGGCTCGTCGAGCGCCCGGTGGACGGCGGTGACGGCCATCCCGATGTGCGCGATCAGCTCCCGTACGGTCCAGTCCGCCAGCCGGGTCGGCAGCGCGAGTTGCTCGGAAGTGAGGGTGCGGACGGCCTTGCGCACGTTCCCGAACTGGGCCTGCACAGCGTCGCGGATCCTGGCGGGGTCGTACGTCCGTGCGCGCTTCTTGGGCGTGGGCATGGCGGTGAGCCTAGGGCCAAGCGGTGGTCACGCGCCCGCGCCCCGTAACGCGGTGCCGGTTATGTTAGAGTCCGTTCTAGTAGAAACTAGAATTTTCGTTTCTATTATCACCCATGTTTTCACTTTCGGTGGCAGCGGCCGCGCCGGAAAGGACCTCCCTTGCTCAGCGATGACGGCGTACGCAACCGGCTGGGCGAGGACTTCGACGAGACCGAGGCACAGCACATCCTCGACGGCATACTCATCCGTCTCGACTCGGCCCTCAAGAACGAGGCAGCCCATGTCCCCGCAGATACCATCTGAGTCAGCCAGGACGGTTGAGTCGGGCAGCACGGCCAGGGCAGCCGGGCCCCGTTCCGCCCCGGTCCGGCGCCGACGGCGCGGCCAGTGGGTTCCTCCGCAGCACGGCGCCTGGGCCTTGCTGCTGGTCCCCTACCTGGCCGGACTGATCGAGGTCGGCTTCTCCTGGGTGCAGATCCCGCTACTCCTGGGCTGGGTGGGCGGCTATCTGCTGTCCTACTTCGGCCTGCTGGCCGTCAAGACCCGTCGCCCCTCCCGGGTCCGCACACAACTCCTCGTCTACGGAAGCATCACGCTGACCGCCGGCGTCACGGTTCTGCTCGTCCGGCCACAGATCCTCCTCTTCGCCCCGGTCTTCGCGGCGGTACTCGCGGTCAACGGCTTCTTCGCCAAGGCCCGCCGTGACCGCGCCCTGGCCAACGGACTGGTCTCGGTCGTGGCGGCGACGCTGATCCTGCCGGTCGTGGCTGTGGCCGGCGAAGCGTCCCCCTGGCAGGTAACCGGCACATCCCTGGTGACGCTCCTCTACTTCACCGGCTCCCTGCTCTTCGTCAGAACGACGATCCGGGCCCGGGGCGACCGCGGGATGATGACCACGTCGCTCGCCTTCCACGCCGCGGCGCTCCTGGCGGCGGCCTGGCTGGCCCTCCCCTACGCGCTGCCCTTCACCGGCTACCTCCTCCGCGCGGCCACCCTGCCCCGACGCGGTCTCACGCCCAAGCAGATCGGCATCGTGGAGATCTTCAGCTCGCTCGCCCTCCTGGCGACGGTGATCTGGGTGGCGGTCTGACACAGCGGTGACGGCGCAGCATGAAGGCCCCGCTCAACGATGAGCGGGGCCTTCATGCTGCCGCGGGACGGTCCCGAAAGGAGATCACGCCCCAGGGACGGGGATCACGCCAGCAGCGCCGGGATCGTGCCCTCGTGGGCCTCGCGCAGCTCGGCCAGGGAGAGTGCGAACTCGCCCTGGACCTCCACCGCGTCGCCGTCGACGACGCCGATGCGGGTGGCCGGGAGGCCGCGCGCGCCGCACATGTCGTTGAAGCGGACCTCTTCCGAGCGCGGCACGGCGACGATCGCGCGGCCCGCCGACTCGGAGAGCAGGAAGGTGAACGCGTCGAGCCCGTCCGGTACGACCAGACGCGCGCCCTTGCCGCTGAGCAGCGCCGACTCCACGACCGCCTGGATCAGACCGCCGTCGGACAGGTCGTGCGCGGAGTCGATCATGCCGTCCCGGGAGGCGGAGATCAGGATCTCGCCGAGCAGACGCTCCCGCTCCAGGTCGACCTTCGGGGGCAGGCCGCCGAGGTGGTCGTGGACGACCTGGGACCAGGCCGAGCCGCCGAACTCCTCACGCGTGTCGCCGAGGAGGTAGAGCAGCTGGCCCTCTTCCTGGAAGGCGACCGGCGTGCGACGCGCGACGTCGTCGATGACGCCGAGGACCGCGACGACCGGGGTCGGGTGGATGGCCGCTTCGCCCGTCTGGTTGTAGAGGGAGACGTTGCCGCCGGTCACCGGGGTGCCGAGCTGCTGGCAGGCGTCCGCCAGACCGCGCACGGCCTCCGCGAACTGCCACATGACCGCCGGGTCCTCGGGCGAGCCGAAGTTCAGGCAGTCGGAGACGGCGAGCGGCTTGGCGCCTGTCGTCGCCACGTTGCGGTAGGCCTCGGCGAGAGCCAGCTGCGCGCCCGCGTACGGGTCGAGCTTGGCATACCGGCCGTTGCCGTCCGTGGCGATCGCGACGCCGAGGCCGGTCTCCTCGTCGACGCGGATCATGCCGGAGTCCTCGGGCTGGGCGAGGACGGTGTTGCCCTGCACGAAGTGGTCGTACTGCGAGGTGATCCACTTCTTGGAGGCCTGGTTGGGCGAGCCCACCAGCTTCAGGACCTGGTCCTTCAGCTCCTCGGAGGTCGCCGGGCGCGGCAGCTTGTTCGCGTCGTCCGCCTGGAGCTCGTCCTGCCAGGACGGGCGGGCGTACGGGCGCTCGTACACCGGGCCCTCGTGGGCCACGGTCCGCGGGTCGACGTCGACGATCTTGCCGCCGTGCCAGTAGATCTCCAGGCGGTCGCCGTCGGTCACCTCACCGATGACGGTGGCGATGACGTCCCACTTCTCGCAGATCTCGAGGAACCGGTCGACCTTCTCCGGTTCCACGACCGCGCACATGCGTTCCTGCGACTCGCTCATGAGGATCTCCTCGGGCGAGAGCGTGGAGTCGCGCAGCGGCACGTCGTCCAGCGTGACGCGCATACCGCCGGAGCCGTTGGAGGCGAGCTCGGACGTGGCGCAGGACAGGCCGGCCGCGCCGAGGTCCTGGATGCCGACGACCAGCTTCTCCTGGAAGGCCTCCAGGGTGCACTCGATGAGGAGCTTCTCCTGGAAGGGGTCGCCCACCTGGACGGCCGGACGCTTGGAGGGCTTGGCGTCGTCGAAGGTCTCGGACGCGAGGATCGACGCGCCGCCGATGCCGTCGCCGCCGGTGCGGGCGCCGTACAGGACGACCTTGTTGCCCGCGCCGGACGCCTTCGCGAGGTGGATGTCCTCGTGCCGCATGACGCCGATGGCACCGGCGTTGACCAGCGGGTTGCCCTGGTAGCAGGCGTCGAAGACAACCTCGCCGCCGATGTTGGGCAGGCCCAGGCAGTTGCCGTAGCCGCCGATACCGGCGACCACGCCCGGCAGGACGCGCTTGGTGTCGGGGTGGTCGGCCGCGCCGAAGCGCAGCGGGTCCACGACCGCGACCGGGCGGGCGCCCATCGCGATGATGTCGCGGACGATGCCGCCGACACCGGTGGCCGCGCCCTGGTAGGGCTCGACGTACGACGGGTGGTTGTGCGACTCGACCTTGAAGGTGACCGCGTAGCCCTGGCCGACGTCGACGACGCCCGCGTTCTCACCGATGCCCACCAGCATCGCGTCGCTCTGCGGGGCCTTCTCGCCGAACTGGCGCAGATGGACCTTGGAGGACTTGTACGAGCAGTGCTCGGACCACATGACCGAGTACATGGCGAGCTCGGCGCCGGTCGGGCGGCGGCCCAGGATCTCGACGACCCGCTCGTACTCGTCCTTCTTCAGACCGAGTTCGGCCCAGGGCAGCTCGACGTCGGGGGTCGCGGCCGCGTGCTCGACCGTGTCCAGAGGCGTCCGGCTCATGCGCCCACCAGCTTCTTGAGGATCGAGGTGAAGAACGGGAGGCCGTCGGTACGGCCCGTACCGATCAGCGGCTCGACGGCGTGCTCGGGGTGCGGCATCAGGCCGACGACGTTGCCGGCCTCGTTGGTGATGCCGGCGATGTCGCGGAGCGAGCCGTTCGGGTTGAAGTCCAGGTACCGAAAGGCGACCCGCCCCTCGGCCTCCAGCTTGTCGAGCGTGTACTCGTCGGCGACGTACCGGCCGTCCATGTTCTTCAGCGGGATGTGGATCTCCTGGCCGGCGCTGTAGTCGCTCGTCCAGGCGGTCTCCGCGTTCTCCACCCGCAGCTTCTGGTCGCGGCAGATGAAGTGGAGGTGGTTGTTGCCGAGCATCCCGCCCGGGAGAAGGTGGGCTTCCGTGAGGATCTGGAAGCCGTTGCAGATACCGAGGACGGGAAGTCCGGCCTTCGCCTGCTCGATGACGGACTCCATCACCGGTGAGAAGCGGGAGATGGCTCCGGCCCGCAGATAGTCGCCGTAGGAGAAACCGCCGGGCAGCACCACGGCATCGACCTGCTTGAGGTCCTTGTCCTTGTGCCAGAGGGCGACCGGTTCGGCACCCGCGTGGCGGATCGCGCGCCGGGTGTCGCGGTCGTCGAGACTTCCGGGGAAAGTGACGACGCCAATACGAGCGGTCACTTCGCGGCCTCCGCGACTTCCTCCACCTTGACGGTGAAGTCCTCGATCACGGTGTTGGCGAGGAAGGATTCCGCAAGATCGTGGATGCGGGCGAGCGCGGCCTCGTCGACCGGGCCGTCAACTTGAAGTTCGAATCGCTTTCCCTGACGTACGTCGGAGATGCCTTCGAAACCCAGTCGCGGCAGTGCGCGCTGCACCGCCTGGCCCTGGGGGTCGAGGATCTCCGGCTTGAGCATGACGTCGACTACGACGCGTGCCACTGGCACTCCCGGTGTGTGGTGCTGAGCAGGTTCCTTCAGACTACCCGCACAAAATTTCTACGCGAGTAGATTGTAGGAAACTACGTGACGGGCATCACGATCAGGTGTCGAACGGGTGCCCTCACCAAAAAATCTGGGAAAGTTCGGCGGTCCACCCGTGGCAGCTATTGCGCTCGGACACGCGGGCGGATTTAGTCGGGCTTCACTTTGCATTGCCGGGCACTGTACAAATGAATTGGCAATAGCCGATACTTTCCCCGTTAACAGGCGGACAGTCGACATCTCCCGGGCGTCTTGGCACGTCACCGCAGAGGGGGTGTCGCACGAAGGGACCGATATTCGTGGCGCAGAAGGTCGTGGTCACTCTCTTTGACGACATCGACGGCTCGGAAGCGGCGGAAACGATCGCCTTCGGACTCGACGGCAAGTCGTACGAGATCGACCTCAATCAAGCCAATGCCAAGAAACTGCGTAAGGCTCTTGAGCCGTACGTGGCGGCCGGCCGCAAGAGGGCGAAGTCGGGCAAGACCTACCGGCAGACCGAGGTCGCTCCCGATCCCGCGGCCGTCCGCGCCTGGGCCCAGGCGAACAAGATGGACGTGCCCGCGCGCGGCCGGATCCCCAAGAAGGTCTACGAGGCGTTCAGCGCCGCCCAGTGACGCCCGCGAGGGGTGAGTCCTCAGGGTCCGTCACCGGGCCCTGAGGACAGCCGACTTGGAAGCCGTCAGCAGCCGACTTGCGCTACCCCCCTGCTGATCAGCTAATGTCTGGAGCACGCCGAGGGGCGAGGCCGAAAGGCCGGATCCCACGGACTACATGCGGGTGTAGTTCAGTAGTAGAACATCCCCCTTCCAGGGGGAAGGCGCAGTGTGCGATTCCTGTCACCCGCTCTGGCACCACTACCGTCACAAGGACTCTTGTGGATCGGGTAGGCTGGTGCTCGCACCGATCGGTGGGAGCCGGTCGGGAGCAGTGCGGACGTAGCTCAGTTGGTAGAGCGCAACCTTGCCAAGGTTGAGGTCGCGAGTTCGAGCCTCGTCGTCCGCTCCAGAGAAGCCCCGGTCTTCGCGACCGGGGCTTTTTTATGTGCCGTCCGTCTGACATTTGTCATGCCGAGTGATGACACCGCGCACTGCTGCCAGGCCCCGCCCGCCGGGACGCTGAGGTCATGGACATCAACGAGCACGAGCACGTGATCGAGGTCACCGACCTCCGGCGTGTCTACGGGGGCGGGTTCGAGGCGGTGCGCGGAATCAATTTCTCCGTGGCCCGCGGCGAGATCTTCGCGCTGCTGGGCACCAACGGCGCGGGCAAGACATCGACGGTCGAGTTGCTGGAGGGCCTCACGCCGCCGGCGGGCGGACAGGTGCGGGTCCTCGGCCACGACCCCTACCTGGAGCGGGCCGCCGTACGGCCGCGCACCGGTGTGATGCTCCAGGAGGGCGGCTTCCCGTCCGAGCTGACCGTCGCCGAGACGGCGCGGATGTGGGCCGGCTGCACCAGCGGGGCCCGGCCGGAAGGCGAAGCACTGGCGCTGGTCGGGCTGGCCGGGAAGGCCGGTGTGCGGGTGAAGCAGCTGTCGGGAGGTGAGCGGCGGCGCCTGGATCTGGCGCTCGCGCTGCTCGGCGAGCCCGAGGTGCTGTTCCTCGACGAGCCGACGACCGGGCTCGACGTCGAAGGGCGCCGGGACACCTGGGAGTTGGTACGGGCCCTGCGCGACACCGGCACCACCGTGCTGCTCACCACGCACTACCTGGAGGAGGCGGAAGGCCTCGCCGACCGGCTCGCGATCCTGCACGAGGGCCGCATCGCCGCCTCCGGCACGCCCGCCGAGGTGACCGCGGGCCGGCCCTCCCGCATCTCCTTCGAACTGCCCCAGGGGTACTTCCTCGGCGACCTGCCGTCGCTCGCCGAGCTGGCGGTGTGCGGGCACGAGGTGGCGGGCAGGACCGTACGGCTGCGCACCCGGGAACTCCAGCGGACGGCCACCGGGCTGCTGGTGTGGGCCGAGCGGGCCGGGGTCGAACTGCGCGGCCTCGACATGCGGTCGGCCTCGCTGGAGGAGGCGTTCCTCGGCATCGCGCGGGAGCAGGAGCCCACGGCAGGAGCAGCGGCATGAGCACGCTCGCACACGCACCGGTGGCCCGGCGGCTGCGCGCCCTGGCCCGGGCCGAACTCACCCTGCTCGGCCGCAACCGCAGTGCCGTCCTCACGGCACTGCTCGTACCGCTCGCGCTGCCGTTCACCGTGCGGCCCGCGGTCGAGCAGATCGACCTCAAGGCCGAGGGGCTGACCGTCGGCACGGTGATGCTGACGGCCTCGATCGGCTTCTCCTTCCTCTTCTGCGTGTACACCGCCCTGGTGGGCTCCTTCGTCACCCGCCGCGAGGAACTCGTCCTCAAGCGGCTGCGCACCGGCGAACTCGGGGACCTGGAGATCCTCGTCGGCACGTCCCTGCCCGCGGTCTGCGTGGGACTCGCCCAGGCGCTGGTGCTGTCCGTGGGCTGCGCGGTGCTCCTCGACGCGGGGGCGCCCAGGGCGCCGCAGCTGGCCGTGCTCGGCGTCCTGTCGGGCCTGGTGCTGAGCGCCGCGTTCGCCGCCCTCACCTCGGCCTTCACCAGGACCACCGAGAGCGCCCAGGTCACCGCACTGCCCCTGGTGCTCGTGTCGATGATCGGCTCGGGCGTCGCGATCCCCACCGAGGTGCTGCCCGACCGCCTCTCCTCCGTCTGCGACCTCCTCCCGCTCTCCCCCGCCCTCCGGCTGGTCCGCGCGGGCTGGACCGGCCACCTCGGCGCGAACGAGGTGCTGGGCGCCGTACTGACCACGCTGGCCTGGACCGTTCTGGCGGTGTTTGCTGTACGGCGGTGGTTCCGGTGGGAGCCGCGGCGCTGAGTTCCGGGGAGCACATGGTGGGGCGGATACGGCGGTTGCACCAGCGTCACTGGCGGGAGCGCAGCAAGGCGGAGCGCGTCGAGCTGCAGAGCGTGGTCACCTGGTACGCCACCATCTGGGTACTTCCGTTCAGCTGGCTGATGCTGCCGCTGGTGGGCGGGCTCGACCGGCGGCCCGTGCCGATGGTGCTCGGCGGGCTGCTGGTCGCCGTGGACCTGCTGCAGTGCGCCGCCGCGGGCCGGCTCGTCCGGCCCGCGCTCGACCACTACCTGGGGCGCGCCGAACTGCCGCCCCGCTCCCAGCGCGCCGCCGCCGTCCTGCTCGGCCTGGCGCTCGCCCTGATCATGGCACTCGCCGCGGTCGACGGGACCGATCCGCTCACGGCCCGGCTGGCGATCGCGGCGGTGCTCGTGCCGTTCGGACTGCCCTACGCGCTCACTGTGTCCGTCCCGGTGTTCCTGCGCCGATCCGCGGTCCTCACGGCGCTGATCGTGGGCGCCCTCTCGATCGTGCGCCTGGACGGTCTCGGTGTCCTCGCCACGACGGTGGTGTGCGGCTTCGCCACCGGCTTCGCCCTGACGGCCGCGCGCTGCGGCGCCTGGACCCTGTCCGTGCTCTGGGAGGCGGAACGCGCCCGCGAGATCGAGGCCCGGCTCGCCGTCGCCGAGGAGCGGCTGCGGTTCGGACGGGATCTGCACGACGTCCTGGGGCGGAACCTGTCCGTGATCGCCCTCAAGAGCGAGCTGGCCGTGCAACTGGCCCGGCGGGGGCGGCCGGAGGCCGTGCAGCAGATGATCGAGGTACAGCGCATCGCACAGGAGTCGCAGCGGGAGGTGCGCGATGTCGTACGGGGCTATCGGGAGGCCGACCTCGATGTCGAACTCATCGGCGCGCAGGGCGTGTTGACGGCGGCCGGGATCGACTGCGACATCACCGGTGCCGCCGACGGGCTGCCCGCCGACGTGCAGTCCGCGCTCGGCTGGGTCGTGCGGGAGGCCACCACCAATGTGCTGCGGCACGGGGACGCCCGGCGATGTGCCGTGAGTCTGCGGGTGCTGGAGGGGCGTGTGGTGCTGACGGTGGAGAACGACGGAGCGTCCGCGGCCCCCGACGGGGGAGGGGGTTCCGGGCTCGCGGGGCTGCGGGAGCGGCTGGCCGTGGTGGACGGGACCCTGACGGCGGGCGGCGTCGGGGAGGACGGGTTCAGGCTGGTGGCAGAGGTGCCCGTGGCGAGTGTGAGTGGAGTTGCGTCATGAGTTCCCCGGTACGGCTGTTGCTCGCCGACGACGAGCATCTGATCCGCGGGGCGCTGGCCGCGCTGCTCTCCCTGGAGGACGACCTCGTCGTGGTCGCCGAGGCGGCGACCGGGCCCGAGGCGCTCGCCATGGCGCGGGCCCATGAACCGGACGTGGCGGTCCTGGATCTTCAGATGCCGGGCGCCGACGGTGTGAAGGTCGCCACATCCCTGCGGGCCGAACTGCCCGGCTGCCAGGTGCTGATCGTCACCGGTCACGGGCGGCCCGGCCATCTGAAACGGGCCCTTGCGGCAGGTGTGCGCGGGTTCGTCCCGAAGACCGTCAGCGCCCAGCGGCTCGCGGAGATCATCCGTACCGTGCACGCCGGAAACCGCTACGTCGACCCGGAGTTGGCCGCCGACGCGATCTCCGCCGGGGACTCGCCGCTGACCGCGCGCGAGGCCGAGGTCCTGGAGCTGGCCGCCGACGGGGCACCGGTCGCGGAGATCGCCGAGCGGGCCGCGCTGTCGCCGGGGACCGTGCGGAACTACCTCTCCTCGGCCGTGACGAAACTCGGGGCCGAGAACCGCCATACGGCGGTGCGTCTCGCACGAGAGCGAGGTTGGGTATAGTTGCTCTCGCGCAGCAGCGCAATGCGGACGTAGCTCAGTTGGTAGAGCGCAACCTTGCCAAGGTTGAGGTCGCGAGTTCGAGCCTCGTCGTCCGCTCCAGCAAGGCCCCCGGTCTCCCGGGGGCCTTTTGCGTTACGCCCATTGCGTTACGCCCAGCTCAGGCCCGTCAGGCGCTCGTAGGCCTCGATGTACTTCGCCCGCGTGGCGTCCACGACCTGCTGGGGCAGCGGCGGCGGGGGCTGCTCGCTCTTGCGGTCCCAGCCGGACTCGGCGGAGGTCAGCCAGTCGCGCACGAACTGCTTGTCGTACGACGGCTGCGCGCGGCCCGGCTGCCATTGGTCGGCCGGCCAGAAGCGGGAGGAGTCCGGGGTGAGGACCTCGTCGGCGAGGACGAGGGTGTCTGACTCGAAGCCGAACTCGAACTTGGTGTCCGCGAGGATGATCCCGCGGTCACGGGCGATGTCCCGGGCCCGGTTGTAGACGGCGAGGGTGGTCTGCCGCAGTTGGGCGGCAGTGTCCGCGCCGACCTGCCGGGCGACCTCCTCGTACGACACGTTCTCGTCGTGCTCGCCGACCTCGGCCTTGGTGGCCGGGGTGAAGATCGGGGCGGGCAGCTCGGAGCCGTCGACGAGACCCTCGGGCAGGGCGAGGCCGCAGACCGTACGGGACTCCTGGTACTCGGCGAGGCCCGAGCCGGTGAGATAGCCGCGGGCCACGGCCTCGACCGGGATCATTCGCAGGGACTTGCAGACCAGGGTGCGGCCCGCCCAGTCGGCGGGCGCGCCCGCGGGCAGCTCGGTGCTCAGGACGTGGTTGGGGACCAGGTCGGCGAGCTGGTCGAACCACCACAGGGAGAGCTGGGTGAGGACGCGGCCCTTGTCGGGGATCTCGGTCGGCAGCACCCAGTCGTAGGCGGACATGCGGTCGCTGGCGACCATCACGAGGTCGCCCGCCTCGTTCTGGTACAGCTCGCGCACCTTGCCGGTGTGCAGATGCACCAGACCCGGAACCTGGATCGGCTCGGGCTTTTCTACGAATCCGGACACGGTTCCTCCCCGTGGTTCTGTCCAATGGCTCGATTGTCCCGTATCGGACATGGACCACCGACAGGGGGTCAGTCTCGCTTGCAGATTCGGTCCAACAGGTTGGCGGTGGCCCGCTGGATACGGGGGTCCACGTGTCCCGGCCGGTCCAGGGCCGGTGACCAGGCGAAGGTCCCCGACGCGAAGACCAGGGCGCCGGAGGGCGCGCGGTACAGGGAGGTCTCCTGGTGGCGCTGGACGCCGTCGTTGTCGGTGTAGGGGGAGTGGGCGAGGAGGATGCGCTCCTCGTGGTCGGGGAGCGGGGTGCGCGGGAAGTAGCGGTCGGCCTCGCCGGCCACCAGGCCCGCCAGTTCGTCGCCCTCGCCGGCTCCGGTCGCCTCCCACAGCCAGTGGCCGGCGTTGCGGACGACCAGCGGATGGGGCTCGGGGACCCGGCCCGCGTACTGGATGCCGACCAGCTGCTGTTCGGGGCGGTCGATCTCGCGCCAGAGCACCGGCCTGCCCGGCCCCTTGCGCTTTCGGCAGGTGAGCAGGCGGTCCGGCACGCCGGAGGGGGCGGGGCCCAGCTCCACCTGCCAGTACATGGTGTTGGCGGAGAGGAAGACGAGCGAGGTGCCGCTCTCGCGGGCGATCTCCACCGTGCGGCGCATCTGGGTCGACCAGTACTCGTCGTGGCCGGGGAAGACCAGGCCCCGGTATCGGGTGGGGTCGACGCGTCCGGCGTGCAGATCGCGGGCGTCGGCGTAGGCGAGGTCGTAGCCGTACCGTTCCGCCCAGCGGATGAAGTCGTAGGCGTGGCCGACGTGCAGGGGCAGGCCCGCGCCCGCGTACGGGCGGTCGAAGGAGACCGTGGTCGCGGCGTCGGCCTCGCCGAGCAGCCGGCCCTTCTCGTCCCAGGCGTGGTAGAGGCTGGCGCCGGTGTGGCCGTCCTCCGGGTAGAGGTTGTAGGCCTGCCAGGTGATGTCGGGGAGCAGTAGGAGCAGATCCGCGGGGTGTTTGTCGCGAACCGTGAACGGCACGTGGGAGCGGTAGCCGTCGGCGGTGGTGAGGACGGCCACGTAAGCGCCGTTGCTCCAGTACGACGGGATCTGCAGCCGCCAGGACAGCCACCAGTGGTGGCAGGAGACCGTGCGGTCGGCGGTCAGCGGCGGGGGCTGGACGATGCCGGAGAGCCGGGGGCTGGTGGTGATCTTGGCGGCGCCGTCGCCGCCGTAGTGGCCGATGCGGTAGATGTCGACGCCGAACTGCTGGGGCGGGTCGACGGTGATGTGGAAGTCGACCGCCTCGCCGGGCGCGACCGCGCCGGTGGAGGTGAAGCCCTTGATCTGGCGGTGGACGTCGTCCGCCGAGCGGGGGCCGCCGGAGGGGCGCGGAGCCGGCACTCGCGGCCTGCCGGTGCCCGTCGGGGGCGCGTGCTGCTGGGTCGCGTCCACGTACCAGGGGACGACATGGCCGGTGTCGTCGAAGTAGGTCTCGCTGCCGCGCAGCCAGGGAACCGGTCCCAGGCCGAAGGGGTCCGTGACGGCGTGTGCGAGTGCCCCCGACTCCCAGCGGCGGATCTGCTCGGATCCCATGATCGCTCCCCTCCCTCGGGCCCCCGTGCTGTGCGTGCGATGCGGCTGTCGTATGTCGTAAGCCCTTGCCATGTGCGCGATCGGTCCCAGCACATCACATAACGCACGCGCACGGTCACTATTCGTTGCGAATTGACCTGAAATGGAAGAAGGCGCTCCGCTACGACGGACCATCGTCCGAGGTCAGACGAGCCGTACCGGCTTCTCCGGGCGTATCCCCGACTCGATCAGCCAGGCTCGAAGCGGGTCCGGATCGCCTTCCTCGGTCAGGCTGAGCACCCGGGAGGTCAGATCCGCGGCCCGCTCGCCGTTGATGAGGAGGGACGGGCCGTCGAGCCAGTCCAGGCCCGGGACCGCGCCCGCCGTGTCCATCGCGGCGCAGCACACCATCGCCGTGACGTGGTCGGCGAGCAGCTCGCGGGCGGTGCGCGGGGGCTGGAGGGGGAACAGGGGCAGGGCGCCGTCGTCCCACAGGCCGGTGTCGGGGCCCTGGCCGGGGCGGGCCGGGCCGGTCGGCGGTGCGGAGGCGCAGGCGGAGGCCTCCTCACGGGCCAGTTCCGCGCTGAGCCGCGCGGCGAGGGCGGCACCGTGCTGGTTCTCGGAGTCGCCGTCGGGCTCGTCGTCGTATGCGGCGGTGCCGGGGAAGGCCCGGTCGTACCCGGCGTCTTCGCCGGCTTCTTCGGCGCCCACGCCCTCGGGCGTCTTGTCCTCGTCCTCCGCGGCAATCGCGTCTCCCTCGCCGCACGCACCGGCCGGAGAGGGGTCACCGTCGGCCTCGTCCGGTGGATCCGACAGGTGGTCGAGGACGCGGGACAGGGTCGGGCCGTCGGGGGCCGGGGCGGTGGGGTCGGGGGTGGCGCGGACACCGAGGGAGTCCAGCACGCGGTGGAGACGGGCCGCGTCGGTGCGCCACTTCCGGTCCACGACCTCGTCCGGATACTCCTGCCAGTCCACCGGGGACCAGTCCGGGCCCTGCTCCGCGGGGCCGCCGTGGAAGAGGCGGGCGGCGAGCAGGGAGGCGGCCTCGTCCACAAGGCCGGGCTCTTCCAGCAGGTCGCAGGCGGGACGCTCGCCGAGCCGGGAGGCGAAGCCCTCGGCCAGGCGATCCCGCCGGGACAGCTCGGTCAGCGCCGCCACCACGCCCGCGTCCAGCCGGGAGGGCCAGCGGCCCATCCGCCAGGCCGGCAGCGCGACCCGGGTCAGCAGCCGGTCCCAGCCCGCGTACGCCAGCCCCACCTGTTCCTGGGCGACGATCCGCAGGCCGTAATCCACAGCCTGTGCACGCTCGGCGGCCGCGGCGGCCACGCCTCGCTCCATCTCGGCCGCGTGCTCCCGGCAGCCGCGCAGCATCAGTCGCGCCACCCAGCCGACGCCGGCCAGCACGGAGCGGGCGAGCGGGCCACGGCCGGGTGCGGAGGTCACGGCGACCGCCGCGTCCAGCCCCCGGACGAAACGCCGGGCGGCCGCTATGTCCGGGTGCGCCGAGGGGCCCGTACCGGCGACGACCGGAGCGAGCACCGCACGCAGCTCGCCGACCCGCATCCACCACAGGAACGGGGAGCCGATGACGAGGACGGGCGCGGCCGCCGTGCGGCGCTGGGCGCGTCGGCCCGGGTCCGCCAGCTCGTCGTGGTGCTCGGGCGGGGGCGGGCCGTGCGCGGGGTGGGTGCGGTCCTCCAGCCAGCTGTCGCAGTCCGGGGTGAGCGCTATGGCGGAGGGCGCGGGCACGTCGAGCCGGTCGGCGAGGTCACGCACCATCCGGTACAGGTCGGGGGCGGACTCCTCCGGGATCGCGACCGTCGGGCTCACGGCCGGGCGGGAGCGGGCCACGATCAGCGCGATGCCCGCGGCGGCCAGCAGCACCAGCAGGGCGACCCCGCTCATGGTCCAGCGGGCGAGGTCCCAGCCGCGGCCGGGCAGATGGCCCGTGGAACCGCCGGCCAGCAGGATCACGGCGGCGGCCGCGGGCAGCAGGGCCACGGCCAGCGCCCGGCCGCGGATCCGCAGCACGGCGAGGGCCCGGGACCGCGCCGCCTGCGCGCCCGCCTCCACACCCATTCCGGTCACGACCGGAGGTCACCCCCTCGCTGATGCCGCTGATGCCCTGGTGCTGTCCTGGCGTTGCTCACTCCCCCACTGTGGCACCCGCCGGAGACATCGCAATGCCGGTGGGCCAAGTGCCGGAACGCTTGCGCCGCACCCTAGTTGGGGCCTCGGCCCCCGTCAGCCGGATGGGGCATTGCTCACTCGATGGAATGGCTTTGGTCAGAGGTGTACGACAGACAGCAATGATCAGGCCCCGGATTTCTCCGGGGCCCGAGGCATGGCACGAGGACGGTGGCCGTCCAGCGTTTTGATCCAGCGTTCGTACGGCGGCTGCTCGGCGTTTGCCCGGCAGTCGTACGGCGTTTGTACGGCGGCTACGCGCCCGCCGCCGCCTTCGCGGCGATGTCCGTGCGGTGCTGCGAACCGTCGAGGCCGATGCGCTCCACGGCCGCGTACGCCCGCTCGCGGGCCTTGGTGAGGTCCTTGCCGGTCGCCGTGACGGACAGGACGCGGCCACCGGCGCTGACGACCGCCTCGCCCTCGCGCCGGGTGCCCGCGTGCAGCACGTACGCGTGCGGGGCGTCCTCGGCGGCGACCCGGTCGAGACCGGTGATCGGGTCGCCGGTGCGCGGGGTGCCGGGGTAGTTGTGCGAGGCGACGACGACGGTGACCGCCGCGTCCTCGCTCCAGCGCAGCGGGGCCAGGTCGTCGAGGGCGCCGTTCGCCGCGGCGAGCAGGACGCCGGCCAGCGGGGTCTTCAGGCGCGCCAGGACCACCTGGGTCTCCGGGTCGCCGAAGCGGGCGTTGAACTCGATGACCCGTACACCGCGCGAGGTGATCGCGAGACCGGCGTAGAGCAGCCCGGAGAACGGGGTGCCGCGCCGGCGCATCTCGTCCACCGTGGGCTGCAGAACGGACTGCAGGACCTCTTCCACCAGCTTGGGCTCGGCCCAGGGAAGCGGGGAGTACGCGCCCATGCCGCCGGTGTTCGGGCCCTCGTCGTTGTCGAGGGCCCGCTTGAAGTCCTGCGCCGGCTGGAGCGGGACGACGGTCTCGCCGTCGGTGATCGCGAAGAGGGACACCTCGGGGCCGTCGAGGAACTCCTCGATGACGACGCGCTCGCATTCCGCCGCGTGCGCCTTGGCGGCCTCGATGTCGTGGGTGACGACCACGCCCTTGCCGGCGGCCAGCCCGTCGTCCTTGACCACGTAGGGGGCGCCGAAGGCGTCGAGGGCCGCGGCCACCTCCTCCGCGGTCGTGCAGACGTAGGACCGGGCGGTGGGTACGCCGGCGGCCGCCATCACGTCCTTGGCGAAGGCCTTGGACCCCTCGATCTGCGCGGCCTCCTTGGAGGGGCCGAACACCGGGATGCCCGCCTCGCGCACGGCGTCGGCGACCCCGGCGACCAAGGGGGCCTCCGGGCCGACGACCACGAGGTCGGCCTCGACCTCTGTGGCCAGCGCGGACACGGCCTTGCCGTCCAGGGCGTCCACCTGGTGCAGCTCGGCGACCTCGGCGATGCCGGCGTTGCCGGGGGCGCAGTGCAGCGCGGTGACGTCGGGGTCGAGGGACAGGGAGCGGCACAGGGCGTGTTCGCGGGCGCCGCTGCCGATGACGAGGACCTTCACGGGGTCAGCCTATCCGGCGCGGGCCGGGGTGTTTGTACGGGCTTCCGAAGGCCGGGGGCGGAGACCGCTGTACGTTCCTCCGAACGACGGGCTCCGCGGAGCCGGTCCCGACCCCGCCCCTCCTATTCGTTCTATTCGTTTTCGTTCTATTCGTTCTATTCGTTCGAGAACTCCTCGACCACCGTCGCTCCCAGCTCCCGCACGATGAGGTCATGGCCGGAGAGGGCCGATTCGTCGAGGTCCGGGTCGTCGTCCTCCGGGATGTCGTCCTCGGGGGCCACCGGGGGCGGCTCCGGGGCGGCCGTCGGCCGGGGTGCCGGGGCCGGGGTGGGGGCAGCCTGGGCCGGGGGCTGGGCCTGGGGGGCCGGGGACGACTGGGGCGCGGCGGGGCGTTGCGCGGGGGCGCCCTGGTTGCCGTAGCCACTGGCGCTCTGATTGCCGTAGCCACCGCCTCCGCCGTAACCCGGGGAGCCGCCGGGCGGCGGGGGCGCCGAACCGCCCGACGGGTCGACGATCGCCTCGACCTTCCACTGCACGTTGAACTGCTCGGCCAGCGCCTGTCGCAGCACGTCCTCGCTGCCGCTGCTCGCGAAGTTGTCGCGGGCGCCGGCGTTGACGAAGCCGAGCTGGAGGGTGGTGCCGTCGAACCCGGCCACCTGGGCGTTCTGGCTGAGCAGGATCCAGGTGAAGCGACGACGGTTCTTGACCGCCTCCAGGATGTTCGGCCAGAGCATGCGGGGGTCGAGGCCGCCGGGGGCGGGGACCGCGGGGGTGACGGGTGCCGCGGGAGCGGCGGGCGCCGCCGGGGGCGCGGAGGCCGCGGGGCCGGGGGCGGCCGGAGTCTGGGACGACGGCCGGCCGCTGCCCGCCGGGGCAGCCGTCGGCCAGCCGCCGGGACGTCGGCCGGCGCCGGTGGGTGCGGCGGTGGGCCAGGCACCGGCGGCCGGGGCCTGGGCGGCGGGGGCGGGAGCGGGAGCGGATGGCTGCGGGGCGGATGGCTGCGGGGCGGATGGCTGCGGGGCGGATGGCTGCGGAGCGGCTGCCGCCGGGGGAGCCTGCGCCGGAGCCGGGTGCTGGACGCCCTGTTCACCACCGGAGTCCGAACCGCCGCCGGTGGCCCGCACGGCAGCCCTGGCCGCCGCCATGCCACCGCCCGGCGGAACGGGCATCGCACCGGCGGCCGGTCCCGCACCCATGTGCGCCTCGGGACCGGGAACGTACCCCGCCGCGGGCGCACCACCGCCGCCGGAGAAGTTGACGCCCCGCTCGATGCGGTCGAGGCGGGCCATCACCGAGCGCTCGTCGCCGTAGGCGGCGGGCAGCAGCACGCGCGCGCAGATGAGTTCGAGCTGGAGGCGGGGCGAGGTGGCGCCGCGCATCTCGGTGAGGCCCTCGTTGACGAGGTCGGCGGCGCGGCTGAGCTCGGCCGCGCCGAAGATGCCGGCCTGAGCCTGCATACGCTCGATGACATCCGCCGGGGCGTCCATGAGCCCCTTCTCCACGGCGTCCGGAACGGCGGCGAGGATCACCAGGTCCCGGAGGCGCTCCAGCAGGTCGGCGACGAACCGTCGGGGATCGTTGCCGCCCTCGATGACACGGTCGACGACCTCGAAGGCCGCGGCCCCGTCCCCGGTGGCGAACGCCTCGACGACGGAGTCCAGCAGCGACCCCTCCGTGTACCCGAGGAGGGAGGTCGCCATGGCATACGTCACACCGTCCGCGCCCGCACCGGCGAGCAGCTGGTCCATGACGGACATGGAGTCACGCACGGAGCCCGCGCCCGCACGCACCACCAACGGGAGCACACCGTCCTCGACGGGGATGTTCTCCTTCTGGCACACCTCGCCGAGGTAGTCCCGCAGGGTGCCCGGCGGGACGAGCCGGAACGGATAGTGATGGGTGCGCGAGCGAATGGTCCCGATGACCTTCTCGGGCTCGGTGGTCGCGAAGATGAACTTGAGGTGCTCGGGCGGCTCCTCGACGACCTTGAGCAGCGCGTTGAAGCCGGCCGACGTGACCATGTGGGCCTCGTCGATGATGTAGATCTTGTACCGGCTGCTCGCGGGGCCGAAGAAGGCCTTTTCGCGCAGCTCACGGGCATCGTCCACACCACCGTGCGAAGCGGCGTCGATCTCGATCACGTCGATCGATCCCGGGCCGTTCCTGGCCAGGTCCTGGCAGGACTGGCACTCACCGCACGGGGTCGGCGTGGGCCCCTGCTCGCAGTTCAGGCACCTGGCGAGGATCCGCGCGCTGGTCGTCTTGCCACACCCGCGCGGCCCGCTGAACAGGTACGCGTGATTGACCCGGTTGTTCCGCAGCGCCTGCTGCAACGGGGCGGTGACATGCTCCTGCCCGATGACCTCGGCGAAGGACTCCGGGCGATAGCGGCGGTACAGCGCGAGAGACGACACGCATACGAGGTTATAGGCGCCCACTGACAACCATCCCCGCCCGCAAACACAGACGCCCCCCACGCACCCGCCAGAGCCGACCTACCCTTGCTGCCTTCCGGCCCTGGGGGAGTTCAGTCAGATAGCGCCGCGTGAGGGGCTGCGCAAAGAGTACCCGATCCCGGCCAGCAGGAACGAGTTCGCGAGCACTCCCCTCGGTCATGTAATGTTTCCGGCGGAGGATTCGCCTAGAGGCCTAGGGCGCACGCTTGGAAAGCGTGTTGGGGGCAACCCCTCACGAGTTCGAATCTCGTATCCTCCGCCAGCCCAGAGGGCCGGACCAGGAAAGTGGTCCGGCCCTCTGGCGTTTGCCCCGTGCACGTGTGTCAAGGCTCACCGGACAGTGATCGTCACCGACGTGCGGTGGTGCGGCGGCGGGCGGTCTGTCGCCCGCCGGCCTCGCTGCTCACCGATTGCAGGTGATAGTCAGCATCGGCGTGGCGCCGGCGGAATCCAGCGCCCATGTCGTGCCGTTCCAGATGACGTGGGGATTCGCGGCGGCGCCCGCCCCGCTCGCCGAGCTGAAGTTCTGACCGGTGACGAAATTGCAGATGGCAATCGCTTCGGGAACCGCGAGCCGGACGTCGAGACCGTTGATCTTTGGCCCGTTGCACGTTGACAAGGACGTGGACGTGGACGTGCTCGCACAAGTAAGCGTCGCGCCGCGCACGATCTGGGTCGCGAGGAACTGGCCGAAGACCGGTTCGGGAACTGCCGGTCCCTGGGCGCCCTGAGCACCTTGAGCACCCTGAGCGCCTTGAGCACCCTGAGCGCCTTGAGCACCCTGAGCGCCCTGAGCACCCTGAGCACCCTGAGCACCCTGAGCACCCTGAGCACCCTGAGCACCCTGAGCACCCTGAGCGCCCTGAGCACCCTGCGCGCCCTGCGCGCCCTGCGCGCCCTGCGCGCCCTGCGCGCCCTGCGCGCCCTGCGGACCGATTACACCCTGCGGGCCGATGGCGCCCTGCGAGCCCTGCGGGCCGGTTGCACCCTGTGCGCCCTGCGCACCCTGCGCACCCGTCTGTCCGGGGTCGCCCTGCGAGCCCTGGGGTCCTTGCGGGCCGGTGTCGCCCTGTGGACCTTGCGGTCCCTGCGGGCCGGTTGCACCCTGTGCGCCCTGCGGCCCCCGCGGCCCCCGCGGCCCCCGCGGACCGGGAGGTCCGACCTTGCACTTGTCGTGCTTTCCGCGGCACTCGTCACCGCCGGTGGCATGTACCGAGCTCGTGGGCGCCGACAGTGTGCTCATCGGGGCCGCAAGCGCGGGTTCGGCGAAACCGAGCACCACGACGGCCAACGACGCCGCGGCACCGCCGACGCGCCATCTGCCCTGGCTGGGCAGCGGCCCCATGCCGGACCCGGGGCGGTTCTCAGCACTCATGCTCAATTACTCCTCAGAGAAGCGCGCGAATGGACGGGAGGTCCCGCCTTCGAGCACCCTCCGGCACCTTTTCGCCGGGCCGGGCGGCCTGGCGGCGGACGCGCCGAACGATCAAACGATCGGTCTAGCGGAGCGCTACCGCACGATCCGTACCGGCTTCGACACCGTCACCTGGTCCAGGTCCGACGCCCGCACGGTGACCTTCATCGTCCAGGTGCCGGGGATCGGCAGATTGAGGGAGTCGGTGGCCCAGTAGCCGCCCCTGTCGGCGACCTTGGCGTCGAGCGGGCCGATCTTCTGGGTGGCCAGGGTGAAGGAGAGGCGGAGTTCGGGGACGGTGGCCAGGCCGCCGTCGGGGCCGAAGACCACGGCCTCCACGGAGTTCCGGCCCACCCGGCCGGGGTCCAGGGTGATCTGCACCTTGCCGCCGTGGTTGCCGACCCGGAACGGCACCATCGTGACGGAGGCGGTCGGAATGCCGGTCGCCGCCGTGCCCGGGTCCGCCGCCTCGGCCGCCGCCCGGCCCGGCAGGGTGCCCGTCAGGAAGGTCGTGATCACCAGCACCGCGACGCCGACCGTCACCTCCGCGAGCACGGAGCGGCGCAGGCCCCGACGGTCGGGGTCCGGGTCGTCGGAGGACGTTGCGTCAGGCAGGCCCGGCTGTGCCGGCGGTGTCCCGGGCGGGCCTCCGACCGGCTCCGGTACGCGTTCCCGTACGGCCCCTGTCACCCGCGCGGCCACCAGCCGCGCCGTCCACCGGCGCGACCAACCCGCCGCCGCCAGCAGCAGCGTCACCGCGCCCAGCTTGGCGATCAGGAGGCGGCCGTACGACGTGTCCGTGAGCGCGTTCCAGGAGCCCAGGCCGCGCCAGGACTGGTAGACGCCGGTGACGACCAGGACGGTCACGGAGGTGAAGGCGAGGCGGGAGAAGCGGGTGACCACGGCGGGCGGCACCGGTTCGGCGGCGCGGTGCAGCATCGTGAGCAGAGCCGTGAGGCCGCCCAGCCAGACCGCCATCGCCAGCAGGTGCAGAACGGACGACGCCATCGCCACCGGCACCTGGATGCCCGCCGAGGCGTGCTCGGCGGCCGCCCAGGTCAGGGCCAGGCCGACGGAGAGGGCGCCCGCCGCGGTGAGGGCCGGACGGGACCAGCGCCGCACGCGCAGCAGCAGGGCGGCCGCGACGAGCAGCAGCGCCAGGCGGGCCAGCAGGGCCAGTCCCGGGCGGCCGGTCGCCGTACGGGCCAGGGCGGACAGGTCCAAGGCCGTCGCCGGGGCCGTGCCCTCCTCGTACGGGGCTCGGAGCACCAGCAGGATCACACTGGCCCCGAACACGGTCCACCAGCCCGTCACGACCGGCCTGCGCAGCGGGCCGGACTCCGGCGGGCGGCACAGGGCCAGGAACGCGAGCGTGCCGATGAGCAGGGCGACGGCGCCGTACGCGACGTAGCGCACGATGTTGTAGAGGCCGACGGTCGTGGGGTCCTCGGTGGCGCCGTCGGTCACGGTCGCCGTGGTCGGGGAGGGCTTGCCCACGGAGAAGGTGAACGCGCCGGAGACCGGGTGGCTGTCCGCCGAGACGACTCGCCAGGCCACGGTGAACGTGCCGGTGCCGAGCTTGCCGGGCAGGCTGACCCGGGCGGTGTCGGAGCTGCCGGGAGCGTGCCGTGCCTCGCCCGCGCGGACCCGGTGGTTGGCGGGGTCGTACACCCGGAAGGAGTCGTCGAGCAGGGCGACGGACTCGGTGAAGGTCAGGGTGACGTACTCGGGTGCGGACTTGAGGACGCTTCCGTCCGCGGGGTCGGTGGACCGGAGGGCGGCGTGCGCCGAGGCGGTGCCGGCTCCGCCGAGGAGGAGCAGGACCAGCATGGTGCCCAGCAGCACCAGCGCTTGAAGTCGCCGGTTTCCGCTGAAGACACCGCTACGCCAGAAGGCACCGCTACGCCCTTCGCCCACGTCCACCGCTCCGTCTTCACACTCGTGCTCTCGGATACGTACGGACGAACCACCCGCCCCGCTCACCAGGTGGGCCGCGCGAACACCCCGCAGCCCACCACCAGGTCGTCAGGCGTCACCGGGGAAGGCTACCTCCCGGGTGAGGAAGGCCAGTTGGGCGTGTTTTTCCGGCAGGTACACGTCCGGGATGTCGATTTCCGGCAGGACGACCGCCGGACCCTTCTCGAAGCCCTGCCGCACGAAACGGGCGATGGCCTTCTCGTTGCGCACGTCCGGGTCGACCACGATCCGGCGCCGGTCCAGGCCGAGCAGGCAGTACGCGGCGAAGGAGGTCAGCAGCGCCGAGGTCCAGCCGGGCCGCGGGCCGTTCTGCCCGGCGGGTGCGACGAGCAGATGCAGGCCGATGTCGCCGGGCCGGACCTCGTAGCACTCGCCGACCCGGTCGGCCTCCGGGTCGTAGGTCTGCAGCAGCGCGGCCGGTGTGCCGTCCACGACCGCCAGGAAGGCGTGGTGGGCGGCGAGCGTGTCCATGTGGGCGTAGATCTCCCGGATCCGCGCACGGCTCAGGCCGTTCATGCCCCAGAAGGCGGCCCGCTCCTCGCTGACCCAGGCGTGCAGGACGTCGGCGTCGGCCTGCGGGTCGAGGGGCAGGATGCGGACGGTCCCGAAGCCGTCGATCGGCCGCTCGTGCACGGCCTCGCGGGCAGGGGCGGCGTACGGGTCAGACATCGGTGTCCCTTTCGAGGCGGTCCCAGTCGGTGACGACCGGGGCGAGTTCTCCCCCGAGCCACAGGGGGAGTTGGTCACGGTGGTGCGGTGAGCCGGGGACCCCGCAGGCACCGAAGGGCACCACCCAGCGGCTGTCCTCGCGGCGGGCCAGGTCCCAGACGTAGCGGGCGGCCGGGCCGCGGGCGGCGAGGTCGGTGAGTCCGGGCACGGCGGAGGTGCACAGCACACAGTCGTGGTCGCCGGACAGACCGGGTTCGCGGGACGGGGAGTTCGGGGCGTACGGCTCCTCGGGCAACGCCCGCCAGGGGGCGAGGCGGTGGGTGTCGGCCCAGGTGCCCGTCGGCCGGCCGGCGGTGACCTCTTCGAGGGCGGCGCGGACCGTGGCGGGGCGGTCGATGCCGTACAGCTCCTCGGCGCTCAGCAGGTGTTCGAGAGCGAAGCCGACGCGGGGGACGAGGGCCAGCCAGGGGAGCAGGACCTCCGGGTACGCGGGTACCTCGGTCAGCGCGGCGAACGCCGGGTGGGCGGCGAGACGGCGTACGACCGCGCTGCGCACCGCCGCGAACACCGCCGCGCCGGCGCTGTCCGCGTCCATCCGGCGGTTCCAGGCCAGGAGGCGGTCCCGGAGCCGTGCGGCCTCGGGGGTGAGGTCGTCGAGGGCGGCCAGGTGGTCCAGCAGGGGCGCGGCGGAGCCGAGATGGGTGTCCGTGTGGATCGCGGGCATGTCGGCGGCGGACCAGGTGCGGCGCTCGTCGAGGAGGGCGCGGATGCGGTCGGCGCGGTGGGGCGGGGCGAACTCGGTGCCGAGGGGGGTGGCCGGGCCGCGCTGGTTCGCCATCACCGCGATGCCGTAGGTCAGCCCGGCGCGGGGCGTCTCGTGCCAGCCGGTCCACTCGTGGCCGGGCACCCAGGCCGGCACCAGCCGCGTCCGGTTGGCCACCGCCCGCACCGGCACCCGCCCGGCGACACGGTGCAGCAGACCGCCCTCGGTGTCGGCGGCCTGCACGACGTTGACCGGCTCGGCCCAGCCGTCGAGGGCCCGGTCGACGTCGGCGACGACACGGGCACGCAGGAGGGGGAGGAGGGCACTGAAGCCGAGGTCCTCGGTGACCCGGGGCGGATAGCGGAGGGCGAGGGCTGTGGGGATGGCGGGGACCGCGTACGGGGCGGCGGGGTCACCGCCGTACGGGTCGGCGCCGTCCAGCCCCTCCGGTCCCCCGGCGATCACCGGGCCCCGCTCCGTCTCGATCACCTCGATTTCGATCGGTGTCTCCCCGGCGACCTCCACGGTCTCCGTGTGCCGGGCCGCGCGCCCCCAGGTGCCGTCGGGACCGAGGGCCTCGACCCCGGCGCCGGTGCGGCGCAGGCGCTCCCGGTAGAGGTCCTGGTAGTCGGCCATGGCGTTGGTGATGGCCCAGGCGACCGTGCCGGTGTGGCCGAAGTGGGCGATGCCGGGGACGCCGGGGACGGCGAGGCCGACGACGTCGAACTCGGGGCAGGCCAGGCGGATCTGCTGGTAGACACCGGGGTCCTCGATGAAGCGGTGCGGATCGCCCGCGATGACGGCCAGCCCGGTGACCGTGCGCTCGCCGCTCACCAGCCAGCCGTTGCTGCCGGAGCTGCCGGGACCGTCGGCGGCGAACAGGGCGACCGCTTCCGGTCCGAGGTGCCGTGCGACCTGCTCCCGCCACAGCTTGGCCGGGAAGCCCGCGAACAGGATGTGGGTGCCGAGCCAGACGCCGAGCGGGGTCCAGGGGTGCCAGCGGCCAGGGGCGAGGCCGGTCCCGGCGAACTCGGGGCTGCGGCGGGCGCCTTCGGCCAGGCCCTCGTTGACGCCGTCGACGTACGCCCGTATCCAGTCCGCCGTCTCCGGGTCCCGGCCCTCCAGGGCCGCGAAGCAGCGCCGGGCGGTGTCGTCCAGGCGGGCGCGGCGGGCGAACACGTCCCAGGCCAGGGCCGAGGTGCCGAGGAAGGACGCCGAGGTGCCCTGGGACCGGTGCCGCTCGACCTCCAGCTGCCAGGCGCGGTCGAGGGCGGTGACCCGGCCCTGGGCGCGGGCGAGTTCGCGGGCACTGCCGGCGCGCACGTGCGGGATGCCCCAGGCGTCGCGGTAGATCTCGGTCGTCACCCCTGCGACACTCCTTTACTTTAGGTTAGCCTTACCTAACTTACCTGGTCGGGAATCGTATGCGGAGGGTGCCGCAGATGGTGCACGCGGCCGGTGCGTCGCCGACGGCACTGCCGCGCGACCCGAGCCCGCACGGGGGATCATCGACCCATGGACGTCACCCTGCACCTCGCCCAGGACCCCGAGGCCGACCGGCTTCTCGGCCGCAGTCCGCTCGCCGCGCTGACCGGCATGCTGCTGGACCAGCAGGTCCCGATGGAGTGGGCGTTCAAGGGCCCGGCGACCATCGCGGGACGGCTCGGCGCCGACGACCTGGACGCGCACGAGATCGCGGCGCAGGACCCGGAGGCGTTCGCCGCACTGCTCTCGCAGAAGCCCGCCGTGCACCGCTACCCGGGGTCGATGGCCCAGCGCATCCAGCAGCTGTGCCAGTACCTCGTCGAGCACTACGACGGGGACACCGAGGCCGTCTGGCGGGGCGTCGACAGCGGCCAGGAACTGCTGAAGCGGCTTCAGGACCTGCCCGGCTTCGGCAAGCAGAAGGCACAGATCTTCCTGGCGCTGCTCGGCAAGCAACTGGGAGTCCGGCCGGAGGGGTGGCGGGAGGCCGCGGGGGCGTACGGCGAGCCGGAGTCCTTCCGGTCCGTCGCCGACATCACGGGACCCGAGTCGCTGGCCAAGGTGCGGGCGCACAAGCAGGAGATGAAGGCGGCGGCCAAAGCGGCGAAGACGGCCAAGTCCGGGGGCAGGTCCGCGGGCAAGTGACCTCGCGGGCGCGGTGCGTCAGCCGGGTGGACTGTCCAAAGTGGCGCGGGCTCCGAGCCCGTTCACAGCATGGAGCATGACCGAGCCACCGAGCAGCGGCTCCCCCGAGGGCCGGGAGTACGACGACCGCAAGGTCCACTCCACCCAGCACACCCAGCACACCCCGCGCGGCCACCGCGAACCCGAGCCGCCCTTCGAAGGGCCGCTGCACGCCCTGTCCCAGGCCGCCTGGCAGATCGTCCTGCTCACCGGCGTCGCATCCCTCGTCCTGGGCGTCCTGGTGCTGATCTGGCCGGGGCCCTCCCTGCTCGCGGCCGGCATCCTCTTCGGCGTCTACCTCCTCGTCAGCGGCGTGTTCCAGCTGGTCTCCGCCTTCGGCACGCACAAGACGACCTCACTGCGGGTCCTGGCGTTCATCAGCGGCGCCCTGTCGATCCTGCTGGGCCTGTTCTGCTTCCGCGGCCCCATGCAGTCGATCCTGCTGCTCGCCCTGTGGATCGGCATCGGCTGGCTGATCCGCGGCATCACACAGACGCTGGCCGCGGCCTCCGACAGCGGCGTCCCGGCCCGGGGCTGGCAGATCTTCCTCGGGATCGTGACCTTCGTCGCCGGAATCGTGTTGATCGTCTCGCCGTTCCAGTCCATCGCCGTGCTCACCCTGATCGGCGGCATCTGGCTGATCGCGGTCGGCATCGTCGAGATCATCACGTCGATCCGGATCCGCAGCCACGCCGAGCAGGTTCCGCTCGCGCTGTGACCCGGCTCCGTACGCCGTGCGGGCGGAACTCGGCGCCGCCGCGATGAACGCCCTACATCCTGCGGGGAGATGACGTTCCATGAGCACCACGCGAAGCCTCCCGCGCGGCCGTGCCTGGCCGCGGGCGCTCGTGCTGCTGCTCGTCCTGCTGGTGCCGGGCGCCCGCGCCGAGATGCACACGGCGCCGGTCGTGGCCGTCGACTTCGCGGACCACGACGTCCTGGACACGGCCCTGCGGCCACCGTCCCGCACCGCTCCCCGTCCCGTCGAACCAGCGCGTACCGCGCCCGCACCCGACGCGGCGCCCGGCGTCTCGGAGGGCGGCTCGCCGTTCGCCGCGCCGTGGCCGCCGGCCGCCCTGCCCGCCCTGTGCTCCGTGGTCCTGCGCTGCTGACAGACCCCTGCCCCCAGCAAGGTCAGTCAGTACGACGCAAGGAGCACAGCCATGCCCTCAGATCCGTATGCGGTCCTGCGTGCCCTGCTGCGCGCGGAGGCCGTGCGCAGCACGCCCAAACCGGAGGCGAAGAAGACGCAGGCGCAGCAGCCCCGGAAGGACGGGGACCGCTGACCGGCCGGCGGAGGCGGGCCTACCGCCTCCGCCGGGCCGTACCGAAGAGCGAACGGGTGACCTCACGGCCGAGCTGGGTGCCGATCGACCGCGCCAGGGACTGGAACATCCCGCTCCCGATGACCTGTTCGACGACCGACGGCTTCTCCTCGCCCCCGGCCCTCTTCCCGGTCCTTGCTGCCGCGGTCATCTCGTCGAGTCCCTCGGCGCCACGCCCGGCCTGCGTCAGCTCGTCCGGCCCCTTGGCCCCGCGCCCGGCCTCCGTCAGCTTCTCGTACGCCGACTCGCGGTCCACAGCCTGTGCATAACGCTCGTGAAGCGGGGACTGCCGTACCGCCGCGTCCAGGACGGCCGCGCCGACCGGGCCCATCAGGGACTCCGGTGCGCGCAGCCGGGTCGCGGCGACCGGGGTGGGGGCGCCCTTCTCGCTCAGGACCGTCACGACGGCCTCGCCGGTGCCGAGCCCGGTGAGCAGTTCCTCCAGGTCGTACGCCGAGTTGGGGAAGGTCTTCACCGTGGCCCGCAGAGCCTTCTGGTCGTCGGGGGTGAAGGCGCGCAGGGCGTGCTGGACGCGGTTGCCGAGCTGGGCGAGGACGTCCGACGGCACGTCGTTCGGCGTCTGTGTGACGAAGAAGACGCCGACCCCTTTCGAGCGAATGAGGCGCACGGTCTGGGCGATCGAGTCGAGGAACTCCTTGGAGGCGCCGTCGAACAGCAGATGCGCCTCGTCGAAGAAGAAGACCAGCTTCGGCCTGTCGGCGTCACCGACCTCCGGAAGGTCGTGGAAGAGGTCGGCCAGCAGCCACATCAGGAACGTCGAGAACAGCTGCGGCCTGTCCTGTACGGCGGGGAGTTCGAGGACGGAGACGATGCCGCGCCCGTCCGGTGCCGTACGCAGGAACTCGCCCGTGTCGAACTCCGGCTCCCCGAAGAAGTCCGCCATGCCCTGTGCCTCGAAGGCGGTCAGGGAGCGCAGGATCACCCCGGCCGTGGCGCTGGACAGGCCGCCGATGTTCTTCAGCTCGGCCCGGCCCTCGTCGGAGGTGAGGAAGGCGACGACGGCCCTGAGGTCCTTGAGGTCGATCAGCTCCAGGCCCTTGGTGTCCGCGTAGTGGAAGATCAGCCCGAGGGACTGCTCCTGGGTCCGGTTGAGCCGGAGCACCTTGGACAGCAGCAGCGGGCCGAAGCTGGTGATCGTGGCCCGCAGCGGGGTGCCCCGGCCGATGCCGCCCAGGGCGAAGAACTCGGCGGGGAAACCGGCCGGAGCCCACTCCTGGTGGACGTCCGCCGCACGGCCCCGCACCGGCTCGTTCGGCTGCCCGGGTGCCGAGATCCCGGACAGGTCGCCCTTCATGTCCGCGAGGAAGACCGGCACGCCCTGCGCCGAGAGCTGCTCGGCGATCAGCTGAAGCGTCTTGGTCTTGCCGGTGCCGGTGGCGCCCGCGACCAGGCCGTGGCGGTTCAGCATGGCGAGGGGGATGCGGATCTGTGCGTCGGGCAGGCACACGCCGTCCCAGACCAGGGCGCCCAGATCCAGCGCGGGACCGGTGAAGGCATAGCCGGACGCGATCTTCAGGGCCTCCTGCGGGAGGGCGGGAGCGCTGCCCGGTGCCTGGGGAACGGTGGCGGGAGGCACGGTCTCGCTGTCACTCATCTCGGACCCCTGTTCCCGGTTTGCCCTGCTTCGTTGCGTCTTTTCCAGCGTCGCACTCGCTCGCCATGGCTGCGCCCGGAAGGTCTTGACCGGTAGGCTTTCCGTGTGATCTTCAAGCGCATCGGAAACGGCCGGCCGTACCCCGACCACGGCCGGGAGAGCACCCGGCAGTGGGCGGACGTCGCACCGCGCCCGGTCCGCCTCGATCAGCTCGTGACGACCAAGGGGCAGCTCGACCTGGAAACCCTCCTCGCCGAGGACTCGACGTTCTACGGCGACCTCTTCGCGCATGTCGTGAAGTGGCAGGGCGACCTGTATCTGGAGGACGGCCTCCACCGCGCGGTCCGCGCGGCCCTGCAGCAGCGCCAGGTGCTGCACGCGCGCGTGCTCGAACTGGACTGAGACCCCTCGGGCAGGTCCCCCGGACGGTCCCCTCAGGACACCCGTACGGACACGCCCCGGTAACAGGTTGGCCCTTTCGGGTTCTCCGGTACGGCGTCGAATGATCATCTAGTAGGAATCGTCGCCGGTCCGCACTACGCTGCGCCCATGAGCATGCTGACTCCCCCTGGCATGGGTGGCCAGTACCGGATCACGGGGGACAAGTACCCGCGGATGCGCCCTCCCCGGCGGCGCGGCAGGCTTGTGTTCGGGCTGGTGTCCTCCGTCGCTGTGCTCGGCCTGGTCGGCTGGGGAACCCTGCAGCTCATCGACGTGTTCACGGGCGGTGGCAAGAAGGCCGCGGCGGCCGGTTCCAAGGCGGACTGCGCGACCAAGGCGAGCCCCTCGGCCACGCCCGCGGTCGCCCTGCCCGAGCCGGGCGGGATCACCGTCAACGTCTACAACGCGACGAAGCGCTCCGGGCTCGCCAAGTCGACCGCCGACGAGCTCAAGAAGCGCGGCTTCCGCATCGGCGAGGTGGGCAACGCCTCGGCGCAGCTCGACGGAAAGATCAAGGGCACCGGGCTACTGATCGGTCCCGCGTCCGCCGTGAACAGCTCACTGCCCGTGCTCGCCACCCAGCTCGCCTCGGCGGAGCGACGCATGGACGCCGGCCGCAAGGGCACGGACCTCGACTTCGTCATCGGCACGGACTTCAAGAGCCTCACGAAGCAGACGGACGCCGACAAGGCCCTGACCAAACTGACCACGCCCCGC
The DNA here is from genome assembly GCF_042895285.1 of Streptomyces sp. NPDC001406. Taxonomy (NCBI): domain Bacteria; kingdom Bacillati; phylum Actinomycetota; class Actinomycetes; order Kitasatosporales; family Streptomycetaceae; genus Streptomyces; species Streptomyces sp. NPDC001406. Next base: position 76,302 of record NZ_JBIAWG010000025.1, read on the forward strand.
ACGACGTCCGCCGCATCGAAGAAGAACTGCTAGAGAAACCACCGACAGGCCACCGGCCGCAAGCGCCACCGAGCGGGTCGCACAGCCTGCTCTGCCGCCCCCGCACCTCGGCCTCGTCATCGGCGCGGACTTCAGGGGCCGCGCGCGGCAAGCAGATGCCGGACCGCCAGGAGACCCGCCGGAAGGTCGCCGGAAGCGCTGCCGAACGGGCCGCACAGCCAACACAGCCACCCCGAACCTCGGCCTCTCCATCGGCACGGACTTCAGAGGCCCCGCGAGGCAAGCACATGCCGGACCGCCAGGAGACCCGCCGGAAGGTCGCCGGAAGCGCTGCCGAACGGGCCGCACAGCCAACACGGCCACCCCGGACCTCGGCCTCTCCATCGGCACGGACTTCAGAGGCCCCGCGAGGCAAGCACATGCCGGACCGCCAGGAGACCCGCCAGAAGGTCGCCGGAAGCGCTGCCGAACGGGCCGCACGGCCTGTTCGGGCGTGCCGTACAAGCGGTCGGCCTACTCGGCCGCCCCGTACAGCCGGTCGCCCGCGTCTCCCAGGCCGGGGACGATGTAGCCGTGGTCGTTGAGGTGGTCGTCGACGGCCGCTGTCACGACCGTGACCGGCGTGCCCGCGAGTTCGCGCTCCATGAGTTCGACGCCCTCGGGGGCGGCGAGCAGTACGACCGCGGTCACGTCGTCGGCGCCGCGCTTGATCAGCTCCTGGATCGCCGCGACCAGCGTGCCGCCGGTGGCCAGCATGGGGTCAAGGACGTACACCTGGCGGCCGGAGAGGTCCTCGGGCATGCGCGAGGCGTACGTGGAGGCCTGCAGCGTCTCCTCGTTGCGGATCATGCCCAGGAAGCCCACCTCGGCGGTCGGCAGCAGCCGGACCATGCCGTCCAGCATGCCGAGCCCGGCGCGCAGGATCGGCACCACCAGCGGACGCGGGTAGGAGAGCTTGACGCCGGTGGTGGGGGAGACCGGGGTGCGGATGTCGACGGCCTCGGTACGTACGTCCCGCGTGGCCTCGTAGGCGAGCAGGGTGACCAGTTCGTCGGCGAGCCGCCGGAAGGTCGCGGAGTCGGTGCGCTGGTCGCGCAGGGTGGTGAGCTTGTGGGCGACCAGGGGGTGGTCGACGACGTGGAGACGCATGCCCATAACAGTAACCGCGCCGCGCCACACCTGGCTCTGGCATCAAACCGCCCGACCGGGGGAAAGTGGGAGGGACCGACTGGGGTGGTGAGCCGATGCCTGACCTGCCTGACCGCGACTCCGAGGCCTCCGGCGAGACCGGTGCGGGTGTGTCGCCGCCGGAGACGGACGCCGAACGCCGACGGCGCCGCGCGCGGTTCCTGCACGAGCTCGCCGAAGCCCGACAGCTCCGTGACCGCGTCCAGCCACGCCGCGCCAAGGCCGCCCGGCTCCGGCACGCGATGCGCATGCGGACCTTCCGCTGGTAGGAATCCGGTAGGGAAGATCGGGTGTTGGTGAGACGTTCCCGGTAAGGCCGTGCGTGAGCGACACCCAAAGCCGCGTACGATCCGCAGGTGGCGGCAACAAGTGCGCCGGTGATACCTGCACGGACGCACGGGTTGGTCCTTTTGCGTCGTGCGATCAAAACTGCCGGACACAGGGAGCCGAAGACGTCCCCTGAACGCCTTGTTTCTGCCACGATTCCGAGTGGGTGGGGCTCGGAGCACAGCTCTCCCCGCCCAAGAACCTCCGCCGGGGGGACCCCCAACCGGCACGCCTATGACCAGTGGGAGAGTCACGGTGTACTTCGCCGCACTGCTCGCGCGCACCGAAGACGGGTGGGAAGCGAGCGACACAGAGCTCGACGATGTGGAAACCCTGTCGGATCTGGCCGACCTGGCCCGGGAAGCCAATCCCGATGAGGACACGGTGCTCGTCCTGATCGAGCAGGAGGACGCCTGGTTCGGTGTCGTCCGCGTGGACGGCGAGGACGACCCTCGCATCTACGTCTCGGACGCCGCCGCCGCCGCCCGCAGCGCGTACGGCGAGCTGCTGCTCACGGACGAACTGCTGGGCCGCGAGCCCGGCTCCGACGGCCCCGACCTGGACGCCCTGGACCTCGACGGCACCGAGGACGGTGAGTCCGAGGACGGGGACGACGAGGACGGCACCTCCGCCGACGCGGTGCCGCACAGCCCGGTGGGCGACAGCGAGATCCTCGACGACCTGGGCGTGAGCGAGAAGGAGCTGCGCGCCCTGGACGCGGAGGACGCGCTGGGAGCGATCGCCGAGGCCCTGGGCGCCTCGGAGGTGCTGGAGACCGTCCGCTGACCGCCCCGGAGCCGGGCGGGGCCCCGGACCCGGTACGCGACCGCTGGCGGGCCGCGATGCGGCTCGCCCTGGACGAGGCCGGGCAGGCCGTCCGGGGCGGGGACGTCCCCGTCGGTGCCGTCGTGCTGTCCCCGGACGGTACGACGGTGCTCGCGACCGGCCACAACGAGCGCGAGGCCACCGGTGACCCCACGGCCCACGCGGAGATCCTCGCGATCCGGCGGGCCGCCGCACGGCTGGGAGAGTGGCGGCTGACCGGGTGCACCCTCGTGGTCACCCTGGAGCCCTGCACGATGTGCGCGGGAGCGCTGGTCCAGTCCCGGGTGGACCGTGTCGTCTACGGCGCCCGCGACGAGAAGGCGGGCGCGGCCGGCTCCCTGTGGGACGTCGTACGGGACCGTCGGCTCAACCACCGTCCCGAGGTGATCGAGGGCGTGCTGGCGGCGGACTCGGCCCGGCTGCTCACGGAGTTCTTCCGGGATCGGTGAAGCCCGCTTCCGGGGAGCCGGGAAACGGATTTCGGACCATGGCCCACCGTGCTGTAAGGTCTCCCTCGGTAGCGTGTCCGAGCGGCCGAAGGAGCTCGCCTCGAAAGCGAGTGTGGCGCAAGTCACCGAGGGTTCAAATCCCTCCGCTACCGCTGAAGATGGGCCCCGTCGGAAGACGGGGCCCATCGTGCATTCGGCAGAAAAACAAAGAACGTTACACTCACCGCCGGCGACAAGGGGCCCAAAGGCCCCGGCGAGCAGCAGAGACAGGGGAGGCCGCGGTGGCGGTGAACGGCAAGAAGATCGCCGTGTACGTGCTCGTGGTCTTCGTGCTCTATGTGATCATCACAGACCCGGCCAAGGCCGCGGACTACGTCCAGATAGGCTTCGAGGGCATTTCGGACGCCGCCAAGGCCATCGGCGACTTCTTCACATGGATCGTCGACGGAGCAAAGAGCTGAAGAGCTGAAAGAGCTGAGGGAAGGGCCCATGATCCGGCACCTGGTGCTGTTCAAGCTCAACGAGGGCGTCGAGCGCGACGACCCGAGGGTCGTGGCGGGCGTCGAGGCCTTCCGGGCGCTCGGCGGGCAGATCGAGGAGCTGCGCTTCTGGGAGTGCGCCTGGAACATCAGCGACCGGCCCATCGCGTACGACTTCGCGATCAACTCGGCGGTCGAGGACCGGGACGCCCTCAAGCGCTACCTGGAGCACCCGGCCCACCAGGCGGGCGTCGCGCTGTGGCGGGAGTTCGCCACGTGGGTGATCGCCGACTACGAATTCTGAGCCGTACACCCCAGTGGCCCTCCGCCGGAACGGCGGGGGGTCTTTATGCGTCTTTAGTCCCAACTTGCCCTCAACACGGCGTTATGCGGTGCTTGCACACAGTGCACATGTCTTGTGATGCTATGACCGCTTTTGACGGATGATTGACCGATGAAGAGGTGGCGTTGACCGTGTCGGCCAGTACTGCGCCGCCCCAGGAAGAGGCGCCCGTCCCCGCCCCCGCATCCACGCCCACCTCCACCTCCACGCCCACGTCCACGTTCGCCTCCACGCCCACGCCCACGTCCACCTCGGCCACCACACCCGCGCCCGCACCCGCACCCGAGAAGCGCCGCGGCGCCGACACCCGCGCGCTCACCCAGGTACTCTTCGCACAGCTCAAGGACCTCCAGTCGGGCACGCCGGAGCACAACCGGGTGCGAGGGGCGCTCATCGAGGCCAATCTGCCGCTCGTGCGCTACGCGGCCGCCCGGTTCCGCTCCCGCAACGAGCCCATGGAGGACGTGGTCCAGGTCGGCACGATCGGCCTCATCAACGCCATCGACCGCTTCGACCCGGACCGGGGCGTGCAGTTCCCGACCTTCGCCATGCCGACGGTGGTGGGCGAGATCAAGCGGTACTTCCGGGACAACGTCCGCACGGTCCACGTACCGCGCCGGCTGCACGAGCTGTGGGTCCAGGTCAACAGCGCGACGGAGGACCTGACGACCGCCTTCGGACGCTCCCCCACGACCGCCGAGATCGCCGAGCGGCTGCGCATCAGCGAGGAGGAGGTGCTGTCCTGCATCGAGGCCGGACGCTCGTACCACGCGACCTCCCTGGAGGCCGCCCAGGAGGGCGACGGGCTGCCGGGCCTGCTGGACCGCATCGGCTACGAGGACCCGGCCCTGGACGGCGTGGAGCACCGCGATCTGGTCCGCCACCTCCTGGTCCAACTCCCCGAACGCGAACAGAGAATCCTTCTCCTGCGCTACTACAGCAATCTCACCCAGTCTCAGATCAGCGCGGAACTCGGCGTGTCGCAGATGCACGTCTCACGGCTACTCGCGCGTAGCTTCCAGCGGCTGCGGTCGGCGAACCGGATCGACGCGTAACCGCAAACACGATCGAGCCATCACCGGCGTGAGCGATTCGCTCACCAGGGCCGTTCCCGACAGTTGTGCGTCGAAAAACCGTCAGACCCCCTTTTTCCAGGGCTGATTCGTAACTCACATGTCGACATGTCACTACAGCGTGTTGCCGACATGTGACATTCTGCGGGAAGCGCGTTTGCCGTGGCTCCGGCTCCGGTATTCAGGTGAGGGCTGCGTTCCTCGAAAGGATCGCCGCCGCGACCGTCCCGCGACCCAAAGGGGGTGGCATGTCCGCAGACCAGGGCAGCTCGAAGGTGCTCACGCCCACGAAAAGCGAGGCAGCGCCCAAGGAGCTCGACGCTATCGACGTGCTCGACGACGTCACGGCCCTCCAGGCCCCTCCGGCCCCGGAGCTCCCGGCCGCCGCAGATGTCCAGGCCTTGCCGGCCTCGGCGGACATCGACACCCGCACCCTGTCCCGCTCCCTGTTCCTGCGGCTCGCCGCACTCGACGAACACAGCCCCGAGCGTGTCTACGTCCGGGACACGCTGATCGAGCTCAACCTCCCGCTCGTGCGCTACGCGGCGGCCCGCTTCCGCAGCCGCAACGAGCCGATGGAGGACATCGTCCAGGTCGGCACCATCGGCCTCATCAAGGCGATCGACCGCTTCGACTGCGAACGCGGCGTGGAGTTCCCGACGTTCGCGATGCCGACGGTCGTGGGCGAGATCAAGCGCTTCTTCCGCGACACGTCCTGGTCGGTCCGCGTCCCGCGCCGGCTCCAGGAGCTGCGGCTGGCCCTCACCAAGGCCAGCGACGAACTCTCCCAGAAGCTGGACCGCTCCCCCACGGTCGCCGAACTGGCCGCCGTACTGGGCGTGTCCGAGGAGGACGTGGTCGACGGCCTGGCGGTCGGCAACGCCTACACGGCCTCCTCACTGGACTCCCCGGCCCCCGAGGACGACGGCGGCGAGGGCTCGCTCGCGGACCGCCTCGGCTACGAGGACACCGCCCTGGAGGGCGTGGAGTACCGCGAGTCGCTGAAGCCGCTGCTGGCCAAACTCCCGCCCCGCGAACGGCGGATCATCATGCTCCGCTTCTTCGCCAACATGACCCAGTCCCAGATCGGCGAGGAGGTCGGCATCTCCCAGATGCACGTCTCGCGTCTTCTGACCCGCACCCTGGCCCAGCTGCGCGAGGGACTCATCTCCGACTGATCCGATCGACGATCGATCCGACCGATCCGCACGGAAGCCCCGCACGGAGCTTCCTATTTGACGGAGTGTCAGCCACCATGGCGCGATGCTCCGGACGACATGGGCTCCATGGACGAGTGGCCGCCGAGGCGCCGTTACGGCAGCGTCGGCGGCCGTCGTCTGTCTGGGCGGACTGCTCGCGTCCTGCGCGGGCGGCAGCGGCGCCGGCGGCTACACGGCGGTGGGCCCGGCAGGCACGTCACCCCGGACGGCGGTGAGTCCGACCGGAAGGGTGACACTGACGCCGCTCGACGGAGTGACGGACGGCGGACACAACGCGCCGTCCACGCCCGGGACTTCCGAAGCGGCCCCGTCAGTAGCCCCGTCCCAGGCGCCCACCCTCGGTGAGACTCCCGGCGGCGACATCCCCGGCTCCCCGGGCACGGCCGGGACGCCACCCGGCCGCGGGACGGGTCGGCAGACATCGCCTCGCCCGTCGACGCCCGCTCCAGCTCCTGATCCGACCGAGGCACCCCCGTCGCCGGCGGCCCTCACCTGGGACCCGCCGTCCCGCGAGGCGACGGACCGGCGCTGGTGCGAGAAGGTGACGGTCACCTTTCACAACTCGGGCGGAACCGCGGTCCGTTCGGGCGAGGTGACCTTCGGCACCCACATCATCGGCGCCCTCGGCATCGACTGGGCCACGATCGAGTCGACGGAGGACCTCCCGGCCCCGATCGAGGCGGTCGCGCAGAAGAAGCACACGTGGACGGTGTGCGTCGACGCCTGGCGCGTACCGCTGGGGATGCACATCGAGACGCGGGACGTGGCCGTCGACTGGAAGTAGCCGCGCTACTTCAGCGCCAGCCAGGCAACCGCCGCCACGACCGCCACCGCGACGATGACGCCGATGATCAGTCCGATGCGCGGGCCCGCCGGGGCGGAAGCCTGCTGCCTGCCCCCCTGAGGGGACTCGTCGACGAACGCGCGGAACATCTGAGTGCTGCCTGCGGGGTCGTAGTTGCCCTGGGGGCCCTGGGTGTTAGCCATGGCCCGAGACACTAGCGAATCCGGGGATGCGGCCCAAGTGGGGGGCCACCCGCATATACGGGCCATCCGCACCCACTCCCACCAGCGCATTTACGTTCGCAATACTTGTCTTTGCCAAGTTTTTGTCCCCGGCCACCCCGATTTGTTTGCCTGCAGCAACCAAACATCCCTTACAGTTGCCTCAAGCAACGAATCTGGGAGGTGTGATGGCGGAGCAGGCGCAGTTCGAGGAGCTGGCGCGTCAGCTCAGCGCCGTCGGAGCGGTCAAACGGGACCTGGGGCGGATCCTTCCGCACGACTGCCCGGCCGGATCCGCAGCCGTACTGACGCTGCTCGGCGGTCACGGGGACATGCGCATGAGCAAGCTCGCCGAGCTGCTGGCCGTGGACATGTCCGTGACCAGCCGGCATGTCGCGCATGTCGCCGAGCGGGGCTGGATCGAGCGGTCCCCCGACCCCGCCGACAAGCGCTCGCGCATCCTGCGCCTCACCCCCGCGGGCAGGGCCACCCTCGTCGAACTGTCCCGGCGCACTGCCGAACTGCTGGCAGAGCGCCTGAGCGACTGGACCGACGAGGAGGTCGCCCAGCTGATCCGGCTGATGACCCGGCTGCGGGCGAGCTTCGGCGACTGCCGGTCCGCCCATCCCCGCCTGACCGCCCTCGCACCCGTACTCGACACGACCACCCGTACACCCGCATAACCACGTAAGAGAAGGAAACCCATGGCAACGACCACACCGGCCGGTGTGCGGGCCCACGCCAAGCACGGGGGAGGCCACGGCCACGGCCCCGGCCACGCCCCCATGTCGCACCGGCAGATCATGGAGGCGCTCTCCGGGCTGCTGCTCGGCATGTTCGCCGCGATCCTGTCGTCCACGATCGTCTCCAACGCCCTGCCCGAGATCATCAAGGACCTCGGCGGCGGCCAGAGCGCCTACACCTGGGTCGTCACGGCCGCGTTGCTGGCGATGACCGCCTCCACCCCGCTCTGGGGCAAGCTCGCCGACCTGGTCAGCAAGAAGGCGCTCGTCCAGATAGCCCTGGTCATCTATATCGCGGGCTCGGTCGTCGCCGGTCTGGCGCAGAACCCGGGCATGCTCATCGGCGCCCGTGTCATCCAGGGTCTGGGCGCCGGCGGTCTGACCGCGCTGGCCCAGATCATCATGGCCGCGATGATCTCGCCGCGGGAGCGGGGCCGCTACAGCGGTTACCTGGGTGCCACCTTCGCGGTCGCCACCGTCGGCGGCCCGCTCGTCGGCGGCGTCATCACCGACACCGACTGGCTCGGCTGGCGCTGGTGCCTCTACGTCGGAGTGCCCTTCGCGCTGATCGCGCTGGTCGTGCTGCAGAAGACGCTGCACCTGCCCGAGCACAAGCGTGCGGTCAAGGTCGACTGGGCCGGTGCCTTCTTCATCACCGCCGCCGTCAGCCTGCTGCTGATCTGGGTCACCTTCGCCGACGACAAGTACGACTGGCTGTCCTGGCAGACCTACACGATGGTCGGCGGCGCGCTTGTCCTGGCGCTGATCTTCCTCCTCATCGAGACGAAGGCCGACGAGCCGATCATCCCGCTGCGCCTGTTCCGGAACCGCACCATCACGCTGGCCTCGCTCGCCTCCCTGTTCGTCGGCATCGCGATGTTCGCCGGCACCGTCTTCTTCAGCCAGTACTTCCAGCTGGCGCGCGACAAGTCCCCGACGATGTCGGGCGTCATGACGATCCCGATGATCGCCGGTCTGTTCGTCTCCTCCACCGTCTCCGGCCAGATCATCACCAAGACCGGCAAGTGGAAGGCGTGGCTGGTCACGGGCGGTGTACTGCTGACGGCCGGCCTGGGCCTGCTGAGCAGCATGCGCTACGACACCGACTACTGGAAGATCGCGATCTTCATGGCGGTCATGGGCCTGGGCCTCGGCATGATGATGCAGAACCTGGTCCTGTCCACCCAGAACCAGGTCGCCCCGCACGAACTCGGCGCCGCCAGCTCGGTCGTCACCTTCTTCCGGTCCCTCGGCGGTGCGATGGGCGTCTCGGCGCTCGGCTCCGTGATGGCCACCCGCATCACCCACTACGCCACGGACACGATCGGCCGGCTGAAGCCCAAGGAGCAGCTGGCTGCCGCCAAGGCCACGGGCACCGGTCAGCTGCCGGACATGGACCTGCTGCCCCCGCACATCCGCACCTGGCTGGAGGGCGCGTACGGGCACGGCATCGCCGACATCTTCCTGTACGTCACGCCGGTCGCCCTCCTCGCCTTCCTGGTCACCCTGTTCATCAAGGAGGTCCCGCTGCGGACCGCGGGCGCCCTGGCCCAGGCCGCCGAGGCCAAGGCCGAGGCCGAGACCCCGGCCGCCGTCGCCGTCGCCGCCGAGGCCCCCGCCGAGGAGACTCCCACCGAGGCGCAGGTGCCCAGCTGGGCCACCCCGGTCGTGGACCCGGAGGCCGACACCGAGGCGGCCGGCACCCGGCAGCTCACCGCCGTCGCCACCGTGCCCGTCCCCCGGCAGCCCGAGCAGGGCGGTGTCCCGGTCCACGGCTTCGTCCGCGGTGCCGAGAGCGCCCCGGTCGCGCAGGCCGCGGTCACCCTGATCTCCCTCTCCGGCCGCCAGCTGGGCCGCGCGGTCGCCCAGGCCGACGGTTCCTACGGGGTGGAAGCGCCGGGCGCGGGCTCGTACGTCCTGATCGCCTCCGCGGACGGCTACCAGCCGCAGGCGTCCACGGTCGTCGTGGGGGACGACCCGGTGTCGTACGACATCCTGCTCAGCGGCACCAGCGGCCTGAGCGGCACCGTCCGGGCCGCCGGGAGCGCGCTGCCGGTCAAGGACGCGATGGTGATCGTCACCGATGTGCGCGGGGACCTGCTGGCCACCGGGATCACCGGTGAGCAGGGCGAGTTCGGCTTCGCCGAGCTGGTGCCGGGTGCGGTGACCGTGGCGGTGAACGCGGCCGGGTTCCGGCCCCGCGCGCTGCCGGTCGAGATCGGCGCCACCGGTGTCACCCGGATCGCGGTCGACCTGGACGCCGGCGCCCAGCTCCAGGGCGTCGTACGGGCCCCGCACGGCCCGCTGGCCGACGCCCGGGTGACCCTCGTGGACGCGGCGGGCAACGTGGTCGGCTCGGCCACGACCGGGACGGACGGGGCGTATGCCTTCGCCGACCTGAACAGCGGCGAGTACACCGTCATCGCGACGGGCTACCCGCCGGTGGCCACGGCCCTCACGGTGAACGGCACCGGAGTCGACGGCCACGACATCGAACTCGCCCACCCCGGCGAGTAGTTCGGCCCCGGCCCGGGCCGGGCGCGCTCCGAGCGGAGGCGCGTCCGGCACGGGCCGGTCGCATAATGACCAGTTTCTTATGTTTTGGGGAGAAAACGGGATGGCACTGACCGCGAGGATCCGTACCCGGGACGGATGGGCCGTGTCGCACGCGGTCGTCACGGTGGCCGATGGGACGGGCAGGCAGGTACTGCGCGCCGAGGCCGACCCGGAGGGGGCCGTACGGGACACGACCGAGCTCGCGCCGGGGGCGTACACGGTGATCGTCACGGCCGTCGGGTACGCGCCCGCCGCCGCCGGCGCGATCGTCACCGCGAGCGGGCGGGCCGAGGTCGGCACGGTGACACTGGCCCGGCAGGGCGGCACCGAGCTGCCCCCGCCCGGCCCGTGGACCGTCGACCCGGCCCACTCCAGCGTGGGCGCCGTCGCCCAGCACCTCGGGATCTCCAGCGTGCGCGGCCGGTTCACGGAGTTCGCGGGCACGGTCGAGATCGCGCCCGACGACCTCACCGAGTCCCGGGTCCGGGCCGTCATCCGGGCGGCCTCCATCGACACCGGCAACGACATGCGCGACACGCATCTGCGCTCCGCGGACTTCCTGGACGTCGAGCGCCACCCCGAGATCACCTACCGCTCGACGGGCCTCGCCGCGGCCGGCGCCGACCGCTGGACGGTCCACGGCGAACTGTCGATGCACGGTGTCGTACGACCCGTCGACCTGGACCTCGCCTACCTCGGCACCGGCTCCGACCCCTGGGGCGGCACCCGCGCGGCCTTCCGGGCGACGGCGGAGCTGCACCGCGAGGACTTCGCGATGAACTACAACCAGGTCGTCCAGGCGGGCATCGCCGCGATCGGTACGACGCTGAAGGTGGAGCTGGACATCCAGGCGGTGCAGGGCGGGTCGCTGCCACAGGCGTAGGCACAGCAGGGTCAGCCGGATCCGGGTCCGCTGCCTCTAGGCTGCCCCCATGGCACCGAACATCGCGACCAACACGTCCGTCTCCCTGGACGAGTTGCTGGACTTCGTACGCCCCCGTCACCGCGCCATCCTGCTGACCAGGCGGGCCGACGGCGGACCCCAGGGCTCGCCGCTGACCTGCGGGGTCGACGACTCGGGGCGGATCGTGGTCTCCACCTACCCGGAACGCGCCAAGACGCGCAACGCCAAGCGGGACCCACGGGTCAGCCTGATCGTACTGAGCGACGACTGGAACGGCCCGTGGGTCCAGATCGACGGAACGGCAGAGGTCATCGACTCCCCCGACTCGGTGGAACCGCTGGTGGAGTACTACCGCAACATCGCCGGCGAACACCCGGACTGGGCCGAGTACCGCGAGGCGATGCGCAAACAGGGCAAGTCGATCATCCGCATCACTCCGGACCGCTGGGGCCCGGTGGCCACGGGCGGCTTCCCGGCCCGGCTGGTGACCGAGGACTGACCACCAAGGCACGGCAAGCCGGCTGCCCGGGCCACCCCGGAGCGCCGGGGCCCGGTGACCACCGGCAGCTTCCCGGGCCGGCTGGTGGCCGGGGACTGACCACCAAGGCGCGGCAAGTCGATTGCCCGGGCCGCTCCGGAGCGCCGGGGCCCGCGGCCACCGGCGGCTCCCCGCACCGCTGGTGGCCGAAGGCCGACCATCACGGCACACCACCACTCGGCGGGCGGAGTCCTGCACAGCGCTCCGGAGCCTGCGGAGCAGCGCGAGGAGCGCAGGCGAAAGGGCCCGCGAGGCCATGGGCAAGCAGGGCAAGTCGATCACCGGGTCCCCCGCCGCGGTGGGGGTCGTGAGCGGGGGCCGGGCCCCTCCCGGTCAGCCGCGGGTGACCATCGCCTCGATTCCTGACACCAGTAGGTCCAGGGCGAAAGTGAAGTCGCGGTCCAGCATCTCCTCGACCGTGTCGCCGCCGCGGGCCGCCATGATGTCCTTGGACTCCTTGATCACGCCGGCGGTCTGCGGGGCCTCGGACACCGCGCTCATGGCGGTGCGGAAGTACTCGTCGGGGGTCAGGCCCGCGGCCTCGACCCGCGCGGCGAAGTGGCCCTCGACCGTGCCGAAGCCGTAGACGAACTGGAAGACGGCGGAGATGGCGCCCGTGACGCCGTGCGCGGGCAGCCCGGTCCGGCGGATGACCTGCTGCACCGCCCGGGAGAACGCGAGCGAGTTCGGGCCGATGTTGAGATACCGCCCTGCGAGCGGCGACAGCCAGGGGTGCCGGACGAGAAGCGCACGGTATTCCGTGGCCAGCGTGCGCAGCTGGTCGCGCCAGTCCTCGTCCCCGGCCTCCGGATCGGGCAGCCGCAGCTCGCCGTAGACCGCGTCCAGGGCGAGTTCCAGCAGGTCGTCCTTGGTGTCGACGTACCAGTACACGGACATCGCGGTGACGTGCAGTCCGGCCGCGAGCCTCCGCATCGAGAACTTGGCCAGACCCTCGGCATCCAGCAGCCGCACGGTCACCTCGGTGATCCGCTCACGATCGAGACCGGAGGGCTGCCCCGCGCGCCCGCTGCGGCGGGCCTTGCCCTCCAGCCAGACGCTCGACCGCACCGACCGCTCGGCTGCCTTGACCATCGGCGCACCTTCCTCGAGAACTCCGGCCACTCAACGAAATGCTAGAACCGCAACACCCCCATAAGGGACGCGGGACTGCGCCGATATATCGCTCCGCCATGCGGGCCCGAGCGGAACCCGAAGGGCGGGCGGCCGCAGCCACCCGCCCTTCTCCTGCCCGGCTCTGCCCGGCCCTGCCCGGCGATCGTCAGCTGCCGGTCTTCTGCGTGAGGTCATAGAACGTGGCCGAACCGACCGTCACCTTCTTGAAGTTGCTCTGCACCCACGAGGTGATCTGCGAGGACGTACCGCTGGACCTGCCGCCCATGCCACCGCCCATGCCACCGCCGGAGATGAAGTAGTGGATCTTGCCGTCCGCCACGTACTTCTTGAACTGGGCCGGCGTCGGGGACGGGTCGGTGCCGTTGAAGCCGCCGATCGCCATCACCGGCTCACCCGTGGCCAGCTGGTAGCTCGCGGCGTTCTGTGAGCCGATGGACGCGGCGACCCAGGTGTATTTCCCGGCGTCCGTCTCCAGCAGCTTCTTGGCCTCGGAGGAGACGCTCGCGCCGTTGAGCAGGCCGCCGACGCCACCTCCGCCGCCCATGCCGCCGCCTTCACCCGGCTGACCGCCACCGGGGAAGCCCTGGCCCTGCTGGCCCTGGATGGTCCCGTTGCCGTTCTGCCGGCCCTGCTGACCTTGCGGGTTCTGCCCCGGCATTCCGCCGCCGGGGAAGCCGTTCCCGTTCTGCCGGCCCTGCTGCCCCTGCTGGTTCTGGCCCGGCATGCCGCCGCCGAAGCCGCCGACACCGCCGCCCGTCCCACCGCCGGGACCGCCGCGGCCGCCGCCCATCGTGCTCGCGCCGGCCGGGCCGGCCGTGACGATGGAGCCGCTGTGGCCCTCCCGCAGCGTGCTGAGGGTGTACGCCGTAGGACCCGCCAGCGCGGCGACGAGACCGAGCGCGGCCGCACCGAGCGCCAGCCGACGCGACACGCGGCCCGCGAAGACGAGGCCCAGGGCGGCGGTCAGGCCGCCGATCAGGACCAGCCACTTCAGCCAGGGCAGATAGTCGGAGGTGCGGTTGAGCAGGACGTAGCCCCAGGCCGCGGCCGCGACGACCGACACGGCGAGGGTGATCGACGCCCACAGCTCGGCGCGCTTCTCCCACAGCAGTCCGGCACCCATGCCGATGACGGCCGCCAGGTAGGGGGCGAGGGCCACCGTGTAGTACTGGTGGAAGATGCCCGCCATGTAGCTGAAGACGACCATGGTCATCAGCAGCGAACCGCCCCAGACCAGGAACGAACCGCGGGTGACGGAGGTCCGCCGCAGCCTGCGCGTCGCCACCAGGCCCGCGACCAGCAGGATCAGCGCGGCCGGCAGCAGCCAGGAGATCTGGCCGCCGATCTCGGAGTTGAACATCCGGTCCCAGCCGGTCTCGCCCCACATGCTCGTGCCGTTGCCGCCACCGCCGCCGCCCACGCTGCCGGTCTCGTCGCCGTTGAGCCGGCCGAGGCCGTTGTAGCCGAAGGTCAGCTCCAGGAAGGAGTTGTTCTGCGAGCCGCCGATGTAGGGGCGGGAGGACGCCGGCCACAGTTCGACGATCGCGACCCACCAGCCGCCGGAGACGACCAGCGCGAGCGTGGCCAGGGCCAGCTGTCCGAAGCGCTTCTTCAGCTGCACCGGCGCGCACACCGCGTACACGATGGCCAGCGGCGGCAGGATCAGGAAGGCCTGCAGGGTCTTGGCGAGGAAGGCGAAGCCGATCGCGACACCCGCCCAGACCAGCCACTTCGTGCGGCCGTCCTCAAGGGCGCGGACGACCATGTAGCAGGCGACGGCCATCAGCAGCGCCAGCATCGCGTCCGGGTTGTTGAACCGGAACATCAGCGCCGCGACGGGGGTGAGCGCGAGCACGGCGCCCGCGATCAGGCCGGACGCGGGGCTGAACCGGCGGCGTACGGCCGCGTAGACGACGGCGACCGTGAGGACGCCCATGATGACCTCGGGGACCAGGATCGCCCAAGAGTTGAGACCGAAGATCCGCACCGACAGGGCCATCGGCCACAGCGAGGCCGGGGGCTTGTCGACGGTGATGGCGTTGCCCGCGTCCAGCGAGCCGAAGAAGAGCGCCTTCCAGGACTTGCTGCCCGCCTGGACGGCCGCCGAGTAGAAGGAGTTGGCGTAGCCGGAGGCGCTCAGGTTGTACAGGTAGAGCAGGAAGGTGGCGGCCAGCAGGCCGAGGAAGGCCGGGCGCACCCAGCGCGGGTCCTCGGGCCGGCCGCGCCACAGTCTCCGTACGAAGGGCTGCCGGGGTTCGCCGGACTCGGGTGCAGGGGCCGCGGGGTGGGTCGTCCGGTCGTACTGGATGGTCATCGGGCATCCCCCGGGTCGGTGTCGTGAGGGCGCACCGGCTGCAACCGCATGGTGGCGTCCCTCCAGTTGCCGTCCGCGGCTTCACCGGCGCGGAACTGGGTGGTCTGGTACGGCGTGTGCTGCGGCGGGCGCTGCGGGAGCGGCCTGCCGCCCGGCCGGTACGGAACCGTCGTCGCGTAGGTCGGCGAGGACGGGTTGTGCGCGGCCACGACCGTCGACACCTGGTCGGTGTCGCCGCGGTCCGGGAAGACCCACGCGCGGAAGAGCAGGAAGCGCAGCACCGTCGCCGCGAGGTTGGCGGCGATCAGCACCGCCAGTTCGGTGGCGTGCGCGGGGCTGCCGGTGGCCGCGTTCAGGGCGGCCAGCGAGCCGCTGGTGAGGGCGAGGCCGATGCCGAAGACGACCAGGCCCTGCGCCTGGTGCCGGACGGCTCCGCCGCGCCCGCGCACCCCGAAGGTCAGGCGCCGGTTGGCCGCGGTGTTCGCGACGGCCGAGACCAGCAGCGCGAGCGCGTTGGCGACCTGCGAGCCGGAGAACTGCCGGAAGCCGCTGTAGAGCAGGAGGTAGAAGAGCGTCGAGAGACCGCCGACGACACAGAATCCGACGAGCTGGCGGGCCAGCCCCTTGGGCACGTCCTTGATCTCGCGGTCGCGCGGGTCGTCGCCGAACGGGCGGGTGATCCGGTCCAGCGGCAGCGACCCCGTGGCCAGGGCCTTGCCCACCCGCCACACGCCCTTGAGGTCGTCGGTCGCCGTCTTCGCGATGTGCACGGTCGAGTCCGGGTCGTCGACCCAGTCGACGGGCACCTCGTGGATACGGAGCCCGGCCCGTTCGGCGAGGACCAGCATCTCGGTGTCGAAGAACCAGCCGGTGTCCTCGATCAGCGGCAGCAGCACCTGGGCGACATCACGCCGGATCGCCTTGAAGCCGCACTGCGCGTCCGAGAAGCGGGCCTGCAGCGAGCCGCGCAGGATCAGGTTGTACGAGCGGCTGATGAACTCCCGCTTGGCGCCGCGCACCACGCGCGAGCTGCGGGTCAGCCGGGAACCGATCGCCAGGTCCGAGTGACCCGAGATCAGCGGTGCCACCAGCGGCAGCAGTGCGTTGAGGTCGGTGGACAGATCGACGTCCATGTAGGCGAGGATCGGGGCGTCCGAGGCGGACCAGACGGTCCGCAGCGCACGCCCGCGGCCCTTCTGCTCCAGCCGGTACGACCTCACCTCGGCGATCTCCGCCGCCAGCCGCGCCGCCACCCGCGGGGTGGTGTCCGTGGACGCGTTGTCCGCGACGGTGATGCGGAACGCGTACGGGAAGGTGCGCTCGAGGTGCTCGTGCAGTCTGAGCACGCAGGGCCGGAGGTCCTTCTCCTCGTTGTAGACGGGGATCACTACGTCCAGGACAGGCGTACCGGCGTCGCCGGCCGGGAGGTGCTCCCGCGCCGGCAGGGTGCCGGGAGAAGAGTCGGTTCGCATGGGAACGACTCTGGTCACGTGCCCTGTTGCACCCATGTGGTGGCGCTGTGCTGTGCCTGTGAGTGCGACTGCCAGTTCGTTTCCGGGTCGGGCTGCGGCGGCACGGGGCCGAGCGCGGGCAGATGCACCGTGAACACGGTCCGCCCCGGGATGCTGTCGACGGTGACGGCACCGCCGTGCGCGGTCGCGACGGCCTGCACGATGGCGAGCCCCAGACCGGTGGACCCGGTGGACCGGGACCGCGCGGAGTCACCCCTGGCAAACCGCTCGAAGACGTGCGGCAGCAGCTCGGGCGGGATGCCCTGGCCGTTGTCCTCCACGTCGACGCACATCCACGGCCCGCGCCGCTGGACGCGTGCGGTGACCGTCGTACCGGGTGGGGTGTGTTTGCGGGCGTTGCCCAGCAGATTGACCAGCACCTGCTGGATGCGTGCCGCGTCCGCCGACACCAGCGCCGGTTCGTCGGGCAGGTCGAGCCGCCAGTTGTGGTCCATGCCGGCCGCGCGCGAGTCGCTGATGGTGTCCACGACCAGCGGAACGAGGTCGGTGTGCTCGAACTGGAGCGGCCGCCCGGCGTCCAGGCGCGCGAGCAGCAGCAGGTCCTCGACGAGCAGTGTCATCCGGCCCGCCTCGGACTCGATACGGCCCAGGGCGTGCCGGGTGTCGGGCCCGACCTGCTCGCGTCCGCGCCGGGTGAGTTCGGCGTACCCGCGGATGGAGGCGAGGGGGGTTCTGAGTTCATGGCTCGCGTCGGCGACGAACTGCCGCACCCGCATCTCGCTCTGCTGGCGGGCGTGCAGGGCGCCGTGCACATGGTCGAGCATCCGGTTGAGCGCGGCACCGACCTGCCCGACCTCGGTGTGCGGATCGGTCTCGGACTCCGGCACCCGCTCGCTGAGGTTCACCTCGCCGGTGTGCAGGGGGAGTTCGGAGACCCGGGTGGCGGTGGTGGCGACGCGGCGCAGGGGGCGGGTGGCCAGGCCGACGAGGACGTAACCGGCGATGACGGCGGCGCCCAGGCCTGCGGCGGTGACGCTGACCTCGACGAGGATCAGGGTGTTGATGGTGTTGTTGACCTCGGTGGTCGGCAGCGCGACGTAGTACGAGTCGCTGCCATCCTGGCTCGTGACGTACTGGACGCGGTACTCACCGAGGCCCGGGACGTCCACGGAGTGCGCCTCGCGGTCCCTCGCCACGGAGGCGATGGCCGCCTTCTGCGCGGCGTCGAGGTTGTCGGCGCGCATCTTCGTGAAGACGCCGTAGCTGTTGTTCTGCTGCTCGGAGACGGCAGCACTGACGATCTTGCCGTCTTCCACGTACGCGGCGATGGTCTTGGCCTGCGTCGGGGGCAGCTTGACGAACTTCGCGGCCTTGGCGCTCGCCGGCGTCTCGTCGTCCGCGCCGGGACGGGCGTCCGGGACGGTGCCCTGGTCGCCCGGCGGCTGCTTGCCGTCCATGCGGCCGCCGACCGCGCGCATGGCGACGTCGTGCACCTTGTCGTCCAGCTGGCCGTACAGGTGGTCGTGCAGAGCGAGCGTGGTCACGGTGCCGATCACCGCGCACACCACCGCGATCAGCACCACCGACGCGACGACGAGCCGCGTCCGCAGGCTCCGCGGCTGTCCCTTCCCCGCTCTCAGCTTCGTTCGAGCGGGGGGACCCCCATGTCTCTTCTGCGCACGCGGCCGTCGTTGCCCGCTCATACCGCTGCGGGCTTGATCAGATAGCCGGCCCCACGCCGGGTGTGGATCATCGGCTCCCGGCCTGCGTCGATCTTCCTGCGCAGATACGAGATGTAGAGCTCGACCACATTGGCCTGGCCGCCGAAGTCGTACGACCACACACGGTCGAGGATCTGCGCCTTGCTGAGCACGCGCCGCGGGTTGCGCATGAGAAAGCGCAGGAGTTCGAACTCGGTGGCGGTGAGGTGGATGTTCTCCCCGGCCCGCGACACCTCGTGGCTGTCCTCGTCCAGGGTGAGGTCGCCGACGACGAGCACGGAGTCGGACCGCCGGTCGGCGGCACCGGAGCGGCGGATGAGCCCGCGCAGCCGGGCCACGACCTCCTCCAGGCTGAACGGCTTGGTGACGTAGTCGTCGCCGCCGGCGGTGAGCCCGGCGATGCGGTCCTCCACCGCGTCCTTCGCGGTCAGGAAGAGGACGGGTACGTCGGGCAGCTCGCGCCGCAGGCGTCCCAGGACCGCGAGGCCGTCCATGTCGGGCAGCATCATGTCGAGGACGACGGCGTCGGGCCGGAACTCCCGGGCGGTCTGGACGGCACCGTGGCCGTCACCGGCGCTCCTGATCTGCCAGCCCTCGTAACGGAGGGCCATGGAAAGGAGTTCGGTGATCGACAGCTCGTCGTCCACCACAAGCACTCGGACGGGGCTCCCGTCCGGCCTCAGCAGTTCGGTGCGCCCCTGGGGCGAGGTCGTGGTCATGGGGACACCTTGTCCGGGTCCTCTGAGAACACGCTTTCCCTCATCTGTGTTTTCCCTGAGAAACACACAGGCGTTTCTCAGGCAACGCCTGGGAAACGCTTGCCGGGAGATCAGGAACGGTCGCGCCTTCAGAACAGCCCGTCCTGGACTCCCGCCGCCTCCTCCTTGAACTCCCTCAGGGGAACGGTGAATCCGTCGCCCGCGCCGGGGCCGGGGCACAGCTCCCAGCCGGTCATCAGCCGTGTGTCGAGGACGACGACCCCGCGCGCCCCGGCCGCGATGTGCAGGTCGGGCCCGGCGGCCGCGACCAGTTCACCGCTCACGGTGCCGCCCGGGACCAGTTCGACGACCTCGCCGAAGGCGGTGGGCAGCCGCTGGAGCCCGAACACGCCCACGTGGTCGACCGGTTGGCACGGCTCGCGGGAGAGCGACTCGGGCCAGCCGCCGAGTGCGACGGCACGCTCGTACAACTCCTCGATCTCAGCGGTCCGTTCGGCCTCCGTCGCGGGCAGCGCGGACCGTACGGCTCGCTTCTCGGCGTAGGGGATCCGGTCGGGCACGCCGAGCGCGGCGCGCAGCAGTTCCTCCGTCCGGCGCGCGGCCATGAGCGGCCCGGCGCCGAGCCAGCTGAAACAGACGGCTCCCTGTTCGAGCAGGCGCGCGGACCCCCGCTCGACGGCGGTGATCCCGACCTTGACCATGCCGGGCCCGAACCAGGCCAGATACACGTGGTGCGGCCGCGGGTCGTCCGCGATGGTGTCGGCGGCCACGGAGTGCGCCCGGTCCAGCCGCGCGCACTGCTCACACCGCGCGCCGGTGCTCCGCCCCGACACCACCGCCCGCACGGGACAGGGGTGCCCGCGGGCACCCACACACGTCCGCACGCCCCCGTCCACGACCCCGAAGGCGACCCGCTTCCCCCGAGGCAGCGCGCTGTGCCGCCCCCCGTCCCACACCAGCACGGGACCGTCCCCCGACCACCGCAGTCCCGAGCATTTCCACACCTGTGCCATCACTCTTGAGGGTAGGCCTGGGCACTGACAACGGGGTCGGGCGGTGGAACGCGATACGGTACGCGAAGGCCCGAAGCCGCAACCTTTTTTTGCGACTTCGGGCCTGTCTCGTCACCGGCTACGGCAGTACATAGACCGGCGCACCGTCCGCGGCGCACCCGCTCTGCCGCATGCAGCCCCGCTTGAGCAGCATGCGCACGCAGTCGTGGACCCGGTCGAGTGTCAGCCCCGTACGGCTCGCGACGTCCTCCAGCCGGCAGCGGACCGGGCCCCGCACCAGCGAGGGAGCGAGATAGGCCGCCACCGCGTGCACATCGTCCGTGACGACCAGGTTCTTCGCCCGCCAGATGCCCAGCAGCTGCTGGGGCGACATGGCCGGGGCCTCCTCCGCCGGGGAGGCGGGCTGGAAGCGATCGGCGATGCGGTCCAGGGTGTCGGCGATGCGGTGGAGGGCACCGGCCATCGAGTCGTGAGCCCTGGCAATGGAGTCCTGCGCCCTGGCCATCGTGTCCTGGGCTTTGGCCATGGAGTCCTGGGCCCTGGCCATGGAGTCCTGGTGGCGGCACAACTCCGTCTGCCGGGCGAGCAACGCCTCGTCCGCCCGGATGTTCCGCTCTTCCAGACGGACGATCGCGTCGGCCACCTGCTCGGGCATGAGGTAGGCGGTGCCGCCGCTGGGCGCGGGCTGCACCGGGGCCGGTTCGAGGCTGTAGGAACCGTCGCGCTGGATGGTTGCGATGACCTCGGAGACCCAGGCTTTGAAGGGTTCGCACTCGGGCTTGGTGCAGCCGTTGACAAGCTGGATCAGCCCCTTGAGGTTGACCAGTTTCATCGACTTCTGCAGCCTGTGAGCTGCAAGTTTGCTCAAGGTGTCTGCTGTACAGACGCCTTGTGCAATCTCACGGAGAGTCCTCTGCCAGTTTGCAGAGACGTGCGCGTTCAACGCCTGACGGGTGTTTGCGTACCCCAGTTTTCCGGCCACGTCCGTCGCCGGAAACCAGTGCTCCCCGTCCGGCAGCGTCAGCCTCCGTACCCGCGCCCCCGTGGCCGCGAACACGAAGTCGTTGACGTCGATCGCGTCCTGCTTCCATTCCGCCGACTGTTCCGGCGGCGTGTCGTTGTGCTCGTACATCGAGCATCACCTCCACCACGGAAGCTAGGGATCTCCGTACACAACTCCCCTGCATAGAAGGTATGTTCACCTAAAAGGTGACAGAGGGATCGATTCTCCCCGGCTTCCCGCAGGTGTGCACGCCCCGCCGGATCAGCCCCCGGCCTCGGCCGAAACCGGCTCCGGTTCGCCACCGGTGGACGCGGGGCGTACGGCGGCGGTCGTTCGTCGGCCCCGACCCGCCAGTCGGCAGCCGACGCAGCCGGGATGACCCTCCCGTGCGCTCATGTCCCGTATCCGCATTCCCCACTCCGCCCTCGGGCGGCGTCCCGGCGGCTTGCCCCAGCCGGTGAGGTGGAGGTACCAGGTGACGAGGACACCGACGGCGACCGTCGCCAGGCCCCCGGCGATCAAGGGGACCGACACCATGGCCACCCCGGCTCCCGCCCCCTGTTTCGCCTACGTCCTGGAGGCCGGCGAGGACCTGCTCACCGCCGGTGACCTGGCGGCCCGCGCCCATGTCACCACCGGCGAGGCCGTCTACGCGTGCCACTACAAACGCCTCACGGCCCTGTTCGCCGACTACTCCGCCGAGGAGCTCGCCGTCCTCACCGACTGGTTCACCCGCGCGACCGAACTGGCCCACGCGTACCTGGAGAAGCTCAACCGGAACGACCCTCAGGAGGAGTGCTGACCGTCCGCGGACGGCAGCAGCTGCTCGGTCCAGATGATCTTTCCGGTGGCCGTGTAGCGCGTGCCCCACAGGTGGGTCAGCTGGGCGATGATGAACAGTCCCCGGCCGCCTTCGTCGTCGCTCGCGGCGTGCCGCAGGTTGGGGGTGGTGTGCCCGGTGTCCGAGACCTCGCAGATCAGCGTCCGGTCACGGATCAGCCGCACCTGGATCGGTCCGCCGACATAGCGGATCGCGTTGGTGGCCAGCTCGCTGACGACGAGCTCGGTGGTGAACGACAGCTCGTGCAGCCCCCAGTCGTCGAGCTGCTTGCTGACGGTGGTGCGCAGCGAGCCGACCGCGGCCGGGTCCGGGGCCACCTCCCACTGGGCGAACTGGTTCCGGTCGAGCATGCGGGTGCGGGCCAGGAGCAGCGTCGCGTCCTCGTCGACCGCTCCGGGCAGCAGGGTGGCCACCGCCTGGTCGCACAGTTCGTCCAGCGGCCGCCGGTGCTCGGCGAGGACGTGGGCGAGCTGTCGCAGCCCGGCGGCGGAGCTGTCGGCCGACTGCAGGAGGCCGTCCGTGAGGAGGGCGACGACGCTGCCCGGCGCGAGCCGCAGTTCGGTGCTCTCATAGGGCGGGCCGGCGACTCCCAGCGGGGGCCCGGGCGGCAGTTCCGGGGTGTCGGTGGCGCCCGTGCGCGCATCGACGACCACCAGCGGCAACGGGCCCGCCCGCGCCAGGCTGCACTGTCCCGAGACCGGGTCGTACACCGCGTACAGACAGGTCACCCCCCGGGCCTCGTCGGCATGCGACCGTGCGTGGACACGCGCGGGCCCGCGCTCGGGTCCACGCTCGGGTCCACGCTCGTGCGCGGTCTGCTCGACCAGGTCGTGCAGACGGGTCAGGACCTCGTCCGGGGCCAGGTCCAGCCGGGCCAGCACCCGTACCCCTGTGCGCAGCCGCCCCATGGCCGCGGCCGCGTGCAGCCCGTGGCCGAGGACGTCCCCGACGACCAGACCGATCCGGGTGCCCGACAGCGGGATGACGTCGAACCAGTCACCGCCCACGCCGGACCCGCTGTCGGCGGGCAGATAGCGTCCGGCCGACTCAAGGGCTGTCTGCGGCGGCAGACTGCGCGGAAGCAGGCTCCGCTGGAGTTTGAGGGCCGCGCTGTGCCCGCGGGTGACCAGGGGCATCAGCACGAAGCCGATCAGCAGCGCGCCGAGCCCCACGACCACGACCCCGCCCGTCGGTCCGATCAGCGGCAGGTCGACGGTGGTCGCGCCGTACCCGGGCGCCGCGTAGACGACGACGGCATAGACGAAGAGGAGGAGCATCATCAGCCCGCCCAGCCCCGGCAACACGCCCTTGAAGACCAGGTCCTTGGCGCTGCGGCCGAGGATGTTGCGGTAGTACCAGAGGCAGGCGAATCCGGTCAGCCCGTACTGGAAGGTGATCGCGAGGCCGACCGAGTCGATCGAGTCCACCAGGATGTCCTCGCTGAACGACGTCAGCAGGACCAGAAAGGCGATCGAGGCCGCGCCCATCGCGATGGTCGACCAGGTCGGGGTGAGGAATCTGCGGTGGACCCGGGCGAGGTGGGAGGGGAGGGCCTTGTGGACCGCCATGGAGAAGACGGTCCTGGCCAGGGGCAGGATGGTGGTCTGGGTGGAGGCCAACGCCGAGGTCAGCACCATCAGGATCAGCAGTCTCAGCAGGACGAGCCCCGCACTCTGGCTCCCGAACACGGCCTCGCCCAGTCCGGCGAGCACGTCGTCCCAGTTGCCGGGGTTGGCCAGCCCGATGCCCGAGGTGCCGACCCCCGCGAAGGCCTGCGCCGACGTGGACACCAGCGCGTACATGGCAAGGAGGATCACCGTGGACATGACCGCGGCGCGCCCGGGGATGCGCGTGCTGTCCATGGTTTCCTCGTTGACCGAGACGGCGCTGTCCCAGCCCCAGTAGATGAAGACGCCCGCGAGGATGCCCGAGGTCAGGGCCTTTGCCGAGGGCACCTCGAAGGGGTTGAACCAGGAGGCGGACACATGGATCGCCGTCGCGGGAGGGTCGGTGTAGACCCTGACCAGTGCGGCGATGGCGAACAGGGTCAGCATCACCACTTCCAGACACAGCAGCACGCGCTGGATCGCGGCCGAGAACTGGATGCCGACGTAACAGACCGCGGTCATCACGGCGATCCAGGCGATGCCCGCCACGGTGGTCCACAGCCGGCTCTCCGCCAGGCCCACCAGGCCCACCAGCCGGAAGCCGTAGGCACCGGCGAGCACGGCGAGGTTCGCCATGACGATGATGTTGGCGACGATGAGGCCCCAGCCGCCCATCCAGCCGGTGCGCGGACCGAAGGCGCGCGTGGCCCAGGTGAAGGTGGTGCCGCAGTCGGCGTTGCCCGCGTTGAGCTCCCGGAAGGCATACGCGATCAGCAACATCGGGACGAAGGCCAGCATGGTGACGATCGGGGCCTGCGGTCCGACCGCGGCCACGATGATGCCGAGCGTGGCGGCGATGCTGTACGCCGGGGCGGTGGAGGCCAGGCCGATGACGACCGAGGAGAACATGCCCAGCGCGTTGTTCTTGAGCCCTTTCCGGCCGGACCCCGTGCCTGGGGCGGGGCGGTCTGCGGACGCGGCGTCGCCGAAGAGCCTCACACTCGATTCCAACCCCGCGCCTCACCCGCCCGCAACAGCAGCGGACAGCCGCACCCTTCGCCGCGTCACACCCGCGTGGCGCTGGAGCTAAGCCGCCTCGGGTCGCGCGGCAGGCATGCCCGGGGCGGGCTCTTGCTCCTCCTCGAGCAGGAGGGTCATGTCTTCCCCGAAGTCCGGGGCCTGGAAGGGGTTTGTCGCCGGAGGCGGTGATGCCGCGGTGGCGCAGCGGGGTTGCCCTTCCAGGGCGGAGAACAGCGACGTCGTGTCGATGGAGAGGTCTCGCTTTCATTACAGGTCCCTGAAGGGGCCTGGCGTGCCGTGACGGGCACAGCGGTCCTATAGCTTGGTCATCTTTGCGTACGGGCTCAAGATCCGCATTTGCGACGAGCCGAAATCCACGAGCGCCGCGATTCCGTCCTCGATGCCGATCACCCGGCCGAGGCCGTACATGTCGTGTGTGACCTGGTCGCCCACGGCGAAGTGCTTGGGAGCCGGGGTGACCGGGGCCTTGAAGGGGCTGGTGGGCAAGTGACGCTTCGGTGCAGCAGGCTTTGTCATTGCCCCCCAGTATGCGCCAACGAACCGCACTGGTGGCTGACTCCCGGGGCAGAAGTGGTTGACCGTTGGACTTCGCTCCATCAAGCGCTTGACCCTCCGACCGACCACAGACGGGCGAGGTCGGGCGGTTCGCCCTCGTCGGCGGCCGAACCGCCCGTACCCTTCGTGGTGTCTACGGCGTCACATAGCGGGCGCCAAACACTGGAGGCAATACCTCGTGCTGATTGCTCAGCGTCCCTCGTTGACCGAAGAGGTCGTCGACGAGTTCCGCTCCCGGTTCGTGATCGAGCCGCTGGAGCCGGGCTTCGGCTACACCCTCGGCAACTCCCTTCGCCGCACCCTTCTGTCGTCGATCCCCGGTGCGGCTGTCACCAGCATCCGCATCGACGGTGTCCTGCACGAATTCACCACCGTGCCGGGCGTCAAGGAGGACGTCACCGACCTGATCCTCAACATCAAGCAGCTGGTCGTCTCCTCGGAGCACGACGAGCCGGTCGTGATGTACCTGCGCAAGCAGGGTCCGGGTCTGGTCACCGCCGCCGACATCGCGCCCCCGGCCGGTGTCGAGGTGCACAACCCCGACCTGGTCCTCGCCACGCTCAACGGCAAGGGCAAGCTGGAGATGGAGCTGACGGTCGAGCGCGGCCGCGGTTATGTCTCCGCCGTGCAGAACAAACAGCTGGGCCAGGAGATCGGCCGAGTCCCGGTCGACTCGATCTACTCGCCGGTGCTGAAGGTCACGTACAAGGTCGAAGCGACCCGTGTCGAGCAGCGCACCGACTTCGACAAGCTGATCGTCGACGTCGAGACCAAGCAGGCGATGCGGCCGCGTGACGCCATGGCGTCGGCCGGCAAGACCCTGGTCGAGCTGTTCGGTCTCGCCCGCGAGCTGAACATCGACGCCGAGGGCATCGACATGGGCCCGTCCCCGACGGACGCCGCCCTTGCCGCCGACATGGCGCTGCCGATCGAGGAGCTGGAGCTCACGGTCCGCTCCTACAACTGCCTCAAGCGTGAGGGCGTCCACTCGGTGGGTGAGCTACTGGCGCGCTCCGAGGCCGACCTCCTCGACATTCGCAACTTCGGTGCGAAGTCGATCGACGAGGTCAAGGCGAAGCTGGCCGGCATGGGCCTGGCCCTGAAGGACAGCCCGCCCGGATTCGACCCCACCGCCGCCGCCTTCGACGCGGACGACAACGGGGGCACGGGTTTCATGGAGACCGAGCAGTACTGAACACTGCGCCGGGTCGCGGGCGCGGCGGGACGAGATGGTCACCCAGCTCGTCCGGCTCGCCCGCTCGACAAGCGGCCCAAGGCCTGAATGTTGGTGCCGTACACCCCTCAAACGCAAGAGGCCCCGGATCTCTCCGGGGCCTCTTGCCTGTGCGCACTCGGCAGGATTCGAACCTGCAACCTTCTGATCCGTAGTCAGATGCTCTATCCGTTAAGCTACGAGTGCCTGTTTTTTGTTTTCTTGCCTTCGCTCCCGGCCCTTCCGGCCCGCTCGCGGCGACAGGAAGAACATTACATGACTGCCGCCGCCATGTGAAATCCATTAGCCGCACCCCTTGTGACCTGCGGAAACTCCAGAAACGCCAGGACCGGCCGGGGACGCCGGGAACGCCGGGAACGCCGAAGCCCCGGTCCACAGGGACCGGGGCTTCGGTGATCGAGCGCGGAGGCGGAGGGATTTGAACCCTCGATGGGCTTTAAGGCCCAAACCGCATTAGCAGTGCGGCGCCATAGACCGGACTAGGCGACGCCTCCAGCACAACCTCCCACGCGAGCGCGTGAGTGGCGCGTGCAGATGATGACACAGTCGAGCGTGCTGTCACCAATCGCCCCCCACGGTACTAGGCACTCGGGCCACAGGGCAAAGTCCTTCTCCCCGGCGGGGCGGGGGCGCAACGTCCGGGGGCCACGGGCGTTGATCAGGGCATGTTGCCGGTCTTCTCCCGAGCCGCCCTGGCGTCCATGACGTCCGCGGCCTCGGTCGCCTCCGTCGCCGTCGTCACCGCGCTCTGCGCCACCGCCACCGCCCCCGCCGTGGCCCTGCCCGCCGCGTCCGTCTCCGCGCCCCCGCCCGTTCGGGCCAAGGACCGGCCGGCCGGACCCGGCGACCGGCTGACCGTCACCGTCCGGCACGCGGGCGCCGGGCGGAACGGGACGTACGTGCTGTCCTGTCATCCTGCCGTCGGCAGCCACCCGAACGTGGGCGGCGCGTGCCGGGCCGTGGACCGGAACACCCGGTGGGGCCGCGAAGCCTTCGCGCCGGTGGCGCCGGGCAGCGTCTGCACGATGGTCTACGGCGGCCCGGCCACCGCCCATGTCACCGGGACCTGGGCCGGACGCCCGGTCGACGCGACGTACGACCGCAGCAACGGCTGCGAGATCGCGCGGTGGAACCAGATGGTGCCGCTCCTGCCGGACATCCGTTCGTAGGAGTCCCCCGGGGTTCACGATCGACAGTCATTTCATGGCGGAATCCCAGGTCCCGTAAAAGTCCCGCGAAGGTCTTACGCAGCCGGAGCACGTGGTCACACGTTCCCCCTCACTTCCTCGTGCGACCTCCCTCTCATCCGGCGCCGATAGCGCAATCGCTGCCCTTAGACTCCCTCGCGTGACACGTTGCGGGCCGGTTGGCAAGATGGCCCGAGCGGTCGGCAAGGTGCGGTAACAGGGAGGAAGCGTCTCGTGAGCAGCAGGCCATCCCGAGGCGCTGCTCGCCTCGCAGCCATACTCGACGCGCTTCCCGACGCGTTGGTACTGGTCAACGCCAATGGGACGGTCGTCAACGCGAACACGATCGCGCTGGAGGCGTTCGAGACTCCGGGTACGGCTCTGGTCGGGCGCGGGCTGCTGGATCTGCTGCCCCAGTTCGACTCCAAGCTGATCCCGGGCTCGATGAGGCGGCCGGACCACATGGACCCGCGCGGGCGGACCAAGCCGACGCGGATGATCGCCCGCCGGACCGACGGCACCGAGTTCCCGGTCGAGGTCACCAGCGCGAACCTGGAGAACGGGCAGCAGGCGTACGACGGTTACGGCTACACCGGCGACGAGCTGCTGATGCTCGTCGTGCGCGATCTGTCCGGGACCGTCGACACCGAGGCCGAGCTCGCCCGTTCGCAGCGGCAGACCGAGATGATCCTGCGGGCCGCGTCCGAGGGCGTCGTCGGCACGGACACCGACGGGCGGATCGTCCTCGTCAACCCGGCCGCCGCCCAGATACTGGGTTACCGGGCCGGTGAACTCGGCGGCAAGGAACTGCACACCCTCGTCCTGCACTCCCGCGCCGACGGCTCGCCCTTCCCGTACGAGGAGTCCCCGCTCGCCGACACCCTGCGCTCCGGACGCAAGCACCGGGTGCGCGGCCAGGTGCTGTACGCGAAGAGCGGCGACAAGGTGTCGGTCGACCTGACGACCGCGCCCGTACGCGACGGCGACCAGCTCGTCGGCGCCGTGATGACCTTCACCGACCGGCGGCCCTACGACACCCTGGCCGACGAGAAGGCCGCGCAGGAGAAGACGTACGCCGAGGAGCGGGAGCGGCTCTCCGAGGAGCACGCCTCCGACCTCACCGCGCTGCGCCAGAAGCACGTGGCCGAGCTCGACGGGCTGCGCGAGCAGCACGCGGAGGAGCTCGCGGCCGGCGAGGAGCGGTACGCCGCGCTCGGCGAGCGGGAGAAGGACCGGTACGAGGCCCTGGCCGGGCGGCACGAACAGCTGCTCACGCTGCTCGCGGGCTCACTGCGCGGACCGCTGGACGAGCTGCGCCGCGAGCTGGCCGCCCTCGCCGCGGACGACGCGGGACAGCTGTGGCCCGAGGCCAACCAGGTGCTCCACCACCTCTCCGCCGGCTATTCGCGCATCACCCAGCTCATCGACAACGTCCTCGGCTACCAGCGGCTGGACGCGGGCACGGAGGACATCACCCGTACGAAGGTGATGCTCGACGCCGTCGTCGCCGCCGGAGTCGAGGGGGCCGTCGACCTGATCGGGCCGGGGCGGGTGCAGTTCGCCGTGCACGCGCCGCCCATCGAGGCGGAGGTGGACCCGCGGCGGCTCGCCACCGCGCTCGCGCATCTCGTCGCGGACGTGGCCGGTGTCGACGCGACCGGCAACGCGCCCGTGTCGGCGGGCGGTTACATGGACAACACGGTCGTCGTGGCGGCCGCGCAGCGCGGCGAGGTCGTACGCATCGAGGTGCGCGGGCCGTACGCCGGGGGAGACCCGGTGCACGAGCCGATCGTGCGCGGGATCGTGCGGGCGCACGGTGGTGTGCTGCAGACGCACGAGGTGCCGGGCATGAGCGGCAGCGCGTATGTCCTTGAGGTGCCGCTCGGGGGCGGCGCCGGGGCCGTCGCGGCTCCGGCGCCCGCCGTGGCGGCTCCCGCCGTGGCGGCTGCCGAGGAAGGTGGCTCCGAGGCGGGCGCCCCGGCCGGGCAGACCTCCGGCGGAGGCCGGCGGCGGGCCCGGCGGAACTCCGTGGACGCCTTCCTGGAGAGCGAGGTCCCGGGCCGGTCCGGCACCGCCGAGGCGGATGCGCCCGCGCCGACCGGGCGGCGCAGGAGGCGTGCGGCCGAGGAGCAGGTCGCGGCCGAGGCCACGGAGGCCTCCGGCGGCACCGGGCGACGGCGCGGCAGGCCCGCCGATGACGCCGCCGGTGGCCAGGGCGAGGACGTGGCCGAGGGTGCCGTCGTGACGGCGGCCGAGCACGCGGCGGGAACGGCCGCCGTGGGCAGCGGGCTCGGCGGGACCGTACCGCCGCAGGGCGTGCCCGTGCCCAGCGGACGGCGTGCCCGGCGCGACGCCGGGGAGGCGCAGGCCGCCCTGCCGCCCGCGCTGCCCGCGCCCTCCGCCGCCCCGGAGGCCGCAGCGGAGCCCGTCCCGGCCGACGGTGCCCAGCCCAGCGGGCGCCGCCGTCGGGCCCTGGCCGCCGCGGCGGAGCGTGCCGCCGCGCAGGAGGCGGGGGCCCGTACGGTCTTCGCGCTGCCGCCGGCCGAGGCCGACCGTTCGCCCGGGTCCGAGCCCACGCCCGTGCCCGTCGCCGAGGGCGCGGACGGGCAGGTGCCCGCCCCGGTTCCGGCCCCGGTCCCGGTCCCGGCCCAGATGCAGGCTCCGGTGCCGGGCGAGGGCGCCCCGGTCGCCGTTCCGGGCGGTGCCCCCGGCGACAACGGGCGGCACGACGCCGTACCGCACGACCAGGCCGAGGACCACACGCCGCCCCAGCCGCACCCCACCACCGCGCCGACGGGCCGCCGCCGACGGGCCGTGGCCCAGCCGGCCGAGATGTCCGGGACGCCCGCGCAGGGCGTGCCCGCGCAGGGCACCGTCGGCCAGGCCCTGCCGCTCCCCGCGGAGGCGGGCGGCACACCGGCCGCCCCCGGTCAGACCCCCGCGGTGCCCGCGGCACCCGTGGCCCCCGCCGCCCAGGCGACCCCGGCCCCGGGCACACCGATCGGTGCCGCCGCCGTTCCTCCGAACGGCACCGACACCCCCGGCGCCGGCACTCCGCTCCCCCCGGCGCACCCCGCCGCGCAGCAGCGTGCCGCCCAGCCGTTGCCCGCCGAGGCGGCCGCACCCGTCGACCCGAACTCGACGCAGGGACGGGCGATCAGCGTGCGGACCCTGGGGCAGGGCGTGCCGTTCAGCCGGCAGGCGGCGCAGGTGCAGCAGCCCACGGCCACCCCGCCTCCGCAGACGCCGACCGGCTCCGGCCGCCGCCGCAAGCTGGGCACACCGCCCGACCCGGCCGCACGCCAGGAGCAGCGCCAGGAGCAGGGTGCCCGCCCGCACCCGCCGGCCGAGCAACCGCCCGCGCAGCCGTCCCTGGCCGGACAGTCCCTGGCCGGGCAGTCCCTGGCCGGGCAGTCCCGGCTCGTCCCGGCCACCACCGAGGGTGCCGGACGGTCGTACGCCATAGGCGCCCCGGACGAGAACGCCGCCGAGGGTCCCGAACCGCTGGACGGGCCGGGCGGCGCGATCGAGGTCGCCGACCCGCCGCGCCCTCAGCCGATGGACGACGAACTGCCGCCGGAGCCGCTGGACAACCCGCGCCGGCTGCTGGTGTGGCCCGCGCCGGACGTCACCACCCAGCAGGCGCTCAGCGACCGCGGCTACCGTCCCGTGATCGTGCACTCCCGCGAGGAGGTCGACGCGCAGATCGCCGCGTTCCCGGCCGCGCTGTTCGTCGACCCGCTGACCGGGCCGATCACGCGTACCGCGCTGCAGTCGCTGCGGCAGGCCGCCGTGGCTGCGGAGGTGCCGGTGCTGGTGACGGCCGGGCTCGGACAGGCGACGCGCGAGGCGGCGTACGGCGCCGATCCCGCCGTACTGCTGAAGGCGCTCGCCCCGCGGGACAGTGAGCAGCACCCGCCGCGGGTCCTGCTCATCGAGGAGCACGCGGAGATCGCGCTGGCGCTGACCTCGACGCTGGAGCGGCGCGGGATGCAGGTCGCGCGGGCGGCGAGCGATGCCGACGCGGTGACGCTGGCCGGGCAGCTCAGGCCGAACCTGGTCGTGATGGACCTGATGCAGGTGCACCGGCGCCAGGCCGGGATCGTGGACTGGCTGCGCACGAACGGGCAGCTCAACCGCACCCCGCTCGTCGTCTACACCGCCGCCGTCGACCAGGCCGACCTGCCGAGGCTGGCCTCCGGCGAGACGGTGCTGTTCCTCGCGGAGCGGTCGACCAGCGGCGAGGTGCAGAGCCGCATCGTCGACCTGCTGTCGAGGATCGGTACGAACTAGTGCCGCATCAGGCAATGTTCGCCCTGTCTTGAGTTGGCCTGTGCGCCTTGTGGTTTTGGCAGGCCGGGTGGAAGGCTCTTGACCTATGTCGATCTTGGTCAGGGCTGCCGAGCGGGACGAC
Source organism: Streptomyces sp. NPDC001406 (assembly GCF_042895285.1). Lineage (NCBI taxonomy): Bacteria > Bacillati > Actinomycetota > Actinomycetes > Kitasatosporales > Streptomycetaceae > Streptomyces > Streptomyces sp. NPDC001406. The sequence goes on from NZ_JBIAWG010000025.1 coordinate 108,207, forward strand.
GTGCCCGCACTTGTCCGCCTGCGTCTCGCGAATGCTGAAAGGCATGTCCAACTCGATGCGGCCGTCTATCGCGTGCCCGACACCGAGGCCGTGCGAAGGCACTTCGAGGAGGTGCTTTCGGTCGAGTCCAAGGTAGTGATCCTCGTCGCCGAGGTGGTGGGTGAGGTGGTGGGCATGGTGGAGGTGGTCCTGCTGGCCGATCCCCCGGACCATCAGATTCTGGCTCCCTGCCGCGCGGCTGACATCCACACCGTCGTCCTGGATGGGCATCGCGGCGAGGGTGTTGGGTCGGCCTTGCTGATCGCGGCGGAGCAGGCCGCCGCGGAGCGCGGTGTCTCGATCATCTACGCCGGCATCTTCGCGCCGAACAAGGGAGCCGTCGGCTTCTACTCTTCGGCTGGCTTCAGGCCGCGCGGAACCTTGCTGAGCAAGGAACAGGTGGCGCCCTCAGCAAGTTGATGAGCCTGAGGCGGGAGAGCGGGTGACCAGCGGCTATGCAACGTTCGCCCGGGTCACGATGTCGCGGAGGCGTTCGTCTGCTGCGTGCTTGTTCCGCCAGATCATGTAGCGGCGGATCATGCTGCCCTGCTCCTTATGACTGGCGTGGTCGGTGCCGTTCAACGCGAAGTAGCGCAGGGCGGTGAACTGGGCCTCGATCCGGTTCAGCCAGGAGGAGTTGGTCGGCGTGTAGGCGAGCTCGACGTTGTTCGCCTCGGCCCAGTCGCCGACCCGGGTGTCCCTCTTCGTGGTCAGATGCGGGGAGAAGTTGTCGAGCACGATCGCGATCCGCATCTCCGGCGGGTAGAGGCTGCGCAGGTAACGGCAGAACTCCAGGAACTTCGTCCGGTTCTTCTTTTGCTTGATGTGGCCGTAGAGCTGGTCCTTGGCCAGGTCGTAGGCGGCGAACAGGTGCCGGACACCGTGCGGGCGGGTGTAGGTCGCCCGCCGTCGGGGCCGGGGCTCCCGGTCGGGGTCCTTATGCCGTCCTCCCCGCTCGGCCCACTGCCGTCCCGGGTGGGGCTGGAGGTTCAGCGGGCCGAACTCGTCCAGGCAAAACACGATGTCGGGCTCGTCTTCTTCAGGTATGACCTCGTTGTCGGCGATCGCGTACAGGTGCTCGACGCGGGCCTTCTTGGCCTCGTAGTCGGGATCGCGGGAGGTTTTCCAGGTCTTCACGCGTTGAAATGAGACGCCCTCCTCGCGGAGCAGGGCCCGAAGACCCTCGTGACTGATGTCGTCAACCACCCCCTCGGCGACCAGGAAGTCGGCTAGCTTGGCCAGGCTCCAGGTCGAAAACGGCAGGCGGGTCTGATGCAGGTTCGGGTGACAGGTGTGGTCACGCGGCCTGGAGGGCCGACGTGGTCATGACGGTCTCGAATTCGATGGGGGTCAGCCGGCC
>NZ_JBIAWG010000026.1:0-95522 GCF_042895285.1 Streptomyces sp. NPDC001406
GGGTATTTACGTGGTGCTGGCACTTGCTCGTGGATCTCCTTACGCCAAGATCATAGACCTGGCTTCAAGGACTCTACGGAACCGGGGGCAGCTCATACACCGCGGCGAAGACCCCGGTGAGGAATGCGCCTATCAACACGACGTCCCGCCCCGGAAATGTGAAGGGGAGGACCTTCCATAGCCCGCCGATCGTGAGTACCACAGCAGTCGAGGCTGAGCGCGCCAAGTGCTGCCGTGGAGCACCGCAACAGCGCGCGCAATTCATCGAGCCGCTGCCCCACCGAACCAGATGTGTCGACCGCCTCAAGCATCTCTCCGATCCAGCGGAGCAGCTCGGCTACCAGCCAGAGAACGACAACGGACGGCACAGCGGCGATGAGCCCGACAAAGACGACCACCCCGACACGCACCTGAAGTGCGGCTCACCAGGGATGAGGCACCCAACACAGGGATCAAAGAGGAAGCAAGACGGCGGGCCGTCCACCGTGACCAAGGTGCCCCCGATCGTTGCGGCGTACAGAACGGCAAGCGCAAACATGACGGGCACGCGGACGACAGGGACAGCTGCAGGGAAAAGGACACGAAGGGTACCGACAAGGCTGAGGCTCCGCACGCAGAGGGCGGTCCACAGCGCAAAGGTGAAGCCCACCCAGACGCTCCACGCACTGAAGTCATCCGTATGGGTCCACCGCCAGGCGGGGCCGCGGCTCTGGCCGACCTGAAACAGTGCGAACCCCGCCGCTGCGGGGAGCAGCACCAACAGCGAGTAGACAGCCGGTGACCGCAGCCACGGTGGCATCACAGGCCTCCGCGCTTGCCACTGCCGGACACTGCCAGTCGAACAATCCCTCACCAGACCGCCGCCTTGCCATCGAGTCTGCTATTTCTGATGAAGCGGAATAGACCTGACAAAGAGGCCAGCGGCGTGTCGCTGGTAAGCCCTTGGGACTGGCGGGGGAAAAATGGCGGCAGCCGTCGGGAGCCCATTGCGGGGCTACGAAGACGGTAATGAGCCTTTTCCATCCTCGTTCTGAGCTGACCAGATGGAGGGTGAGGACAGCTCGGACGAGGCTCGGCCTTGAAGGTGCCGTTGACGGCCTCGGCCATAGCATTGTCGTACGAGTCCGCGACGGAGCCCACCGACGCCGCAGCGCCGACGTCCATCAGCCGTTCGCTGTAGCGGATCGACACGTATTGCCCGGTTCGCATCGGACGCCCACCTCCAGGGGAGGGCACTCGATACCGCGCCTGACAGCCCCTCCGGCAAGTCCGTCGCCATCTACGATGGCGGTAAGCACCACGGTGGAGAAGGAGAAACTGGTCATGCGACGGCTCGGGGACCTGGAGGCGGAGATCATGGACCGCCTGTGGCGGTGGAGGCGCCCGGCGACCGTGCGCGAGATCGTCGACGACATCAACCGGACGCGGCCCGTCGCATACACCACCGTGATGACCGTCGCGAACATCCTCCACGGCAAGGGCTGGCTGCTTCGCGACCAGAAAGAAGGCCGCGCCTGGCTGTACGAACCGGTCCGTAGCCGCGAGGAGTATGCCGCCGCCCTCATGGAGGACGCCCTCGAAACCAGCGAGGACCGCCCCGTGGCGCTCGCCCACTTTGTAGGCCAGATGTCACCGGCCGAACTGAGCGCGCTGCGCAGAGCCCTGCGCGGGGTCGGAAAGCGCACGAACCCGTAGGCGCCTTCGTCCTCGTCGGCTAACGGTTGCCGCCTCGTCCCGTGCCACAGCCGCGCTGGAGCCCGCCAAGTGGAAGACAGGCATCCCCCAGGTATGAGGCGCCACCGGTCGCGCTTGTCTTCTCCTACAGCGATCTGCGTCACCTCGACTTGAACGCGGACATGGCGTGATCCTCCAGGCACCGCTAATCGGGGCAGAGCGCATTATACGGCCCAATTGACGCCAAAGCGCTGCAGTTCGGAGTCCTGGCCTGAAGGCCCGGGAGCAACCGCACAGCCGCCGGACGGCGACCGACCCTGGTCGCCAGACAAAAAGAACGCCATGGCCGTCCCGGTTCTCCGCTCGATGACGGCCCAACGTCGCCCCTCGTCGACCGCGCAACACCGCCGGAGCAATCGGACCCCCGCGAAGCTCGAGATGCCACGACACGGCCCGGTCCAGGCACAGACCCGCACGCACACATCACCCGTGACCTCGACCACATCCACGAGAGTCGCCCGGGAAGCAGGCTGGCCAACGGCTCCAAGCAGTGATATGCGCGGGGCAATTCGGGCGTAACGGCGGGACCCCTTGATCACGGCTTGATCACCGGCGTCCACAATGTCCGTTACGACGTCAACAAGGGACAGGCACCCGGGGTTCGAGGTCTCAATTGAGTAGATGTGACGCAGCGCACGTTTCTTGAAGGCATGAAGGAGACCCTGGTACCGGTTGTCCCCATGCCCCACACCGCTCACACACTCAGCCACCGGAAGCCCCGCCGCGGCACGCCGGCCCCCGCGATGCGGGCCGGAGTTGCCAGTGGTGTCCTCAGCACCCTGGCAGTGGCCGGTGCGTCCACCTCGTCGGCGAACGCGGCTGAGCCGGTGACGCAGACCGTCGAACTGCCCACCCTGACGGCCGACCTGGCCGCCCAGGTCGCCCAGTCCGCGGACGCCACACAGCAGGCCGCCGCGAACTACGAGCTGCAGGCCGAGCGTGACGCGGCCGCCGCAAAGGCCGCGAAGCAGGCCAAGGCGGACCTTGCCGAGGCGAAGAAGAAGGCGGAGGCCAAGAAGAAGGCCGCCGAGGAAGCCCGCAAGGCCGCCGCCGAGCGCGCCTCACGTAACGCCGACCGGACCACGCTCTCCACCTCGGCAAGCTCCTCCAACAGGTCCACGGCAAGTGGTTCGGCTGCGGCGGTCATCGCCTTCGCCCGGGCACAGATCGGTGACGCCTACGTTCTGGGCGCCACCGGCCCAAACTCCTGGGACTGCTCCAGCCTCCTGCAGGCCGCCTTCAAACAGGCCGGCATCAGCCTCCCGCGCGTATCCCAGGACCAGTCGACCACAGGCACCCCCGTTTCCCTCAGCAACCTTCAGCCAGGCGACATCCTCTACTGGGGCAGCGCCGGCAGGGCCTACCATGTAGCCCTCTACGTGGGTGACGGCAAGTTCGTCGGCGCCGAGAACCCCTCCACGGGCATCGTCGAGAAGCCGCTCTCCTGGTCCCCGCCCACCGGCGCAGTCCGGGTGCTCTGAGGCACCCTCGCGAGCAGCCGTACGGAGGGAAGGGCCGCAGCCGTTCGGAGGCCGCGGCTCTTCCTGGCTCATCTCAGGCGTAGGCGTCGCAGGTCGTCGCAGGCTCCTGCCGTGCGATGGCATCCAGCTCTCGGGGGACCCCCGAGCGGACAAGGTCGGCCCACGCTTCGGTGATCACCCACTGGCGAGCGCCGAGCTGCATCAGTTGCACGACCGGCTCCGCGCACGGGCCTGCTGGGGACGAAACGGTCGAGCCGCCGACGAGCGAGGCGAGATTCCCTCGATCACATCGATCCGCCACCTTCGCGAAAGATGTCTGAATAGTGGCGCTGGTGCGACGCAGCGTCAACCACGCCCTACCGCCTGCAACTTAAGCACCTGGAATGCACGTAACTACTAAGTTTTTTAGCTCCAGAGTTTGAACTGAGCACAAGACAATCACTAGGGTCTAGGTCGAACCTTCGCACGGGTGATCACTCACAACGGGTGAGTGACGGCGGAGGGCACCGCCCGCCGACGTGTCGGTAGGCGGCTGAAGGAAGAAGGAGTTCGTCCTCCGTGGCGTCCCATCGTCGACCCAAGCAGCCGAGCCGCACTCGTGTGACCGTGCTGACCACTGCGGCCGCCGCTGCCGTCGCCCTGAGCGCGAACGCCGCCAACGCCGCACCGAGCGCAAAGCCGAGCAAGGACGAGGTCAAGTCCAAAGTCGACAAGCTGTACGAAGAGGCCGAGAAGGCCACCGAGGAGTACGACGGGGCCAAGGAAAAGCAGGGGAAGCTCCAGAAGGAGATCTCCGCCATCCAGGACAACGTCGCCCGAGGCCAGGCGGCGCTCAACAAGCTGCGCGAGGGCCTCGGTTCGCTCGCCACCGCCCAGTACCGCTCCGGCGGCATCGACCCCTCGGTGCAGCTCTTCCTGTCCTCCGACCCGGACAACTACCTCGACAAGGCCTCGACGCTCGACCAGTTGAGCAGCCAGCAGGTCCAAGCGCTGAAGAAGGTCCAGGACAAGCAGCGCGAGCTCGCCCAGCAGCGAGCCGAGGCCGCCGAGAAGCTGAAAGACCTCGCCTCCACTCGCGCCGAGCTCGGCAAGAAGAAGGAGGAAGTCCAGGGCAAGCTCGCCGCGGCGCAGAAACTCCTCAACTCCCTTACCGCACAGGAGAAGGCGGCCCTGGCCGCCGAGGAGAGCCGCGCCAGCCGTACCAGTGAGCGAACCGTGCTCAACGGGAATGCCAGCACGGCTTCGGGTCGCGCCGGAGCCGCCTACTCAGCCGCTCAGAGCAAACTCGGCTCGCCCTACGTCTATGGCGCCTCCGGCCCGTCCTCCTTCGACTGCTCGGGCCTCACCTCATGGGCTTACGCCCAGGCCGGCGTCTCCATCCCACGCACCTCTCAGGCACAGGCCAACATAGGCACCCGCATCTCCTCGGCGAGCGACCTCAAGGTCGGCGACTTGGTCTTCTTCTTCAACGACCTGCACCACGTCGGCCTTTACGCGGGCAACGGCCAGATCCTGCACGCACCGCGCACCGGCACGGTCGTCCGCTATGAGTCGATGGACACCATCGGCGGACCGTTCATGTTCGGCGTCCGTGTCTGACTGTGACCCTCCAAGATCGACGCGGCACGCTGCGCCGCCGGCGTACTGGATACCCCCGTAGGGCTCAGGGCCGGTAGACCATCCCCGGCTGTGGCTTGGCGGGGGCGAGCAGCTGCGACACAGTGACGATGGTGTAGCCACGCTGTTTGAGCGCCTTGAGGATGCCCGGGACGGCAGGCACGGTGCCCTTGTGCAGGTCGTGCAGCAGGATGATGCCGTCGCGGTGAGTCTGGTCGAGCACCCGCTTGGTGATCAGGGCCGAGTCGGTCGTCTCGTAGTCCTTGGCCGTGACGCTCCACAGCACCTGCGCCAGGCCCAACTCTCTGCAGACCTTGGCAACCTTGCGGTCGGTACGGCCCTGTGGCGGACGCATCAGGTTGGGCTTGGTGCCGATGATTTTCTCGATGTCGTTCTGCGTGCGCGTCAGCTCCTGACGGACCTCGTCCGCATCGATCTGCGTCAGGACCTTGTGGTTCCAGGTATGGTTGCCGATTTCGTGTCCCTCGTCAGAGATGCGACGGAGGATCTCGGGGTACTTCCCGATGTGGCCCTCGCCCTGTACGAAAAACGTCGCGTGCAGTTGCTCCCGCTTCAGGATGTCCAGCAGCCCAGAGGTCGTCCGACTGGGTCCACCGTCGAAGGTGAGGGCCACGCACTTCACCAAGCGGCAATCCACGTCCCCGGACACCGATCCCGAAGCCTTATTCCGGGCGGCGCGCGGCGAGGTGTGATCGTAGGTCGTGATCGTCAGGGCAAGAATCAGCGCGATCGTCAGGACGACGGTCACGGCTGTCGCAAGGGCGATGAGTGTTCGCAACCGCCGTATTCGCGCGTAGCGGGGCACGGGAGACCTTTCCCTGGATCGGGTGATTGCCGACGTGCTGATTGACGGCGATTCCGGTCCGTAGGTTCATCCGCGCGAGTGTGTTCCGTGGCTGTCGTGTAGAGCGGTTGTCCAGCGAGGACCACGGAAGAGGGTGGGACACAGCTTGTTGAGGTCGAGAAGTGGCCCATCCGGTGAACGGCTGCACCGAAGCCCTTCCACTGACTCGCTCGGGGGAGCGGGCAGGCTGGCCCGCTCCCCCCTCGCTCTGTCAGGCCTGGTAGGCCACGAGTGCCATCATCCCGGCTTCACCGTGATACGCGTTGTGACAGTGCAGCATCCACTGGCCGGGGTTGTCCGCATCGAAGTGGACGGACACCGTCTTCTTCGGCAGCACGATCGAGGTGTCCTTGCGCGGGCCGTCCGTGCCGAGCTGGTAGGTGTGGCCGTGCAGGTGCATCGGGTGCCACATAGTGGTCTTGTTGACGAAGTCCAAGCGGATCCGCTGCCCCTGCTCGACGAGGATGGGATTCGCGGTCGGGTGGTTCATGTCGAACCGCTTGCCGTTGATGGCCCAGTTGTACTTGTCCATCCCACCGGTCAGTTCGATGCGGTGGACCCGGTCGGCCTTCTTCGTCTCCAGCCGCACGTCCTCGGCCGCCTTCAGCTGGGAGGCGGTCATGATCATGCCGTCCAGTTCCTTCGGGCGGACCGTCGGCTTCGGTGCGCTGCCGGAGCCCGTACGGACCAGCGCCATGCCGCTAGCGTCCTTACCCTCGGCAAGGGCGACCAGCGGGAAGACGCCGTCGGCGAGGGTGACCAGGACGTCGTACCGCTCCCCCATGCCCACCAGCAGGGCGTCTACCTGCTGATGCTCGACCGGGAAACCGTCGGTGTGGGTGATGGTCAGCTTGTGGCCGCCGAGCGCGACCCGGTACGCCGTGTCGCCGCCCGCGTTGATGATGCGCAACCGAACCCGCTTGCCGGGCTTGCCGGTGTAGACGTCCGGGTCGGCCGGTACCCGGCCGTTGACCAGGTGGTACGGGTACTTGACGTCGCCGGCGTCTCCGCCGAGCAGGTTGCTCTCGGCGCCCATGAGCATGAACTTCATCGACATGCCGCCGGAGGCGGTCGGCGACGCGCTCGCCTTGTCCGAGGTCCCGCCGCTCATGCTCATGTTGCTCATGTCCATCCCGCCCATGTCCCCCATGTCGTCGGAGGACGAGCTGCTCGGACTGGCGCTGGAGCTGCCCATGTCCATGCCGCCCATGCCCTGCCTGAGTTCGGCGAAGACCTCGTCAGGGGTCCCCGTGACGCCGTCGACCCAGTCGTCCAGTACAACGACCCACTCGTCGTCGTACTGCAACAGCTCCTTGGGGTCCTCGACGATGAGCGGGGCATACAGGCCGCGGTCGAGCTGGACGCCGACGTGCGGGTGGAAGAAGTAGGTACCCGGGGTGTCGGCTATGAAGCGGTAGGTGAAGTTGCGGCCGGCCCGTACGGCGGCCTGGGTGGCCGGAGGCACGCCATCCATGTCGGAGCGAGGGGCGATGCCGTGCCAGCGGATGGAGGTCGTGGTCTTGTTCGGCAACTGGTTGGAGAGCTCGGCGGCGAGTGTGTCGCCGGCGGACAGGCGCAGTTCCTTGCCCGGCGTCCGGCCGCTGAACGCCCAGCTCTTGACCATGACCCCGCCACCGAGGTCGAGCATGGCCGATGCGGCGGTCAGGGTCACGTTCTGCACCTTGCCGGTGCTCTTGCGCTTCTTGTCGGTGGCGGCGACCACCTTGCTGCCGGGGCTGACCAAGGAGGGGCTGCCGTTGGAGCCGCCGGATCCGCTGCTGCACGCGGCAAGCGCACCGGCGCCCGCGACGCCGAGCCCAGCCAGCAGGACGGAGCGGCGGTTGATGCTGTTCATGATGGAAGTCCTCTTGTCTCTATGCCGTTGGTTGGACCGCGCGCGGGCAGCACCGCTCACGTATGCATGGGGAACGCGGCGGCGGCTCGCAGAATGCGGCCTAAATCAACAGGCGGGAGAGGACGGAGAGATCCGGTGGCGCACGGTGTGACGCGCCGAGCAGACCACGCCCGGAAAGCACGCCGTAGGAGATGTCGGCTCGGCCGACGTGGGCAGCGGCAGGCGGTGGCGCGAGTTTTGCCGTGCTGACGTCTCCGGCCGAGCAGTGCTGCATGCCGGGGCCCGAGCAGGCGCCGCCGTCAGCGTCCATGGCCGTGTTCGCGGCCTGCAGTGCCGTGCCGTGACTGGTCGAGGCGGCCGTCGTCGTCATGGCCATGGCCGCGGAGGTGTGGTCCATGCCGGCCATCACGCTCATGGCACGGGCAGGCATGGCCGTGGAAGTCGTGTCGTGGTGGATGAGGACAGCGAGTGCTGCGAGCAGCGCCACGAGGACGGCCCACGCGCAGCGCACGGCACTGCCAGGGGGTCCCGCCCGCCGGTCTGTGGCTGTCGTCATCGCTTTCCGTACCCACTGCTTCATCTGACAGGACTCGCCCACTATACCCGGTAGGGGTATCTCGTCCACTGACTTCAGCATACGAATGCAGTCCCGTGATGAAGATGTTCACTCCGTAGTAGTTAAAGACGAACCGGCGAAGGCGACCAGGCCTAGGTACGCGGCCCGACGGCCCTTCCAGCCTGCTGGCGCCCGGGCGTGCAGGTACGCGGCGTACGCGACCCAAGCAATGGACACCCAGGTCTCCTTCGGGTCCCAGCCTCAGTAGCGGCCCCAGGCGGCACCCGCCCACACAGCGCCCGCGATGACTGCGAAGGTCCACGGCGGGAACACCAGGACGTTGAGCCGGTAGGAGAGCTTGTCCAACGTCACGGCCGAGGTCAGGCGGCTCCACACCGTCGCCAGCCGTCCACCCCCGCGGCCGCGGCGACGGCCGTCTCCCAGCGGTCCCGGCCCAGGAAGAGGAGGGTGACGATCGCGACGAAGACGTGGATCCGCAGCCAGCACGAGTGCAGCTGTCCTGATCGACCGGTCCGGGCGCATCACGGCCGGATCATCGGCCCCACGTAGTACAACACCCTGAACACCGTGGTCAGGGAGCAGGCGGCCGAAAGGCCGGGCACGGGTGTGACGGCGTGACCGTCGTTTCCGCTTCTTGGTCATAGGCCTCGGCTCCGAAGCAGTAGCCACGCAAAACCAACCCTGAAGTCCGGCCGGAACCGGCAAACCATGCATCCGTGTTCAAATGGCGCACTCACCCGGGAAAGTAACTGGTATGTACGGTGATCCCAGTACGGGCGAAAGCACGGAACCCCCACCCTCGAACGCGTTCGCACCCGTGCCGTCATGCTGGATGTGCGCCGTGATCGACGCGGTCGCCCGGGCGGCATGGCACGGCGAGGACGGACTTGATCTGCGGGACTGGCTGTCAGTGACAGCCAGTGGAATGCGGCACCGCATGAACGACCACGGCCTACAAGCAGCAGTCACGGCATCACACGGGCCTCGCCGATAACCATCCCGCCCCCGCGCGCCCGACGAGCCGGAGCTTGTTCCGGAGCCGTTCGAGAGCGGTCGCACGGCCCACACGTTGGCCCGTCTGGAATGAGCGACCGACATTGCAGGGCTGCATCCGCGTCACACACAGCACGCCGGCGCCCCGTCACATGCCGGGCATCCCTGACATGCTGCTACTTGCGCCGGACGTGCTCCCGGTCGAACCGGAGCCGCCAGCCATGTCTGCTTTCTTGCCCACCGGCGTCACGGCGTACCACGTGCCGCTCTTGCCCTGCCCGTTCATCTCACCGGCCTTGGTGTCGCCCATGTAGCGGTACAGCGGCCAGCCGGCGAGGGTGACCTGCTTCATGCCGTCGGAGCGGGTCACGGTGCCGACCTTGGCCTGCAGGCCCATCGCCTGGACACTGCCGTCCGCCATGACCGGCATCCACGTCTTGGCGCAGTCGTCGGTGCACATCGACATGGAGGGGGACGCCTGGTCCTTGTCGTAGCGGTAGAGCGTCCAGCCCTTGGCGTCGGTGACCACCGTCCCCATGCCGGACATCTTCTTGGCCATCAGCATGTTGGTGCTGACCATGCCCATACCGCTGGCGGCAGTGGACGTGCCACTGTCGGCCGGAGCAGTGGCCGCCGGCGTAGCAGCGCCGGTGTTGGCGGAGTTGTCGGTGGACGAGCCACACGCCACCAGGAGCAGCGCGGATGCGACGCCCGAGGCCATGGCGAGAGCGATGCGGTGCCGGGACACGGAGTTCTCCCTTGTAGTGTCACCTGTATCTACTGACGCACTTAGTACGTTCTCCCCTCTGTCGACCGTTCAGCCACAGGCAACACATGACGAAGCCTTTACCCGGGATCGCAGACGTGCGGTGGGCCAAGGCTTCTTGACGAGATGGCAGCGGGGCCGGCAGCCCAGGGCGCTGCCCTACGCCCGACCGACAAATAGCTGTTGAAAACGGGCTGGCTCCGATGCACGCGTGCTCGGCCCTCGCCAGGACGGCGGCACACTGGCGCTCAGTGGGTCGCCACGAGTCCACGAGGTGGGGCAGCCGCCATGTTCCCGGTCACGAGGCCACCACCGTGAGCTCTGGTTCGGGCCGCGCGGCCAGGCAGCCCGAGCGCGCCAGCAGCCCGACACACGCGGCGCAGAAGGCGCCCCTCGCCGCGAGCACCCACCAGGTCAGCTCCGGGTGCCCCAGGCGGTCGGCGGCGTCCCAGATGGCACCTGTGGTCAGGTTGCCCAGGGTGATGCCCAGGCCGGCGACGGTGTTGTACAGCCCGTAGTGGGTGGTGACCAGGCGTCCACCGGCGAGGGAGACGACGGTGTCCATCTCGAACGGATAGACCATCGCGGTGCCCAGACCCAGCAGGGCGACCGCCGCGAACAACGGTGTCAGAGCGGCGGCCCACGTCAGTGGGCCTGAGTCCCGGGTGACCGGTCCGCATCGCTGAGCAGGGGAAGGAAGGCCACACCCATGAGCGCGATGCCACACACGATCGCGCTGGGACGACCAGCGTGCCCGAGCCCATGCGGTGATCTTCAGTTGGCCGGCCACGGCGAACGGAACTGGGTGGCAAGGGACTTCATCGCGCGAACCCCTCCGGCACCGTGACGTTGGTGCAGCGTGTCCAGTGCTCCACCCTGCGCTCCCCGGAATGTGCGATCTCGTCCGGGTCGGAGGCCGGGAAGCGCCCGAGCAGGTCGTGCTCGCGGCAGTAGGCGTCGCTGTAGACGGTGTTCCAGTACCGGTGCACACCGTCGGGGAAGATCGCCGCGATGCGGGTGCGCTCGGGCTCCGTACGGGCCATCCAGTTCGCCACGAGCGCGACGGCACCCACGCTCCAGCCGCCGCTGGCGTAGTGACCACGAGCCAGTTCGCGGCAGGTCCACACCGCCTCGCCCGGTGCCACCCAGTGGACCTCGTCGAAAGCCGCGTGGTCGACGTTGGCTGGATGGATGCTGCTGCCCAGCCCGCGCATGAGGCGCGGTCCGGCCGGCTGGCCGAAGACAGTGGAGTTCACCGAGTCGACGCCCACGAGCTTCAGCTCCGGGTTGAAGATGCGCAGGGTGCGGGCGATGCCGGCCGAGTGGCCGCCGGTCCCCACGGCGGCCACCAGGACGTCGATCCGGCCGAGCTGGACGACGAGTTCGAGGCCGAGTAGGGCATAGGCCGCCACGTTGTCGGGATTGTTGTACTGGTCGGGCCACCAGGCCGAGGGAGTACGCGCGAGCAGCTCGCGCACGCGCATGCGGCGCGCCTCCTGCCAGCCGCCGGACGGATGAGGCTCAGGGACAACGTCCACGTGCGCACCGAGCGCACGCAGCTGGTGCACCATCAGCGGCTCCATGCCGGGATCGGTGACCAGGGTGACCGTACGTGATCCCGGCCAGCGCCAGGCCGAGACCGAGGGTTCCGCTGGTGGACTCGATGACCGGGGCGCCCGGCGTGAGGTCGCCCCGCTTGCGGGCTGTAGCGACCATATGGAGCGCCGGGCGGTCCTTGATGCCGCCCGGGTTGGCGCTCTCCAGTTTCGCCCAGAAGCCACGGCCCGCTGGGTTGAAGGGCTCCCCGATCCACAGGACGGGGGTGTTGCCGACCATGCCGGCCGGTGACCGGCACGGGGCTCCGGCCGGTTCGGGGAGTTCGTGCGCCGCGAGGGATGAGGTGATGTCGTGCGACGTGATGCTGCGCAGAGCAGTGCTCATGTGGGGGTCCTCTCGCGGCCCCGCTCACGTTGGCGCCACGTGTCTGCCGTACGGGTAAATGTGCCGGAGGGCCCGGCGGTTCACGCCGGGCGGGCACAGTCAGGTACGGCTGACGCAGACCAAGTTCAGCAGGTGGGAGCCGCCGGGAGTCGGCACGGCCGCCCAGTCCCCTCCCCCTGGCGGGGCGCCGGACGTCTCGGGGTCCACCACGCGGTGCCCCAGGGAGAGCAGCGCAATCAACATGAACGCCAGGAGCAGAGTCCCGGCGGGTACACGCGTGTCGGCGGGCCAGTCGGCAGGATCGCAGCACGCGATGCCGTGCTCCGGATGCTCGTCCACTCCGTGGATCAGGGCCCAGTCGGCCGTCTCCCATGCGGACCGCAGGCTGTCCGCTCCGGACTCCTCGTGCACAGCTGACGCGGCCATCACCGTGGCGTGCGAGTGTCCCTCGGCCGGGTGCGCGGCGCAGGCGACGACGTGGGTCAGGAGCATGAGCACCAGACCTACGAGGAGGGCGAGGGCCGGCTTGCGCACCCCCGCGCAGCCGGCAGATTCCTGCGGCATGCGACAGATCGTAAGTGAATCATCACACTTTGGCAGCTTTCAATCACGTATAGGTGAGGAGTCCCGTCCCTCATGAACTGGGTGGAGCGTCACAACGCGGGGAATGGTGAACCGGTCAGCGTCACTTCACCGCCGGCCACGAGGTCCTCGCGGACTGGCGGGCGCCGACGCGCGGAACACACACGAAGAGGCACCAACGGCGGGAGCCGGTTGGGGCCGACCGAGCTCGCTGACGGTGATATTCCGTCAACTGCTACCGGGGCAGGAATGCGTACTACCCTTTCGTAGTAGCGAAACGTCGGGAAGGTGATCGCGGGTGGCTCTGGGGACGCTGGAAGGCGAAGTCATGCGAGCCTGCTGGGAGGCCGGGACGCCGGTGACCGTCCGCGAGGTGCTCGACAGGATCAACGCGGACCGAAAGCAGCCGCTCGCGTACACCACCGTGATGACGGTGATGAGCCGCCTGGCCGAGAAGGGCATGCTGGACCGCACCCCGCAGGGGCGCGGGTACGCGTACACGGCCGCCGTCCCGGATGAGGCAGCGATCGCCGTGCGCGAGGTGTTGCGGGAGTACGGCGATGCCGCCGTCGTACGTTTCGCCACCGAGGCATCGTTGGATGAGGAGCTGCGGGAGCGGCTTCAGGTACTGCTGGAACAGTGACGTGAACGGCAATCGGGCGTTCTGGGCTTTGGTCACCGCAGCAGTGGTGATCCGTGCCACGGTCGTCTTCCTCGCATGCTGCCTCATGATCGCACTGAGCTGGCAGATCACCCATCACGGCGCGGACGTCCTGCGGTCAGGCAGGGCGTGGGCAGGTGCGGCGCTCCTCACGCTTTCGGCCGTGGGAACTGCGCGGTCTGCCCGACGGCTGTGGCATGGACTGCGTGCTGCCCGGACCGTCGACGTACGGCTCCGCACCCTGAGCGTTGATGAATCTCCAGCCGTTCGCGCCACAGTCCGGAAGGCCGGCCTCACCGCTCGGGTGGAAGTCGTCGAGGACACCGTCCCGTTCGCGTTCACCCATGGGCTGCTGCGTCCCCGGGTGGCGGTCAGCAGCGGGCTCGTGACGTCGGCGACATCCGCCGAACTGCAGGCGGTCCTGGCTCATGAGGCGGAGCACGCTCGAGGTCGCGACCCGCTCAGGACGCTCATCGCGAACGTTCTGGCAGTGCGGCACTTCACGCTCCCTCTGCTCGAACACCTGAGGACCGTGTTCAGCGCCGAACGCGAACTGGCGGCCGACCGGTGCGCGGTGACGCACTGCGGCGTCGGCGCGGTGGCGGGAGCACTGCTGAAGGTAGGCGGTACACCACAGTGGGCGCACAATGCCCCAGCCGCCGCCATGGGAGGCCGCAGCCTGCTCGAGGCGCGGATCCGTCAACTGGAGGGGAAGGACGCGCCGTACTCCGCCCGCGCGGGCCGTTTGCAGGTGGCCTTGACTGCGGCCGGGGGCGCTCTCCACGTCTGGGCGATCGCCGGTTCCGCCTGGCTGGTCGCGACGACTCCGTTGGCCTGCATGTTCGGAGGCCACTGACCTCCAACTACTACGAGGAGATAGTATTTACTACGTCAGCGTAGTAGCTTGGCTTCCTGCGGCCCGAGAGGAGTCATCGCATGCCCGCTGTCGCTCACCGGCAGAAGCCCGTGAAGAATCCGCTCTTCGCCCGTATCTATCCGAGGATCAATGCCTTCGCCGAAGCCCACGGCGGACTGGAGCACCGCCGGGAACTTCTTGCCGGCGCCACTGGCCGGATCGTAGAGATCGGCGCGGGTAACGGCGCGAACTTCCAACACTACCCACCGGCGGTGGAGCAGGTCATCGCCGTGGAACCCGAGCCGCGTCTGCGCGGGCTCGCCGAGCAGGCAGCGGCCAAGTCCTCGATGCCCGTGGAGGTACGCGCCGGCCGGGCCGAGGCACTCCCCGTCCCAGACGCCTCCGCCGACGGGGTCGTGGCCTCCCTTGTCCTGTGCACCGTCGCCGATGTTCCCGCGGCGCTTGCCGAGGCCAACCGTGTCCTGCGGCCGGGCGGACTCCTCTACTTCTACGAGCACATCCGCTCGACGCGCCCCGGGCTGGCGAGGAGGCAGCGCATCGTCAACGTGGTGTGGCCGCTGCTGGGCGGCGGCTGCAACCTGACCCGGGATCCGGAGTCGGCGATCACGGCCGCAGGATTCGTCATCGAGCGGGCGCGACACTTCGACTTCCTGATCAACGGCCGCACCACACCGAGCTCCCCATGCGTCATCGGTGTCGCCCGGAAGCCCGAGACGCCTTCGCAATGAGGGGAATTCACCCGCGTCGCCCTCAGCCTCCTCCTCGCCGCGGGGCTGTCGCCCTTGACCCGAGAGAGCACGCCGTGGAGACCCTCAAGGACCGATACGTACACGGAGAGATCGACTACTACGAGTTCCAGACCCGGTTGGACGGGCTCATCATGCGCTGATGTGGCCGAGCAGACTACAGAACGCGGGCGGTACCGCCGTGCTTCACTACAGACCGGCATGCACCACCCATGGGAAGGGTCGACGCATCGGACCCGGCTCGATCACATCCGCGTCAACCGACGTATGGCGAGGGAGAGTTCGTCGAGCTTCGTCTCCGCTTCCTCGGGTCCCGAACGGGCCGCGTCCAGGACGCAGTGTCTTACGTGATCATGGAGCAAACCCAGCGCAACCTCCTTGAGGGCCCGGGTGACGGCGCCGATCTGGGTGACGACGTCGATGCAGTACCGGTCCTCGTCGACCATGCGCGTCACCCCGCGCACCTGGCCTTCGATCTTGCGCAGCCGGGACAGGTGATCGGCCTTCTGGCCGTGGTAACCGGGTGGCGCGGCAGCCTGCGGAACGCGCCCTGGGGCTGCGGTCATCTCCGTACCCCTCCTCTCCGTCTCTCCGCATGAACGCACATACAAAAGGTGCGTATTCAATCCTGACCATGAACACCTCCCCCACGTAGGGGCCTGCCGTCCCGTCCGCAGGGCCGACAGACCCCTGTGCGTGGCGCTGCGCGTGACAGGACGGTGGCAGGCACTGCGCACGCCACGCGGTCTCCGGTCCCCGACCGTACGGGCCCCTGAAGAGATGAGTCCCGATGAGCGCCCTGCGAACCTTCGGCTGGTCCTTCGGTGTCACCACTGTGGGTCTTGCCGTCGCCCTGCTCGTCTGGGGGCCGGGAGGACTGGCCGCGGTGGCCGTGCTCGGGGTACTGGAAGTGTCGCTGTCGTTCGACAACGCCGTGATCAATGCCACTGTGCTGCGCCGGATGAGCGCCTTCTGGCAACGGATGTTCCTGACGGTGGGCATTCTGATCGCCGTCTTCGGGATGCGGCTATTCCTCCCGCTCCTGGTGGTCTCCGCCGCCACTCGCCTCAGCCCGGGCTCCGTCCTCGACATGGCGGTCAGCGATCCTGACGCCTACGCCGAACACCTCGACCACGCACACCCGGCCATCGCCGCCTTCGGTGGCATATTCCTTCTGATGATCGCCCTCGACTTCCTGCTCGCCGAGCGGGACGTCCACTGGCTGGCACCCGTGGAACGCACCCTGGCGAGGGCCGGGCGGCTCGACCGCCTCGCGGTGCTCCTCGCACTCGGCATTCTGCTGGCCGCAGCCGTCACGCTGGCAGGAGCCGCCCGTACCACGGTGCTGGTCGCCGGACTGCTGGGGCTTCTGACCTATCTGACGGTCGGTGGCCTGTCCCAGTACTTCGAACAGCACGACCGCGAGGGCGGAGACGGTGGCCCGGGGCCCGCGGCCACTGCCGGCAGGGCCGCCTTCTTCCTGTTCCTCTACCTCGAGATGCTCGATGCCTCGTTCTCGTTCGACGGCGTGGTGGGCGCGTTCGCCGTCAGTCAGAACATCTTCCAGATCGCCCTTGGCCTGGGCATCGGCGCGATGTTCATCCGCTCACTGACCGTGCATCTCGTACGCAAGGGCACTCTGGACGACTACGTCTACCTGGAACACGGGGCGCACTACGCGATCGCCGCGCTCGCCCTCATCCTCTTCCTGACGATCCGCTACGACGTGCCCCAGGCAGTCACCAGCGGGATCGGAGTCGCTCTCATTCTGGCCTCGTTCCTCTCCTCGCTGGTCCGCAACCATCGCGACCGAGCGGCTGACCGGGCGGTCGCGACGCCGGAAGGCGATGAACGGCGCACACCTCCGAAGGAACCCATGACCCGCTGACCGGTTCCGCATCGCCGGAACAGGCACCCGACAGGGCCGTTCGGTCCACTACTAAGGACTTTAGCTCCCTGTGGTGCGGCATGCCGTCGGAGCCACGGTGGAGAGGTCCGTAACTACCTGTGGCAAAGGCGCTGGTCACGATGACCGGTCCACCGGCCCACTCCTCCATGAAGAAAGGCAGATGTGTCGACGCTGATCGGGGTGAGCCTGCTGACGTGGGTGGTTCTGGACACCGCACGACGAGCCTTCTTCGCACGCGGCCGGTGCGGCGTCCTGCTGGCCCGGCTCGGCGGTCGGCGTGCCGCGGCCGGTGCCACCGAGTGCCATCTGGCGAGGCTGCTGCTGACGGGACGTATCGATCGCGCCGCCTACCGCCGGGCAATCGCCGAGCTGGCTCACAGGAGCAGCCGTCCGGACGTACGCGTCCCGGCGCTGCGCCGTGTCCGCGGCGCCCGGGGATGGACGACGTGAGGCAAGCAGGGCCGTCCGGCCCTCCCCATTGGGGAACATCGGCCCTCCCGCACAGCACGCTCAGCCCCTACCTGCCAACGGACAACAGGCTCACGCTTGAAATAGACCACCCCTACCGGGTGGAGGTATTCGAGATAGTCGAGGAGGCGACGTCATGACTAGGGACAAGCGACCGCTGTACGCCATCGCCGCGGCGATCTTGGTCGTCGGGCTGGTGGCTCTGGGCGTGCCCATCGGCACGATCATCTTCCTGGCCATCCTGGCCGGCTGCCCGCTGATGATGTTCTTCATGATGCGCGGCATGCACGGCGAGGACATGCATGGCGGGCACGACCAGACGGACCAGTCTGTCGACGATGACCGCGATCCCCTGCGCAAGCGGGATCACCGACACCCCTACGGTCATGGCCGAGCCTAGGACGGAGCGGGGACGAGGCTGCTTCCACCGCCGCACGAATCCGGTGAAGGCTGAGTCATGAGTGCCCTGGCGGCGCTCCTGGCCGGCTCGCTGATCCTGACTGCCGTGTTCTACGAAATGGCCCGCATGGTGACGCCGAGCGAAAGCCGCCTCCCGCCCCTGGCCCGGCTCCGGGGCCGTCGCGCCGCGCTGGAGAGCGCCGAGAGGTGGCTCGTGGGCCTGCGGCTGCACGGCCGGATCGACGCGGACGCCTATCGCACAAGAATGCACAACCTCGCTGCCGGAGAACGCACCCCAAGGAGGAAGTGATGGCTGACGCCGCATACGGCCTGTGGCCGCTGGTGGTGCTCAACACCCTGCTGTTCATCGCCTTCGCCGCGAGCTTCTTCCACCCGAAGAGCAAGCGGGACTGGCGGGCGATGGGCGCCTACAGCGCCTTTCTGGTGGCGCTGTTCACCGAGATGTACGGCACCCCGCTGACGATCTACCTGCTGGGCAGCTGGCTGGGCTCGCGCTTCCCGCTGCTGAAGGACACCCATGCGGGCGGCCACCTGTGGAACGACCTGACCGGCTGGACCGGCGACCCGCACCTCAGCCCCTTCCACCTCGCCAGCTATGTCGCCATCGGCGCCGGCTTCTGGCTGATCGCTGCCGCGTGGAAGGTGTTGCACGAGGCCGCTCAGCACGACTGGTTGGCCACCACGGGGCTGTACGCCCTCGTGCGGCACCCGCAGTACGACGGCTTCCTGCTCATCATGATCGGTTTCCTGCTGCAGTGGCCGACCATCCCGACCCTGATCATGTTCCCGGTCCTGGTGTACGTGTACGCCCGGCTGGCCCGCAGCGAGGAACGCGAGGTCGCCGCCCGGTTCGGTGAGCAGTGGACCGCGTACGCGGCACGGACACCGGCGTTCTGGCCGAAGCTGCGCCATCGGCCACCAGTCGACCGCAGGCCGACGGTGGTGTCCGCGGGCCGCATCGGCCCGCGGCCCGGAGGTGAGCGGTGATGACGGTACTGACCTGGGTCCTGATCGCCGTCGGCCTCGTGATCGTCGCAGCGTGCGGCGTCCGGGTGCACCGTGTGGGCGGTCCGTCGTGGCAGGTGGCGATTGCTCTGCCGGTGGCTGGTGTACTCGCCCTCCCCGGGCTCCTGGCCGAGGACGCGCCCGCGGCCGCCTGGGGCCTGTGGGGTGCTACCACTATCACTGCCGCCCTGGTCTACGCCGTCGGAGACACCCTGCGCGACCTGCCGCCTCGCACGCGAACGGCGTCCGAGACCGGGAGCCGGCCGTGAGCGGCGGGGAGCTCCGGAAAACGCAGACCAGCGGGTCGCGGCAGGCAGACGCGGCGCCCGGCCCCGCGGCAGAACCAGCGCGGGCAACCTCCTTCCGTACCGTGCTGGAGGCGACCGGCATCGAGAAGACCTACCGGCGCGGCGTATGGCCGGCCCGGCACCGGACAGCAGTGCTGCGCGGCGTCGACCTCACCCTGGGCGCCGGTGAAGTGGTCGGCATCGTGGGCGAGAACGGCTCCGGTAAGAGCACCCTGATGAAGATCCTGGTCGGGGCGCTGGCCGCCGACGCCGGTACCGTGACGCACACCGGGAACCTGGGCTACTGCCCGCAGGAGCCGGTCGTCTACGAACGCCTCACCTGCGACGAACACTTCGAGCTGTTCGGCCGCGCCTACGCCATGACCGGCGAGGCCGAGCGCCGCTCGCGCCGGGAGATCTACGCGGCCCTCGGCTTCGAACGCTACGCGAGCACCCGCGCGGACCAACTCTCCGGCGGGACCCTGTCCAAGCTGAACCTGGGCCTGGCGCTGCTCGCGGACCCGGAAGTGCTGCTGCTGGACGAGCCGTACGCGGGCTTCGACTTCGACACCTACCTCAAGTTCTGGAACCTGGTCGGCGAGCGCCGCCAGGCGGGACGGTCGGTTCTGATCATCAGTCACTTCGTGACCGACCAGGAGCGTTTCGACCGCATTGTGGAATTGCGGGACGGTCGGGCGGTGCCCCGATGACAGCCCTGCCGTTCACCCGCCGGTTCCTCGCCGAGGCCGCACGGACCCCGGTGAATCTGCTGGTGCTCGTCCTGGTGCCGGTGGTGTTCGTGGTGGTGGCCGCGCGCCCGCTGGCGGACGCCGCCGAACTGCTCGGCGGCACCGGCGGGCCCGCCGTGCAGTCCGCCACGGCCGGATGGGCGGCGGGATTCATCGCAGCGATCGCCATGTACTTCCAAGTGCGTGCCGCCCGCGCCGCCGACCGCCGCCTGGTCCTGGCCGGGCTGACCACCCACCGCCTGGTAGCCGCCCGGATGGCCACCGGCCTGGTCCTGGCCCTGCTGGCCACTGCCGCAGCTCTGCTGGCCCTGCAGCTACGGACCGGACTCGGTGACGCCCCGGGGCGGGTACTGGCCGGAACACTGATGTACGCACTGATCTACCTGGCCATCGGGGCACTGATCGGCGCGACCGTGACCAGCCCGGTCAACGGCACCGTGCTGGTGCTGTTCGTCTGGATCCTGGACGTCTTCTTCGGGCCCGTGATGGGCGCGGCGGACCGTGCGGCGACCCGGGTGCTGCCGACGCACTTCGTGACGCTGTGGATGGTGGACTTGCCCTCCGGCCACGGCGGCCGCATCGGTGACTTGGGCTGGGCCCTGATCTGGGCCGCCGCAGCGACCGCGGTCAGCTGGATGGTGATCACCACGACGAGCCGTGTCGCCCGTCCCCGCCGCCACGCCCGGCCCGGCTCGACCACGGCCCAACTGGCCGCGGGCGTGCGAACGGGGCTGCGGGAGGCCGGCCGCAACCGGGTGCTGTGGATGCTGCTCATCGCGGTGCCCGTCCTCTTCATCCTCCTCACCGTGGCCACCACCCCCGAGGAATCCACGTCGCTGACCGTGCGCGAAGGCGGCCGCACGCTCCTCCAGCGGGCGTGGCTGCCCGACATCCACGGCGGCACCATGGCGCCGATCGCCATCGCATCCCTGGCCACGCTCGCCGGGCTGTTCACCGTCCTGGACGCCCGCGCGGGTGACCAGCGCCTTTCCCTCGCCGGGTTCCGCCCCGCAGCCCTGCTCGCCTCCCGCATGACCGTGGTGGTCCTCGGCGCGCTGCTGGCCACCGCTGCCTCTCTCGCGGTGACGGCTACTGTCTTCGACGCCCGCCAATGGGGCCTCTACATCACGGCGAACGTCCTGATCGCCCTCACCTACGGCCTCGTCGGCGTCCTGCTCGGCCCGCTGTTCGGCCGCGTCGGCGGCGTCCTCATCGCCTTCCTGGTGCCCTTCATCGACCTGGGCATCGAACAAAGCCCCATGCTTCGCCCTGCCCCGCCCGGCTGGGCACACGCCCTGCCCGGCTACGGCGCCACCCGCGTCCTGATCGACGCAGCCCTCACCCCCACCTTCGACGAAACCGGCCCCCTGCTCTTCGCCCTCGCCTGGCTGACCGGACTCACCCTCGCCGCAGCCATCCTCTTCCGCCACACCGCCACCACCTCCACGTAAAACACCCGCCCACTTGCGGGAGGCACGCCTGGATCCGCAATTCCGCTAACACTGACGACGGTTCAACGGCAGTGGCGTAGCAAATCCGCGACTGCCTCAGCAACGGTTCAGAGACGTTGCTGTCCGCATTCGCGTCAAGCTGATCCTGTGTGGGAGCGATCCATTCCTCGCTGCAGCGTGCGAGCTTGTCGCGGTCCGCATCGGCCAGGTCGGCGGGGTAGGTGTTGAGCATCTCCTTGACCGCGCAGGTCATTGATGCCTCCAGTGATGCGGTGTCGATGCGTACGGGGGAGGCGCCCTGTACGCGAAACACCGGGCCGACTGCCGCAACCGTCTTCGCTGGGCCCCGTCGGTCCGCAGGCTCCGGGGCGGTCGGCTTCAGCGGCTCGGCGGCGGGGCGGGAGCGGCTTGGATGTAAAGCCGGTCGCGGTAACCGCGACCTTCGCGGTACGGCCCGGTGCAGGTGATCAGCACCAGCGGGGCGGGCCGATCGTGGTGATGAACTGCGTGGGCAGCGCGGCTCCGCGGCGTACGGTGACCGCCCGCACCTGGTAGCCGACCGTGCCGGAGGGCGTGGTGACCGTGACCGGGTCGCCGACCTTGGCCTGGCTCAGGGAGCCGAAGACGGCGGCCCCGCGCCGGGTGTCCAGGTGCCCGACGATGACGACGCTGCCCTGGCGGCTGCCCGGCACCGCGGTGTCCATCCACCAGCCGGCCGCCTTTCCGTCATCAGGCACGGCGAGGCGCCCATCGGCCCCTACTCCGACGGGCACCACGACCGCATTGAGGCCCACGGCGGCCAGGACCAGGCGCACAGGCGCAGCAGCCGGCTGGGGCGGCACTGCTCTTCCCGGTGCCGCTCCAGTGAGGCCAGAGCACGCCGGGACGCTGGCGCCAGCGAGCGCGTTGATCCACAGCAGCAGTGTGGTCAGCCTCCAGAGGGTGTGCCTGGCGCGCCTGTTTCTCACCGGTGGCGCAGGCGCCGCCCCAGGGCGGCGGTGCCCAGCGCCGCGGCCACGCCCCCGACGGCAAGCCATCCGGCCGTGCGGGCGTCGCCGTTGTTCGTGCTTGCGGTGGCCAGGCCACCCTGGCCGGCGTCCACCGTGATCGGCTTTCCGGCGGTGACCGCCTCGAACGTGCTGATCTCCTCGGCCTGGGTCTCGTACATCTTCTGACACAGGGCGCGTAGCTCGTCGTGCTTGGCCTGTTTGCGGCACTTGTCCACGCGGGGCAGGAACTCACGGAAGTGCATGGCGAAATGGTGGGAGAGCTCCACATCGAGCGTGCGGCCCGACAGGCCGGAGAGCTTGTCCAGTATCGGCTTCATCATCGGCGGCACGATCGGGGTCTCGGCCGCGCCGTACCAGGCCTTCAGCCACGAGCGTATGGCGGTGATTTCCTCGGACTGGGTCTGCTTGATCTTCCCGCACACGCCCTTCAGGTCGGCACGGGTCGCCTTGTCCGCGCACAGCTCGGCCATGCGGACTCCACCGAACTGGTGGGTGATGGTCTGGGTCAGGAACTCTTTCTCGTTGAACGCGCTGTTGCCGTCCGCGACAGCGGCGGGCGCTATTGCGAGCGCGAAGCCGGCGGCCATCAGCGTGACCGCACACACACGGCTCCCGGGTATTCGGGGATTCATGCAAGCTCCGATCGGGTCGGTGGCGTTGTGCCCATGACCGCATTCCTCGCAACCGAGCGGTAACCGGAACAGATCCGCGAGATTTACCCGAATGCTCGGCGCGTCCCACTCGCACAGCCCATCAATGCGCCTCCAGCGGGCCGCACACGCAGAGGCATCTTGGTGTACCGGCACGTCCATCGACTCCCAGCACCTGACCTGCTTCCTCCGAGGCCGCCGCTGCGATCGAGGCGTGATGCAGCACGCCATCTCAGAGCATCAGACCGGGACGTCCCCTGTCCCACGCCTCGTCCTGTGCCCGCCGGAACACCGCCCCGGAAGGGAACGGAAACGTCCGTATCCTGCGGCGGGCCGAGAAACGTCAGGTAGCTGCAGGCAGCCCGCCTTGATCGGTGCCCTTCCGCTGGCCGTGGCCTGTGACGTGGGGTGCCGTGTCGCCCACCTGCCCGGGCTTGCGATGCGGCCGATCGCCGACATGTATCCAGGCGAGTCGAAGACCGAGGCCCGCCACGCGGCAACACGCCGACGCCGCCCGGACCGTGCCACACACGCTGCCCGACCTGGCCAGGTCATCGTCGAGTGCGGCCGCAGGGCCAGTGCCATGCCTCAGCCTTCCGCCGCCGCGGTCTGGCCGAGCTCGCGGTACCCGGCGTTGGGGAGCAATCCAGTGGCGGTGGCCAGCCGCACGTTGTAGTTGAAGATCGCTGTGACTTCCACGATATGCAGGATGTCCGCGTCGGTGAACCCGGCGTCCCGCAGGCGAACGATGTCCTCTTCCTCGCATACCTCGGGCGTCTGGGTGAGCTTGACGGCGAAGTCCAGCATCAGCCGATCTTGGCGTGCAAGATCGACGTGCCGGTAGTTGGTGGCGAGGCGGTCAACCAAGGCAGCGTCCTTGGTGCGCAGCCGCAGTGCGGCGGCATGCGCGGCCACGCAGTAAGGGCAGCGAGCTTCGGCGGAGATAACCACCGCGATCATCTCTCGTTGAGTTTTGCTCAGGCCCGACGGTCCGCGCATCAGCTCGTCGAAGTAGCTCCACCATCCAACGAAATGGTCGGGGCTGACCGCGAGGAGTCGGGCTACGTTTGGCACAAATCCGATCTTCCTTGCGATCGGATCGATCTCAGTAGCGACCTTTCCAGGCAAGCTGTCTGCCAGTGGCACGGTGATCCACGCCGGGTTGGCAGTATCAGCGGGTGACATGATCGGTGCTCCTTTCGCAGGGCGCTGATTCACAGAAGGAATGCAGCGCTAGATCCCCTGTCCACACTCGTGGACGCCGTAGATTGTCGCGACACCGATCATCGATGCGATGGCCGCGTTCTCTTACTGTGCTCCGTGCTGCGGCTTCGAATCTCTCTGAACACACCGCTGAACGTCGAGGTCGCTCTTTCGCAGCGATTCCCATTGCGCTCGGCAATCGGGGCCGGTCGGGTAGCCGTCGGACGCCGCTCGCCACGACCTCCGCTGCATCTGCCGGTAAGCCGCTGGTCCCGGTCTGCCCTCATCGCGGCTACTCGTTTGCAGCGTATCCGCAGAGGTGCCGTGCCTGATCACCCTGGTTTGGATCCGATGAGGCGGCGGGCGCACACTCCCCTTGAGAAGCCGTGGAGGTCGCCAGAATGAGAAGCCGGGGAGGTCGCCAGAATCCACGGCCGCGGTCACGCGTATCAGACTGCGGCATCAGGAGCAGGACGCCGCCAGGCGCGCCGAACCCGAATCCACCGGATCAGAAGAGCCGCTCCCGGCAGCGATAACGAGCCAGCTGGCCCGGTCCTTCGTTCCCTTCGTCACGAATCATGTGGGCGTGCAAGTGAGCTGCAGCCGTAGCCAGTGCCGCGACGAGCAAGAGCGCCCGATGCCGCCCGTCTTCAACTTGCCGACCTCCTGCCATGACTCGAGGCTGTCGTACGGCAGGTATTGCTACGAGGTCGCAACCGCGGCCGAAGTTTTGGGACGGGCAACTTCGTCAAGCCGGTGCCCTGGCAAATGGCAGCCTTAAGGGATCTTGAAGCCCTGCTCAGACCGGCCACAAAGGAGAGATCAAGTGAAGAAAATGATTATCGGCGCCGCGGCCTCCGTGGTAGCCCTGGCCGCATTCCGCCGCTTCGGACCGGCGCTGGGCGAGCGGGCCATGAGGAAGTGCCTTGAGATGTTCGAGCGAATGCCCGAGGAGTTCCCGCCCAAGCGGATTATGCGCAGCATCGAGGAGATCCGGCAGCAGAACACGCAAATCCTGCGTCGCCTCGAAGAAAGAGGAACCCCGACGGGCGGCGCCGGCCCCTGACGCCTGCTCCGGCAGACGGTCCGGCCGAGGGCCTGCCGTCGATGCCGGGTTCGATTCCAGGTGCTGACCAGGCGTGCATGCCCCGCGACTTGCAGCCGATCTCCCCAGCACCCCGAGGGCCGCGCGCAGCCGCGTAGCCCGGCCCCGCCGCCACTCCATGCCCGGCTCGGCCACAGCCCAACTGGTCGCGGGAGTACGAACGGGGACTGCGGGCGGCAGGCCGCAACTGGGTACTGGGGTGACCGCGGCGTGCTGCGGGCCGCGATGGCGGCGGGCGCCTGGGCCGTGATCAGGAAGGGTCCACGGCTGCTGCTGCCAGGAAGACGTGGGATTTCCTCACGGGCTGACCTTTCATGGGTGTGTTCATCGTTGCCGGGGCCCTCAGGCCGCGGTTCCCCCGCCCTGTGGCGACGGTAGAGCGATTGCGGCTATGGCACTTGGGTCGAAAGCCCCACCCCCGGACGGCCGTTCAGCCCGCAGTGATGAGGCAGGACGGGGCGCGGCGCGGAGTCCGTGTCGCGCCTCCGAGCTCCCCGAGTCCAGGCCGGGGACGGACCATCCCCTCGGAGGGGACCACTGGCTATTTCACGTAGGACAGCATCGTCAGCATGCCTGCCTCGGCGTGGTAGATGTTGTGGCAGTGCAGCGCCCACTGTCCCGGGTTGTTCGCTTCTACCTCGACGGTGACCCGGCTCATGGGCGGGACGATGACCGTGTCCTTGCGTGGCCCCGGGGTGGAGCCGGTAACCACCTGGAAGGTGTGGCCGTGCAGGTGGATCGGGTGCCACATCATGGTGCGGTTGTCGAGGACCAGCCTGACGCGCTGGCCTTGCCGGACCGGCAGAGTGCCGCGCTTCATGCCGCCCACGGCCGCTCCCCACTTGTACGTGGTCATGCTGCCGGTCAGGTCAAGGGCGTAGGTCCGGTCGGGCTGACGTGCGGGCAATGCGACGGCGTGGGTGGCCTCCAGATCGGCGTACGCCAGGAGACGGCCGCCGAGCTCCTTCGGCTTGACGTCGGGCATGGGGTTCGATCCCGTCCCGGTACGGAGCACCGCCAGTGCCTGCGCCGACGCGCCCTCGACCTTCGCGACCAGCGGGGCGACCCCGCTGCGGGGCACGGTGACGACCGCGTCATACCGCTCACCCATGCCCACCAGGACGGTATCGGTCGTGACGGGCCGGACCGGGAAGCCGTCCGATGCGGTGAGCGTCAGCCGGCTGCCGCCGACCGCGACACGGAACGGGGTGGTCGAGGCGGCATTGATGATCCGCAGCCGGACGCGCTCTCCGGGGGTGACCTTGAACGTGGCCGGGTCCGTCGCCGGACGGCCGTTGACGAGGTAGTACGGGTAGGTCAGGTCCGTTACGTCACTGCCCAGTGGCTTGTCCTTGGTGGGCATACTGTCGCTCATCTCCGAGCCGCCCATGGACGAGCTGTTCATCCCCGGCATCGACGAGTCGTCCATACCCGGCATGGATCCCATATCCGAGGAATCGCCATTCTTCGAGGCGCCGGAGCGGAGGTTGGCGAGCACCTGGTCGGGGGTGCGGCCGGTGCCCTCGATCCAGTCGTCGAGCAAGACGGTGATGTCACGGCGGGGAGCGGTGGTGTCCCTGGGGTCGTCCACGATCAGCGGGCCGTACAGTCCGCGGTCCAGTTGGGTGCCTTCGTGGGAGTGGTAGAAGAAGGTGCCGGGGTCGGTGACCGTGAACCGGTAGACGAACTGTCCGCCGGGCTTGATCGCCTTCTGCGTCACGTCGGGGACGCCGTCCATGTCGTTGCGCAGCGCGATCCCGTGCCAGTGGATGGTCAGCGGGTCGGGCAACCGGTTGATCACCCGGGCACGCAGCACGTCACCGGCCTTGACGCGGATTTCAGGGCCGGGAACGGTTCCGTTGAAGGCCCAGGTGGTGACCTTGTGCCCGTCGAGGCGGAGGGTGGTGGAGGCAGCGGTCAGGGTCACGTCCCGCACATCGGCGCCCTTCTTCTGACGGGCAGTCTCGGCCGTGCTCACAGCGCGGTCGCCCGGCCCGACCAGGGTCGAGGCTCGGGGCTTCGAAGAGCCTGAACCGCTTGCCCACAGGCCGATCCCGACCCCGGCGCCTGCGATCAGCGCGACGGCGATCAGAGCGCCCAGCCAGCGGGGTGTGAACCATCGTGTACTCATTCTGCGTTCCTCCTATGAGCTCCGATGGTTCAGGCGAATCATGACGATTCCGTCAAGCTCCGACGTTGCTTCCCTGAAGGTCCGGACCGTCGCTCGCGGGTGGAAGGCCGATCCGGAAGACCGCGCCCTTGCCTGGTCCCTCACTGCTCGCGGTGAGGGTGCCGCCGTGTGCCTGGACGAGGGCGCGAGCGATGGTCAGGCCGATGCCGGAGCCTCCATGCTCCCGATCGCGGGCCGGATCGGCCCGGTAGAAGCGTTCGAAGACGTGCGGCAGGTGCTCGGGGGCGATGCCCTCGCCGGTGTCGGCGACACTGATCACGGCACCCCCGCCCGCGGGTTCGGCGGCGAGGGTGACCGTCCCACCCGACGGGGTGTGACGCAGCGCGTTGGTCAGCAGGTTGACCAGCACCTGGACAAGCCGGTCCCGGTCCGCGTCGACCGCGGGTGTGCCGGGGGCGACCATGACACGCAGGTCCACGCCCCTGGTCCGGAAGCCCGGGCGAACGGCGGTCGCGGCCGCGTCGACCAGCCGGGCCGCCGGGAGAGTGCTCCGGGCCAGGCTGAGCTGGTGTTCCTCGGCTCGGGAGACCAGCGAAATGTCCTCGACCAGCCGGTGCAGCCGGGTGGTCTGCGCGCCCAGCACCTCCAGGGTGTGTTCGTCGAGGGTGCGTACCCCGTCGGCGAGGCCCTCCAGGTATGCCTCGATGGTGGCGAGTGGGGTGCGCAGTTCGTGGGCGACGTCGCCGAGCAGTCGGCGCCGGGTGCGCTCGGTGTTCTCCAGGGCGTCGGCCATGGTGTTGAAGGCGCTGGTGAGGGTCTCGAACTCCGGGCCGAGTCGCGTCGGACCCAGACGCGCGGTGTAGTCGCCGGCGGTGACGCGGTCAGCCGCATCGGCCAGCTCATGGATGGGACGGGACAGCCGCCGCGTGAGGAGTACGGCAGCAACGACGGCGGCAGCCAGGAAAGCCGCGATGCCGATGGCCAGGGAGATGCCGCCCGCGGCCAGGAACGCGTGCTCCAGATGCCGGGAGAGATGAGGGGACACCGCCCCCACCGCGCTGCGCAGGTGGCGCCTGAGCAGTGGCGGGCCGACGGCGGAGGCCACGACGAAAAGTGTGGCCAAGCCGACGAACACCACCAGTAGCTGAGCCATCACCAGCCGCGCCGTCAGGCCGGGGCGCCGAGTCATCACCCGGTACCCATCCGATAACCCACCCCGCGCACGGTGAGCACGAAGCGGGAGGCGGCCGGGTCGTCGCCGAGCTTGCGCCGCAGACGGGCGACGTGGACATCCACGATGTGCTCGTCGCCGCCCCAGTCGGGCCCCCAGACCCGCCCGATCAGCTGCCGTCGGCTGAACGCCAGACGCGGACGGGACGACAGCGCCTCCAGCAGGTCGAACTCCAGTCGGGTCAACTCGACCGGGCGACCGGCGACGGTGACCTCCCGCGCCTCCGGGTCGACGGCCAGGTCCCCGAAGCGGCGCACCAGCTCCTGCCCCGGCATCGGCTGCCCGGCCCGGGGCCGGCGCAGCATTGCCTTGACCCGGGCGACCAACTCCCTCGGGCTGAACGGCTTGGTCAGGTAGTCGTCGGCGCCCACGGACAGGCCGACGAGTTTGTCGACCTCGTCCGCACGAGCAGTCAGCATGATCACGTATGCGTCGGTGAAGGTGCGGAGCTGTCGGCACACCTCCACCCCGTCGATACCTGGCATCATCAGGTCGAGGACCACCACGTCAGGTTCCGCGGACCGCGCCGACTCCAGGGCGTCAGCGCCAGTCCGTACGACGTCCACGGCGAACCCCTCCCGGGAGAGGTAGTCGCCGACCAGGCGGCCCAGCTCCACCTCGTCGTCGACTACCAGGGCACGCCGGGTGGTCTGTGCGACAGGGCCGCCTGCCATGCCGGGGTCCTCCTTGACGTGCGTCTCGTCAGGCCTGGCGGCCCAACTCGGCGGATATCTTCCCGAGCTGCTCCAGGCGGCGCTCCAGGGTGGGGTGGGTGGAGAACAGATTCGCCACGACCGTGCCTGGTCCGAGGGCGGGAGTGAAGAAAAAGGCGTTGAAGGCCTGCGCGGTGCGCAGGTCCTGGGTGGGGATGCGGGCGATATCGCCCGTGACCTTGGTCAACGCCGACGCCAGCGCCGAGGGGCGGCCGGTGAGCAGGGCGGCGGCCCGGTCGGCCGCCAGCTCCCGGTACCGGGACAGGGCACGGATGAGCAGGAAACTGAGCGCGTAGACGAGGGCCGAGACCGCCATGACCGCGAACAGCAGAGCGGCGGTGTTCTGGTCGTCGCGCCGGTCGCGCCCGCCGCCGAACAGCTCGGAGTAGAAGGCGAAGCGGACCATGAGCCCGGCGATCACGCCCAGGAACGACGCGATGGTGATCACCGCGACATCGCGGTGCGCGACGTGGGACAGTTCATGGGCCAGTACGCCCTCGAGTTCCTCGGGCTCCAGGCGGCGCAGCAGGCCTGTCGTCACGCACACCACGGCGTGGTCGGCGTTGCGGCCGGTGGCGAACGCGTTGGGCAGGTCCATCTCGGAGACGGCCACCTGCGGCTTGGGCATGTCCGCGGTGGTGCACAGCCGGTCGACGACACCGTGCAGCTGGGGCTGCTCTTCGGGGGTGACGATGCGGCCGTGCATCGCGAACAGGGCGATCCGGTCGGAGAACCAGTACTGGGCGGCCAGCAGCCCGGCGGCGATGACCACCACCAGGATCCACGACTTGAGCAGCGCGATCAGCACGGCGACGAACGCGACGTACAACAGCCCGAGCAGGAACATCGTCAGGCCCATGCGGGCGGTCAGCTGCCGGTCGGGAGCGAAGCGGCTACGCACGACCATCACCCCGGGATCAGGCCCTCGTCGCCCAGCAGCGCCTCGACCTCGTGCAGGCCGGTGTCCGCGTCGGGCAGGATCAGGTCCGACGGCGCGAGTGTGTCGGCCGGCAGCGGGGTGCCCAGGGCGCGTACTGCGTCCAGCAGCGCCCGCAGTCCGACGGCGAACGCCCGTTCGTCGCCGGAGGCGGCAGCCGACTGCAGCACGGCGTCCAGCTCGTTGAGCTTGTCCAGGTGGGCGTCGGCGATCTCGTACTGGCCTTCGCCGAGAATCCGCATGATCACGACGGTGCCTCCTTGTCCGGCTCCCGGTCCGCGTCTGCAGACGGGCGGTCTTCCAGCGCGGGCGGTGCCTCGGGGGCAGCGGGGAGCTCGGCTTTCATCCGGGCCAGTTCCAGCTCGATGTCCCCGGCCGCGGACGCCTTGTCCAGCTCGGTCTGGATGTCGTCGCGGCCGGCCGGGAGGGTTGCGTCCTCCAGGGCGCCGGAGGCGATCAGCTCGTCCAGTGCCCCGGCGCGGGCCTGCAGCTGTTCGGTCTTGTCCTGGGCCCGCTGGATGGCCATGCCGACGTCGCCCATCTCCTCGCCGATGCCGGTCACGGCCTCGGTGATCCGGGTCTGCGCCTCGGCCGCGGTATAGGTGGCCTTGAGGGTCTCTTTCCGGGTCCGGAAGGCATCCACCTTGGCTTCGAGGCGTTGCGAGGCCAGGGTCAGCTTCTCTTCCTGGGCCTCAAGCGCGGCATACTGCCCCTGCAGGTCTGTGAGCTGCGCGGCCACCGCCGCCCGGCGTCCCAGGGCCTCCCGAGCGAGGTCTTCCCGGCCGACGGCGAGGGCCTGCTGGGCCTGCCCCTGAAGCTTGCCGCTCGACTGTTCCAGGGTGGACATCTGCAGTTCAAGGCGCTTGCGGCTGGTGGCCACGTCCGCCACACCGCGCCGCACCCTCAGCAGCAACTCCTGCTGCTTCGCGTAGGAGTAGTCCAGCACCTCACGCGGATCCTCAGCCCGGTCCAGGACCTTGTTCGCCTTGGTCCGGAACAGGTCCGCGATACGGCGAGCGATGCTGCTCATGGTGCCAGTCCCTTCTTGGCGGTCCGAGGTCTGTGTCCCCCCGGCCTGCGCACGACTCAGTGGTACTGCGGGCCCTTCTTCGTGAACCTGCTCCCACCGCGGTCGCCATGGTGATGCTCGGGGTGCTCCTCACCCTCACGCGCGTGCGGCCCCTCGCCGTGAGCACTATGGCCCCCGTGCATGAAAGCCATGCTCAGCGGGCACGCCGACACGAAGGCGATGAGAAGCAGTACGTAGGGCGAGACACCGAGCCAGAGAAGTACGACGGCAACGACTGCCGCGACCACGATGCCCGTGAGCAGTTTCGGTTTCATCTCCGGCTCCCGAGTGTCGCTGTGGCCAGATTCCCTTGACCTCCAGGTTCCCTCACGTAGGGCAACCCCGCACAGGTACTAAAGGCCTTAGCACTGGGCCGAACGGTCCCATCCTCACGGCAGGCCGCGGTGCGCAGATCCGTGCGCTCATCAGCGTCTCCGGCGGCCGAGGCGGGCCAGCGCCGCCCCGGCCGCCGCGGCGGTCAGGAGCGCGAGCAGGGGCGCCCGCTCTCGCTGCGGGGAGGGGGCGGGCGGCGCGGTGGCGGCAGTGAGGAGATCGTTCAGGTGCTGAAGTGCTTCAGGGAGGTCCAGTTCGAGAGCGAGGACCAGCCGGGCCCGGCTGGTGTCCGCCCACGCGTGGGCGAGCGCGGTGGGGGTGGGAAGAGCGGGGAGCAGGATGCCCTTCAGGTCGGGCAGCACCGTGCGGGTGAGGTCGGCGAGGGTGATGTCCGGGTCGATGAGCGCGGCGGTGGATTCCAGGGTGAGCAGGGTGCGGGCCAGGAGCATGAGCTCGCGCGGGAAGACGATGTCGTGCGCCGCGCCCGCGCCGAGCTCGGCCAGCAGCAACCGGGCCACTGAGTACTCCCGGGCCGGCTGGCCGTACCAGTCGTCGACGAGGCCGGCGACGGCCCGCCGGAAGCCGGGCACGTCGGCTCCCGGGCGTCGTTCCGACAGGCGCAGCAGCTGCCCGACGGCGGTGTCGTAGTCGCCGTCCACGAGCGCCCACAGCATCAGGCCCATGCGGTGGCGCTGCCGGGAGTCCACGCGCCCGAACATGCCGAAGTCCAGGAAGGCGACCTTGTCGCCGGGTAGCAGGAGCAGATTGCCCGGGTGGGGGTCGGCGTGGAAGACCCCGAACTCGAAGACCTGCCGCAGCACCGCGCGCGCACCCGTCTCGAGGACGCGCTGCGGGTCGAGCCCGGCCTGCCGCAACTCGGCGGCCGGGGCCGGCCGCTGCCCGTGAAGAAGGTCCATGGTCAGCACTCGCCGCGCCGTCCACCGCTCGTGCACCCGCGGGATGATCACCGAGTCTTCGTCGGCGAAGTGGCGGCGCAGCTCCTGCGCAGTACTGGCCTCCCGGCGGAAGTCGAGCTCCCGTCGCGTCCATTCGGCAACCTCCTCGACGGCGTCGGCCGGGCGGAACCGGCGCGCCGCCGCACTGCGCCGCTCCAGGCGCCGCGCAAGCCAGCGCAGCAGCACCAGGTCCTCCTCCACCTGCGTGTCCACCCCGGGCCGCTGCACCTTCACCGCCACCTCGGTGCCGTCGGGCAGCCGCGCCCGGTGCACCTGGGACAGGGAGGCGGCCGCGAAGGGCTCCGGCTCGAACTCAGCGAACGCCTCCCGCGGTGGCCGACCGAGTTCCTCGGTGACGACCCGGGCCGCGTCCGCGGCCGGGAACGGTGGTACGTCGGCGTAGAGCCCTTGTAGTGCCTCGGCGAATGCGGCGGGCACGTAGTCCGGGCGCAGCGCGAGCATCTGCCCGGCCTTGACAAAGGTCGGCCCCAGTTGTTCCAGGACGTGGCGGATGCGCCCCGGCAGAGGCCGGTCCATGGCCGCGTGGCGCTCGCACGGCCGCAGCCCCAGGGTGCACAGGGCCCGGCAGCGCAATGACACGCAGGCCCGCAGGCCGAGGGCGTCGACCAGCCAGCGGAATCCGCCGGCCCAGAGCACGGTGGCGATCTCTCCGACCCGGGCGGCAGCGGCCAGCGGTGTCGGGTGCCGTGGCACGGACCTCACCTCCATCGGTGGGGCGGCACAGGCGATGCGGCAGCCGGTCCCGGCGGTGCGCCGGGCAGGCTGCCGATGCCGGTAGGGATGTCAGGCCAGGGCCGCCTTGAGGGTGCTGAGTGCGACCTCGGGGTCTGACAGGGCGTGGTAGATGCCGGGGATCGGCCGGTCGACGCCCAACAGCCCGTACACGCCGTGCATGGCACCACGCACCGAGTACTCCACCGTGAAGACCACGTCCTCGGGAATCTCGGTGTACTGGCCCAGGAACGCGAAGTTCCGAGCACCGCGCGGAAGGACCAGGGGCCGGTCCTCGACCCGGCGCGGGGCGAACTGGCTGGTGATATGGGGCATCATCACCGGGACGACGGTGGTCGTGGCTCGGATCTCGTCCAAGGCGTCCTCGAAGCCGAGCTGGTGGACGAGTTCGGTGAGGATCTCCTGTCCGGTGGCCTCCGACATCGTCTTGTCGACGTAGTCGCTCTTTTCGTCGAGGAACAGTCCATAGCCCCAGGCGGTGTAGGTGCCCTCGGGCTGGGCGGCGAAGTACGGCTGGTGTGGCACCACCAGCGACATCAGCCACGCCGAGTCCTTGAAGGTCATCAGTCCGCCGGCACCGGGGACATTGCCCGAGAAGTCCTGGATGCGGTGGATCAGCAGCGGGCTGCGCATGGTGAGGGTGAACGACTCCCACTTGTTGGCGTCGACGTTGCCGCAGAAGGTGTTGGGGCGGCCGAAGTCGGGGGCCTTGCGGGCGACGGCCTCCCACAGTCGGAAGGCGCCGTCACGTTTGTCGCGGATCAGCTCGGGCGCGCGGTCGTCGGCGCCGTAGGCGGCGTCCGCGGTCATCGACCCGAGGGTGATGAAGGCGTAGTCGTGCTCGCCGAGTTCGTACGTGCCCGGCCGGCCGTCGCGTACGACGCGCAGTGCCGTGATCCGGCGGCCGCTCACGGCGTCGCCGGTGAAGTCCGCGTCGGTGACCGTGGTGCCGTGTTCGGTGACCACACCGCGGTCGGCGAGCCACTGCTGGATGGGGCGGACGATCGAGTCGAACTGGTTCAGGCGGGTACGACGCACGCCGGCCAGAGTGTGG
Source organism: Streptomyces sp. NPDC001406 (assembly GCF_042895285.1). Taxonomy (NCBI): domain Bacteria; kingdom Bacillati; phylum Actinomycetota; class Actinomycetes; order Kitasatosporales; family Streptomycetaceae; genus Streptomyces; species Streptomyces sp. NPDC001406. The sequence goes on from NZ_JBIAWG010000026.1 coordinate 34,130, forward strand.
ATGCGCGGCAGCTCCTGAGCGAAGCGGAGCATGTAGCGTTTGAGTTCGATGGCGCTGTGCCAGTTCTGGAAGGCGAAGGTGGTGCGCCACATGGCCCAGAAGTTCGTGGCGAAGAAGTGATCGGAGAAGAACTCGTCGATGCGACGGGCACCAATGACGTGCTCCGGCAGCGCCAGCAGGCGGACCAACTCGGCCTTGTCCCGCAGGTTCAGGCCCAAGGCGGCCGGGTCGAGGATCTTGTGGTCGCGGTCGATGAGGCGGGCGCCGGCGTGCGAGGGCCACTCGCTGCTGAACTCCCACACCTCGTCCTTGACGGTCTTGTCGGGGTCAGTGAGCGTCGGGATGGTCTCCAGCAGGTCCCACAGGCAGACGTACGCTTCTTCTTCCAACATGCGTCCGCCGCGGGCGACGAAGCCGCGGCCCGGGTCGCCGGTGCCGTCGAGCGCGCCGCCGACGACCGGGAGTTCCTCCAGGATGCGGATGTTCTCCCCGCGCAGTCCGGCGTCCCTGATCAGGAACACCGCGGCAGCCAGGGAGGCGATACCTCCTCCCACCAGGTAGGCCCGGGCGTCGGATGTCTTCGTGGTCATGATCCTTCCTCCGTGTTCGTGCGTGGCGATGGGATGCCGTCGGTCAGTCCGCCAGGCGCAATTCGGCGACGCCCAGGACGTAGTCGCCGCCAACCCGGGTGCACCACTGTTCGTCCGGGTACAGGCCGTGACGGGGCAGCTCGGCGAGGAAGTCACCGGCGGTGAAACGGTCCTTGCCGGGATGGTCGAACAGGCGCCGGTAGGTAGGGCGGTTCAGGGCGGTGAGGGTGACTTCCTCGAAGTAGAAGCGCCCGCCCGGACGCAGTACCCGGGCCGCCTCGGCGACGGCTGCGCGCCAGTCCTCGACGTGATGGATGATCGCGAAGTCGAACACCGCGTCGTAGCCGTCGTCCTCGGCTTCCAGGGCGGCCCGCAGGTCGGTCGCGGATCCCACGGCCAGCCGGACCCGATCGCCGTATCCGGCCAGGCGTCGGCGGGCGGACTCGACGGCCCGGGGGTCCAGATCGACGGCGTCCACCGAGGCGGCGCCGAAGCGGTCCAGGATGAGCCGTGTGCCGTACCCGCTCCCGCAGCCGATCTCCAGGGCCCGTCCGCCCGGGATCCGGCCGCCGAGGCGGGCCAGTAGCGGTGCTTCGTAGAACCGCTGCAGCGCTCTGCGCGGGCCGCTGTTGACCAGGGCGGACTCGACCTTGTTCATCAACATGCTCGTCACCTGTTTCGTGGAGTGCCGTGTCGATTGCGGTGACCTTCGCGGTGCCAGGAGGAGCGCGCATGCGGTCTCGTGGTCCCGTCGGCGGCGGATGCCCTCGGGCCCGCGGGACTGGTGCGGGTAAGAGAGCGGGTGTCCCGGAGGGTGAGGTGGAGCCAGGCCGCCCAGCCGATCGGCTGAACGGCCCAGAAGCTGACGACGCGGTAGAGGAGCGCGGCGGCGATCGCCTGGTCGGCGCGCAGACCCTGGACGACGAGCACGGTGCTCAGGCTGGCCTCGGCGACGCCGAGACTGCCGGGGGTGAGGCGCAGGCTGATCGAAATCTGGGTCAGCCCATAGGCGATCAGGAGGCCGCGCCAAGGCACATCGATGCCCAGCGCCCACAGGGAGGCGGTCAGGGCAGCGGCATCGCACACCCAGTTCAGCAGCGCCCACCCGAAGGGACGGACCCAGCCGTGCAGCCCGGGCTGGATGGTCTCGGCCTGGTGCAGCACGTCGGTAAGCAGGTTGCCGAGCCGCCTCCCGATCCGCCATCGCCCGGTGACGCGCCGCCCCACGTACCGGATCGCGCGGCGCAGACCCGAGGACCGGGTGAGACAGACGGCCACCACGATCGCTGCGGTGAGCGCCACCGCGGCCGTGAGAACCACGGTCCGCAGCCCCGCCCCCGGTCCGTCCGGATCGGCCACCAGCGCACCGACCGTCAGAAGCAGCGCGAGAGCGAGTATGGACAGGGCCCCGGCGACGACGAGCATCGCCGCAGCAAGCGCCAGCACGATGCCCCGGCGACGGAGCTGGCGGATCACCCACGCAACGGACAGGGCACTGCCGCCCGGGACCGCGCCGGCCATCGCGTTCGCGGCGAACGTGAGCCCTGTCATGGTCCCCAGGCCAGGCCGTGTTTCCGCCCCGCGCAGCAGCCATCGCTGGAGAACAGCGAGGGAGACGAACGACGCCGCCTCGAAGGCGAGGGCAACGGCCAGTTTGAGAATGCTGAGGTGGGTGAGGAGATGGGAGGTGCCCGCCAGTTCGTGGCGGTGGGAGACGCCTCCGGCCACGGCAAGCGCGACGACAGCGACCATACCGGCCCACCACGCCCACACCTGCCACCGAGGCCGTCCAGCCGCTTCCGGCCCGGCGGTCGGCTCCGACTGCCGGGCGGGTACGGGACGGCCGTTGTCCGGTCGTACGGGGACGTCGCTCACGTCACTGCTCGTCTTCATGGTTGCCTGCCGGCCGTGCGATCCCGCGTCCGGGAGCGGTCGGAGGCCGAAGCGGCGGCCGTCTGGGGTACGGGAGGGGCAGGGCGGGCCGCCAGAGCCTGACGCAGGTGGGCGGCGGCCTGTTCGGGCGGGACGGGGTTGACCGCGATGCCGGTGCCGAGTTCGAACCCGGCGGGCTCGGTCAGGCGGGGGGCGATCTGGAGGTGCCAGGCGAAGTAGGCGGTGGTCTCCTCGCCGTTGGGGGCGCTGATCAAAGCGTAGTTGTAGGGGACGTCGCCGAGCAGATCGCACAGTGCCCCGAGGATCTGGCGCAGGAGTCCCGCGGTCTGTTTCAGGTCCTCGTCGGAGGCGTCGGCGAAGGATGCCTGGTGGCGGCGGGGCACTATCCAGGTCTCGTACGGTGTGCGGGCGGCGAAGGGGGCCAGCGCGGCGGCGTGGCCTGTGGTGGCGATGACGCGCTCGCCGTCGGTGAGTTCGGCTGTGGTGTGGTCGGTGTACAGGCAGCTGCCGTGGTCGTCGTAGTAGGCACGGGCGACGTCGAACAGCTGGCGGAAGCGGGCCGGAACGATCGGTGTCGCGACGATCTGCGAGTGAGGGTGGGGCAGCGACGTGCCCGCCGCCGCACCGTGGTTGCGGAAGGGCAGGACCAGGCCCGGGCGGCGGTCGCGCAGGGCAAGGCAGCGGGCCCGGTAGGCACGCAGGACGTCGGTGACAGCGGCATCGTCACCGTCGGGCAAGTCCCAATCGTGGGCGGGGGATTCGATCACGACCTCGTGGCTGCCGATACCCTCCGCCGAGGTGTGCAGTCCGGTGGTGTGGTGGCGGGCGGGCCTGTCGGCAGAGGCCACGACGGGGTATCTGTTGGGCACGACTCGCAGCCGCCAGGCGCCGGGTGAGGTATCGACGAGGGCGGGCAGGCGCCACAGCTCGGGCGGGGTGGACTCCTCGCGGCCCGGGCAGAAGGGACAGGCCGGATCAGCGGCTGGAACCCGGCGTACGTGCGAGCCGACCGGGGCGGGCATCTGCCGAGGGCGCTCGCGGCGGCCGGGCGCGATGGCCACCCAGTCTCGGGTGAACGGGTCCCGACGCAGCTCGGACATGACGGCCACTCCTTCGTGGTTCACGCGGTGGCGGAGGCGCTCCGGGCGGCTCGTGCCACGGCGCGCCAGAACAGCTCAGGGTCGGCGGCGAACTGACGGGCGCAGGAGGCGGAGCAGAATTGGAAGGCTCGGCCCCGGTACTCCGTGGGGTGGACGCCGGCACCGTCCACACGCATCCCGCAGACCGGATCCCGGTCTTCGCCCGCCGTGCCCGCGGCAGCCAACGCCGTCGGGGGCGCGGGGGCGTGGCCGAGCAGGCTGGTGATCAGACGGAGTTCGTCGCCGATGAGGCGGGGCAGCAGGAACCGCTCGCGCACCAGCTCCCGCCCGGTGACGGCGAGACGGCGCGCATCCACCGGATCAGCGAGCAGGCCCAGAACCGCCTGGGCACACTCGTCGACGGTGTCCACCAAGTGACCGCCGACCCCGTCGGGCAGCTGCAGCGGAATTCCGCCGGCCCGGCCCGCGACCACCGGCGTGCCCTTCCAGGTGGCTTCGGACACCACCAGACCGAAACCCTCCCGCAGCGACTTCTGAAGGACCACGTCGGCGTGCCGCTGGAAGGCGTTGACCTCGATGTTCCCGACCCCGGTGAGGTTGGTGAACAGCGAGATGTCCGGGTCATCAGCTGCGGCGGACGTGATCTGCCGGTAGACCCGCCAGCCCTCCGGGTCGTCCAGGGCCATCGAGCCGACCAGGGCCAGCTGCACACCCGGTACCTGGCGCTTAACCGCCCGGTAGGCGTCGATGACGCCAAGCGGGTCCTTCCAGGGGTCGAAGCGGGAGACCTGCACCAGCAGCGGGCGTGCGGTGTCCACGCCGATCCAGTCCAGCACGCCGGTCGTGAGCGTGTCGTCCACGGGCATGTTCTTCGGGCTGAGCGGGTCGATCGCGGGGGGAATGATCTCCACCCGGTTCACCGGGATGTCGGGCGGGACGAACCCGCCCAGGGTGAAGACGCCGGCGTCGTAGGCGGACAGCAGCGGCCGCAGCCGGGCCCAGACGTGCGGGTTGGGCCGGGAGCTGTCGATGTGGCAGCGCCACACCCATTTCGCCCCGCCTCTGCCGTGGAGATGTGGCAGGGCCAGCGGCTGCGGGTCGTGCACGACCACCACGTCGTACGACTCCTCCAACTGTGCGGCGACCTGCTCGGAGGCGGTGTCGTACACCTGCCACTCATCGTCGGTCACGCCGCGCGGATCGCCCTGCAGGCCGTTGTGGACAGCCTTGGTCACCTCGAAGAAACCCTGCTCCGCGGTGATGGTCTTCCACTCGGCGACGACGCCCAGGTCGCGCAGCAGCGGCACCTCGGAGCGCAGGATCTCCGCCACGCCGCCGCCGTAGGCGGTGGCGTTCACGTGCAGCACCCGCACGCCGTCCAACGGCTCCGCGAGACGGCGCAGTTCGTCCACGACCGCGTCGCCCGCGCACGAGCGGTAGGCGTCCAGGCACCGCCGACCCACGTCCACGTTCTGCAGCATCTTCGGTCACCTCTCTCCTCGCCGGTCGGCGGGCGCCTCGTGGGTTGACCACCCGGTCCAGCCCGGTCAGGCCGAGGCCCCGGCCGATCTGCCCCATGGCGATGCCAGCACCCACCATCTGTGCGCCGCCCTGGGCAGCTCCTGTCGGGGGATAACGGGGCATGTCATGGCTCGGCCTTCGTAGACGTGCCGGGCGACCGGTCCTGGCCCGGGGCCGGAGCGGGTGCCGCGTGCGCATGGCCACTGCGGTGTGCGGCGGATTCCTTGGTGACGGAGACGCGACGGGGCGCGATCGTCTCGCCGGTGGGGTGGGCACTCGGGGGTTCGGTGCCCAGGAGGCCGTAGACCACGGTGCCGTCCACCGTCTCCTGCTTGAGCAGCAGATCCGCCAACTCGTCCAGCTGTGTACGGTGTTCGGTGAGCAGATCGGTGGCCTGCTGCTCGGCCTCCCGGAGCAGGCGGGCGACCTCGGCGTCGATGGCGGCCTGAGTGGCCTCGGCGAAGGAACGGCTGCTCATGGCGGGACCGCCGCTGCCGAGGAACACCGACCCGCCCTGCGGGTAACCGACGGGACCGAGGGCCGGTGAGAGGCCGAACTCGCGGACCATCTTGGTGGCCAACTCGGTGGCGCCCGCGAGGTCGTTGGCCGCCCCGGTGGACCCCTGGTCCAGGACGACCAGTTCGGCTGCGCGGCCGCCGAGCCGTACCGCGAGCGTCTGGGTGAGGTAGTCCTCACCGTACAAGTGCCGCTCCACCAAAGGCAGTTGCTCGGTCACTCCCAAGGCCTGTCCCGCAGGCAGGATGGTGACCTTGGCCACCGGATCCGCGCTCGGAGACAGTGCAGCAACCAGGGCATGCCCGGCCTCGTGGACGGCCACGGCCTCCTTCTCGGCGGGCAACAGCACGTTCGAGCCCTCCCGGCGGCCGAGCAGGATCCGGTCCCGGGCCGCGTCGAAATCTTCCGCGACCAGCACCTCGCGACCGTCGCGCACGGCCACAATGGCGGCCTCGTTGGCCAGGTTGGCCAGGTCCGCGCCGGAGAAGCCAGGCGTGCCGCGCGCCACCACGTCCAGGTCGAGGTCGGGGCCCAGCTGCTTGTCCTGGCAGTGCACGGCCAGGATCGCAGCGCGCTCGGCCAGGGTGGGCAGCGGGATGGTGACCTGGCGGTCGAAGCGTCCGGGGCGCAACAGGGCAGGGTCCAGGACCTCGGGCCGGTTTGTGGCGGCCAGGACGACGATGCCTTCGGATGCCTCGAACCCGTCCATCTCCGAGAGGAGTTGGTTGAGCGTCTGCTCGCGTTCGTCGTTGGAGACGATCGATCCGGCCGCGGCGCGGCGGCTGCCGAGCGCGTCGATCTCGTCGACGAAGACGATGGCGGGCGCCCGCTTGCGGGCCTCGGCGAACAGGTCCCGCACCCGAGCGGCGCCGACCCCGACGTACATCTCGACGAAGCTGGACCCGGCCACCGACAGGAACGGCACTTCGGCCTCGCCTGCGACCGCCCGGGCGAGCAGTGTCTTGCCGGTGCCGGGCGGGCCGACCATCAGGACGCCACGCGGTGCCATCGCCCCGGCACGGCGGTAACGGTCGGGCCGGCGCAGGAAGTCAACGACCTCGGCGATCTCGGCCTTGGCGCCCTCGTACCCGGCGACGTCTACGAACGTCGTCTCCGGGCGTTCCGCGTCGAACACCTTGACCTTGGACTTGCCGACGCCGCCCAGCATGCCCTGCATCTGGCCGGCCGCGCCCTTCGACAGCCTGCGCCAGAACCAGATGATCAGCACGAACGGGCCGAGCAGCAGGATCCAGGACAGCACCTGGGAACCGAAGGACGGCGAGGTGGAGGGCGGCGAGGCCGTCACCGCCACCTTGTTCTTCTCCAGGCGGTTCAGCAACTGGTCACCGGCAAGCTGGACGGGGACGACGGTGGTGAAGCGGTGTCCATTGGTGAGCGTGCCGCTCGCCTCGCCGTCGGTCTTGAGGGTGACGTTCTTCACCTTGCCGCTGTCGACGTCGGTGAGGAACTTCGAGTACGTCAGGTCCATCTTCACCGGCTCGCTGGAACGCGTCCCGGGCAGCGCCACCCACAGGCCGACGGCCAGGAGGATCGCCAGCGGCCACAGCCAGTGCCGCCAGGCGGGCGGCGGAGGCGGCGCGGCCGGCGAAGGCCGGTCGCCCGGAGGCGGGGGTTCGGCCTGCTTGGTCATGGCTGACTCCGTAGGGTCTCGGGCGCTCCTATGCGCCGGCTCTGACATAGCGGGCGGGGTCGGCGTCGAACGTGCTGGCGCACTGCTGGGAGCAGAAGTGGTAGGTGTGGCCGTCCAGTTCGCGCTGTTCGGCGGCGGCGTCCGGGCTGATGCTCATGCCGCAGACCGGGTCGGTGACCGTGGTGGTCTCGACCGAGGTGTCCGTGCGGTCGCGGGGCGTGCCCGGACTGGCGGTGTGACGGTCCTCCGGGACCTCCACGCGTGGCTTGACCACGGTAGGAACGGCACCGGTCAGCGGAGCTGAGCGCCAGTGGCGCAGCCGGTTGGCATTGGTGACCACGGACAGGGAGGACAGGGCCATGGCGGCAGCCGCGATGATCGGGCTGAGCCGGATGCCCCACACGGGGTAGAGGGCTCCGGCGGCGACCGGGACGCCAACAGCGTTGTAGACCAGAGCGAAGAACAGGTTCTGCCGAATGTTGCGCATGGTCGCGCGAGACAGCCGGATCGCGGTGACGACACCGGACAGCGAGCCGGAGATGAGGGTGATGTCGGCGGCCTCGATGGCCACGTCCGTGCCGGTGCCGATGGCCAGGCCCACGTCGGCAGCGGCCAGGGCAGGGGCATCGTTGATGCCGTCGCCGACCATGCCCACCCGGCGGCCCTCGGCCTGCAGAGTGCGTACAGCGTCGGCCTTGTGCTCGGGCAGCACCTCGGCGAGCACCCGTTCGATGCCGACCTCCGTGGCGATGGCGGCGGCCGTACGACGGTTGTCGCCGGTCAGCATGACCACGTCGACGCCCATCTGCCGCAGCGCGCCGATGGCCGCGGCCGAGTCCTCCTTGACAGTGTCGGCCACTGCGAGCACACCGGCCGGCCGACCATCGACCGCGGCCAGCACCGGCGTCTTGCCCTGCGCGGACAGCCCGGCCGCGATCGGTTCGAGCTCCGCGGTCTCGATACCGACATCGGCGAGTAGCCGTATCGCCCCGACCAGCACGGCGTGGCCGTCCACCGTGGCCTGCACGCCCTTGCCGGTCACCGAGTCGAACCCGGACGTGGAAGGCAGTTCGAGACCGGCCTTGCGGGCACCATCGACGATCGCAGCGGCCAACGGGTGCTCACTGTCGCGTTCGGCTGCGGCCACCAGAGCGAGCAATCGATCGGTTTCGACGTCGCCGATCGGGCAGAGGTCGGTGAGAACGGGCGCCCCGGCGGTGATGGTGCCGGTCTTGTCGAGGACGACGGTGTCCAGCTTGTGGGCGGTCTCCAGGGCCTCGGCCGAGCGGATCAGAATGCCCGCGCGAGCGCCCTTGCCGGTGCCGACCATGATGGACATCGGCGTGGCCAGGCCCAGCGCGCACGGGCAGGCGATGATCAAGACGGCGACCGCGGAGACCAGCGCCAGCGTGAGTGCGGGGGATGGCCCAAGGGTGTACCAGATCGCGAAGGTGGCAATAGCGATGGCGATCACAGCCGGCACGAAGTAGGCGGAGGTGGCGTCGGCGAGCCGCTGGATGGGCGCCTTGGACGCCTGTGCCTGCCGCACCAGCCGGATGATCTGGGCCAGCATCGTGTCCGCGCCGACCTTCGCCGCGCGCACGCGCAGCGAGCCCGTGCCGTTGACGGTTGCACCGATGACCGTGTCCCCGGCACGCTTGGTGACCGGCATGGGCTCCCCGGTGACCATCGACTCGTCCACAGCGGAGGAGCCGGAGAGCACTTCTGCGTCCACCGGCATCTTCTCGCCGGGCCGCACGACGACCTCGTCGCCGACCTGTACGTCCTCCACCGGGATCTCGGCCTCAACCCCGTCGCGTACGACGCGGGCAGTACGCGCCTGCAGCCCGAGCAGGGCGCGGATGGCCTCGCCGGTGCCGGCCTTGGCCCTGGCTTCCAACAACCGTCCGAGCAGGATCAGGGTGAGGATCACCCCGACCGCCTCGAAGTACACCTCTCGCAAGTCCTCGGGCAGCAGGCCGGGGCCGACGGTCACCAGCAGGCTGTAGCCGTACGCGGCAACCGTGCCGAGGGTGATGAGCGAGTTCATGTCGGCGGCGCGGTGGGCGAGGGTGAGCCAGCCGGTGCGGTGGATGGGCCACCCGGTGTAGAACATCACGGGAGTGATCAGCAGCAGCTGCAACCAGTGGTTGAGCATCCAGCCGGGCACCCAGTCCGCGTTGAAGAGCGAGTCGGCCATCACCGCGAAGAGCACCGGCGCGGTCAGTACGGCGCCGAAGGCCACGCGACGGCTCAGATCTCGTATCTCCGCTCGCCGCTCGGCGGCCTCGGCGGCTTCCGCCCTGGCGGCCTGCCCTTCGCTCGGCCCGGCGAACGGGGCGTGGGTGCCCGACCTCTGGGTGTTCTCGCCAGGCGGGGGAGAGCCATCCGCACCCGGCCCTTCACCCGGTTCGACCACCACGGTGCCATGGATCATGTTCATCCCGCACGCGAAGCCGAACGCCCCTGGCTGCTCCGGAGTGAGCCGTACTGTCGTCCGCTCGTACGCCGGCAGCGCGGCGCTTACGCGCAACTCGGGGAAGACGACCCTGTTGGTGCACTCGCCGGATTCCTGACGATCGAAGACCAGTTCCGCCGGAACCCCCTGGCGCAGCCGGATCACGTCGGGGCTGTAGCCGCCGCGCACGGTCACCGTGACCCGCTGCACCCCGTCAGAGAACTCTGCCGCGCGCGCCCGGCGCGGGCCGAAGAAGAACCAGCCCAGTGCGGCGACGGCGACGGCGGAGACGACGATGACGACCAGGTCGGCCGGGTTCATGGCGGACTCCTTCACCCCGGGGGTGGCAGTACCGCATCCACTGTCGTCACTCCTACCCCCACCCAGTAGGGGCCCACCGTCCCCGGCACAGGGCCATCCGGCCTATGCACTAATTCCCTTAGTGAGAGGACGGTGGCTGTAAACCGCCCTTCCTGGCGCGGTTGCAGTCCATGTCCAGCTCTTCGATCCTGGAAGTGATCGCCATGATGTTCTGGTACGACCACAACATGAGCGGCTGGGGATGGTTCGGCGCCTCCCTCGGAATGCTCGTCTTCTGGGGCCTGATCATCACGGCCTTCGTCCTGCTCTACCGCGCTCTCAGCCGGTCCGCACCCGGCGTCTCACACGACACCACCCCTTGGACGCCGCCGACGCCGCCCTCCGCCGAGCAGCTGCTCGCCGAGCGGTTCGCACGCGGCGAGATCGACGAGGAGGAGTACCAGCGTCGACTGCGGGTGCTGCATTCCACCAGTGCCGACCTGACCAAGCACTGATCCAAGCGGGCACGTCCCGCTCTCCACCGCGGAGACCCCACGGCCGCGGACCGTCATTCCTCAGCAAGCGCAGAAGAGCGCCATGAACGAGGTTGACCGTCATGCGTAGAAACGAGGCCTTCCGGCGAAGGCCAGGTCTGATCGTGTCGGGAGCGGTCGCCGCGGCTGCTCTGCTGATCCCCATCGCCACCTCCGGCACTGCCTGGGCGCACGGGGAGGAGAGCGACGAGTCGGCGGTGCTCGTTGAGCAGGCCGTCGCGCTGATCGCCAATGATGCCTACGAAGACCAGGTCGCCGAGCGCGTCGACGACGCCCTCATGGCCCCGCACAAGGAAGGCGTCGACCTGACCAAGGTCCGCAAGGCGCAGGACCTGATCGAGCAGCCGGGCTACGGCGCGGCCGTCAGCGGTCAGGTCAAGGGGCTGCTGCTGGACTCGCTGGGCGGCAAGCTGCCTTCCGCACCCAAGTCCGGCCGACCCGCAACCGGCGACGAGACCGGCACGAGCGTCGTCCTCGACGAGTTCCGCCCCGCACGCGGCATCTCCGACGGCGGTGACGCCGTACTGCTCGGCCTGGGCGCCGCCGCGATCGGCGGTGGGCTGTGGCTCTCGCGCCGCCTGCGCCCGCCGCACACCCTCCGCGAACTGGAACACCGCGACCGCAGGCATCGGGAGGCGTCATGACCGCCCACCAGCCCGAACGCGCTGCCGACGCCGGACCCGAGCCCACCGCAGCAGAGACCGCTCACCGCGGCAGCTTCCGGCGAGCCGTCGATGTGATCGACGACCGGATGGGCATCAAGGCGCTGGCCTATCCGGTGCCCGAGCACGCCAACAACCTGACCTGGAGCCTGGGCGGCCTGACCGTGGTGTCATTCGTGACGCTGCTGGTCACCGGCGTCTACATGGCGCAGTTCTACTCGCCGACCCCGGAGGACGCCAACCAGTCGGTGCGCGGCCTCGTCACCGACGTCTGGCTGGGCGGCTTCGCCCGCGGCCTGCACTACTGGGCGGCCCAGGCAATGTTCGTCTTCGCCCTGCTCCACCTGCTGCGGGTGTTCTTCCACGCCTCCTTCAAGAAGCCGCGCGAGGGCAACTGGATCATCGGCAGCGCCATGTTCCTGCTCGCCTTCCTCGCCGTCTTCACCGGCACCGTCATCAAGTGGGACCAGGAGGGCTACGAGGCCCTGGCCCACAACCTCGACGTCGCCAAACTGCTGGGCGGCGCAGGCATCTGGTTCACGCCGAAGCTGACGGACCGGGTGCCGATCGTGGAACGCCTGTACACCGCCCACGCGGTCATCATCCCCGGCCTGATCCTGCTGCTCTTCGTCTGGCACGCGCTGCTCGTCAAACGGCACAAGATCTCGTCCCACCCGGCGATCCCGAAGCCGGAGGAGGAGGTGCCCGAGCCGTTCACCGCGCACCTGAAGCGGGTCGGCGCCTTCGGACTCGTCCTGCTGGGCGTGCTGTCGATCCTGGCCGTGGTCCTGCCTCCGGTGCTCGGTCCGACGCCGGTCGCCGACATCGAGATCACTCGGCCGCTGTGGATGTTCTGGTGGTTCTTCCCCATGGAGGAGTGGTTCGGGGTCGCCTCGATCGCCTACGTCATCGCGGGCGTCTTCGCCCTGATCTTCCTGGTGCCGTTCCTCGACCGCAGCCCACGCCGACTGTGGCGTGAACGCAAGATCTCCATGGCCATCGCAACAGTGTTGCTACTAAGTCTCATAGCTGTCACTGTCGAGGTGTGGGTCAACAACCCGAAGGGCCACTGATGAACACCCCCGGTCGCACACCCCGAGGGGCCGGTGTCGACGTCCGCCGCGCGCAACGGTGGTTCTGGGCGCTGACCATCGTGGCCACACTCGCGATGGGCGCGCTGTACCAGGGGCTGCGCTCGGCACCCGGCCTCGGCACCGGAGTCCTCGTCCTGATCAGCGGGCTCGTGCTGGCAGCCTCCAGCGTCCAGGCGGCTCGCATCCTGACCGTACTCGCCGGGCCTCCGCGCCTGCCCCGCCGTCTGCGGCTGCGCCCACCCGGACGGCGTCCGACCACGGCGCACGCCTCGGGCACCCATCCGTCGAAGGAGAAGTGACCGTGCGCGACCACCACGTGGAGCACGCTGGCCACGCGCATCATGACGGTCCCTCGGAGCCTCGGCCCGCGCCGCCGCCCAAGGAGCGCAGCACCGCGGTGCTGGACGTACGGGGCCTCAGCTGGGCCTCCCAGCAGAGCACCGTCACCGCTGTCCTGCGTCGGCAGCCGGGCGTGCTGGATGTCGAGGCCAACCCGGTGGGGCAGACGGCGACGGTGGTCTTCGACCCACGGCGTACGTCCCTGGCCGAGTTGCGGCACTGGGTGGAGGAGTGCGGCTACCACTGCGCAGGCCAGTCGGTCCCGGCCCACGTCTGCGACCCGATGGCCGAACCCGATCCCCCTTCCCTGACCGCGCCGGCGCCGACTGCCCACACGGGCCCCGCGGCAGCGACTGTGCCGTCCGAGCACGGCGCCGAACCCCAGGTGCACGAGCCACACGTCCACGAGCCCAGCGCTCCTGCCGAGCACGCGGCCCACGAACACGAGGAGGAGATGCCCTCACCCCACGAGATGATGGGCCACGGCGGGCACGGAGCGATGTCGATGGCGTCCATGGTCGCCGACATGCGCAACCGGTTCCTCGTCGCCGCGCTGTTCTCGATCCCCATCGTGATCTGGTCGCCGATCGGCAGGGACGTCTTCAACCTGGACGTGCCGGTGCCGTTCGGGCTGCGCGAGGACGTGTGGGCACTGCTGCTGAGCCTGCCGGTGATCTTCTACTCGTGCACGATCTTCTTCGACGGCGCCATACGAGCCCTGCGCGCCCGCACCCTGGACATGATGGTGCTGGTCGCGGTCGCCGTCGGCTCCGGCTGGCTGTACTCCCTGATCGTCACGCTCACCGGCGGCGGGGACGTCTTCTACGAGGCGGCCACCGTGCTGGCCTCCTTCGTGCTGCTCGGCCACTGGTTCGAGATGCGGGCCCGCGGCGGCGCCAACGATGCCATCCGCACGCTCCTCGACCTGGCCCCGCCCAAGGCGCTGGTGCTGCGCAACGACGAGCCCGTCGAGGTGCCCACCGCCGAGGTAAAGGTCGGCGACCTGCTGCTGGTCCGCCCGGGCGCGAAGATCGCCGTCGACGGCGTGGTCGAGGAGGGCACCAGCGAGGTCGACGAGTCGATGGTCACCGGCGAGAGCCTGCCCGTACACGAAGAACCCGGCGCGCAGGTCGTCGGCGCCACCATCAACGCCAACGGCACGCTCCGCGTCCGCGCGACCAAAGTCGGCTCGGACACCGCCCTCGCCCAGATCGTCAAGCTCGTCCAGCAGGCCCAGAACTCCAAGGCGCCCGGCCAGCGACTGGCCGACCGGGCGGCGTTCTGGCTGGTCTTCGTCGCCCTGATCGGCGGGGCCGCCACCCTGGCCGTCTGGCTGCTGGCCACCGATCGATCCTTCGGCGCCGCGATGCTGTTCGCCATCACCGTCGTCGTGATCACCTGCCCGGACGCACTCGGCCTGGCCACCCCCACCGCGATCATGGTCGGCACCGGGCTGGGCGCCAAGCGGGGCGTGCTGTTCAAGAACGCCATGGGCCTGGAGACCTCTGCCCGCATCCAGACCGTGGTCATGGACAAGACCGGCACGCTCACCAAGGGCGAGCCGGAGGTCACCGACGTGATCACAGGCACCGGCATGACGGAGAACGAGTTGCTTCGCCTGGTCGCGGCGGTCGAGCGCGAATCGGAACACCCCCTCGCGGAGGCCGTCGTGCGGCACGCCGAGGCGAAGGAACTCGCCACCGAACGTGCGGACGGCTTCGAGAACGTCCCTGGCCACGGCGCCATCGCCCAGGTGTCCGGCCACCGGGTCGTGGTCGGCAACCGCCGCCTGGCCGAACGCGAGGGCATCGACCTCGGGGAACTGACGCAGAAACGGGACGAGTTGGCCGCCACCGGCCGCACCGTCGTGATCGCCGCCGTTGACGGCCGAGCGGCCGGACTGATCGGCATCGCCGACGCGCCCCGAGACACGTCCGCCACCGCTGTGAAAGAACTGCACGCCCTCGGCGTCGAGGTCGTCATGCTCACCGGCGACAACCAGGCCACCGCCGAGCGGATCGCACAGCAACTGGGCATCGACACCGTCATCGCCGAAGTCCTCCCCGGCGACAAAGCGGCCAAGGTCGCCGAACTCCAGGCCACCGGCCGCAAGGTGGCGATGGTCGGCGACGGCGTCAACGATGCCCCGGCCCTCGCCCAAGCCGACCTCGGCATCGCCATCGGCGCGGGCACCGATGTCGCCATTGAGACCGCCGACCTCGTCCTGATGCGCTCCGATCCGCTGGACGTGCCCACCGCCCTGCGCATCGGTCGCGGCACCCTGCGCAAGATGCGTCAGAACCTCGGCTGGGCCATCGGCTACAACGCGATCGCCCTGCCCATCGCCGCCGGCGTCTTCGAACCGGCCTTCGGTCTGGTCCTCCGCCCAGAGATCGCCGCACTGTCCATGTCCGGCTCCAGCTTCATCGTCGCCGTCAACGCCCTGTCCCTGAAAGGACTCCGGCTGCCCGGCACGGCCCCAGCCCCCGCGTCACCCCCACCGGAGACCGCCGCCCCCGCCGTCGACAAGCCCGCCCGGCGGGCCGCCTGACGCCGCCCCGTACCCCACCCCCGAAGGGTCGCCCCGATGTCACCTTCAGCCCGTCGCCGACGCACCGTTCCCCTGCTCCTCGCGGCGATTGCAGCCCTGTCGTTCTCGACCGCCTGCTCCAATTCGGGAGGCGGATCGACATCGACCACGCCAAGCCCGGCTTCCTCGGCCCCCGCTCCCGCCTCTACGAACGCCGGCGCGCCACGCATCACGATGAAGAACTTCGCCTTCAACCCAGCCACGTTGACGGTGAAGGCAGGCGAGAAGATCACCGTGGTCAACGAGGACTCCACCGCGCACACCGTCACGGCCTCAGAGGGTGGGGCCTTCGACACCGGCAGCATCGCCGGCGGCAAGTCGGGGACCTTCACCGCCCCGTCCAAGGCCGGCAGTTACGCCTTCACCTGTACCTTCCACCCGAACATGAAGGGGACGCTGACCGTGCGCTGAGCCCGCGCCAGCGTCCACCGCGCCCATAGGGCCGCACAGTGGTAGTCAACCCGCCCTCAGTCGAACGACCAACTCAAGGGCTCCGGCTGGGGCGAGAGTCCTGCCCAGCCGATGTCCTATACCCCTATGGGGTATAGGACATCGGAGAGGTTACGGCACTTCTCGGCGGAGAGTGGCAGAGGCATGGGCTGGCTGCTGGCAGCGGTGACGAGCGGCGCACTCGCGCTGTTCAGCACCTACTGGGACGACTCGCTGCACACGGATGTGGGACGTGACGGCTTCTGGAGCGCACCGCACGTGCTGCTCTACGGCTCGATCCTGGTCACCCTCGGAGCACTCGCCCGCTGGGCGTGGCCGCATGCCCGTCGGCAGGGAGTGGCCGGCATCCTTAGGGACCCGTCCTGCGAGGGACCGTCGTCTCCGGAGCGGCCGTGGGCATCGCGGCGCCCGCGGATGCGGCCTGGCACACCGCCTTCGGCCGGGACGCCGTACTGTGGAACCCCCCACACCTGCTGGCCATCGTGGCGACGATGGCACTGCCGTGGCGCTGTCGCGAGCCGTCGTACAGGAAGGCGGCAGCCGTCTGGCGGTCTCGGCCGCCGACTCCCTGGTGCTGGCCGCGGCGCTGGTGCCGGTCATGGAGTACGACTCCGACGCGCCCCAGTTCTCGGCGCTCTGGTATCTGCCGGTCGTCAGCGCCGGCGTGACCCTGGCCGTGGTGGTCATCCGCCGCTTCGACCCGCGCCCGGACGCCGTCGTCGGCGCCGCCCTGCTGGTCACCGCGGCCCGGCTGCTGACGGTCGCCTTCCTCACCCTGCTCGGTCACTCCACGCCGATCGTCCCGCCGGTGCTCATCGTGGCGGTTGCGGTCGACCTCGTGCACCGGTGGCGCCCCTCGCCGTGGTGGTTGGCCCTCGTTGCGCCGATGGCCGTGCACGCGACGTTCGTGCTGCTGCTTCCGGTGGTGCCGCACGGCACTGCCGTCTCCACCGATCAGGTCACTCCCTCACTGCTGTTGGCCCTTCCCGGCTCGGCTCTGTCTGATAGTCCTGGCGTCCGAAGGCGTGCCGCGCATCTGGCGCCGCGGAGTACAGGCCATGGCCGTCGCCTCGGTCCTCCTGCTCGCTCTCCCTCTCCTCACCGCGACCCGCGCCCTCGCCCACGACCCGGGGCAGGGCACCGCTGTGGGCCAGGCGCGGTGGACGGCGTTCGTCGGGCAGCACGGGGTCGACGTCACGCTCACCACGGACGACCCGGCACTTCGCCCCGTCGAGTTGGTCGCACACCGCGCCGGAGAGAAGGCCACCGGACGACTCACACCCGTCGCCGACGGCACCGAGCGCGGCCGCATCGCGGAGAGCCGCTGGTTCCTGTGCGCGACGTTCAGGGACGCCCGGAACCGGACCGCGGAGAGCTGGGTCGTCGTCCAGCAGGGTTCGGAACGGAATATCTCCGAGACGCGGCCCGTGTATCTACCTCCGACGCAGACGTACGGGGCCAGCCGGACCGCCGCGACCGTGGTGCTGTACGGCATGAGCGCGGCGATCCTCGTCGCAGTCGCCCGCTCCGGTCGCGGCGGCCGACTCCCAAAGCCCCAGCAGAGCTGACGATGCGCGAAATCCCACCAGCCTCCTGAACACCACCCGTATCCCAAACGTACTAAGGGCACTAGCAGTTGATGGCCCACACGGGGACGCTCGGGAAGGCGGCAATGGGAAACGCGACGCTCAGTTGGTCCATCGCGGCGGTCGCCGCTCTGGTGGCGGCCGTCAGCGCGGTCCGGATGGTGACCACCAGCGGCGAGACACAGCTCGCTGCGGGCGGCGAGCTCCTCATGGGCCTGTGTATGGCCCTCATGACCCTGCCCGCGACCCTCGCCTGGTACGCGGACTACGGCATGTGGTGGGCGGTGGCGTTCGCGCTGCTCGGGCTGGGCGGTGTGGCGCTGGCGGTCAAGCACACGCGCACGAGCGGGTGGCAGCACGGCCGCCACTGGGTGCACCTCATCGTCGGCAGCTTCGGCATGGTGATCATGACGCTCGCGATGACGAGCACGTCGTCCGGTCCCGTCCTCGCGCTCGGGTCCCCCATGGCAAACATGCCGGGGATGGAGAACATAGCGGACACCACGAGCACCGGCGGCACGGCCGGGATGAGCTCGATGGAGGGGATGGAAGGGATGGGGTCCATGCCCGGGATGGGCATGCCGGGCATGACCGACACGGCGGCCAGTACCGGTGTCTCCGGGGACTCGAGTGCCGTGTGGCGCATACTCATCGCCGCGCTCGCGGTGTATTTCCTTCTCTCGATCGCCGCGTCCGTGTGGGCGCGGGTACGCGGCACGCACAAGAACCTCGCCGCGGGCCGGAACTGGGGGCGCTGGCTGCTTGCCGTCCCGGACACACTGGTTGTGTTCCTGGCGTCGCTGACGCTCTCCGTCTGGGACAAGGCGCGGACGGGCGAGCCGACTTGTCGGGGCCGCCGCCGTAAGGTCGGCGCCGCACCGGACGCCGCACTGGCGGCACACATCGGCATGGGGGTGACCATGTCCGGGATGCTGCTGATGATGGCTGCCTGATGGCAGCCATCATCAGCCCGGCCCGGCAGATGCCGGCCGGTCCTCGATGGCCGCGGCCGGCATCGGCAACGTACGCGCATGCCGGCCGCGGCCCTGCAGCCTGAGCCGTCAGGCGGCGGGAACGGCCGGGAGGGGCGTGGCCGCCCTCACACCGCGCGCCGCCCGCAGCCCGAGGAGGCCGAAGCCTGCGGCCATCCCGCCCCACATCAGCCCCATGGAGGCGGCCGAGAGCAGCCGGAAGTCCCACACCGGCGTGGCCGGGGCGCTCACCGCGTCAGGGTTGTCGGGGAGCGCGAACAGCAACGCCAGAGCGGCCACGACAACGGCCGCCACGACGAATTGGCGCGCAGGCGCGCCGTACTCGCGCTGGGCCAGCCACTCGTGCAGCCGCCAGGCCAGCACGACGGCGATCACACCGATCGCGATCGCCGCCAGCCAGGCTCCGGACCGAAGCCCGATCGTTCCCGGATCGCCAACGCCCGGAGGATTGGCGGGATAGCGGAGGAACGGCAGCAGCCAGACGCCGGTGAACGCGGCTCCCGCGAGCGCCAGGGACCGCTGCCAGGGGGTGGCGTCCGGGTCCCTGTGGTACAGGATCGCGTACACCACGGCGAAGAGCACCCCGATCGCCGCGCCGGTGACGACGGCGGCCACCACGAGACCCGCGTGCTGGGTGGAGCGGGAGAAGACCTCGGCGGCGGTCGTGCCGCTCGCCTCTTCACGGGCGGCCTCCAGCCGCACGGCCCGGTCCAGTACCGGCTCCGCGAACAGGTACGAGAAGCCGCCGCTGACCAGCCCGGCGGCCCCGCCGGCAAGCGCACCGCGCCCCAGCAGAGACAGGAGAGAAGTCATCGACGTGCTCCTCAGTGGCAGGGGGCGCCGAGGAGATGGCGGCCGTCGTGGGCGAACTCGTGGACGTAGTTGGCCGATGCCGCGATCTTGCCCAGCACCGGGGAGAGCAGTGCGCCCTGGTCCAGGAAGACCGCGTCGAGCGCGACCAGCGCGAGGATGACCACCGCCGCGGTGATGAGTCCGTCGCGCAGCGGATGGACGACCAGCCCTGTGACCGATCGCGCCTCGGGGACCGCCGAAGCACTCATGGAACCTCCTCATGGGGTGCACACGCCCCACTTGCCTGGAGGACGACGGGTCAGTGTCTGACTCCCGGGGCACCCCGGTCACAGTGGCGGGACCGTCCCGGATTCTCACCAGGTTCCTGCGCACCGTCGCCTCGATGTGAAGTTGTCGTCGCAGGTCCGCGACGCATACTAAGCACCTTAGTGAGCACAGCACGGGAGGGCCAGAGCCGTGTGGGCAGCATTACAGGTGGAGAAATACCCCCAGGGGGTATAGTCTCCGTTGTCGTCGGGATGAGCCGAAGAATCCCTATCGGCCTCAGGACCGACCCCACGCATCCACACCCTGAGGAAGAAACAATGACCGAACAGACGAACTCCAGCTCCTGCTGCGGCGGTTCCTGCGGCTCGGGCACCGCGACCGATGTTCAGGGCATCGGCGTCACCACCGTGTACAAGGTGTCGGGCATGACCTGCGGCCACTGCGAAGGCTCGGTCTCGAAGGAGATATCCGGCCTGGAAGGCGTCACCTCCGTCACGGCCGTCGCCAAGACCGGAGAGGTCACCGTCACCTCCGCCGCCCCGCTCGACGAGGCGGCCGTGCGCGCCGCCGTCGATGAGGCCGGCTACGAGCTCGTCAGCCAGGCCTGACGGCCCCTTCGGGGCTCGCCGCCCCGGCCATCACGCGATTCGCCTCCCCACGCCGGGACCTACCGCTCCGCTGATACGGACGCCGTACGTCCCGGCCTCCTTACAGGAGATACGCATGACCAGCACGGCACCCGAGACGACGCTCAGCGGTACGGCCTCTGCCCCCTCCGAAGTCGAGCTCTCCATCGGCGGCATGACCTGCGCCTCGTGCGCGGCCCGCGTCGAGAAGAAGCTCAACCGAATGGACGGCGTCACCGCCACGGTCAACTTCGCCACCGAGAAGGCGAAGGTCGCCTACGGCCCGGGCATCGAGGTCGCCGATCTCATCGCCACCGTGGTGAAGACCGGCTACACCGCCGAAGAGCCGCCGCCTCCCGCTCCCCCGGCCGGCGACACCGCCGAGGCCGCTCCGGCGGAGCCGGACGGCGAGCTGCTCTCCTTGCGTCAGCGTCTGACTGTGTCTCTGGTGCTTTCGGTGCCGGTCATCCTCATGGCGATGGTTCCTGCCCTGCAGTTCGACAACTGGCAGTGGCTGTCGCTGTCGCTGGCCACGCCAGTTGTCGTCTGGGGCGCCCTCCCCTTCCACAGGGCAGCGTTCACCAATGCCCGGCACGGCGCGGCGACCATGGACACGCTGGTCTCCATCGGCACGCTCGCCGCCTTCGGCTGGTCGCTCTGGGCGCTGTTCTTCGGCCATGCGGGCATGCCGGGCATGCGGCACGGCTTCGGCCTCACCGTCTCCCGCACGGACGGCTCCTCCTCCATCTACCTGGAGGCCGCGGCCGGCGTGACCGCCTTCATCCTCTCGGGGCGCTATCTGGAGGCGAAGTCCAAGCGCAAGGCAGGCGCCGCCCTGCGGGCGCTGCTGGAGCTCGGCGCCAAGGACGTCTCCGTGCTGCGTGACGGCAAGGAAGTCCGCGTTCCCGTCGCACAGTTGGCGGTCGGCGACCGGTTCGTCGTACGGCCCGGCGAGAAGGTCGCCACCGACGGCACCGTCGTCGAAGGCGTCTCCGCCGTGGACGCGTCCATGCTGACCGGCGAGTCCGTACCCGTCGATGTGACCGTCGGCGACGCGGTAACCGGTGCCACGGTCAACGCCGGCGGCCGGCTCGTCGTGGAGGCGACCCGCGTCGGCGTGGACACCCAGCTCGCACGGATGGCCAAGCTGGTCGAGGACGCGCAGAACGGCAAGGCCGAGGTGCAGCGCCTCGCCGACCGGATCTCGTCGGTCTTCGTGCCTGGGGTCATCCTCATCGCCCTAGGCACCCTGCTGACCTGGCTGTTCGTCACCGGTGACGCCACCGCCGCGTTCACCGCGGCCGTCGCCGTGCTCATCATCGCCTGCCCGTGCGCGCTGGGTCTGGCCACGCCGACCGCACTGATGGTCGGCACAGGGCGCGGCGCCCAGCTCGGCATCCTGATCAAGGGTCCGGAGGTGCTGGAGTCCACGCGGCGGGTCGACACCGTCGTCCTGGACAAGACCGGCACCGTGACCACCGGCCGGATGACCCTCCAGGACGTGTACGTCGCCAAAGGCATGAAGGAGGGCGAACTGCTTTGGGTGGCGGGCACGTTGGAGCAGGCCTCCGAGCACCCGATCGCGCGGGCGATTGCCGCCGGGGCCATCGAGCGGGTCGGAAACCTGCCGGTCCCGGAGAACTTCGACAACGTCGCCGGCCTGGGCGTCCAGGGCATCGTCGACGGGCACGCGGTGCTCGTCGGACGCGAGCGGCTTCTGAAGGAATGGGCCATCGAGCTGCCCCTCGAGCTGGCCGAGGCCAAGTCCGCGGCGGAGGCCGAGGGCCGTACGGCGCTGGCCGTCGCCTGGGACGGTCACGCGCGCGGTGTGCTCACCGTCGCCGACGCGGTCAAGGAGACCAGCGCCGAAGCCGTCGCCGAACTGCGTCGACTCGGCCTGCGGCCCGTCCTGCTGACCGGCGACAACCAGCTCGTCGCAGAGTCCGTGGCCCGGGCGGTGGGAATCGACGAGGTGATCGCCGAGGTCCTCCCCCAGGACAAGGTGGACGTCGTCAGGCGACTGCAGAACGAAGGCCGTACGGTCGCCATGGTCGGCGACGGCGTCAACGACGCGGCTGCCCTGGCCACCGCAGACCTTGGCCTTGCGATGGGCACCGGCACGGACGCGGCGATCGAGGCGGGCGACCTGACCCTCGTACGAGGCGACCTGCGCGTGGCCGCGGACGCCATCCGCCTCTCACGCAAGACCCTCGCCACCATCAAGGGCAACCTCTTCTGGGCGTTTGGCTACAATGTCGCCGCCTTGCCTCTGGCCGCCTTCGGCATGCTCAACCCGATGATCGCGGGCGCGGCCATGGCGTTCTCCTCGGTCTTCGTCGTGACCAACAGCCTGCGGCTGCGATCCTTCAAGTAACCACGAGCGGCGAGGAATTCGATGGGAGGCACCCGGCAAGCCCGGGGCCTCCCATCGTCGGTCGAATCAGCCCCCCCCCGGCCTGTCCAGGAAGTGCCCCAACTCTGCGTTGAGCGCATCCGGTCGCTCCAACATCGGCATGTACCCGGTACGTTCGATCACCACTGCCTCAAGCGGTGCCGTGACACCAGCGATGACATCGGTGCCCGGCTTCCAGAACGCCTTGGGCCGCAAGTCGATCCGGTCCCGTCCGTCCCGGTCCTTCAACCAGCTCCACGCGCCGGCGAATACGGGGCTGGAGGTGACCTCCAAGCGGCGCTCGACGGCCGCCTTGTCGTGGATCGGCTTGTTGAACACGATCGAGACAGGCATGGCCACGCCCACCGTGGTGCCCTTGTCCGGGTGGTACTCGCCGACGAAGGTCTGGTCCTTGCTCGGCTCAGCGGTGGTGAAGGTGGCGCTCCTGCTGCGCTGCTTGCCGTCCTCGCCGGTGGCGCGGGCCTCCACGTTGTAGGTCACGCCGAGAGCGAGCTTGGCGGACGACGTCCAGGTGGCCCGTGTCCTTCGAAAGCGCGCCTGCCAGCGTGCCGGGTCCGTCTGTGCTGACCTTCACAGAGGTGAGCTCCCCGCCGTCGGCGCGCACGGTCACCTTCCGGTCGACGGCAACGGCCGAGCTGTCAGTCGAGGGCGTGATCGTGATCTGCGCACTTCGGGGGCGCCACCTGCTTTAGCGTCGTCGCTTGGTCCGGAACCATCCGAGCCCGCCGCACTGGTGGAGGCAGCCAGGACTACGGATCCGGCAGCGGCCAAGGCAGCGGCGCGGATCCCTGTGCTGCATCCGGAGGACTTCCCGATGGGGCTCCACGGTGCGGGGACGCGCTGCATGTCCACCTCCGCCGAATGGACCACTAGGCATGATTCCTGTCCGGGCACACATCACCCCGGCACCACCAAGGGTGCGCATGACGTCGACATCAATACAGTCAGACTTGATATAGACACTCTGTCTCGATAAGGCTGGCCTGATAAAAGCCGGACGACGATCCGGACGATCACCGGCGATGGAGGACACCCTCATGTCCAGCCCGCACCGCCACCTCGGCGTCGACACTCCGCGGCACCGGCCCGACGACCTGTACGCCAGTCGGCCGGCCTGGGACATCGGTCGACCCCAGCCGGCCTTCCTCGCACTCACCGACGCGGGAGAAGTCCGAGGCCGAGTGTTGGACGTCGGCTGCGGGACCGGCGAGCACGTGCTCATGTGTGCCAGCCTGGGCTTGGACGCCACCGGCATCGACCTCGCCTCCCGCGCCCTGGAGGCCGCGAAGAAGAAGGCACGCGACCGGGGCCTTGCCGCACAGTTCCTCCACCACGACGCCCGAAAGCTGGGCGATCTCGGAGAGTCCTTCGACACCGTCCTCGACTGCGGGCTGTTCCACATCTTCAACGACGAAGACCGCGTCGCCTTCGTCGACAGCCTGCGAGCCGCGCTGCGGCCGGGCGGTCGCTACTCGATGCTCTGCTTCAGCGACCAGCAGCCCGGCAGCCAGGGGCCGCGGCGGGTGACGCGGGCCGAGATCGAAGCCTCTTTCGCCGACGGTTGGCGAGTCGACTCCATCGAACCGGCCACCATCGACATCACCACCAACCCGGGCGGCGTCCGGGCCTGGCTGGCCGCCGTCACCAGGATCTGACCTCCGCGGGGAGGGCGCCCTGGAGCCATGTCCCAACTTGTCGATGCCCACTCGACCGCATATCCGCGCACGAAGGCGCCCGCCCTGCGGGACAGGCCCGAGAAAGGAATCCCATGCCGACCGCCGAAGCACGGATCGCGACCGACCGCGCGAGCCGGTACCTCGTCCAACTCTGCCGCCACACCAGCATGATGCGGCGGATGCGCCACCAGGCGCCCGCCGCCCATGGCGGCCGTCAAATGCCCGACGTCCAGCACGTCGAGTGGTCCGACACCCATGGAACCGTCCGCTTCGCCGAGGGCCAATGGGCTCTTGACGCCACCCCGGACGCCTTGACGCTGCACGTCGAAGCCGACGACGAAGACGCCCTGCAGCGGCTCCAGAACGGCATCACCGGACGCCTCGAAAAGATCGGCCGACGCGACGGGCTGACGGTCACCTGGCAGGATCCGCCGACGCCTCCACCCTCCGGCCAAGTCCAAGCACCCAGGGACGAAAAGTGGAGGCGCCGAAGGCTCGCCAGAACGATAGGCCTGCTGGCGGTCGGCGCACTCGTCGTCGCCCTGCACCTGGGTGCGGCTGGAGCGGCGCTGGCTGCCACATCGTGGACGGATTGGGCCGCCAACGGCGTGCTGGTACTCATCGTGCTGAAGGTCGTCTTCATGGCCGGCCACGTCGTCCTGGGCCGCCTAGGCATCCGTCGGGGCAAAGCTTTCCTGGCCCACCGCAGGCCGCGGCACGCGCAGCCCGAGCCCGCCACCACTAACCCGGCTGAGGCCGCGGGAGCGCAGGCCGGGCCAATGAGGAGCGAGGAGCAGGCATGACGACACACCTCGACATTCCTAGCGCCCCGTCTGTACCACGAGCGGGATCGCCCCGCCACCAGCGAATGAGGGCGTCGACGACTTCGTGCTCGAGATGCCCACCGTCTGCGTGCCCACGAACAGCGCCGCCACCCGGTCCCGCCGCCGACTCCCGCCCGAGAGGTGCGGCAGCGGCAGCGAAGTCGGCGAATCGCTCGGCGAGTGGGACCTGCCGCTGCATGGTGCGGTCAACCAGACGCTGCACCGGGCGATGCAGGCGTACCTCGTCTGA
Source organism: Streptomyces sp. NPDC001406 (assembly GCF_042895285.1). Taxonomy (NCBI): domain Bacteria; kingdom Bacillati; phylum Actinomycetota; class Actinomycetes; order Kitasatosporales; family Streptomycetaceae; genus Streptomyces; species Streptomyces sp. NPDC001406. The sequence goes on from NZ_JBIAWG010000026.1 coordinate 59,295, forward strand.
CGCTGAGTCTCGGCCTGCTGCGGGGCCGTCGGCCAGCCCAAATCGATCTCATGTGGCAAGGGGCTCCCCTCTCACAGCATTCACTATACAGCTAAGGAATTTAGCAGTAGGGTCCTAAGGCACCTCGACGAGGCCGGGTGTCCGTGTTCGAGCGCCGGGTTCCCCGGCGTTTAGCTGGAAGGCGGACGCGGCTCCCGGTGAGGTGCTCCTGCTGTGTGGAAGCACGCAGCCGCGCAGAGATGCGCAACTGTTAAGGGGATAGTGCGGGTCCTGTACGAGTCAGGGCCCGCACGCCACCAGCAGGGGCAGCAGCGGAGCCGCGATGGTCGCCGCAACAATGCCAAGCCAGGCCGCGCGGTGCGGCCGGGGCTCCGGGGTGAGGACGCGCCGCAGCCGGATGACGGCGCCCGATCCACCGGCCCCCAGGGCCACCTGCGGGGCCCGTCCGGCCGCAACCTCGCACATCGCGGTGGCGAAGACCTCCCGGGAGTGGAACCGCAGCGCGCGGTCGTCCGCGATCATTTCCAGCAGCAGGTTGGTCTGTTCCTTGGCGTGCCGGGCGAGCGGCAGGCCAAGGAACGCGCGGGAGAACGCGTCGACGAGGATCTTCAGCAGGTGATGCCGACCCGCGATGTGGGCACGCTCGTGATCCAGTACGGCTCTCAACTGCTCCTCGGACAGCGCATCCAGCGCGCCCCGAGTGACGACGATGTGAGAGCCACGTCCCGCGAGGCAGTAAACAGCCGGGACGTCGTAGTCGACGATCGTGGCGCCGTACTCGGGTGCCGGCTCGCCGACAAGGGTCAGCAGGTCCAGCTGACGGGCGCGAGCACGTCGAGCCCGCCAGGCGCACCGAACCAGCCAGCAGACCGGCAACAGCACGACCGTGACGGGGGCGGCGATCCCCAGCGCGTCCCCGAATGTGGGTGGCGCGTTGCTGGCCGGGGCGTCGGCGCCCAGTCCGCACACGGTGAGCAACCCGACCAGTCCGTCGTGCACGTGCTGCTCGGTCATCACCATGTGGTACACCGCGAGAGCGGTGGCGACGACGAACGTGACCATGAGACCCTGCCACGCCAGGACCGCGACGCCCGGCGCGCGGTGCGCCCACCGGGCGCGAACCAGCAGGGGAGGCACCGCGGCGCCCACGAGGACCGCGTATCCCGCCAGCCCCACTGCTGTGATCATGCGCTGCTCCGCCTCTTCACCGCTCGGAGCGCCGAGCGTAGCGCGTCGACTTCCTCTGTACTCATCTGTTCCAGGAAACTGGCCAGAGCACCCGCCGGGTCCGGGTTGTCGTGAAGGGCGTCCTGCATCAGCGCCGCCGTGTACTGCTGACGCGTACATGTGGGCGTGTAGACCCAGGCCCGGCCCTCCTTGTGCCGCGTGAGCATGCCCTTGCGGTAGAGGATGTCAGCGACGGTCTTGACCGTGCTGTAGGCGAGGGTGCGCTGCTTGTTTATGTCCGTGAGCACGTCGCGGGCGGAGGCAGGACGCCCCCAGGTCCACAGGCGGTACATGATCTCCGCCTCCAGCTCACCCAGCTGACGCACGACCGCTCCCTTCGCCCTCGGGCTGCGACGCTCCCGGCACCAGCGCACGTTCATCGTAGGCTTCGGGGCTCTGACGATCTCCGAGGTCGTACGGGGAAGGCGCACGAGGCACCGGGCAGGTGTCGGCTGTACGCAGGCGGCGTACGAGCGCGTGCACGAGCAGTGCCAGCGAGGCGACCGCCAGGAAGGGCTGCGCCGGGGCCCAGTACGAGCGGGCGCCACTGACCCCGATGGCCAGGACCACCAGTTTGTTGCAGATCGGACAGCCCACGGCGAAGGCGGACAGCAGCCCGGCGAAAACGGCGCGGCGTGAACGCGACCCACTGCTCTTCACGGCCGGGGGTTGTCCAACATAGGTCGCCACCAGCAGACCCATGAGGAGCGACGTCACTGCCCACACTGGATAGTTCCACCACAGCACGGGGGTCATCCGGGTGTAGAAGGGCGTGGGCACGACTCCGGTCGGCACGCCGATCGCGACACCGGCGACGAAAGCCACGGCCGCCGCTGCCGCCCACTGACGTGGCGTCCAAGTACCCATACGCCCGCCTCTCCGTCGAAGCCATTACTTTCAATCAGCTTAGTAGAACAGCGGATGCCAGCCCCGTCACAGCATCCGGTCTCCCGCTTCGGTACTGTCGGACTCGATCCGCATCAACCGGGCCGGAGGTCCCGCAGTGAACGTGAGCCGACGCCTGCGAACAGGAGGCGCCTTCGGGCACCTGCTGCTCGTCGTCGTGCTCGCACTCGGTGTGTTCGTCATGCACACCGTGGGGCATCCCGACGACTCGGCTTCAACCCGCACGCGCATGGCGTCCCATGCGTCGATGGAGACGACGGGCGACCGTTCGGCGGCTCATGAGCCCACCGCGTCCACACACGCGAGCCAGGCGGCAGGCCAGAAGCGCTCGACGTCCGCGGATACACCCGTGATGGCGATGGACATGCTCTCGCTGTGCACGGCCGTGATGCTCGGCGCCTGGGTGCTCGCCGCCCTCCTGCGTGCGGCACTCAGCCGCCACCCCGATTGGTTGGCGGACCTCCTCGCCCGAGCACCTGTCCTGCGGCGCCCCAACCCGCCACCACGCGGGCCTGCTCTCACCCAATTGTCGGTCCTGCGGCTGTAGGCCGATGCGCTCTCGCAGGCGCGCACTCTGCGCGACCTCGCGCTTCCGCATGCACCCATACAGCTAGAAGCACCGACACACGAGGTGAGATCGACCATGAGCGCCTTCACGCAAACCCTCCGCCACAAGCCCGCCCGCCGCATCGCCGCCGTTGGCGTCATGGCGGCCGGAGCCCTGCTGCTGTCCGCCTGTAGCGGCGGCACGGACGGTATGAACGGCATGGACCACGGCAGCAGCACGTCGTCGGCCACGGCAGCAGCCGATGCCGGCAAGGCCGCCCCTGCCAGTGACTTCAACGAGGCGGACGTCAAGTTCGCGCAGATGATGATCCCGCACCACGAGCAGGCTCTGGAGATGGCCAAGCTCGCCAACGGCCGCGCCTCCGACTCGGAGGTCACGGACATCGCTGCGAAGATCGAGAAGGCCCAGGACCCCGAGATCACGACCATGAAGGGCTGGCTGCAGTCCTGGGGCAAGCCGGAGGCGATGGGGGACATGCCCGGCATGGACATGGGCGACGGCATGATGTCCGACAAGGACATGGAGGAACTCAAGGCCATGAAGGGCGCCGAGTTCGACAAGATGTTCGCCCAGATGATGATCGCGCACCACAACGGCGCGATCGCCATGGCCAAGGACCAGCAGAAGAACGGCCAGAACACCGGCGCCAAGAAGTTGGCCGACGACATCGTCACGGGCCAGTCCGCCGAGGTCAAGCAGCTCCAGAGCATCCTCGACCGGCTCTGAACCGCATCACCCACTGAACGTTCCGGTCTCCTCGGCACATGTCGAGGAGACCGGAACGGTCGCCCCTCTCCTCCCCCGCCTCACAGCGCCCGGCCGGCTTCCGCCCCTCGGCGCCCACCCGACTCCCGAGGAACCATGAACAACCGCCATGCCACCGCGGCAACCATCGTCCTGTCCCTCGCCCTCACTGTGGCCGCCTGCTCCAACAGCGATGACAAGGCGGACTCGAAGGGCTCGTCCGCGACGGCCCTGAGCCACATCCACGGTCTCGGCCTTGATCCCTCCGACCAGCGCCTCTACGTCGCCACCCACGAGGGCGTCTACACCCCTGACGCCAAGGGCAAGCCCACGCTTGTCGGCAACAGCGAGGACGACTTCATGGGCTTCACGGTGGCGGGGGACAAAACCTTCTACGCCAGTGGTCACCCCTCCCAGGGAGGCAACAAGGGCCTGATCAAGAGCACGGACGCCGGCAAGACCTGGGAGGCACTCTCCCTGTCCGGGCAGTCCGACTTCCACTCCCTGGATTACGCACACGGCACGCTTTACGCCTACGACGCCACCAACGGCCTGCTGCGCACCAGCAAGGACGGCAAGACCTGGAAGAACGGCGCGACGCTCCAGGCACTCGACATCGCGGTCAGCCCGAGCAACCCCGACCTCGTCCTGGCCACCACAGCCGAGGGAATCGTCCGCAGCGCCGACGGCGGCAAGACGTTCGCAAAGGGAAGGCAGCCCGTCATGGCCTTCCTCTCGTGGACGACGAAGGACGCCCTCTACGGCATCGACACCTCCGGCGGGCTGAACCGCAGCGCCGACGGCGGCGCCACCTGGAAGTACGTGTCGACCCTGCCCGGCGGCCAGCCTCAGGCCTTCACCGCCGTCGGCGCCGAGCACGTCCTGGCCGCCACCCAGAACGGGGTGTACGAGTCGAAGGACGGCGGCAAAACCTTCGCCCAGCGACTCGACGTCGAGGCGGCCGACGCGCACTGAGCGCGTCGCCGCACACAGCCACCAATCCGCCCCCCGCACCCCATCCGAACCCAGGGCAGACAGTCGGCCGCGCCTTACTGCATATGATTCGCATCTAAAGGAACAGTGCAGTAAGGCATGACCAACATCATCACGAGGGAAGCTGCCCATGAGTACCAACGCTGCGGCCACCCGGCCGAGCCGCCGGTTCGACCGTGGAGAGATACACCGCCTGGTGGCGATGTACGGCTTCGTGGCAGCGCTGCACATCGCGGGCTTCGGTCTGTTCGCCTACTACAACGCCCGCTACCACGGTCTCCCCAACAGCCAAGGCGAACTGCTCTACGCAGGCGCGGCTGGGCTGGCCTACACCCTCGGGATGCGGCACGCCTTCGACGCCGACCACATCTCGGCGATCGACGACACCACCCGCTACCTGCTGCAGAAGGGCAAGCGTCCGCTCGGCCTGGGCCTGGCCTTCTCGCTCGGCCACTCCTCCGTCGTCTTCGGCCTCTCCGTCGCCATCGCCTTCGCCGCGCAGGCCGCGAACCGCTTCCAAGCGGGTTTCGCCAGCATCGGCAGCGCCATCGGCACTTTAGTCTCCGGGGTCTTCCTGTACGCCATCGCCGCGCTGAACTTCGGCGTATTGCGTGGGATCACGCGCACCTGGCGCGAGGCCAAGGCAGGGCGCCATCGCCCAGAGGAGCTGGAACAGCTCCTGTCCGACCGCGGCCTGATGAACCGCGTCTTCAAGGGCCGCTACAACAGGCTCATCGAGCACAGCTGGCAGCTCTACTTCGTGGGCCTGCTCTTCGGCCTCGGCTTCGACACCGCCACCCAGGTCGGCGCACTCGGCCTCGCAGCCGGCTCGGCAGCGGACGGCACCCTGCCGCCGCTCGCCATCATCGCCCTACCGCTGATCTTCGCGGCCGGCATGAGCCTGATGGACACCACCGACGGGGTCTTCATGGCGAAGGCGTACGAGTGGTCGTTCTCCAACCCGATCCGCAAGATCTACTACAACCTGATCATGACCGGCCTGTCGATCTTCGTAGCGTTCGTGGTCGGCACGGTGGAACTGGTCTCGCTGCTCGCGGAGCGACTCGGCGCAGCCGACCGAGCGCCTTGGCCATGGCTGGCGGGCATCGACCTCAACACGATCGGCATCATCATCGTGGTCACCTTCCTGGCGACATGGATCGGCGCCGTCGCCCTGTGGAAGCTCCGCCGCTTCGACCAGCGGTATCCCACGCACATCGAAGTGGAGGCCGACGCCGCGTCCGTGTGACGTACCGGGCTGGGCCCTTCTCTCCCTGCTCGCCGTCCAGGCGGGAACTCGGGTTATCGACCGCGTAGCGCACTTGTCGGTGTTCACGGTGCCGGATGTGCCCTGGGGAGGTCCGCTCGTCACGCAGTAGCGCATGGCGCGCAGAATGCATCCGGGCTCGGCCGTACGCACACACCGACGCTCCGGCTCGCCCAGCCTTGGTCCGCCGGTGATCGGGCCCCATCGTCCTTGTCAGTTGTTGAAGGCGGGAATGCGGGTGGTGAACGTGGTGCCTTGGCCGACTGCGCTTTCGGCTGTGAGAGTGCCGCCGTGTGCGGCGGTGAGTTCGGCGGCGACGGCCAGGCCGATGCCGGAGCCGTCGGCGCGAGCGGAGCGGCTGCGGAAGAAGCGGTCGAAGACGTGAGGTAGTTCGTCGGCGGGGATGCCGGGGCCGGTGTCGGTCACGCGCAGGTCGGCCCAGCCGTCCTCCTCGCGGAGGCGGACGGTGACCGTGCCGCCCGCGGGGACGAACTTGACCGCATTGGTGAGCTGGTTGGTGACGATCTGCCGCAGCCGTACCGGGTCACCGTCGACGCGGACCTCGTCCAGATCGGTGTGGACGGTGATGCTGGCGTCGGTGAAGGAGTCGGCCAAGCCGCTGACTGTGTCGCTGACCAGGTCGGCCAGGGACAGCGGTCGGCGTTCCAGCGTGAAGGCGGCCGCCTCCGCGGAGGCGAGGGCTTCCAGGTCGGCGACCAGGCGGGTCAGGCGCACGTTCTCGTCGTGCAGGGAGGCGATGGCCTTGTCGGTGGGTGCGCGGACGCCGTCCTGGATGGCCTCCAGTTCGCTGCGCTGGATGGCGAGCGGCGTGCGCAGCTCATGCGCGACGTCGGCAGCGAACGCGCGGCGCAGTTCGTCCTCCTTCTCCACCCGGTCGGCCATGGTGTTGAAGGCGGTGGCCAGCTGTCCGATCTCGTTGTTGGGGATGGTGGTGGTCCGCCGGTCGCGTCGGCCCGCGGCCAAGTCCTCCGCTGCACGAGTGAGTTCGGCGATGGGAGCGGTGGCGCGACGGGCCGTGTAGACGCCGACGACGAGAGCGGCCAGGGCCGCGGCGAGGGCACCGCCGACCAGCAACTGGTCGACGGACGTCTGGAAGTCCTTGTCGACGGCCGGGATCGAGCCTTGCGGGACGCGGACGTCGAGGGTGCCGACCTGCTGCCCGTTCACGGTGATCGGCAGGCTGTGGGGCGGGCCGAGGTCGCCGGTGCCCATCATGTCGCTGTGCATCTTCAGCGTGGCGGCGTCGGCGTCGGCGTCAGCGAGCGCCCAGACCTTGCGGCCTTGCGCATCGTGCACTTCGGCCTCGGAGCCCGTCATGGTCACGGTGGAGGCGAGTTGGTCGAGGGACGTTGTCTTCCATCCGTCGTCGCGCTGGTAGGCATCGGCGAAGAGAGCCACCAACTGCTGCTGACGGACCCGTCGTTGGTCGGCGAGGTAGTTGTCGAAGCGGTTGCCGAACGCGGTGTTGACCAGTACGGCCGTCAGCACGGCCGTGCCGATGCCCAGCGCAGCGAAGGCCAGGGCGAGGCGGCGGGCGAACCGGCCGCGCTGCAGTTCACGCATCGCGGTCCACATCACGCTCTACTCCGAGTTTGTAGCCGACGCCGGGCACGGTGACGATCACCGTCGACGGCGGGGTGTCGCCGAGCTTGCGGCGCAGGTTCTTCACGTGCACGTCGATGGTGCGCTCGTATGCCTCGAAGGCGTGGCCTTGGACACGCCCCACCAGCTCCGTGCGGGACCACGCCCGGCCGGGGCGGGAGGCAAGGGCGGCCAGCAGGTCGAATTCCATCCGGGTCAGATCGACCGGCTGCCCACTCGCATGGACCTCGCGGCGCTCGCTGTCGATCCGCAGCCGGCCGTCCCCGTACGAGAGCGCCTGAGGCTCCTCCACGCGGGAGCCGCGAGCCCGGCGCAGCACCGCCTCCACGCGGGCAACCAGTTCGCGGGGGCTGAACGGCTTGACGACGTAGTCGTCGGCGCCGAGCCGCAGCCCCATCACCCGGTCGTTCTCGCTGGCCTTCGCGGTGAGCATCACGATCGCCACATCTGTCTGCTTACGCAGCAGCCGGGCCACTTCCTCGCCGGGCAGGCCGGGCAGGCCCAGGTCGAGGACGACCAGGTCGGGGTGGGAGGAGGCGGCGACGTCCAGTGCGGCTCGGCCGTCGCCGGCCTCCAGGACCGTGTAGCCGTCGCGTTCCAGATAGTCGCGCAGCAGGCCTCGCAGCTTCGCCTCGTCGTCGACGACCAGCACCGTCGCGCTCACGGGTGCACCTTCCTTCGTACGTACGAGTTCCATCATGCCGCCGTCGTGGCCGGCACCCCAGCGCCTGTGGTCGGCGTCGGGTGGCCGGGCAGCGCCGGGGTGGTGAAGGAGCGCAGCCGGTTGGCGTTGCCCACCACCGGCAGGGAGGACAGGGCCATCGCCGCGGCGGCAACGATCGGGCTGAGCAGCCAGCCGGTGACCGGGTACAGCACACCGGCCGCGAGCGGGATGCCGACGGTGTTGTACACGCAGGCCATGAACAGATTCTGGTGGATGTTGCGCATCCCTGCCCGGCTCAGAGCCACGGCTGTGACCACGCCGCTCAGCGATCCGGCGATCAGCGTGATGTCGGCGGCCTCGATGGCGACGTCGGTGCCCGTGCCGATGGCGAGGCCGACGTCCGCCTGGGCCGGGGAGAGAGCGTCGTTGATCCGGTCGCCGACCATGCCGACCCGCTTCCAGTCCTACCCTCAACCGCCGCCCGGTCCGCCTCCAGTGCAAGGGAGGTGATGTCAGTCCCGTGCTCGGTCAGCAGTGCCGCCTTGCCCACCAGCGCCCGGCGGCCGTCGACCGTGGCGGTGATGCCGTGCCCGGTGACCGAGTCGAACGAGCCCACCTCCGCGAGCGAAATACCTCGATCAGTGGCCCCTGAGGCGATCGCCTGGCCCAGAGGGTGCTCGGAAAAGTGGTCGGCCGAGGCCACCAGGCGAAGCAGTTCGTCCTCGGTGAGCCGTTCGCCGGCAAGAGGTCGGTCAGCTCTGGCCGACCCAGGGTGACGGTGCCGGTCTTGTCGAGCGCGATCGCGTCCAGGCGCTCGGTCTCCAGCGCCTCGGCGGAGCGGATCAGGATCCCGGCCTGAGCGCCCTTGCCGGTGCCGACCCCGCACCTGGGAGCGGCAGCAGCGCACAGCGCCCGCACACGGCCGCTTCATGGCCCCTTCACAACGCGTACCTAGCGTCGACAGCACCACCGCACGAAAGCGACGGAAAGGACCCGAGATGATCAAGCGCAGGACCCTCGCGGTGGCCGCGGCCACCACCCTCCTCAGCGGCCTCGGCGCGTACGGTGCCGCCACCGCGTTCGCCTCGCCCTCCGACCCGACTCCGCAACCGACCTCCTCGGCCACGGCCTCACCGAAGAGCGACGGCATGGACCGGGACGCCATGATCCGGCATTGCACCAAGGGGCTGCCCGCCGGAGAGCGGGCCTCGGCGGAGAGGCACATGCGCGAGATGCTGTCCGCTCATGGCAGCGAGGCCGAGCACTCCCAGATGGACGACCACTCCGGCACGTCCATGAGCGGCATGGGCGGCATGGGCGGCAACTCCACCGAGTCGATGACCGGCATGATGGGCGCCACCGAAGACGGCTCCTGATCCGGCGGAACTCGCCTTCCTGCCGAGCCCGCCCAGCTCTACCTCATCGCGGCCATCGCGATCGGCCACGCCACTGGAGTGCCCGTGGCGGCGCCCTTGGCACCGTCCTCGACATCGCGATGGTCGCCGTGCCGTTCGGCATGCTCGGCGGCCGCCTCTACCACGTGCTCACCAGCTGGCAGCTGTACTTCGGTACGGGCCGCAACCCGACCGAGGTCCTGTACGTCTGGCACGGCGGTATCGGCGTGTGGGGCGGCATCGCCGGCGGGGCACTGGGCGTGGACCAGTAGCCCCGCCGGGTTGTATCGCCAGGCCATAGCCACGCCGCGGAAGACGGCCACAACCGCGCGGGTCAGTGGAGGTCTGGAACCGGGAACGTGGAGCTATGCACCTGGTGCGGGCTCAGGCGGACTTCCCACCGGTGCAGGCGGCTCCCGGCTCGGGAGTCTGCTTGCCCTGGACATACTTCCCGAGGAACTCGGCCACCCGCGGGTCGGACTCCTTCGTAACGTTGAGCTGGTGGCCCCAGGCCGTCAGCGTGATCGGTGCGGACTGCTTCTTCAGCGGGCTCATCAGGGTGTACGGAGTCTTGCGCACCTTGGCCGCGAGCGCCTTGACGTCCGCGTCGGAGGCCTGGTCGTTGTAGGTGACCCAGACGGCGCCGTGCTCCAGGGAGTGCACGGCGTTCTCGTTCTTTATCTCGCTCGTGTAGACGTCGCCGTTGCAGTTCTGCCAGACGGGGGCGTGATTCCCGCCTGCGGCCGGGGTCATCGGGTAGGAGACGGGCTTGTCGACGTGAGTGCGGCCGAGCTTCGACCACGTCTTCTCGCCGGCGACCGGGGCGGCCTTGGCCTGCTCCTTCTCGTTTGCGGCATCGATCAGATACCAGCCGCCACCCACCAGCCCGGCGAGGATCGCGGCGGACGCGACGATGGTGATGATCCGGTTGCGGCGCTCGCGGGACTGCTCGGCGCGGCGCATCTCCTCCATGCGGGCGCGGCGGGCCTCGGCCTTGCTCTGCTTCGTGTTCTTCTTGTTGTCGGAGTTGGCGGATGCCATGGTGAAGTCCTTTTCGTACAGCGGAAGTTGACGGATGCCGACGGGAAACGAGGCGTCCGTCTAGGTCCGCAGCACCTGCAAGACGTGCAGATCTGGCGCGCGGGGGGCAGCCGGGTCCAGGTTGATGAGCTTGAAGGACGAGGCCGGTCGTGCGCCCGCCCACACCGGGAGGATGAGCGGCTGGGGATGCGGTCCGGGGCCGGTCGTCGGCATGTCCGCCGCCAACTTCGCGCCGCACTGGTCGTGTGCGGGCAGAGCGCAGGCGTGCGTGCGGGACCCGCCGTCGGACGTGTCGTACGCGGAGAGGACGGCGACCGGCTGCACCGTAGGCCCATGGGCGCACAGGCACACGGCACCGAACACCGTGGCCAGGGCCACCAGCAGGCCCAGCACCACGGATCCGGTCCGCCGCCGCGCGCTCATGGTCAGCCGCCCGCTTCCTGCGCGTCCGGGTAGGTGAAGGAGCGGTGGATGAGGTGGTTGGGCGCTACCAGCGTTTCCCGTACGACGCGGTCGTGGTCGTCGAGTGTCAGCTCCAGGGCGAGCCGCTCACCGGGATAGCCGAGGGCGAGCACGGTGTGGCCCTCGGCGTCGGTGAACCGGGACGTCTGGGTCGCCTGGCCCTTCGCGTACGGCTCGGAGTCCACGAAACGGCCGCCGGACAGTTCCAGCCGGGTCGGCGCGATCGTCGCCCTGGCCGTGTCGCTGGCGACAAGCTCGTGCAGGGTGAACTTCTTCACGGCACGCATCGCCTTCACAGTGCGGACCAGTTGCGCGGCGCCCGGGCGCACCGGCCACATCACCCGCAGCGTTTCCCTGCCGCCGCCCCACCCCTTCGCGGAAGCCCGCACGGTCAACAGGTTGGCACCCTTCTTCCAGATTACGGGCGCGTAGAAGCAGCCGTCACCGCAGCCACGCAAGGAGACCGTACGGGCGCGGCCCACGGCGTCGGCCAGGCGGAGCGACGCCTCGTACGATCGCGAGTCGTCGCGATCGAGGTCGGTGGTCGGCGCGGTCAGCCGCACTACCACCTGCCCGGCCGACGCGGTTGCGGCGATGCCGATCTCATCGGCCCTCCCGCCCGCGGTGATCGCATCACCGGACGCCGGTGGCGCGAACGGAAGTGCGGCCTGCGCATCCCTCGGGGGCTGGGTGACCGACAGCCAGGCGGTCACGGCCAGCACAGCAACGAGAGCCGAGGCCTCGACCCGGACGAGCGAGCGCGGCGCCGAACGCGCCATCTGCCTCCGCGCGGTCAGCGCGAGCACGCACACCGCCGCGACCAGCAACAACTTGACGCTCAAAAGCTTGCCGAACGAAGTGTCCAGCAGCTCGGAGGGCGAGATCAGCAGGAGACCGGACAGCGTTCCGGTGAGCAGCACCACGATCACGAGGAGCAGGGCGAGACGGGCGTATGCGCCGAGTGCCGCACGGAAACGGGTGTCCCATCGGCGGGCGATGCCCACGTGTACGAGGTGGACGAGCGCGCCGATCCACACCGCGGCCGCCGCCAGATGCATCGTCGTCAGCACAGGACCCCACACGGCCGACGCACCGGCAGGATGGGCGCGCAGTCCCTCCGACACGATGGCTGCCGCGAGCCCTGCCCAGGCAGCCGACGGCCACCCGCGGGCCGTCGCCACGGCTGCCACCAGCCACGCGGCCGCCTCGATCACCGCGAGCATCCCGGCCCGCCCGACGAACAGCGTCACCCCCGAAGGTGAGGAGAAACCCTCGACCAGACTCCCGCCTCCCGCGATCAGGACCGCGAGCCCGAGCGAGGCCACCAGACCGCCGACCGCGCCCGCCCGCGCCCACGGCCGGGGCTTCGTGATTTCGTGCCGGGCAGCCAGTCGCTCCCCGACCAGTCCGCCCAGGGCCAGCGCGAACGCCCCGAACAGCACCCACCGCAATACGGCGGTCGCACCCGCCCCACTGACCTGTTGCTGCCCACCGGCCGACCCGGCGGACAGACCGGCGGCGGCCGAGCCCACGGCGAAGCGGTAGCTGCCACCCATCACATCGCCGTCCTGGGCGGCGACCTGCCAGTCCACCGTGTACACCCCAGGCCCCAGCGTCCCCTGCACCGGCACCGTCACCTGACGGCCGCCCTCACTGCGCGCGGCGGACCCGATGTCGACTGCCTTCCCGGCGGCCGTCGTGATTCGCGCGGTCCGCGCCCCAGCGGGCTGCACCGGCTCATCGAAGACCAGCGCAATCTCCTTCGGCGCCGTCGGTACGGCGCCCTCGATCGACGGGGACGCGAACAACAGCACCGCATGTGCCTGCGCGGAGACGGAAGACGTCAGCAGCGACGCACCGGTCAACAGCAGCACGGCCGCAAGGCGGGCGACCCCGCGGACCCACACACCACGCATCCGAAATACCTAAGTTTTCTAGGAGACCGTGGCGGTGAACATACCAGGCTCCGCACACACAGGCCCCTGGTCAACCAACGGCGGACATGGTCTCTGTGGCGTGTAGGGCCGGGAGCGAGCAGGCGTTGACTCCCAGCACGGCGGCGTACCCGAGGAGCAGCGCCGCGACCCTCATGCCCGTCCTTCAGCGCGCGCGGTGAGCGCGGCCCGCAGCTCGTCGAGCTCGTCGGCGTCCATCTCGTCGAACAACCGCACCAGCGTCGCCGTACGGTCGGCGCCTGTGGCCCAGACCTGGTCGATCAGCGAGGCCGCGTACTCCTCCCGGCTCTTGGTCGGCGCATACCGGAACGCGCGGCCGTCCTTGGCGCGGGACAGCCAGCCCTTGCGGTGGAGGATCTCCGTAACGGTGTGCACGGTGTTGTAAGCCAGCGGCTGCGACCGCGGACCGTTCAGCTGCTCCAGCACCTGGCGCACGGTGACCGGCTTCCCGGTGGACCAGACGACATCCATGATCGCCTGTTCCAGTTCGCCGAATCCTCGCATCCCGGCCGCCTCCGTCCTCGAAAACCTAAGCAGCATGGTACTTCCGCTTGCTGCCCGGAACGCACGGCACGGCTCCCACCAGGATCCCAGTGGGAGCCGTATCGCTGGGCGGAGAACGACAGCAGTTGCGTCCGCCTCCAGGTCCGTCAGTGGCTGTGGCCGTCGTCCGCGTGCCCGGCCTTCTCAGCGCCCGTGCCGGCGGGGCTACCGCTCGCAGCGGACGGGGAAGAAGGATTCTCGCCTCCCGGCTCTGCCTCGTGGGCGCCCTCGGATTCCTCCGACTCCGCGGACGGCTCCTCCCCGTGGCTGTGACCGCTGTCGCCTCCCGACTCGGAGGCCATCCCGTCGGCTATACCGCGCAGCCCCACGAAGGCGAGGGCCGCCGTGACAAGCACCAGCACGCCCGCCGGGCCGAGGATGCTGCGCCAGCGTGCCGGTTCGTGTCGCACCACGTACGCGATGAAGGACAGGGTGAGGCCGAAGGGGATCAGCATCGCGCCACGCTCGGGAAAGTCCTCGAAGTGCTGCAGCCCGCCGCTGAGCATGCCGATGCCGAACGACAGCGCCAGCGAAGCGGCGACGATGCTCAGCACCTTGGACGCCTTGGCCCGCTGCTTGCTGAGGACGAACTCTGTGAGGAGGGTGGCACAGAGGAAGACCGCTGCACCGATCACCGCAATGACCGTGTACCGGGCGGGGTCGAGCGGATGGTGCACGATGGCGCCGCTGATCAGTCCGGCGCCGACGAACGTGGCGGCGTAGCCGAGGTAGTTGCCAAGCAGGGGTGTCCGCTTCGGCGCCCGGCGGCGGCCGCCACGGCGTCCTCGGCCCCTTGGGGAGGACGGTTCAGGTTGACGCGGTGGGACAGGGGCATGCTGCCGCTGCGGAGGTAGGGAGTTGTACAGCTCGTACGCCTGTGATTCTTCCGAAGGCACAGACGTGCTGGGGTGGCCGACGATGCGGTGCTGGGACACAGATGACGCCTTTCAGCGCAGGGCGGTGGACGGCCGCGTGCGGGTGCACCGGGCCGACCCCGTCAGGTAGAGACGGTGGACTGTGAAGGAGCGCGTCCGGAACTGAACGTCCGGCGCGCCGAGGGCGCAGCGCCCGATTGCGCGCACCTCACGTCACCGGTGCTCTAAATCCGTAGTACCTGCAGCCGCGAACAAGCCCTTGTCGCAGTCGAGTTCGACCCCGGGCAGCCTCCAACCGCGTTGCCGCCCGCCTCTCCGCCCCGCACCGCCAGGCCGTGCGGCGGGACCAGCCAGGAGCCGGCCGGGACCACCGCGAAGCAACTGGGGACTTCTGTGTGGGCCCGGGCTCCGATGTGCTGATGAGGGTCGGGAAGCTCAGCGGTCTCAACGCCTGGGGGCGAGAACCCCGTCCCGTCGGCAACGGCCCCGGCATGGCTCGCATACTGAACGGCACCAGACGCCGAGACTCCGCCGTGGGCGCCCGCATGCCCCAACGTGTGCAGTACGCCTACGCCGAGGAACAGCAACGCGAGCAGGATGAGCCGCAGGGCGATGTCGCTCGCCTTCGTGCTCTTGCCCACACGCCCCTACCGCCATCCCACACCTGCGCTCTGCAGCAGGCGTTCGTTCTGTCGTCGGCGGCACAGCGTACCGGTGAAGCGTCTCCTCTGGGAGACGGGGGCCTGCTCCGTCACTGGCAAGGGCAGGGCGTGCACCGCCACTGCCCTCGCGAGCGGCTCAGTGAGCGTGCGGGCCTCTGCGGCTTCCCCGCCAGCCGGAATGAGGAGCAGGGCGACGCCCGCGCTCGCGGCGGCCGCGACCGCGCTGAGCGTGAAGGCGTCAGTGAAGCCGCCGATCGCTCCATGCTCGATGTTCGGCCGCGGCGACCGTCGACATCACCGCCACGCCGATCGAGCCGCCCACCTCGTGGAAGGTGTTGACGACGCCCGAGGCCAGACCCGCCTCCTCATGGGCGACCATGGCCAGCGCGGTGGCCGTGGCGGTGACGAACACCGCACCAATGCCGAATGAGGCGATCACCAAGCCAGGCAGCAGTCGCGCGTAGTCGCCACCGAGGCCGGTGTGTCGAAGGTGACCGTCTACAACCACTTCGGCACCAAGGCCGACCTGTTCATCGGTGTCATCAAGGACTCGTTGGACGCGCCGCTCGGCGGCGCGCTGGTGACGGCGATCGACCGACTCGCCGAAGCCGACGACCTGCGCGAGGCCCTCATCGCCGCCGCCCGCGCCTGGGTCGAGGGCACCCGAGCCAATCCGGATGTCATCGCGCTCCGCAACGTCGTCGCCCGCGAATTGCACCGCTTCCCGCAACTGGGTGAGGCCTGGCGCCACGCCGGCCCCGAACGTCACCACCCAGGCGTGGCGGGAGCGCTGAAGGCACTGTCCCCCAGGGGCGCCTCCACATCCCCGACATCGAGGTGGCGCCCACGGAGTGCGGTGGACGTCAGCAGCTGGGGACGACGTCAGCCCTGTGGCCGCAACCCATCCAAAGTGACCGAGACAAGCCGCTTGACCGCGGCCTTGGAAGGCAGGCTCCCCGCGCCAGCGAGGGCGTGCAGGCAGTACCCGGCCAGCTCGTCGGGTGCGACGTCGTCGCGGACGGCGCCCGCCTGGGCCGCCTCTGCGAGCAGGCTGCAGATGAAGTGGCGCAGATGCTGCTCTGCGTGGGCCACATGGTCGCCCCGGTGCAGGAGAGCGGAGAGTTCTGCACCGTGACCGTGTCGCTGCTGCTGGATGAGTGCGTAGCGCTCCAGGACCGCCGCGAGCCGATCACCCGGGGAGCCGGCACGGTCGCGCAGCTGGGCGAGCTCATCGAGATGACCGGCGATTTGGCGCTCGTGCCAGGCCATCATGATCGACTCGATGTCGGGGAAGTACTTGTACAGCGTGGCCCGGCCGATGCCGCTCTCCTCGGCGATCCGGGACATGGTCACAGCTCGCAGGCCGTGCTCCCCCACGAGAGCCGCCGTGGTCGCAAGTACCGTGTCGCGTACGGCGCGGCGATGCTCCTCGATGGTCTCGTTCCACAGCTTGGGCACGGATTCAGTGTACGTGACGACGAATCCCAGACATGTCGATTAGATGGGGACACACTGTCTCGGTAAGTGCTGCGGCCTCCTCATTCAAAGACCGCCATCTGCCGCGAGGTTCGTAGAGGCGAGACACGAGAGCCCGCCCGTAGTGGCCCCGCCCGGACTCGGCGTGGCGTCGGCGCCGTCTTACCTGATGCGCCACGCGGGCCGGCCGGCAAGGTGCAGCAGATACTCGAGCGGGCCGCGTCTGAATCGACTGGTCCATACGGCCGCCAGGATCGTGGCCACCGCGATGAATCCGAGGAGTACCGGCAGGGCGCTCATGGTGTCGCCGTGATCGCGGGCACGTACCAGACGTCGGCGAAGAACCAGAGGGCGACGATGTGCAGGACATACGAGGTCAGAGCCATCGTGCCGACGGATGCCACGGGTCCGGCCAGGCGCTTGATCCGCGGCATCCGGTCAGCGACGGTCAAGCACGCAGCCACCACCGCCAGGGCGACGCCCGTGTTGCCGAGGATCGAGAAGGTCGTCTGGCTGTGCGGTGCGGCCACCAGCAACCAGGCCGTCGGGGGACGGTTCCCTGGTTCGCCGACGGTGTCGGACCACCATGCCGACGACGCCGAACCGCCGTCCGCGGCGGCCGCGACGACGGAAACAGCGCGCGGGACCAAGTGCAGCACCAACCAGGATCCGCCGTAGCCGAGCAGGGCCAGCGCCCCTCCCACGACGGCCAGCCGGGACCGGACACCCGACCGAGTGAGATCGAGCCGGGCTACTGCCATGCCCGCGACCAGGAACGGTATCCAGGTGAGAACCGGATATGCACCGGTGAACAGCAGTTCGATGACGCCGTCGGTGTCGGTGATCCGGGCGAGCGGGTCCCAAGACGTGACGGTGTCCGCCCAGCTGCCGTCCTCGATCGAGGCCCGTATCACGTACAGGGCCTGGGGCAGGATCAACGCGCCTGCGGCTGCGATACGCGCCAGCGTGCCCGCCCGCAACCGATACAACGGGAGGACGGCCAAGAAGAGCAGTGCGTAGAAGCTCAGGATCACGTCCACGTCGGTGTCCAAGGCGGTCAGGATGTAACCCATGGCCAGGAGGAGGACGGCGCGGATCACGATCCTCCCCACGGCCTGACGGCCGGCCCGCCCGGTCCGGGGATGCGGACGGCCCATGATGATGACCAGCGAGAAGCCGGCGAGCAGCGCGAAGAGGGCGGAGGAGCGCCCCCGAGCCGTCTCCACCAGGAAGCCCACCGGTCCGCCCACCGTCACGTCCGGGCCGACATGAGCGGAATACATGCCGAAGACCGCGAGGCCGCGGGCCAAGTCAATGCCGATCAGTCGCCCCGTCGACGTCGCTCCGGCGGGGGCTGAGGAGCAATCGATCTCAGGCTCACGCGGCGCCTCTGCCGGTACGGCCGACGATGGGTTCTGCGTCACGTCTTCAGGCTTTCCAGAATCCCGCCCTGGCTCACCCGACGCATTTCCGACGGCACCCCGCCACCTGGCCGGAGCCACTCCGGCCGATTGACGGCCGCACCACCAATCGGCGGGAATGGGCACCGGCCTGACCTACGCAATCATCGACTTCCTGCCATGGCCATGGTCGACCCTGCGGGCCACCGAACTCGCCGGCACCCACAAAACATCCGTAAACACGCCCTCGGCGCCACGGCCACCGTCCACATGCACCACGCGGACGGCGCCATCCGCACCACCGTCACCAACACAGCCCCATCCGACCCGCTCTCCCCCTGCCCGGCGCCCACCACGGCCTCGTCGGCGTGCGCCAACGCGCCGAACTCCTCGGCGGAACCATCACATCCGACCCCACGTCCGACGGTGGCTACAAGCTCAATCTGGAACTGCCGGTCATCGAATCGCCGTGACCGCTGTACACGCGACTCGTCCCAGATGCAGGACATCGTGTCCCACCCGTCCCGTGGTACCCCAGCCCCGTCACATCTCGGGTAATCCGGGGACGAGGTCGACCTGCCCGGTATCGGCCTTGAGGTAGACCAGCACCGGATCACATCGTGCCGGGACAGATGGGAACCAGGACGTGGGCAGCCGAAGCGATCCGGCGGCCCACGGCCTGCAGGCGAGGAGCTACCTCGCCCAGATCACGAAGGTGACCACCGACTTGCCTTTCCCGAAGTTCCGGACGTAGGTGTCTCCGTGCGAGGAATGTGCCACACGCTTGCCCCAACTGGACTTCCCGTTTGTCACTTGGGGCACGGTCGCGGACTGGTCGACCGTGCTGGTCGAGTCGAGGTGTGCGTAGATGGTCGCGAGCTCGTCGTAGTCGTGCTGGTTCGGGTCGAGGTTGCTGGGCGGCCCGTCAGGGCTGTTCGTATAGTCCATGCACGTGCCCAGGTTGGGGTTGCCGAAGTTCGTGTCCTGGTGGTCGAGGCCGAACGTGTGGCCGACCTCCTGGCAGGTCACCATCTGCCTCCAGGATGGAGTGTTGTACGTCGCTGTGTTGAAGTACGTGTCGTTGAGCTTCACCGTGCCGGCCGTGATGTGCGTCCCACCGGTGGTGGATATCGAGGCGATGCCGAGCCATCCGTTGTTGCCGTACGTGCTGTTGCACACCTCGACCCGACCGCTGGTGGCGGCGCAGCGTCTGGCCGAGGACTGCCCTGCAACGACAGTGGTGTCGAGGACCGTGGACTTGGACCAGTCCGACGAGGCGGCGCTCAGGTAGCTCTTCCAGTTCGAGCTCAGGTTGTCACCGAGCTTGAGCGTGAACGGGTTTGCCGTACGGGCCCAGTGGTATCCGCCCCACGAGTGGCTGGCCTGGGCGGAAGTAGTAAAGGTCAGTGTGGCGGCGGCCGCTGCGGTGGCAGCGATAAGCAGCTTCGTGCGCACGAGGGGTCTCCTCAGTGGTTGGGGACAGAAGCCACACGCGAACCCGAGAGCGCCCCTCTGTCCTGGCACAGCCGAGATCGCGGACTACCTTGCGGTGGTGCGGTGGTGACTGACCGTGCGGACTGGACGACATGCGCAGCAAGTACGTGAAGGAGGCATGCCGGTGGGGTTCCAGTCGATTCGGGAGACCGAATCGCCCGTAGGTTAAGGGAGCTCTTCAACCTTTGTCATGCACACTGGAAGTAAAGACTTTGCTAAGTAGACTCGTAGGACACCAGCTCGATGACGTCGCAGTGAACTCCCCAGCCGCGAGAGGGTGGTGACCCGGAACCCGAACACCCGTCGAGGCAGACGTTGGCCGTGGCTGAACAATGCGCGGATCACAGCCGTCAGTTGCTGCGGACGTGCAGTCATGTCCGGCACCCAAGTCCTCGCGCAGCCATCGGTCCTTTCTCTCCGCGGACCCAGGGCAGTGCCACGTCTTTGCCGTTGACAAGGCACCTTGCCGCCAGGCTGAGGGGACGGACGTTCAGCGGGAACCCCATCCGGCGAGCGCCAGGGGGCCTCGACAAGCCCGTACTTCGGCACGGTCACCGTGCCGGCGCCGGCGTGCCACGCCGGACGACCTCGCGGTAAGTGGGGTTGTAGGTAGCGGTACTCCGTGGGCCGGTTGGCGGGACGGACCCGCCTACGAACCGGCCCCCGCGGCTTGACATCCCCTACTGGGAGTCATTTCGTTCGGCTCTGATCAACTTTTCGGGATGACCGAGCGTAACCGATCTCTAACTCCCTTGTTGATCAGTCGTGTTGGGAGATCAGATAGTCGACGTGCTGCTGCCACCGCTGGCGGGCGTGACGACAGAAGACATACACGCAGAGGGCGCCGGTGTCCGCATCACCGCTTCGGCCGTCGGCGGTGTCGGCCGGTGCCCCAGCTGCGGGGCGAGCTCGCAGCGTGTCCATGATCGTTATGGTCGGCGGCTGGCCGATGTCGCGATCGGCGGGCGGCCAACGACGATACATCTGACGGTCCGACGGTTCCGGTGCGAGGTGCCGTCGTGCCCTCGCAGGACCTTCGTCGAGCAGGTCGATGGGCTCACCTTCCGACATGGACGCCGCAGCCAGTTGCAGCAGGCCATGCTGACCGCGATCAGACGCTTCCTGGCTCGACGGGCTGGTGCCCGGCTCGCGGCCATGCTGCGCTGCACCGTCAGCCCGAACACGCTGCTCAGCCGCGTGCGGCAGTTGCCCGCCGAACCGCCGGAACGAAGTCCTCGCGTTCTGGGCGTCGACGACTTCGCTCTCAAACGCGGTCATGTCTACGGCACCGTCCTCATCGACATCGAAGCCAGCCGCGTCGTCGATGTCCTGTCGGACCGCACCGCCGAGACCTTCACCGCCTGGCTCAAGCAGCACCCCGGCGCGGAGATCGTGTGCCGTGACCGCGCGAGCGCGTATGCCAACCGGCGCGAATCGCATCTGATGCGAACTGGACGCATTTTACGCCGCGTTGGCCTATGGGGCGTAAGGAAGCCGTTGATCAGTGAATTGAGGGTTCACCGTCTGCCTGTCGAGACGGTAACGGACAGGTCCGGCCAGTGTCGTTCCGCTTCACTCGATCGGACGGCTGACCTGCCGTTCTTCTCCGGGCTTCGCATCTGATGCGAGATTCTCGCGCCGGATGCGATCTACGGAGCGTGACGAATTGGCAGGCAACAACAGGCCGGCGTCAGGGGCCGCACGGCTGCACCTGGCGGACAAAGTGCCGCTGCTGCGGCCGGAGGAGCAGGTCTTCGAAGCGATGCTGGACGGCTGGCGCAACCAGCAACTGGCGCGGAACCTCGCGCTGTCGACCATCAACGGCCGTGAGCGGAAGGTGCGGGCATTCGTCACCCATGCGGACGCCTTCCCCTGGAGCTGGTCCTCGACGCTGGCGGACGAGTGGTTCGGCGACCTGCGGGCGGTCCGCGGCTGCGTCCGCTCGACGCTGCGCGGCTACCAGGAGGCGGTGCGGCTGTTCTGCGACTACGCCACCGACCCCGGCTACGACTGGGCGGCCGAGTGCGACCGCCGGTTCGGCACCCATCCGATCCAGTGTGCCACGAGTGGAACACCGCCGTGCACATGCAGGAGTGCGAGGCCGAGTCCCCGAAACGGGCCTTCACCCGGGACGAGTTGCAGGCGTTCTTCGACCACGCCGACGACGAGGTGACACGGGTCCGCGGACGCGGCCGCAAGGGATGGCTGCCCGCCTTCCGCGACGCGATGCTGTTCAAGACCGCGTAAGCCTACGGGCTGCGGCGCAACGAGACTCGGATGCTGGATGTCGCCGACTTCGCCCGCAACCCCGAGGAGACGGAGTTCGGCGAGTACGGCGTCTGCTACGTCCGCCACGGCAAGGCCAAGAAGGGCTCACCCTCCAAACGCCGCAGCGTACTGACGGTATGGGAGTGGTCCGCCGAGATCCTCGACCAGTGGACGAGTGAAGTGCGGCCCGCCATGCGCCACGCGGACGGATCCGCCCTGTGACCGTCCGAGCGCGGACGGCGGGTCGGCCTGCAACAGCTGGACTCCCGCTTCGCCGCCTACCGCGACGACCTCGGTCTGGACCCGGTCCTGGACTTTCACTCGCTACGAACGTCCTACGTCACCCACCTGATCGAAGACGGCTGGGACGCCCTATTTGTCCAGCAGCAAGCCGGCCACGACCATGCCAGCACAACCTCGATCTACACCTGCGTCTCCTCCGACTTCCGCACCCGCACGCTGCGGCGGGCGCTGGACGCCACGGTCGAGGCCGCGCTCAAACCCGTCAGGAGGGCGTGATGAAACGCCAGCTCAGCTACCAGTGGCGACTGCGGGAGCGGATGGCCGCCGCCGGAATGTTCACAACCAGCGAGTTGGCCCCGCCGCTGGCCGAGCGGGGCATCAACCTGTCGCTCTCCCAGGTCCACCGGCTGGTCACCGGCACCCCCGAGCGGCTGTCGCTGCCGGTGCTGGCCGCACTCTGCGACATCTTCGAGTGCACCCCGGCCGAATCTTCGAGTGCACCCCGGCCAACCTGATCACCACCAAGGCCGAGAACGCCGCCATCCGCAAGGTCGCCACCGGCGACGCGGTCGTCGACCTGTCGGCGGTCCGTCCCAAGCGCGCCCGGATCCGGCCCGAACCCGAGTGCCGGCGAGCGCGCGGTTCTGCGCCCGCTGCGGCCGGGCGGTGCGGCCCGAGACGAACCACTGGCCTGAGGGCTACATCTGCCAAAGCTGCATGACCAGAGCCCTGGAGACCTACGGAACGTGCGTCGGCTGTGGCGTCGATCGGCTCACCCCTGGCCTCGCGCCGGACGGCGGCAAGCTCTGCACTGACTGCGCAGGCGGGCTCGGTGACTTCACCTGCGAACGCTGCGGCCAGGAAGCCAGGCGCTACCGGCGCGGGATCTGCGGCCGATGCGTCCTGACCAAACGTCTCCATGACCTACTCGACGACGGCTCCGGCTCCGTCAACTCCGAACTGCTCCCGCTGTTCGATGCCTTGCGACAGATACGCCGTCCCTGGGGCGGACTGACCTGGACGAGCCATTCCCACGTCCAGCGCAACCTGCGGGCCCTGGCCCGCGGCGACGTCCCGCTCACCCACGACGGACTGAGCCAACTCACACCCTGGCGGTCGGTCGCCTACCTGCGCGACCTGCTCTTGCAGAGTGGTGTCCTGCCCCGGCCGACCGGCAGCTGCTGCTGTTCCAGCGTTGGCTTGCCGAGAGACTGCCCGCCATCGACGGCCCCGGTCATCGGCGCCTGCTGGAGCTCTTCACCACCTGGCACGTCCAGCGCCGCCTGCACACCCTGGCCGACCGCTGCCCGCTCACCAGCAAGCAGATCCACCAGGCCCGCAACGAGATCCACCTCGCGACCGCCTTCCTCGCTCACCTCGCCGAGCGCGGGCGAACCCTCGCCGACTGCACGCAGGCCGATGTCGACGACTGGTACGCAGGCGGCTACACCGCCCGGCGCCTCACCCATGCCTTTCTGCGATGGGCGATGCGGTCCAACCACATGCCCACGGTCACCATTCCGCACCGCTGCACCAGCAACCCAACCCCGCTCGCTCAGCACCAACGGCTCACCTTGCTCCGGCAGGCCGTCAACCGCGACGACATCCCTGTCCAGGACCGCGTGGCCGCCATGCTCGTCCTCCTCTACGCGCAGCCGCTCACCGGGATCGCACGGCTCACCACCGAAGATGTCCTCCGTGAGGACGGCGAGGTCCAGATCCGGCTCGGCGACCCGCCGTCGCCCGTCCCTGAGCCCTTCGCCGGCATGCTGCTGGACTACCTGGGCCAGCGGCCGAACACCATGACCGCAACCAATCCGGGCGCCCGATGGCTCTTCCCTGGCCGACGGGCCGGACAACCCATGACCTCGGACACCCTCGAAATCCGCCTCCGCGACCTGGGCTTCCCTACCCAGCGAGGACGCACGTCGGCGATCCGCCACCTCGTACTCCAAGGCCCCGCCCCCGTGGTCGCCCGCATGCTCGGCTACCACGACGACACCACCGCCCAACTCGCCGCCGAGAGCGGAGGGACCTGGCGGCACTATGCCCCCGGCGACCACTCACGAAGCTCACGAACCCTCATCGGGCACGCGACTCACGAGTACACGAGGCCGCCAGTTTCATGCCCCAAGAAGTCAGGGCCGAGGACCTGGCGGAGGTCTCGCCGTACATCACGGAGAACATCAACCGGTTCGGGGAAGTACTCCACCTGCGAGCTTGGCATCGAGCCGGAAGCGTACGACGCGAAGCTGGACGTGGACTTCACCCTGCTGCGCGAGCAGGAACTGTGCCGGTACGGTCCGCCTGAACCAGAGCAGGTTCGGAGAACCACTGCTAGCTTTCGTGTCCGTGCTTCTCCGATTCCCCATCGTTATCGTGCGGATGGTCATCGCCGCGGGCGTACACCGCGAGGAGCCCGAAAAGGGGAGCGAGGTAGGCGCTTGCGCCTCGCCTGGCGTTACTTTTCCAGACAAGATGAGCGCAGCTCCGATAAGGAGCCCAGTCAGGGCGGAGAAGACGGTGCATATCCAACGCTCCGGCTTCGAAGATCGACGCATCGGTGTTTCCTTCCGGCATGGGGAATTTCTCGCCTTTTGAAGGGCACCCTGAGCATCAGGTAAACGGTGGGGCCATAGCAACATAGTCCGATGTACGGCGATGTACATTGCCGTACATCGGAAAACCTCCCCATTCAGGAGCATGACCCCTACCATCGACTCATGGAAGCGCACAGCAACGACATCCCTGAGCTGGAGTTCAGCACCACAGACGCGCGGGCCGAGTTAGGGAAGCTTGCCGCCCGAGCCGGCAAGGAAGAAGAAGTCGTGCACCTGACAAAAGGCGGAGAGCGGTTGGCCTCCATGGTCGCACCGCACGAAGGGGAGCGTGTCGCACGCAGAGGCAGGGCGGTTTCGACACCGGGGGACGTCAAGGCTGCGGCACTCATCGCGACGGGAATGCTTCACGGAGACCAGTCGACGCTGGCGGCATTCGACAGCATGAAGTCCAATGCTGAGAATTTCGCGGGAGGGATCATTACCTTGATGGGTGCCCTCTATCTTCCCGTCCACGCACAGGGAAACGAGGGGCGGCTGAACGTCGCCAACGACGACGGCAGTACATCGGTCAGCGAATCCACTATGGCCGATCTGGTCATTTCACAGCTCGCCGCAAGGGACGACCTCCCTCTGAATCGCGAGGCACTACCTCTGATTGCCGGAGCATTCTGGGCCATGCAACTAGGGATCGACCCGGCAGCGTGGCGAAATTCCCTGAATTTGCCCCTAATCTACGGAGAACCCATAGCGTGGCTATGGGCAGTATACGCAACCGCTCGCTTCCTTGACCAGGCGGCAGGTCGGCCAATTGCGGAGCAGATAATCTGCGATGCCGCCGAACATTTTGGCATCATGCCAAAGTGAAATCTCCCTAAACTTCGGGCGATAGCCCTGCAGGAGCAGTTGTTCGCCCCGAACCAGTCCGGTACCGCGGCATCACGTCACCGGGGGGTTCGGCCTTCTCTGTACGCGACCCGGGGAGTTGGGCTGCGAGTCCGCCAGTCTGGAAGGCGGCGAAGTCGGCATGGGCTCGTTCGATGGCTTCGGGGTACGGTCTCGCGCTCGGCGTGTTTGGCGAGCGCCCGGTAGATGCTGGGTCTTCAAAGTTGAGCGGTGCGGAGGTGTCCGCGGGCTCGGCGGGTGGTGACGCAACGTGTCCGTAGGCGCTGGTTGTCGGCGTTCCTGAACCCGAACGCGTTGCGGGCGACGAGCTTTATCACGCGGTTGATGCCCTCGCTCTTGGCGTTGCTGTGGCCGGTGTCGATGAATGCGGCGATCTCGGTCCACCAGCGGTCGACGGTGGCAGCGAGGGTACGGACTTCGGGGATGTCGGAGTCCGCGCACCAGGTGAGGAACTTCCAGCGGGCGTGGCCGACTTGGTGGCGGTCGGCCCCGGAGCGGGCCAGGGCCAGGAGCTTGTGCAGGTTCTCCTTGGCAATCCACGCTGTCAGCAGCGTCTGCCCGATCTTCCGCTCGGAGCAGGGTGTTCCACATGGTGGCGAACTGGTCGTCGGTGAGATCCTCGCGGTTGCGCAGGAGCCGCCGTCCGGCCTTCCACTCCGGGTCGGTGGCGCGTCCGCGTCGGCCCCGGATCTCGGCGGTGGTGCGGCGCCTCACCGTGGAGAGCATCTTGTTGGCGAGCTGAACGACGTGGAAGTGGTCGACGACGATCGCGTGCGGCAGGCCGGTGCGGATGGCCGCACGGTAGGTGGCCGACATGTCGATGGCGACGTGGCGGATACTCTTTCGCCAGGTCAGCGGTGTGGTGGCGAGCCAGACGAGGACGTCGGCGACAGTGCGGCCCTCGACCTGGCCGAGCAGCCCGCCGGTGCCGGCTGCGTCGACGAAACCGGTGTGCCACCGGTCCCGCACCAGGTGCCACGTGCCGGTGTCGGGGTCCTGCTTCCACTTCGTCCTGCCCCGCCGGGTCTCGTCGATGCCGAGCACGTTCACTTCGGGCAGTGGGGCGTCGATGACCTCGCGTGCCGATGTGCGGAAGGCGCCCATCACCGTCGGCCAGGACAGATGCAGGTCGCGGGCGGCCTGGATGACCGTGGAGCCGGCGTCGTGCACCCGGTGCCCAGCTGCCTGGCGCAGCCGGGTGGTGATCCGCGCCCCGGCCGGTATCTGGGCGATGCTCTCGGTGAACGACTTCCTCAGGCGCTTCGGCTCGCGGCACCACCAGCGGCGTTTGTGCCAGAAGAACTCCAACTTCCGGTCCCCGTAGGGGATGTCACGCGGCCGGGTCACCACCGGCCCCTTCACCCGGAAGGCGATGACCCCGCAGGAGGGGCAGGCCCGCGCCGCCTCGTTTGCCGTGATCAGGTACACCCGACGCGTCCCGTCGGCCAGTGACTCGACCCGCACGACGGACACCCCGTCGAGACCGAGCAACAACGTCGTATCGTTGACCAAGCCCGTGGCTCCCCCGTGATCCTTCTGCGTAGAGAACAGAAATGATCAACCAAGACCACGGGCATCCTGCGTCCTGGGGCCAGTCCCGCCATACACACACCGTGACGAACAGTCAACATGCCGACGAGACGCACCAGCCCCAGCTTGAGGCGCCGTGTCTACGGACTGCTCTGGCGTTTCGCCCGGCGGCGTCGGTAGAGGCCATGCAGGCTGAGGACGACCATCACGCCTGCCGTCAGCGGCCACCACCACGAGCTCCCGTCCTGGGCCATCTGTATGCCCTTCCACAAGAGAGCGATCGAGAGCAGCAGACCGAGCAGTCCCATGGCGACGTCGAGCGGACCACCATCCCTGAACGGATTCTGCATCTTCGTGTTCCTCTACTCTGCGGGCTCGCGCGATCACGGCGTCGGCGAGTGTAGTCAGTACCCGCTTGAAGCCATCGCCTGGGTGCAGGTTAAGAAATGGGCGCGCACGCGGAGTAACAGTAGGTCAGTCCCTCCGCGCCACCGCACCGCTCAACTTCGAAGACCCCTCAAGTCGGTCAAAATCCCCCGGCAGCACGTCGAGCAGGAAGTGCTCGACTTCCCGATCGGCCCGCTTGATCAGGACGAGGCAGCGGTAACAGAGCTTGGGGGATGCTCAAGAAGGATCGCTCGCAGAGACCCCGTCGCATCGTCGGTCAGGTGCTGATCAAGCCATCCAGGCTCACGTCCCCTGCCGAGGTTGAGGCGCTCGCTCTTCGAACTCAGTCCTACGCGGTCCTGCTTGCTCACACGCTTGATCGCTTTGGACACCTTCTCCGGCATGAGAGCAGGTTAGCCATCAACGGCCAGACGCGAGCTGCTGCACAGGATAGAACACAGACAGCCGACCCCACGACGTCCCCAGCACAAACAGTGACTGCACTTGACGCTTGGGCAGCAGTACTCGCGACAGTTGAATACGCGAGCCCGCCAGTAGGCCGTCCACGTCCCATCCAAACGACGAGACTCCGGTGGTGGCAAACAGTCCACTGACGCGTTCTTCAGAAGGGAAGCCCCAATGGGTGAACTGCGCACCCCCTGCAAAGTCTGTGCCGGCCCTGTTCACCAGAACGTGGCGT
Organism: Streptomyces sp. NPDC001406; assembly: GCF_042895285.1. NCBI lineage: Bacteria > Bacillati > Actinomycetota > Actinomycetes > Kitasatosporales > Streptomycetaceae > Streptomyces > Streptomyces sp. NPDC001406. Next base: position 87,181 of record NZ_JBIAWG010000026.1, read on the forward strand.
CCGGTTGTGCCGCTTACACCTGCACCACCCCGTGCACTCAGTGCGGGCACATTGGCGACGTCCACCGCGACTGGTACACGCCGGGTTTGTCCCGAGACCCAGGAGGTCAGGCACGACTTCGAGAGTTCGACTACCGTCGCCAGCCCCTAAGGAGGTTCTTAGGGCGAGCCCTTACACCCTCTGAACAGCCGAATTGACACACGGTCACGCCCGACCAGCACAGCTCAGCAAGATCGCGTCACGAGAACTTGAAGAGTTGGACCAGCTCATCGAACTCGGAACCCTGAATGCTATCGTCCAGCAATTGCCAGGTCGCACCTGCGGCGATCTGAAGAAATTCGGCCTGTGAACGGGTTTTCGTGTCCCGGAGGACAGTCAGGACGGCGGCCTCCCTGGCGTCTCCGACTGGGTCCAACACGCTGCCATCCATCACTCTCTTGAGCAGTTCCGACTTATACAGCGCGGGAAGGAGCGCTAGCAGCCCCTCCCCAGCCATCGTGTTGACCGCCGCCATCGCGTTGTCACCATCAATCGTTCCCAACAGCTGCCCAACGGAGATGTCCTCGATCGCGTCGGTGATCGCCTGCACTGCATTCACCAGGTCCGCGAACGATCCCGCTACTCCGGTGAGAGTCGTCTGGATTGCTTGGATGGCGGCCACGATGGGTGCAAGAAAAGCGGCCGGCGGTGCGCCTGGGGCTGGAGGTTGCGGCGGGAAGTTGTCCATGAACAGCTTTTTGGTGAACATGAAGCGCCGGACGTCAGCCTGCTGGCGTTGGGTCCCCACGATCGCGATCGCCCGCTCCAACGCAAGGAAATGTCTGTCCCAGCGCCGCAGCATGTTGAAGAGTGCGATGTTCTGTACCGGGAATTGCGGGTTTCCCGGGTTCACCAGATCGGTGAGCGTACTCAGCAGCAAGCGGTATTCTCCGACAGCAAGCTGGCTGCAGATGCGATCGGTGTAGAAGGCGTCCCAGGACAACCTCTGGAGATGGACGCCTCGGTAGAGTTCCGGGCCAGCGGCGCTGTCCAGTGCCAGCTTGAACTCCCTGAGGTGCGGGTCGCGCAGACGGAGCGCCATGACAGCTATGCCGTTGAGGACTGCGTCACGCTGTGTGGGAATGAGACACTGGTCCGCGAACGAGTGTCGCACCTCGGTGCTGCGGCTAGCCGCGAATGGTGTCAAGACGTTCACCAGGTCGATGTTCGGCAGCGAATTGTCGTCGACCAGGAAGAACCAGCGCAGCAGGAATCCGACGAGGTAGTCATGACGGTCCATCAACACCATCAGGCGATCCATGATGCGATTGAGATCGGTCTGGTCCAGCTCGTCGTCAAGACCGCTCCAGGTGAGCTTGTTGACCAGAAAGGCAAGATCGCTTGCCCGGCTGGAGTCCAGGAGGTGCTGAAGGGCTATGTCTTCCTCCTCCTCGGAGGTCGCTCCGTCGAACAACTCGTCGATGACGGCAAGGATCTCGTCCCTGAGGACTCGTCCGAGGAGGAGCCCATGCTGATGGTCGTGAATTGCGGTTCGGAGGGACCGTGTCGCCTTCTCGTCGGTGAACAGGCGAAGTGAACCGCGGGCTGGCATGAAGAGGTCTGCGTAGAACGACCGGAGGGTCTCAGGCGGATCTTCGGGGCGCATGATGATGGGCCCGCCCGGTACGTCCAGGAGATTGATCTTTCCGTCCGTGTCCACTGTGAAAGGGAAGTCGGCAGTAGGTACACCGACGGTTCGCAGCACATAGCCGGATGCTGGCACCAAGGCCAAAGTGTTGACCCGATCCCGCGGCAAAGTGCCCGAGCCACCGACGAACGAGAGCGGCATGAGATCGTTCGCCAGATCGCGCCCGTCAACCGCCACACGGTGTCCCTTGATGGTGAGGGTGTGCGCGGTGCTCTGCGCGAAACCGTTGAATCGCGGGTGGACCACCACTCCGCCATCCACGCCCACATCGAAGCTGAAATCCGCTACCGTCCGCGCCGCTGGTTGAAACCGGTAGCCGGTAGCTGGAATCAACGTGAGATCATGCGCCGTGCCCGCCGGCAACAACACCTGCCCGGGGGCCGTACCCGATCCGCGTTGCACGTCGGTGGCGGCTTGCGCCGCGGTGAGCGCTTCGTCATGCCGGCCGGCGTCGGCCAGCTGGGTAGACATGTTGAGCAGTTCCTGAACCCGCAAAGTCACGTCCGACTCTGCGAAGTGAATCAGCACGCCCATGGCGTCGATGTCTGGGGTGATTGACGCATCGACCGGTGCCGGGGGGATCGCCGTGAAGCTAACGGTGACCGACAAGTTGGGATTTTTCATTTCGAGCGTTGGAAGGCTGAACAGTAGGAACGAGATGACCTCTCCGTCCCCCACTGGTCCGTCAGGGGCGGGGACATCCGCAGGAATCCCGAAGAAATCTCGGTAGGTCCGCCCAGGAATACTCCCGTTCGCCACTACTCTCATATCGCGAAAAGGAGGGTCCTTTTGCCCGAACCAGCGAACGGACTGTGATCTCGTCCCGTCGTCGAAAACCCAATCACAACTTTCCCAACCGCCACCCAAGGCGGGCGAACTTCCGTTCCTCTCAAAGGCTATGAAGTCTGCTGTTTGGAGTTGTTGCAGGGTCGGGCGATCACCGTGGGTGACATTTTCGAACAGAAGCGCGAGTCCTGGGGGAGGCTGCTCATGGAATCCTGACACGCTGAATTCGATTCCTGGGCCCAGTACTTGGGTCTGCCCGTTTGGCAGCCCAAGCAACTTTTCGGGTGATTGACCATCCGGCGACATGCCGATGACCTTGCCCGCCCATGAGATCAGTGTGAGGCTCGGTTGCAGTCCCATTTCCATTTTCACCTCCGCGTAAAGTGTAAGCACCTGCTCACCCAGGCGGTTAATTGGACTCAGGCGTCACACCTCTTCGACGGCCGCGCGACAGGTGCTGTGGAGTCGCTGTGCAAGTGCAGCGGGCCGGGCGAGGTCCGCCTCGGCGGCAGCTTGTTGCCCCGCGCTGCGCGGTTCAATGCACTCGCTGAATGTCGGCGGCGGCTTGCGTCATGGTGAAGGCTTCTTCAGGTCGCTCTGCTTCAGCCAGCTTCGCGGACATGCTGAGCAGTTCCTGGACCAGGAGCCTCACGTCCGCGCCCGGCGCACCCGCCAACTCCCTGAGAGCTGCGATGTATTCCTGGGTGGGCCCTTCGGTTTCCCCCGCGCGGTTCACTTCGATCAGCCGCAGCAGTAGGACATGCAAAGTCGAGGCAAACAGGGAAGGATTCACCGTCCCCCCACCAAAGACATTCAACAGCACCAAACCGTGCGACAGCCCCGACCCATCCACCGAAACCGGGAAACCATCAATCGTCAACCTTCGACCCGACACCCGCGCGAAACCATCGAACCGCGCATCAACGACGATAGCGCCATCCACCCCTACATCGAACCGGAAATCCGCAGCCGTCCCGGCCACTGAATGAAACCCGTACCCGGCCGCCGGCATCAGGGCCAGATCGTGAATGGAGTTCCGACTGAACGGGGCCAGCCCGGTCCTGAGTAGTAGCAGGTCATGCGAGAGCGACCTTCCATCCAAAGTGACACCGACGCCTCGCAGTGTGAGTGTTCTGGTGCCCCGACCGTCGAGAAACAGGTCATTCTCCTGGCCGTACTCAACCAACCCTTCCTGAGTCACCTCGAACTGAAAAGAGGGCGCCTGTCCGGGCAACTGTACGAGTCCATACGCACCTGGATCCAGAGAGACAGTCGGATTGGTGCTTCCATCCAGGAACTCAGAACTGCGCCCGGGAATGAAGAAACTTCTGATCACAAGACCACTGGTGTCGATTCTGATGTCTGGCATCTGATCTCACCACGCCGACTACTGCAGGGTAACGAGGACCGGGATGAAAGCCTGTCCGCTCGGCAAGGCGCGGAGTGCCTTGCCGAGCACAGCGCCGAATGCGCTGTACGGATCCGCCGCTTTCATTGCGTGACCAACGGTCGGCGAGGTCGTCAGAAGGTCTCCGACAACGATCGGATGGCAGTCCGCGTCGACCTTGCAATACACTTTCCCAAGAAGTGCGATGGGTTGCCGCCCAGATCCCTCCGGGCGTTTGTCCAAAATAATGCCGGGCTTATACGCTCCGGCACCCGACACCACACCCACGACACTGGCGTCATACGGTTTACTGCTAGGGCGCAACGTTTCGTCGTCGGAGAGCACCATGACGGTACCCGGCTCGACCCCATCACTGCCGTCAACGTCGAAGTCCTCGGCGAAGTCGGCGACGTTGGCCAGCGTCACATCGCCTTCGACCTCCAGGTTCCGGGTGATGTGAACATTGCCCACGAAGAACCCGGCGTGACCCTTGTCACCCTTTTTCTCGCCGAAAACGGCGGCGCCGGTCCCATCGGAGTTGATATTGAATGCGGCTAGTGCGGCAACATTCGGCGATTCGCTGTGGGCATGGACCGCCTCCCCGAGTTTGGTAGCTGCAAAAACTCCAGTGCCCTCACCTTCCGCTCGGACGCCAGTCGAACCGCCTCCCGTGGCAGTGCCCGTAATGGCTACGGCACCCGGTCCATCATCCGTTCCTATCACTTTCATAGCCGCTCCTTATTCAGATGGTGACTGGCCGTCACGCGCTACGAGGACGAGGACATGTGGTAGGTAGGTAGGTATATTTCGACTCTGTTCGCATACGCTCTTGATCGCAACCCGTAACGCGATCATGATTCTTGAGGCACTTCCAGCAGATGGGGAGCATGCCAACGAGACGAAGACATCGTGGAGTTCGACCGGGTGTTCCCAGCGGACGGCCAGCAGCTTGAACTGGTGAAGCAGCGTGATCGTCTACTCGACGACATAGCGGAGCTTGCCCAGACCTGTGATGCGTCCCTCTCTCCCCTTACGTTCCTCGCGCGCACGCGGATATGTGCCGGCCTGACGCAGCGTCGATTGGCTCTGATGCATGTCCGCTCTGCGCACGCAGAAATTGCCCCGCCGGATCCGACAGTTGAGTCGGCACTGAGCGCCACAAGGCTCTCCGAGGTACAGAGAGCACGAGGACGGCCGCCCATACAGCAAGATCAAATCCCTGACACCATCCGCTCGCGCGACGAGCCGTCACTGAGCCGTTTCCAACCTCACGCTGACGTGCGGTGAAGGACGAGGACGGCCTTGACGATGTCGGTGATGCGGTTGGTGCTGCAGCGGAGTTTCCGCAGCAGGCGCCAGCCTTTGAGGGCGGCCATGGCCTGCTCGCCGACGCAGCGGATCTTGGCGTGGGTGGTGTTATGCCGTCGCTTCCACCGTTTCAGTCGACGGCCCCGGAACGGGACACGGACCAGGCGGCCGGCGCCCTGATACGCCTTGTCCGCCCAGCACTTGAGTCCGGCGTGCGCCAGGGCATCGATGATGCCGTGCGTGCGGGCAGCGGTCGGATCGTGTGTGGAGCCGGGCAGCGCGGGCGAGGCCCACGGCAGCCGCCCGAACGGGTCGGTGAGGGCCTGGACGTTCATGCCGTGCCGTTTGTGTTTCCCGGAGTAGTACGGGCTGTCAGCGGCGATCCGGTCGATCGGTAGCAGGGTTCCGTCCAGGATGACGAACGCCTTCGTCCGGGCTGTCGTCATCGCCTCGTCCAGCGTCGGTGCGAGCGCGGCCAGGACATCGACGCTCTCGCGGACGGAGCGGTAGACGGTCGCGATCGCGATGCCGAACCCGGCGGCGAGTTGCGCGTAGGTGTCACCGCATCGCAGATGGGCCAGGACGAGCAGGGCCTGACGTCCGGCCGCGAGCCGCCGCCACCGGGTGCCGATCTCCCGCCGCCGTACGCCGCGTTGCCCGGTGAGATACCGCAGGGTGCGGCTGGACAGATCTATCGACGACGGATAGACAAGCACGGAAGCTCCTGGTGGCACGGGTGATCTTGGTCGAGAACCCGTCTACCAGGAGCTTCATCGTTGTGCAGACATGTCCAACTCGCGGTCACCACGCCCAGGTTGGAAGAGGCTCATTGGGACATCCACGCCGGACGGGTAGATGCCACTCCTATCCGGAATCGATCGCTGGAGAGCGACGTGCGGTGAAAGCCGCAAGCGTCGTTCGGGAAGGGGCCGTCGGAAAAGGACCTCCACCAGAGGAACCTCGCTGGCGGCCTACTTCACTCCAGCAGGATGACGGCGGACCGGACGTGTTCGTCCACTTCTCGGCCATCCAGTCCACCGGGTTCAAGGAGCTGTACGAGGGCGACAGGGTCGAGTACGCGGTGACGCAGGGGCCGAAGGGACCGCAGGCGGAGAACGTCGTTCGGCAGACGTAATGGATGCCGGAGCATGCCTAGGGGCTCCGTACCGACCGCGAGGTCGCTGGGACGGAGCCCCGGCTACTGATTCGCCAACAGCGTCCACGTGGCGTGTTCGGGGCCGCAGCCGTTCAAGCAGAAAAGATCAGCTGGCGTTAGGATCCCGGCCGACCAACTGCGTCAGCAGCTCGACGATCTGCGCCTGATTGCGGTCCATCCTCTCGGCGATGTCACTCAGCTGAGCCTGGAGGTTGCCCACCTTCTGATCAAGGTTGCCGACCTGCAGGCGCAGCGCGGTGAGATCGCTCTTGACGATCCCGAACTCTCGGTCCGTCCGCTCCGACACGTTCTCGAAACGGCGGGTGAGGGCAGCGGCTCGAGCGGTGTGACCTACCGCCGGTGCGGGTGAGCCACCGGCGGCCTCCGACAGGCCGGTGATCGGCCGTCCGGTCTCCGAGGCGCGCAGTAGGACGGTGATGTCGTTGCGCACCGCCGGGTGTCGGGGTCCGGATCGACGTGCTACGACGCGCTCCCCGCGCCTGGCTGGACCGTGCTGACGCTCAGGATGCCGACCGTCCCGGCGCAGGCAGTCGAGCTGTAGGCGACGTAGATCGGGGTTGTCTGACCCGGCGGGTAGACCTGCAGGTATTGCGCGGCAGTCGGGTGGCACTGCTCCGCGGGATAGTTGCCGGCGTTTGTGATCCGTAGCAGCGCGTTGCCGGTGGCCCCCGGCGCCAGCGTCACCAGCGTGGGGGGTGTGATGGTGTTGCGGGTGGCGGCCGGGCCGATCTGACGGACGGGGCTGCCCCCGGCGAGCGACACCCCGGGGTAGCCGTACAGGGTGCAGGCGGTCTTGGAGATGTTGGTGAAGTCGATCACCTGGTAGACGCTGCCGGCGGCGCCCTGGCTGACACCCGGTCTGGCGTTCAGATAGCGGGTCGGGCAGGCGGCGGTACCCCCATGCGTAGTGCCGGCCGTCGTCTCGGTGCCGGTGCCCGTACCTCTGGCCCGAGCTGTAGCCGCCGCGGCAGGCGCCGTCGTAGCCGGTGCACCCGAAGTAGCCGGTGCACCCGAAGTAGCCGGTGCACCCGTCGTAGCCGGTGCACCCGAACTAGCCGGTGCGTCGGAAACCGTGGCTGCGGCGGTGCCACCGGAGGCGCGGCCGGCCGAGCCCGCGCTGCAGCCGGTGGCGATCACCGCGATGCAGGCGAGTGCGGTGGCGGGGAGTACTCGCCGGAGTATGAGTGGAGCTGACAACGCGGTTGCCCTTCTGCTGCGCGGAGCGGCTCATTGGCCGTGTGACACTCATGACGCCGCGCGTGCGGCGCCGGTTGTACCAGACACGTCCCGGCGGTTTCACTGTTGTGTCCCGGCCGCTCGGCGCCCAGACCGGCTTGCCGGACATGGCAGGTCCGGCGTTCCGGCCGGCCGGGTCCCGTCCGGCGAGGCTGGCAGCTGCTGGATCGCTCGTGTGCCCTTGCGGACAGCAGCGCCCCCATCCTTCAGGCGATTCAGGGTCCACCGGACCGTTCGGATGGATCGAGCAGTCCGTCGCGTCCGGGACGGAGCCAGACTGCTGGCCGTGACGAACACCTGGTAGAGGGCATCTGTGCCTGCGCCATGCATGACAAATGGCGGCAGTCCTGACTGGCCTAAGGGCGCGGTCCTCCAGAACGCCGGACAGCGGCAGTACGGGCATGCCGCGCTGCGGCCATTGGGATGCAGCGCCGTCGGCGACGACGAACTGACCGAAGCGAAGGTCACCGCCGCGTCCGAGGCCGGCCAGCTGCCACTCAGGCCCGGAACCACTGCCCCACTCGTGCCGGCGGCGCCTACTGCCCCTACAGGTTCTGACTTGCCGTTTACTGATCTCGGCTAGTTAGAGTGATGTAGGGGTGTCCAGGGGCAGGCCGGTCCCGGCTATGAACCCGTCGAGGGTCTCGGGCCGGTACTGCAGGCGTTTGAGCCGGTTGCGCACGAGCGTCTCCAGGCGGTCGAGGGCGACGACGGCGAGGTTGGCCAGGCTGCGTTTGACGTGTGCCCACACGCCCTCGACC
>NZ_JBIAWG010000027.1:0-72756 GCF_042895285.1 Streptomyces sp. NPDC001406
TACGCATCGGCGAAGACGGGGAACGCCGCGTACAACTCACGCCCCATACCGATCCGCTGCGAACCCTGACCCGAGAACAGAAAGCCGACCTTGCCCTCGGAGCCGGCGCGTCCCAGCGTCACGTTCGCCGCCGGTTCGCCGGTGGCGACGGCGGTGAGGGCTTGCCGGAGCTGGTCCGAGCCCTGTGCCAGGAGCACCGCGCGGTCCTCGAACGTCTCACGGGAGGCCAGGGAGAGGCCGATGTCGGAAGCCGTCCAGCCGTCGTTCGCGTCGAGGTGGCCGGCCAGGCGGGCCGCCTGGGCGCGCAGCGCCGGCTCGCCCTTGCCCGACAGCACCCACGGAACGAGCGCGCCGGAGTCGGGCGTGGGGGGCAGCTCCGCCGTGGCGGGGGCCTGCTCGATGATGGTGTGGGCGTTGGTGCCGCTGACGCCGAAGGACGAGATCGCGGCGCGGCGCGGGCGGTCCGACTCGGGCCATGCGACGGCCTCGGTCAGCAGCCGGACGTCACCGGCCGACCAGTCCACGTGCGGCGTCGGCTCGTCCGCGTGCAGTGTCCGCGGCAGGATGCCGTGGCGCATCGCCATGATCATCTTGATCACACCTGCCACGCCTGCCGCGGCTTGCGTGTGGCCGATGTTGGACTTCAGCGAGCCCAGCCACAGCGGCCGGTCCTCCGGCCGCTCCCGGCCGTACGTGGCGAGCAGCGCCTGCGCCTCGATCGGGTCGCCCAGCGTCGTGCCCGTGCCGTGCGCCTCGACGGCGTCCACGTCGCCCGGAGCGAGCCCGGCCGAGGCCAGGGCCTGCCGGATGACCCGCTGCTGCGCCGGGCCGTTCGGCGCGGTCAGACCGTTGGACGCGCCGTCCTGGTTCACGGCGCTGCCCCGTACCACCGCCAGGACCTCGTGACCGTTGCGCACGGCGTCGGAGAGGCGCTCCACGAGCACCACGCCCACGCCCTCCGCCCAGCCGGTGCCGTCCGCGTCCGCGCCGAACGCCCTGCAGCGGCCGTCGGGCGCCAGGCCGCGCTGGCGGCTGAACTCCACGAAGACGCTCGGGCCGGCCATGACGGTGACGCCGCCGGCCAGCGCCATCGTGCACTCGCCGTTGCGCAGCGACTGCATGGCCAGGTGCAGGGCGACCAGGGACGACGAGCAGGCCGTGTCGATCGTGACGGCGGGCCCTTCGAGTCCGAAGGTGTAGGCCACCCGGCCGGAGACGACGCTGGACGCGCCGCCGACGAGCCGGTGTCCTTCCACGCCTTCCGGCGTGCGGCGCACATCGGCTCCGTAGCCCTGGTAGGCCATGCCCACGAAGACGCCGGTCCGGCTGCCGCGCAGCTGCGCGGGGGCGATCCCGGCCCGCTCGAAGGCCTCCCACGAGGTCTCCAGCAACAGGCGCTGCTGCGGGTCCATCGCCAGGGCCTCACGCGGAGAGATCCCGAAGAAGCCAGCGTCGAAGTCGGTGGCGCCATAAAGGAATCCGCCGTCGCGCGCGTACGTCTTGCCGGGGCGATCGGGGTCGGGGTCGTAGAGGGCCTCGACGTCCCAGCCGCGGTTCGACGGGAACTCGGAGATGGCGTCGCCGCCGGACGTCACCAGGTCCCACAGCGCCTCGGGCGAGTCGACGCCGCCGGGCAGGTGGCAGCTCATCGCCACGATGGCGATGGGCTCGTCGTGGGCGGCCGCGTGCTGCGCCTCCTCCACGGCGGCCTGCGATCCGAGCAACTCGCTCTGCAGGAAGCGGGCGAGCGCCGTGGCGTTGGGGTAGTCGAAGACCAGCGTGGGCGGCAGCGCGAGCCCGGTCGCCGTGTTCACCTTGTTGCGGAGTTCGACGGCGGTCAGGGAGTCGAAGCCGAGGTCCTTGAAGGCCCGGTCGGGCTCGACCTCCACCGCCGAGGAGTGGCCCAGGACGGCCGCGACGTGCGTGCGGACCAGGTCGATCAGGGTCTCCGTGCGCTCGGCCTCAGGCAGTCCGGCGAGCCGGGCCGCCAGGGGCGCGGCGCCGGTGGCGGCGTCGGCCGGCGCCGCGGTGCCGGCGCGGCGCACCTCGGGCAGTTCGGACAGCAGGGCGCTCGGGCGGCCGAGGGTGAACGGTCCGATGAACCGTTCCCAGTCGATGTCGGCCACGACGACCGCGGTGTCGTCGCAGTCCAGGGCGCACTGGACCGCGGTAACGGCAAGTGCGGCGGGCAGGGTGACGACGCCGCGGCGGCGCAGGTGTTCCTCGTCGGCGTCGGTGACCATGCCGCCGTCGGCCCACGGGCCCCAGGCGATCGCGGTGGCGGTCAGGCCCCGGGCCCGCCGCCGGGCGGCGAGCCCGTCGAGGAAGGCGTTACCGGCCGCGTAGGCGGCCTGCAGTCCGCTGCCCCACACGCCGGCGATCGAGGAGAAGAGGACGAAGGCGTCCAGCTCGCGGTCGCCGAGCAGTTCGTCCAGGTGCGCGGCGCCGCGGGCCTTCGCCGCCACCGTGCGGGCGAAGTCGGCCAGCGTCAGCTCGTCGAAGGGGGCGACCTGTTCCACGCCTGCGGCGTGGAAGACGGAGGTGAAGGTGTGCTCGGCGAGCAGCGCCGCCACCGCGTCGCGGTCGGCGACATCGCACACGGCGAGGGTGACGCGCGCTCCCAGCTCCTCCAGTTCGGCCTTGAGCGCGGTCGCGCCGGGCGCGTCGGCGCCGCGGCGGCTGGTGAGCACCAGGTGTTCGGCACCGGCACCGGCGAGCCAGCGGGCGACGTGCCCGCCCAGCGCACCCGTACCACCGGTGACCAGCACTGTGCCGCGCGGCGCCCACGGCCGGCCGGCGCCGCTTCGGGCGTGGGCGAGCCGGGCGGTGAACACGCCGGTGGCGCGGACTGCGACCTGGTCCTCTTGTCCATCCGCAGCGCCGGCTCCCTGGCTCAGTACGGCGGCGATACGGCCGGCGGCGCGCTCGTCGACGGCCGCGGGCAGGTCGATCAGGCCGCCCCAGCCTCGGGCGTGCTCCAGGGCCAGGGCGCGGCCGAGGCCCCACACCTGGTTCTGCACCGCGCTGAGCGGTGCGTCGTCGGAGCGGCCGGTGGCGGCCGCGCCGCGGGTGGCGCACCACAGCGGCGCGTCGACGCCCGCGTCGCCCAGCGCCTGGGCCAGGGCCACGGTCTGCGCGAGACCCTGGGAGAGCGCTGGGTGCTCGGGCGAGGCGGTCTCGTCGGTCGCGAGCAGCGACAGGACGCCGTCAAGCGATCCGGCTTCGGCTGCGACCCGGGGCAGCTCGTCGGCCAGGGACGCGCGGTCGGCGTCGGCGCCGACCGTCAGCGGGATCAGGTGCGCGCCGCGTCCGGCGAGGGCCGCGCGGACCGTCCCGGCCCACTCGTCGCCCTCGGGCGCGGCGAACAGCCATGTGCGGCCGGAGAGGTCCCCTGCGGACAGGCCCTTCAGCGGCTGCCAGGCCAGCCGGTAGCGCCAGCCGTCCACGACGGACTGCTCGCGCCGCTGGCGCCGCCAGGCGGACAGCTTCGGGACCACGACGTCCAGTTCCTCGGGGCTCAGCCCCAGCGTGGCGGCGAGGGCCTGGGCGTCCTCGCGCTCGACGCTCGCCCAGAACTCGGCGTCGACCGCGTCCACGGCGGCCGTCTCGGCCTCGGGGGCCTCCAGCCAGTAGCGCTGCTGCTGGAAGGCGTACGTGGGCAGGTCGACACGCCGGGCGCCCGGGAAGAGGGCGTGCCAGTCCACTACGGCGCCGCTGACGTGCAGTTCGGCGAGCGCGGTGACGACGGCCTGCTGCTCGGGGCGGTCGGCTCGGAGTACGGGGATGGTGACGATGTCGTCCACACAGCCCTGCGCCATGCCGCTGAGGACACCGCCGGGACCGATCTCCACGAACGTGGTCACACCAAGGTCGCCGAGGGTCTCGATGCCGTCGGCGAAGCGCACCGCTTCGCGCACGTGCCGGACCCAGTACTCGGGGGTGTACGCCTCGGCCAGGCGACCGGTGAGGTTCGAGACCACCGGGATCCGCGGCTCACCGAACGTCAGACCGCGGACGACCTCTGCGAACTCCTCCAGCATCGGGTCCATCAGCGGCGAGTGGAACGCGTGACTGACCTTCAACCGGGAGGTTTTGCGGCCCTGTTGGATGAAGACCTCGGCGATCTCCAGCACGGCATCCTCGGCTCCGGAGACCACGACGGACCGAGGCCCGTTGATCGCCGCGATACTGACGCCGTCGGTCAGGCGCGGCAGCACCTCGTCCTCGGCTGCCTGGACCGCCACCATCGCGCCGCCGGCGGGCAGGGCCTGCATCAACGCGGCACGCGCCGACACCAGCTTCGCCGCATCCTCGAGCGACAACACACCCGCCACATGAGCAGCCGCAATCTCACCCACCGAATGACCCGCCACATAATCCGGCCGGACACCCCACGACTCCAGCAGCCGGAACAGCGCCACCTCAACGGCGAACAGCGCCGGCTGGGTGCAACCGGTCTGGTTGAGCTGCTCCGCGTCCGCGTCGAGCGTGACGTCGAGGTGGACGCGGATCTCGTCGTAGGCCGCGGCGAACGCCGGGAAGGCGTCGTAGAGTTCGCGACCCATGCCGGGCCGCTGCGAGCCCTGGCCGGAGAACAGGAATCCGGTCTTGTCGCCGTGGCGGGCCGCGTTGTGGACGACGGCCGCGGACGGGGTGCCGGACACCAGTGCCCGTACGCCTTCGGTGAGTTCCTCCAGGCTCTCGCCGACGACGGCCGCCCGGCGGTCCCAGGCGGTGCGCGTCGTGGCGAGGGAGAAGCCGATGTCGGCCGGGGCGCTACCGGGGCCGCTCCGGCCGTGCTCCAGGAAGGCGAGCAGGCGCTCCGCCTGGGCGCGCAGCGCCGCGTCGCTCTTCGCCGAGAGCACCCACGGCAGCGTGCCGGCGGCCGGGTCCCTGGCCGGCTCGGCGGCGGGCTCCTGGTCGAGGGCCGGGGCCTGCTCGATGATCGTGTGCGCGTTGGTGCCGCTGACGCCGAAGGACGAGACCGCGGCGCGGCGGGGGTGGTCCGACTCGGGCCACTGGACGGCCTCGGTCAGGAGCTTGACTCCGCCCGCCGACCAGTCGACCTGAGCGGTCGGCTCGTCCACGTGCAGCGTCTGGGGCAGGACGCCGTTGCGGATGGCCATCACCATCTTGATCACACCGGCGACACCCGCGGCGGCCTGCGTGTGACCGATGTTGGACTTGATGGATCCCAGCCACAGCGGCCGGTCGCCCGAGTGCTCCTGGCCGTACGTGGCGAGCAGCGCCTCCGCCTCGATCGGGTCGCCGAGGGTGGTGGCCGTGCCGTGTGCCTCGACCGCGTCGACCTGGGAGGCGGTCAGGCGTGCGTTCTCCAGCGCCTGCCGGATCACGCGCTCTTGCGAAGGGCCGTTCGGGGCCGTGAGGCCGTTGGAGGCGCCGTCCTGGTTGACGGCGCTGCCGCGGATGACGGCGAGCACGTCGTGGCCGAGTCTACGGGCGTCGGACAACCGCTCCAGCAGGAGCACGCCGACGCCTTCGGACATGCCCGTGCCGTCGGCGGTCGAGGAGAACGCGCGGCAGCGGCCGTCGGGCGACAGGCCCCGCTGCGCACTGAACGCGATGAAGGTGTTCGGCGTGGCCATCACGGTCACGCCGCCGGCGAGGGCGAGCGAGCACTCGCCGCGGCGCAGCGCCTGGGCGGCCAGGTGGAGCGCCACCAGCGAGGACGAGCAGGCCGTGTCGACGGTGACCGCCGGGCCTTCGAGGCCGAGGGCGTAAGAGATGCGGCCGGACACCACGGCGGCGGTGTTCGCGGTGACGAGGTGGGTCTCGATGTCGCTGTCGCCCTGCCGTTGGAGGTAGGCGTGGTCCTGGCCGTTGGTGCCGACGAACACGCCGGCCCGGGTGCCGCGTGCGGTGACGGGGTCGATGCCCGCGCGTTCGAGGGCCTCCCAGGAGGTCTGCAGGAGCAGTCGCTGCTGCGGGTCCATGACCAGGGCCTCGCGGGGGGAGATCCCGAAGAACGCGGGGTCGAACTCGCCGGCGTCGTGGAGGAAGCCGCCCTCGCGCACGTATGTGCGGCCCGTCCGCCCGGGCTCGGGGTCGTGGATCGTGTCCAGGTCCCAGCCGCGGTCGGTGGGGAATTCGGACACGCCGTCGCCGCCCGAGGCAACCAGTTGCCACAGGTCCTCGGGCGAGCCGACCCCGCCCGGGTAGCGGCAGGCCATCCCGACGATGGCGATGGGTTCGGTGTCCTTCGCTTCCAGCTCACCTAGCTGCCTGCGGGTCTGGCGCAGGTCCACCATCACGCGCTTGAGGTAATCCCTGAGCTTGTCGTCGTTCGACATGTTTTACGTCCTCGGTAGCAGTGCGTGAGATGAGTCAGTGAGACCCGAGCTCTTGGTCGATGAGGTCGAACATCTCGTCGTCGGTGGCGGCGTCGATCCGGTCGAGGTCGAAGTCGCGGTCGGTGCCGGGGCCGGCGTCGGCGGTGTTCGCCGCGGCGTCCTGGTGGGTGTCGGTCCACTTCCAGAGCAGCGCCTTGAGCCGGGCGGTGACCTTGTCCCGCACCGCGCCCTCCATGGCGAGCGCGGCGAGCTGCGCCTCCAGCCGGTCCAGTTCGCCGAGCACGGGCGGGGCCTCGGCGGTGAGGTCCAGCACCAGGTCCTTGTGGAGGAGCCGGGCGATCGCGACGGGGGTGGGGTGGTCGAAGACCAGGGTGGGCTTGAGCCGGAGCCCGGTCGCGGCCTTGAGCCGGTTGCGCAGCTCCACGGCGGTCAGGGAGTCGAAGCCGATGTCCCGGAAGGCCGTGGTGGGCTCGATGCGGGCAGCGGTGGCGTGGCCGAGGGCGGCTGCCGCCTGATGGCGCACCAGGTCCAGCAGGACCTTCTCCTGGTCGGCCTCCGTTATCCAGGCGAGGCGGCGGGCCAGCGCGGGAGTCCCTGCGGCCGCGGCCTCGCCGGCCGCGGCGCCGATGTCGCCGACGAGGCCGCGGAGGACGGCGGGCAGCATGCCGGCGCGGGCCATGGCGCGCAGTCCTGGAACGTCCAGCCGGACCGGCACGATCACCGGCCGGTCCACGGTGAGGGCGGCGTCGAACAGGGCCAGCCCCTCCGCCGGGGTGAATGGCAGGACTCCGGCCCGCCCCATCCGGTTGCGGTCGGCGTCGGTGATCCGGTCGCCCATGCCGCCGTTGTCCGTCCACAGGCCCCACGCCAACGAGGTGCCGGGCAGGCCTGCGGCCCGGCGCTGCCGCGCCAGCCCGTCCAGGAAGGCGTTCGCAGCGGCGTAGCTCGCCGCGCCGGCGCTGCCCAGGACTCCGGCCAGGGAGGAGAAGAGCACGAACGCGGAGAGGTCCAGGTCCTTGGTCAGCTCGTGCAGGTGCAGCGCCCCGTCGGCCTTCGGCCGCAGCACGGTGTCCAGGCGCTCCGAGGTCAGGGCGGTGACCACGCCGTCGTCCAGGGCCGCCGCCGCGTGCACCACGGCCACGAGCGGGTGCTCGGCCGGGACGGAGGCCAGCAGTTCGGCGAGGGCGTCCCGGTTCGCGATGTCACAGGCGGCCACGTCGACGTGCGCGCCCAGCTCGGAGAGGGCGGCGACGAGTTCGCCGATGCCTTCGGCCGCGGGGCCGCGGCGACTGGCCAGCAGCAGCCTCCGTGCGCCGCGTTCGGCGACGAGGTGCCGGGCGAGCAACCGTCCGAGGCCACCGGTCGCGCCGGTGAGCAGCACGGTCCCCTCGGGGTCCCACGCGTGACCGGTGGGCTCCTCGGGCGGGGTGATCCGGGCGAGGCGCGGCACGTACAGCTTTCCGTCGCGCACCGCGGCCTGCGGCTCGTCCAGAGCGGCGAGGGCCGCGGCCAGCGCCGGGTCGAGGCCGCCGTTCGTGACCATGCCGCCGTTCGTGACCGAGTCGTCCGCGTCGACGAGCAGGAGCCGGTCCGGGTGCTCGGTCTGGGCCGACTTCACCAGACCGGAGACCGCGACGTGCGCGAGGTCCAAAGCCGTGCCGTCCAGCTCGACGGCTCCGCGCGTCATCACCACGAGCCGCGCGTCGGAGAACCGCTCGTCGGCGACCCACTCCTGAACGGCCGACAGCACATCGGCCAGCGGCCCGCGCGTCGCCTCGGCGGCATCGCCCTCGCTCGGGGCGCAGGGCAGGAGGACGTGGGCAGGCGTGGCCGCACCGCCGTCGACTGCCTTGCGGAGCCCGTCGATATCAGAGTGGGAACCCTCGTTGCCGAGGACCGCCCACTCGGCTCCGGGAGTAGCAGCGGGAGCGGAAGCCGCGGTGTGCTCGACCCAGTCGACCTCGAACATCCAGTCCTGGTGCGCCACGCGCGAGGCCAGTACCTGCTGCGGGGACATCGTCCGTGTCCGGACGGACGCGACCGAGGCGACGGGAGAACCGTCGGCGTCGGACAGTTCGATCGCCACCGCGTCGTCGTCGGCGGGCCGGATGCGTATGCGTACGGCCCCGGGTCCCGGAGTGTGCACGGACATGCCGCTCCAGGCGTGGGGCATGAGCATCTCGCCGGGGTCTTCGGTGCGGTCCGACGCCAGCATGCCGAGGGCAGCGTCCAGCAGTACGGGGTGCAGGCCGTAGCGGTCCGCCCGGTCCCGCTCTGTGACAGGCAGTGCGGCCTCGGCGTACAGCTCGTCCCCGGCGCGCCAGGCGGCGCGCAGACCCGGACGGCCCTCGACGTCCACGGGTTCGGCACCCGTCGGCGGCCACATCATCATGTCGAACTCCGGCGCCGGAGCGTTCCGGGTGAGTTCTCCGGTGACGTGGCGGACCCACGGCTCGCCGGCGCCGCCCGCGGCGGGCCGGCTGAAGACGCGCACCGAGCGCCGGTCAGGGTCGTCGCCCGCACCGACCTGCACCTGGATGCGGACGGCGCCCTGTTCGGCCAGAACCAGCGGGGCGTCCACGTCGAGCTGTTCCAGGTGCGGGAACCCGGCCTGCCGTCCCGCGGACAGGGCGAGCTCCACGAACGCGGCGACCAAGAGCACCGGTACGCCGCCGACCGTGTGTTCCGCGATCCAGGGCATGTCGGCCGGGGACAGTCGGCCGGTGAACAGCATGTCCTGCGCCCCGGCGGTCTCCACCACCGCGCCGAGCAGGGGGTGGCCGGAGGAGTCCAGGCCCGCCGAGGAGACGTCGAGCGCGGCCGTGCCTTCGAGCCAGTAGCGCTCGCGCTGGAAGGCGTACGTGGGCAGGTCGACACGCTGGGCGCCAGAGAACAGCGCCTGCCAGTCCGGGGAGACACCGTGCGCGTGCAACTGCCCGAGGGCGAGAGTGAGCGCCTGGGGTTCGGGGCGGTGGGTACGCAGGGCCGGAACGGTGACGATGTCCGCGTCGTCGAGGCAGCCCTGGGCGAGGGCGCTCAGCACACCGCCGGGGCCGATCTCCACGAACGTGGTCACACCCAGCCCGTGCAGGGTCCGAACGCCATCGGCGAAACGGACCGCCTCCCGGACGTGCCGGACCCAGTACTCGGGGGTGTAGGCCTCGGCCAGTCGGCCGGTGAGGTTCGAAACGACAGGGATCCGCGGCGCGTTGAAGGCCAGACCGCTGACGACCTCCGCGAACTCTGCCAGCATCGGATCCATCAGCGGCGAATGGAACGCGTGGCTGACCTTCAGCCGGGACGTCTTACGACCCTGCTCCCGGAAGGCCTCGCCAATGGCGACGACCACGTCCTCGGACCCGGAGACAACGACCGACCGCGGGCCGTTGATCGCCGCGATGCCGACCTCGTCGGTCAGGTGCGGCAGCACCTCGTCCTCGGTGGCCTGGACCGCGACCATGGCGCCGCCCGTGGGCAGGGCCTGCATCAACGCGGCACGCGCCGACACAAGCATCGCCGCATCCCCGAGCGACAACACACCCGCCACATGAGCAGCCGCAATCTCACCCACCGAGTGACCGGCCACATAATCCGGCCGGACACCCCACGACTCCAGCAGCCGAAACAACGCCACCTCAACCGCGAACAACGCCGGCTGCGTCAAACCCGTCTGATTCAACTCCTCCGAGTCGACGTCGACGGGCGCGTCCAGAAGCGCGCACACCTCGTCATACGCCGCAGCGAACACCGGGTACGACGCGTACAGCTCACGCCCCATCCCCAGCCGCTGCGAACCCTGACCCGAGAACAGGAACCCAACCCTGCCCCCGACGGCACCGGCACGCCCTGTCACCACCTGTCCTGCGGGCTCGCCCGCTGCGAGGGCGGTCAGCCCCGCGCGCAGCTCTTCCCCGTCGGCGCCGACGACCGCCGCCCGGTGCTCCAGCGCCGAGCGGGTGGCCGCCAGCGAGAACCCCACGTCGGCCGGGGACGCGGCCGCGAGGTCCACGGACGACAGCAGTCGTTGTGCCTGCTCCCGCAACGCCTCCCCGCTCTTCGCGGAGAGTACCCACGGCACCACCGTGGTCCCGGCCCGCACCAACTCCTCGGCCACGCCCTCGCCTTCAGTCATGTCGTCGGCCGGGTCCTCCGCCTTCGGTTCGGGCGCCTGCTCGACGATGATGTGCGCGTTGGTGCCGCTGATCCCGAACGACGAGATCCCGGCGCGGCGAGGGTGGTCGGTCTCCGGCCACGCGATCGCCTCGGTCAGCAGCTCGACCGAGCCGGCCGACCAGTCGACCTGCGGCGTCGGCCGGTCCACATGGAGCGTTTTCGGCAGCACGCCGTGCTGCATCGCCAGCACCATCTTCATCACGCCGGCGACGCCCGCCGCGGCCTGCGTGTGACCGATGTTGGACTTCAGCGAGCCGAGCAGGAGCGGCCGTTCGCGCTCTTGTCCATAAGTCGCCAGCAGCGCCTGCGCCTCGATCGGGTCGCCGAGATTCGTGCCCGTGCCATGTGCTTCGACGGCGTCGACCTCCTCGGCGGACAGCCGGGCGCCGGCCAGCGCTTCGAGGATCACGCGCTGCTGCGAGGGGCCGTTGGGCGCGGTCAGGCCGTTGGACGCGCCGTCCTGGTTGACGGCGCTGCTCCGGACGACCGCGAGCACCTTGTGGCCGAGTCGGCGGGCGTCCCGCAGCCGCTCCACGAGCAGCAGGCCGGCGCCTTCGGACCAGGACGCGCCGTCCGCCGCCGCAGCGAAGGACTTGCAGCGGCCGTCGGGGGCGAGTCCGCGCTGGCGGCTGAACTCGACGAAGGCACTCGGACCCGCCATGACCGTCACGCCGCCGGCGAGCGCCATGGAGCAGTCGCCGTTGCGCAGCGCCTGCACGGCGAGGTGCAGGGCGACGAGCGAGGACGAGCAGGCGGTGTCGACGGTGACCGCGGGACCCTCGAAGCCGAAGGTGTAGGCGATGCGCCCGGAGGCGACACTGCCGGAGTTGCCGGTGCTCATCAGCCCCTCGACCCCTTCGGGCAGGACGCCGGGCGTGAAGCCGTAGTCGTGGTACATCAGGCCGGCGAAGACGCCGGTGCGGCTGCCCTTGAGGCCGGCGGGATCGATGCCCGCGTGCTCGAAAGCCTCCCAGGCGGTCTCCAGCAGCAGCCGCTGCTGCGGGTCCATGGCCAGCGCCTCACGCGGCGAGATCCCGAAGAACCCGGAGTCGAAGTCCGCCGCGTCGCGGAGGAAGCCGCCCTGCCGGGTGTAGACCTTCCCGGGTTGCTCGGGGTCGGGGTCGTAGAGCGCGTCGACGTCCCAGCCGCGGTCCTCGGGGAATTGCGAGATGGCGTCTTTGCCCTCGGCCAGCAGCCGCCACAGCTCCTCGGGGGAGCCGACGCCGCCGGGGAACCGGCAGCTCATGCCCACAATGGCGATCGGCTCCTGGTCGCGGGCCTCCAGCTCGCGCACGCGCCGCCGGGCCTGGCGCAGGTCGGTGGTGGCCCGCTTGAGGTAGTCCCGGAGCTTGTCTTCGTTCATCATCGGTGTCGCCCGCCCCTTTTGGCCTGCACAGTTCAGGAGATGCCGAGTTCGTCGTCGAGGAGCTCGTACAGCTCTTCGTCGCTCGCCGAGCTGAGGTCGTCTTCGTCCTCGGCTCCGCCGGCGCCTCCCGGATCGGCCGACTCGTTCCCGTTCCAGCGGGCGAGCAGCGCCTGGAGACGCATATTGATCTTGGTTCGGCTGACGTTGTCGATGCTGTCCGCACCGGCGCCGTCGAGGGCGGCGGCGAGGCGGTCGAGCTCGTCGAAGACCGGCGCCGTCCCGGCCGTGCCACCGGGGAGGTCCTTCAGTACCTGCTGCGCGAGCGCCGCGGGCGTCGGGTGGTCGAAGACCAGCGTCGCGGGCAGCCGCAGGCCGGTGGCCTGGTTCATCCGGTTGCGGAGCTCCACCGCGGTCAGCGAGTCGAAGCCCAGGTCACCGAAGGCCTGGTCGGGCTGGACGGCCTTGGCCGAGCTGTGTCCGAGAACGGCGGCGACCTCGGACCGGACGAGGTCCAGTACGGCCTCTTCGCGCTCACCCTCGGGCAGGCCCGCGATCCGCTGCGCCAGCGGTACGGAAGCCGCCCGGTCCGTACGCCGCGGCCGGCCGCCGACGAGCGCCCTGAGCAGCGGCGGCACCGGTGCGGTCGCGTTCCGCAGGGCGGCGAGGTCCAGCCGTGCCGCCACCACCAGGGGCTCCTGCAACGCGATTGCGGCATCGAGAAGTTCCAGGCCGTCCTCGTCGGACAGCGGCAGCACGCCGCCGCGGGCGAGCCGGATCCGCTCGGCGCCGCCGAGGACCTCGGTCATGGTGCCGGTGCGCTGCCACAGGCCCCACGGCAGCGACACCGCGGGCAGCCCCTGGGCCCGGCGGCGCCGGGCGAAGGCGTCCAGGAAGGCGTTGGCCGCGGCGTAGTTGGCCTGGCCGGGGGTGCCGAGCGTACCCGCGAGCGAGGAGAAGACCACGAACGCCGACACGTCGCCCGCCAGTTCGTGCAAGTTCAGCACCGCGTCGGCCTTGGGGCGCAGCACCGTCTCCAGGCGCTCCGGCGTGAGCGAACCGATCACGCCGTCGTCGAGCACGCCGGCCGTGTGCACGACGGCCGTCACCGGTGTGCCGGACAGCACCTCGGCGAGGGCGTCCCGGTCGGCCACGTCGCAGGCGGCCCAGAGCACTTCGGCACCCGCGGCGGTCAGTTCCGCCCGGAGCTCCGCCGCACCCTCGGCGTCCGCGCCGCGCCGGCTCATCAGCAGCAGGCTGCGCACGCCGTGCTCGGCGACGAGGTGCCGGGCGACGAGCCCGCCCAGGGCGCCGGACGCTCCGGTCAGGAGCACCGTGCCGGTCCCGAAGTCCGAGGTGGCCCGCGGGGCGGAGGTGGCCCGCGGGGCGTCGGCGGCGGACCTGGCGAGCCGGGGCAGCAGGAGCGCGTCGCCGCGCAGTGCCGCCTGCGGCTCCTCGGAGGCGAGGAGCCGGGGGACGGCCGTCGACGCGACCCGCTCTACGTCGGCGCTCTCTTCGGTGTCGAGGAGGACGATGCGGTCCGGGTTCTCCGACTGTGCCGACCGGACCAGGCCCCACACGGCCGCCTGCACCGGGTCGCCCTCTGCCGGGTCGTCCCCGGCGGCGACCGCGCCCCGGGTCACCAGCACCAGGCGGGCGGCCCGGTCCTCGACCAGCCACCACTGCACCAGCCGGAGCACCTCGGCGAGGACTTCCCGGACCCGTTCGGCGTCGGTGCCCGACCCGGCCGGGCAGGGGACGACGACGGCATCCGCGTCCGCCTGCGCCCCGGTCTCCGCCGCGGGGGCGGCGAGGAGGGCGGCGATGTCGTCGTAGGCCCCTACGACGGGGGCGTGCGCATCGGCAGGGGCGGCGAGCCGTGCCCACTCCACGGTGAACAGGGAGTCCCGGGAGCTGGTGCGCAGTTGCTCGGCCGACACCGGGCGCAGCGTCAGCGACTCCACCGACACGACGGGACGGCCCATGCCGTCGGCGGCCTCCAGCCGTACGGTGTCCCCGCCGGCCTGGGAGAGCCGTACCCGCAGGCCGGCCGCTCCGGTTCCGTGCAGCGTGACGCGGGACCACGCGAAGGGCAGCAGGGGCCCGTCGGCGGCCGGTACGAGGCCGCCCGCGCCCAGCGCGTGCAGCGCGGAGTCGAGCAGAGCCGGGTGCAGGCCGAACGCGCCCGCGTCCGTCTGCGCCTCGTCGGTGACGGTGAGTTCGGCGTAGACCGCGTCGTGGCCGCGCCAGGCGGCACGCAGCCCCTGGAAGAGCGGGCCGTAGCTCAGGCCGAGGTCGGCCAGGCGGTCGTAGAAGCCGTCCAGGTCCACCGGCTGGGCGTCGGCCGGGGGCCAGCTGCTCAGGTCGGTGCCGGAGGGGGTCGCGCCGGTGGTGAGGACGCCGGTGGCGTTGCGTATCCAGGGGCCGTCCCCGGCTCGCGAGTGCACGCTCAGCGGGCGGCGGCCGGAGTCGTCCTGGGCGCCCACGAGCACCTGGAGCGCGACGCCGCCGTGCTCGGGCAGCACCAGCGGTGCCTGCAGGGTGAGTTCCTCGACCAGGTCGCAGCCGGTCTCGGCCGCGGCGTGGGCGGCCAGTTCCACGAAGGCCGTGCCCGGCAGCAGCACCGTGCCCAGCACCGCGTGGTCGGCCAGCCAGGGCTGGGCCCGCAGGGACAGCAGCCCGGTGAGCAGGTGGCCGCCGGCGTCCGGCAGCTCCACCGCCGCGCCGAGGAACGGGTGGTCGGTGGCGTCCAGCCCGGCCGCTCGCACGTCACCGGCCGGGGCGCCCGCCTCCAGCCAGTACCGCTCGTGCTGGAACGCGTAGGTCGGGAGGTCGACGCGGCGCGCACCCGGCACGACGGCGTCCCAGTCGATGGCGACGCCGTGCACGTGGGCCTGGGCCAGGGCCAGCATCAGCCGAGTCCGTCCGCCGTCGCGGCGGCGCAGCGTCGGTACGACCGCGGCGTCCGCGTCGGCGGCCTCGATGGCGTCCTGGATGCCCGCCAACTGGACGGGGTGCGGGCTGACTTCGACAAACACGTCGTGCCCGTCGGCCAGAGCGGCCCGGATCGCGTCGTGGAACCGGACCGTCTGCCGCATGTTGCGGTACCAGTAGCCGGAGCCCAGTTCGTCCGCGGCCAGCTTCCCGCCCGTCACCGTGGAGTAGAAGGGCACGGAGCCGGGGAGCGGGCTGATGCCGGCGAACCCCTCGCTCGCCTGCGCTTCGACGCGTTCGATCTGCGGCGAGTGTGCGGCGTAGTCGACGGCGACCCTGCGGGCCTGGATGCCCTCCTGTTGGCAGTGCGCGAGGACTTCGTCGAGGGCGTCGATGTCCCCGGAGACCACGACGGTGGCGGGCCCGTTCACGGCGGCGATGCCGAGGCGGCCGGTCCACCGGCCGACCAGTTCCCGCGCCTTCTCGTCCGGGAGCGGCACCGAGGCCATGGCGCCGCGGCCCTGGAGTTCGCGCACCGCGAGGCTGCGCCGTACCACGATGCGCGCCCCGTCCTCCAGAGAGACCGCTCCGGCGATCACCGCCGCGGAGACCTCGCCCTGGGAGTGCCCGACGACCGCGTCGGGGGTCACTCCGAAGGAGCGCCACACCTCGGCAAGGGCGACCGTCATCGCCCAGAGCACGGGCTGCAGCACGTCGACCCGGTCCTGCTCGACCTCGGACGTGCCGCGCAGCACCGCGGTCAGCGACCAGTCCACGTGCGGCGCGAGGGCGCGCTCGCAGGCGTCGATCCGGTCGCGGAAGACCGGGGAGGTCTCCAGCAGTTCGGTGGCCATGCCGACCCACTGCGACCCCTGCCCGGGGAAGACGAAGACGGTCTTGCCGCCGGTGCGTGCGGTGCCGGTCACCACGCCGGGCGGCATGGCGCCGCCGGCGACACCGGCCAGTCCCTGCCGGAGCTCCTGGAGGGTCTGCCCGACCACCACGGCGCGGTGTTCGAAGGCCGCCCTGGTCGTGGCCAGCGAGTACGCCACGTCGGCCGCCAGGGCCGCCTCGCCGTCGTCGTCCCTGTCGTCGTCGCTGTCGTTGTCGTTGTCGTCCAGGAAGGACGCGAGACGGGCGGCCTGCGCCCGCAGCGCTGCTTCGGTCCTGCCGGAGAGCACCCACGGCACGGCCGCGCCGGAATCGGACGCCTGGGGCGGTTCCTCGGCCGCGGGGGCCTGCTCGATGATTGTGTGCGCGTTGGTGCCGCTTACACCGAAGGACGACACGGCGGCCCGGCGCGGGCGGTCCGACTCGGGCCAGTCGACGGCCTCGGTCAGCAGCCGGACGTCACCGGCCGACCAGTCCACGTGCGGAGTGGGTTCGTCAACGTGCAGGGTCTGCGGGAGGACGCCGTGGCGCATGGCCATGACCATCTTGATCACACCGGCAACGCCCGCGGCGGCCTGCGTGTGGCCGATGTTGGACTTCAGCGAGCCCAGCCACAGCGGCCGGTCCTCCGGCCGCTCCTGCCCGTACGTGGCGAGCAGCGCCTGCGCCTCGATCGGGTCACCCAACCTCGTCCCCGTACCGTGCGCCTCCACCGCGTCCACGTCGGCTGGCGTGAGCCCGGCGGAGGCCAGCGCCTGCCGGATCACCCGCTGCTGCGAAGGGCCGTTGGGCGCGGTCAGACCGTTGGACGCACCGTCCTGGTTCACTGCACTCCCCCGCACGACGGCCAGCACACGGTGGCCGTTGCGCTCGGCGTCGGACAGCCGCTCCACCAGGAGCATGCCAACGCCCTCGCCCCAGCCCGTACCGTCGGCACCAGCAGCGAACGCCTTGCACCGGCCGTCGGGCGACAGCCCACGCTGCCGGCTGAACTCCACGAAGACCGTCGGGCCGGCCATGACCGTGACGCCGCCGGCCAGCGCCATCGTGCACTCGCCGTTGCGCAGGGCCTGGACGGCCAGGTGCAGGGCGACGAGCGACGAGGAGCAGGCCGTGTCGACCGTGACGGCAGGGCCCTCCAGTCCGAAGGTGTAGGACACGCGCCCGGAGGCGACGCTGCCGGAGCCTCCGGTGGTGAGCAGGCCCTCGACGCCCTCGGGCAGTTCGCGCGGGCCCTGGCCGTAGTCGTGGTACATCAGGCCGGTGAAGACGCCGGTACGGCTGCCCCGGATCGTCGCCGGGTCGATCCCGGCGCGTTCGAACGCCTCCCAGGACGCCTCCAGCAGCAGCCGCTGCTGCGGGTCCATCGCCAGGGCCTCGCGGGGGCTGATACCGAAGAAGCCGGCGTCGAACTCGGCCGCCTCGTGCAGGAAGCCGCCGTCGCGCGCGTAGGTCTTGCCGAGGCGCTCGGGGTCGGGGTCGTAGAGCCCGTCGACGTCCCAGCCCCGGTTGTCCGGGAACCGGGAGATGCCGCCCCGGCCGGAGGCCACCAGCCGCCACAGGTCCTCCGGCGAGCGGACCCCGCCCGGGAGGCGGCAGCTCATGCCGACGATGACGATCGGATCGTCGGCGGCGGCCGCGATCTGCCGCGCCGCGGTCGTGGCCGTGGCGGCGGGTGCCTCGCCGAGGAGTTTGGTGCCGATGTGCCGGGCGAGGGCGGCAGGGGTGGGGTGGTCGAAGACGAGGGTGGCGGGCAGGCGCAGGCCGGTCGCGGTGGACAGCCGGTTGCGCAGCTCCACGGCCGTCAGCGAGTCGAAGCCCAGGTCCTGGAAGGCGTGCGCGGGCGGGACGGCCCGGGGCGAGGAGTGCCCGAGCACGGCGGCGACCTCGGACCGGACCAGTTCCAGGAGGGCCTCGTCGCGCTCGTCGGCGGCCAGCCGGGCGAGGCGTTCGGCCAGGGATCCGGTGGCGGCGCGCTGGGCCGTGCCGCGTATGGAGACGCGGACGAGTCCGCGCAGCAGGGCCGGTACGGTTTCTGCCGCCCGGTTCCGCAGGGCCGCGGTGTCGAGGCGGACCGGTACGAGCACGGGCTCGTCGGAGGCGAGCGCCGCGTCGAACAGCCGCAGGCCGTCCTCCGTGGTCAGCGGCAGGACGCCGGAGCGCGCCATCCGCGACCTGCCCGCCTCGTCGAGGGCGTCGGCCATGGCGCCCTCCTGCTCCCACAGACCCCACGCCAGCGAGACCGTGGGCCGTCCCTGGGCGCGGCGGTGCCGGGCGAAGGCGTCGAGGAAGGCGTTGGCTGCGGCGTAGTTGCCCTGGCCGGGGTTGCCGAAGACGCCCGCGGCGGAGGAGAACAGCACGAGCGTCGTGCTCTGGCCGGTGAGTTCGTGCAGGTTGAGCACGGCGTCGGCCTTGGGCGCGAGGACGGCGCCCACGCGCTCCGGGGTCAGCGCGGCGATCACGCCGTCGTCGAGCACGCCGGCGGTGTGCACTACGGAGTCGACCGGGGTGGCGGCCAGCAGCCGGGCGAGGGCGTCCCGGTCGGCGAGGTCGCAGGCGGCCCACGTCGCTTCGGCGCCGAGCGCCGCGAGTTCGGCCGTCAGGTCCGCGGCGCCCGGGGCGTTCCCGCCACGGCGGCTGACGAGCAGCAGCCGGTGCACACCGTGTCCGGCCACCAGGTGACGGGCGAGGGTTTTGCCCAGCGCGCCGGAGGCACCGGTGAGCAGGACGACAGTGCCGAGGCCCAAGGCAGCGCCCTCGGCGCGGGCGGAGGCGGCTTCGTCCGCGGGGTCGGTGGCCGCGTCCTCCGTTGCCGGGGAGGCGGCGCGGGCCAGGCGCGGCGCGCTGACCTCCCCGTCGCGGACGACGACGTGGGGCTCGCCGGACCGCACGACGCCGGGCACGAGCGCGGCCGCCTCGTCCGGGCGGTCGGTTTCGAGCAGCACGATCCGGCCGGGGTTCTCCGCCTGGGCCGAGCGGACCAGTCCGCCCGCCGCGGCATGCGCGACGTCGTCGCAGCGCGCCACCAGCACGAGGCGCGACGTCCGGTCCTCGGTGAACCAGCGCTGAACCAGCCGCAGCACGTCGGTGGTGACCGCACTCACCCGCTCGGCCTCGGTCGCCCCTTCTGGGCCGTCGGGGCACGGGACCACGACCACGTCCGGCTGCGACGACCCGTCGGCCTCAGCCAGTGCGGCGATGTCCGGGATGTACGCCACCGCCGTCCCGTCCGCGTCGTCGGAGGGCAGGGTCAGCGGCGCCCGCTCGACGGTGAACATGGCGTCACCGGAGCGCTTGCGGAGCTGCTCGGCCGACACCGCGCGCAGCGTCAGCGACTCGACGGACGCCACCGGCTCGCCGGCGCCGTCGGCAACCAGCAGGGACACCGCGTCCGTACCGGCCGGCGCCAGCCTGACCCGTACGGTGGACGCGCCCTTGGCGCGCACGGACACCCTGGACCAGGCGAACGGCAGGAGCGGCCCGTCCGCCTCGGCAACGAGGGAGCCGTCCGCACCGCCCGCGCCGATCGCGTGCAGCGCCGCGTCCAGCAGAGCCGGATGCAGGAGGAAGGAACCGGTGTCCGTGCCGTCGGGGAGGGCGACCTCCGCGAAGACTCCCTCGCTCGCGCGCCAGGCACTCCGCAGTCCACGGAACGCCGGTCCGTAGGCCAGGCCGAGCGCGGCCAGCCGGTCGTAGAAGCCGTCGAGGTCGACCGGCTCGGAGCCCGCCGGCGGCCACGCCGTGAGCGCCCGGTCGGCAGCCGCGGCGCCCGCCTCTTCGGTCCCTTCGGTGACGAAGCCGGTCGCGTGGCGAACCCACGGCAGGTCGGCGTCGTCCTCGGGGCGCGAGTGCACGGTCAGCGGCCTGCGGCCGGTGCCGTCGGCCGCGCCGACCCACACCTGAACCGCGACGCCGCCCTGCTCGGGCACCACCAGGGGCGCTTCGAGGGTGAGGTCCTCCAGCAGTTCGCAGCCGGCTTCGTCGGCGGCGCGCACGGCCAGTTCGACGAACGCGGTGCCCGGCAGCAGCACGGTTCCGAGCACGGCGTGGTCGCTCAGCCACGGGTGCGTACGCCGGGACAGCCTGCCGGTCAGCAGCCGCTCGTCGCCGCCGGCCAGGGAGACGGCGGCGCCCAGCAGCGGGTGGTCGGCCGAGCCCAGGCCGGCGGCGCGGACGTCACCGGCAGCGGCTGGTAGGGCGTCGAGCCAGTAGCGCTCGTACTGGAAGGCGTAGGTGGGCAGGTCGACGCGGCGGGCGCCGGGGAAGAAGGCGTGCCAGTCCGGGGAGACGCCGTGCGCGTGCAGTTCGGAGACGGCGGCGACGAGCGCGGCCCGCTCGGGGCGGTCGGCGCGCAGGGCGGGCACGGTGACCACGTCGTCGTCCAGGCAGCCCTGGGCGAGGGCGCTCAGCACGCCGCCCGGGCCGATCTCGACGAACGTGGTCACGCCCAGGTCGTGGAGAGTCCGGACGCCGTCGGCGAAGCGGACCGCCTCGCGGACGTGCCGGACCCAGTACTCCGGGGTGTACGGCTCGGCCAGGCGGCCGGTGAGGTTGGAGACCACCGGGATCTGCGGCTTCTCGAAGGTCAGCCCGTGGACGACCTGAGCGAACTCCTCCAGCATGGGGTCCATCAGTGGCGAGTGGAACGCGTGGCTGACCTTCAGCCGGGAGGACTTGCGGCCCTGCTGCCGGAAGACCTCGGCAATTGCGGTGACCGCGTCCTCGGCTCCGGAAACCACGACGGACCGCGGACCGTTGATCGCCGCGATGCCGACGACGTCGGTGAGGTGCGGAAGGATTTCGTCCTCGGTGGCCTGGACGGCGATCATCGCCCCGCCGACGGGCAGCGCCTGCATGAGGTGGGCACGAGCGGACACGAGCTTCGCGGCGGCGTCGAGCGACAGCACCCCGGCCACGTGCGCGGCGGCGATCTCGCCCACGGAGTGACCGGCCACGTAGTCCGGCCGGATGCCCCACGATTCCAGGAGCCGGAACAGCGCCACCTCGACCGCGAAGAGTGCAGGCTGGGCGACGCCCGTGCGGTGCAGTTCTTCCGAGTCGACTTCGGCCGCGGCGCAGAGGTGCGCGCAGACCTCGTCGTACGCGGCGGCGAACGCCGGGTAGGACGCGTACAGCTCGCGCCCCATGCCCAGGCGTTGCGATCCCTGGCCGGAGAACAGGAACCCGACGCGCCCGCCGGTGCCGGACAGGCCGCGCGCCACGCCCGGTGCCGGGGAGCCGGAGGCCACGGCCCGCAGCCCCTCGGCGAGTTCCGCCACCGTCTCGCCCTGGACCACCGCGCGGTGCTCCAGGGCCGTGCGCGTCGTGGCGAGCGAGAACGCCACGTCGAGCGGGGGGACTTCGGCGTGCGTGCGGGACAGCAGGCGTTCGGCCTGGGCGCGCAGGGCCTCCTCGGTCTTGCCGGAGATCACCCACGGCACCGGTCCGCCCTCGGCCGGGCGCGCCGCCTCCGGGACGACGGCTTCGGCGCTCTCCGCGCCTTCCTCCGGCGCTTGTTGGGCCTCGGCGTCCTGTGTGAACGCTTCGGCCGACGGGGCTTCCTCGAGGATCGTGTGCGCGTTGGTGCCACTGATCCCGAAGGAGGAGATTCCGGCCCGGCGCGGCTGGTCCGAAGCCGGCCAGGGCGTGGGCTCGGTGAGCAGCCGTACGGCGCCCGCCGACCAGTCGACGTGCGGGGACGGCGCGTCGACGTGCAGCGTGCGCGGCAGTTCACCGTGGCGCATGGCCATGACCATCTTGATGATGCCCGCCACACCAGCAGCGGCTTGGGTGTGGCCGATGTTGGACTTGATCGAGCCCAGCCACAGCGGCTTGTCGTCGGGACGGCCCTGCCCGTACGTCGCGAGCAGCGCCTGCGCCTCGATCGGGTCGCCGAGCCGGGTGCCCGTGCCGTGCGCCTCCACTGCGTCGACCTGTGCGGTGGTCAGCCGGGCGGCGGCCAGGGCCTGGCGGATCACCCGCTGCTGGGAGGGGCCGTTGGGGGCGGTCAGGCCGTTGGACGCGCCGTCCTGGTTGACGGCGGAGCCCCGGATGACCGCGAGGACCTCGTGTCCGTTGCGGCGGGCGTCCGAGAGGCGTTCCACGAGCAGCAGGCCGGCGCCCTCGCCCCAGCCGGTGCCGTCGGCACCGGCCGCGAACGCCTTGCAGCGGCCGTCGGGTGCCAGTCCGCGCTGGCGGCTGAAGCCGACGAAGGTGGCGGGGCCGACCATCGCGGTGACGCCGCCCGCCACGGCCAGCGAGCACTCGCCGTTGCGCAGCGACTGGACGGCCAGGTGCAGGGCCACCAGGGACGACGAGCAGGCCGTGTCGACCGTGACGGCCGGGCCTTCGAGGCCGAAGGTGTAGGCCACGCGGCCGGAGGCGACGCTGCCCGAGGTGCCGGTCCCCAGGTAACCCTCCAGGTCCTGCGGGGAGTTCTGGAGGGCGCCGAGGAACTCGTGGTTCATCACGCCGGCGAACACGCCGGTCCTGCTCCCCGCCAGCGACGCGGCATCGATACCGGCCCGCTCGAAGAGCTCCCACGACGTCTCCAGCAGCAGCCGTTGCTGGGGGTCCATGGCGAGCGCCTCGCGGGGCGAGACCCCGAAGAGGCCGGCGTCGAACCGCCCCAGGTCGCGCAGGAACGCGCCCTCGCGGGCGTAGCTGGTCCCGCGGGACTCCGGGTCCGGGTCGTAGAGCGCGTCCAGGTCCCAGCCGCGGTCGGCGGGGAACTCCGAGACGGCGTCGCGGCCGCCTGCGACCAACTCCCACAGATCCTCGGGCGAGTCGACCCCTCCCGGGTAGCGGCAGCTCATCCCGATGATGGCCACCGGCTCCCCGGCGTCGTCCTCGTAGTCACGAAGGCGCCGCCGGGTCTCCTGGAGATCTGCGGTGACTCGCTTCAGGAAATAGCGGAGCTTGTCCTCGTTCGCCACCGAAATCGTCCCTCACCCCTGCGAAGACTTAGCGGAATTCGGCAAGGGGTCACCGGGACGCGCCGGAGCGGTCAGGAAATCCCGAATTCCTTGCCGAGCAGATCGAATACTTCGTCGTCCGTGGCTGATTCCAGATCGCTGCCGCCCATACCAGGGCCTTCCTGGGCCGACGCCTTGTCGAATTCACCGGCAATCGCCAACAGGCCCTGGAGTTTTGACAGGATCCGGTCGCGAGCTTCACTCGCTGCCAACTTCGTGACCAATTCTTGTTCGACCCTGTCCAGATCGGCAAGTAGGGAATTCACTAGGGCCGGTTCGGCCGCCCCCGCCGTCTCCATGAACACATGACGGGCCAGGAGAGCGGGTGTCGGATGGTCGAAGACCAGCGTCGCGGGGAGCCGCAGACCGGTGGCCTTGTTCAGCCGGTTGCGCAGTTCGACGGCCGTGAGGGAGTCGAAGCCCAGGTCCTGGAAGGCGTGTTCCGGCCGGATCGTACGGTCCGACGCGTGCCCCAGGACCGTGGCCACCTCGGTCCGGACCAGGTCCAACACGGTTTTCTCACGCTCGGCCTCCGGCAGCCCCTCCAGGCGCTCGGCCAGCGAGGACGCGGAGGAAGCGGCGGCCGCCTGCGCGGTCCTCCGGGCGGCCACGGCCGGCACGAGGGCGCGCAGCACCGGCGGTGCCTCACCGGCGCGCAGCGCGCCGGTGTCGATACGGACCGGGGCGAGTACCGCCTCGTCCGAAGCCAGTGCCGCGTCGAACAGCCGCAGCCCCTCCCCCGGCGGCAGCGGCAGCACGCCGCTGCGCGCCATCCGCGCCCGGTCGGCCTCGGCGAGGCCGACCGTCATCGCACCGGACTGTTCCCACACACCCCATGCCAGCGATGTGGCGGGCAGCCCCTCACGGCGCCGGTGCGCCGAGAAGGCGTCGAGGAAGGAATTCGCCGCCGCGTAGCTCGCCTGACCGGCGCTGCCGACCATGCCGGCGACGGAGGAGAACACCACGAAGGCGGACAGGCCCATTTCCCGCGTGCACTCGTGCAGGTTCAGCACGGCGTCCACCTTGGGGCGGAAGACCTCCCTCATCCTCTCCGGTGTGACCGAGGCGACGACCCCGTCGTCGAGAACACCCGCGGTGTGCACGACGGCCGACAGCGCATGCTCGCCGAGCCCGTCCAGCATTCCGGAGACGGCCTCCCTGTCCGCGACGTCGCAGGCCGCCCAGGTGACCTCGGCACCCCATGCGACCAGTTCGGCCTCCAGCTCGGCCACACCGGGTGCGTCCGCGCCCCGGCGGCTCGCCAGCAGGAGTCGGCGCACCTTGTGCTCGGACACCAGGTGCCGCGCGACGAGCGCGCCCAGCGACCCGGAGGCGCCGGTCACGAGGACGGTGCCGTCGGCGAGGTCCGGCAGGTCGGCGGCGGCGGTGGCTGCCCCGGTGGCCTTCACCAGGCGCGGTACGAACACCTCCCCGTCACAGACCGCGAACTGTGGCTCACCGGAAGCGAGCGCGGCGGGCAGCACACGGACCGCTGCCTCCGTCTCCTCGGCCTCCGCCAGCACGATCCGGTCCGGGTTCTCCGACTGCGCAGACCGCACAAGCCCCCACACCGCAGCATGAGCCAGATCGCCCGGACGCGTCACCAACGCCAGACGCCCCGCACGCTCCTCCGCCAACCACCACTGCACCAACGCCAGAGCCTCACTCGCGATGCCGTGCACGCGGTCGGCGGTCTCCGTACCGGAACCTGCCGGGCACGGAACGACCGTGACCACCGCGACATCGGGAAGGACCGGCTCGACGGACAGAGCGGCCAGGTCCGCGTAGCTCCGTACGTCGAGGCCGGCGGCAGCGTCAGTGTCCGTGAGGGCCGCGGGCTGCCAGGCGAGGCCGAACAGCGAGTCGTCGGCACGCCTGCCGGAGCCGCCCGCCGCGAGCAGTTGCTCGCGCGACACCGGCCGCAGCGACAGCGAGCCGGCCGTGGCCACCAGACCACCCGAGGCGTCGGCCACGGTCAGCGACACCGCGTCCGTACCCGTGCGAGAGACCTTGACCCGCAGCGCCGTCGCCCCCGGGGCACGCACAGCCACTTCGGACCAGGCGAAGGGCAGCAGCGGCCCGTCGACGACGGGGACGAGCCCACCCGCGCCGATCGCGTGGAGCGCCGCGTCCAGCAGCGCCGGATGAACGGCGAACGCGCCCGCCTCCGTGCCCTCGGGGAGGGCGACCTCGGCGAGGACGTCGTCCCCGCTGCGCCACACCGACCGCAGGCTGCGGAAGACCGGGCCGTAGCCCAGGCCGAGTCCGTCCAGGCCCTCGTAGAACCCGGCCAGGTCGACGGCCTCCGCATCCGCCGGCGGCCACGCGCCGAGGTCCGCGCCGTGCGGCGGCGCGGGCAGCGCGTCCGTCAGGAAGCCGACCGCGTGCCGCACCCACGGCGCGTCGTCCGGGGCATCCTCCAGTCGCGAGTGCACGCTCAGCGCGCGCCTGCCCGGCTCCTCCTCGGCCCCGACCCACACCTGCACGGCCACACCGCCGCAGTCCGGGACGATCAACGGTGCTTCCAGCGTCAGGTCCTCGACCTGTGCACAACCGGCCTCGTCGCCCGCACGCACCGCCAGCTCCACGAGCGCGGTACCCGGCAGCAGCACACTGTCCATGACCATGTGGTCGGCGAGCCAGGGGTGCGTCCTGAGCGACAGCCGCCCGGTGACCAGGAACCCGCCGGCGCCGGGCAGCGCGACCGCCGCACCGGCCAACGGGTGCTCCGCCGCACCCAGCCCGAGTCCGGTGGCAGCGGCTCTGCCGGTGAACTCCTCGGGCGCTTCCAGCCAGAAGCGCTCGTACTGGAAGGCGTAGGTCGGCAGGTCGACGCGCCGGGCGCCCGGGAAGAGCGCCTGCCAGTCCGGGGAGACGCCATGGGCGTGCAGCTCGGCGAGCGCGGTGACGACGGCCTGCGGCTCGGGGCGGTCGGTCCGTACGATGGGGACGGTGACGATGTCACCGTCGAGGCAGCCCTGGGCGAGGGCGCTGAGGACGCCGCCGGGGCCGATCTCGACAAAGGTCGTCACGCCCAGCTCGTACAGGGTCTGGATGCCGTCGGCGAAACGGACCGCCTCACGGACGTGCCGCACCCAGTACTCGGGCGTGTACGCCTCGGCCAGCCGGCCGGTGAGGTTCGAAACGACGGGAACCCGCGGCTCGTTGAAGGCCAGACCGCTGACCACCTCCGCGAACTCTGCCAGCATCGGATCCATCAGCGGCGAATGGAAGGCGTGACTGACCTTCAGGCGGGACGTCTTACGACCCTGCTCCCGGAAGGCCTCACCGATGGCCCCGACCACGTCCTCGGGCCCGGAGACCACGACCGACCGCGGGCCGTTGATCGCCGCGATACCGACGCCGTCGGTGAGATGCGGCAGCACCTCGTCCTCGGTCGCCTGGACGGCGACCATCGCCCCGCCGACGGGCAGGGCCTGCATCAGCGCGGCACGGGCGGACACCAGCTTCGCCGCGTCCTCGAGCGACAGCACCCCGGCCACGTGCGCGGCCGCGATCTCGCCGACCGAGTGACCGGCCACGTAGTCCGGCCGGATGCCCCACGATTCGAGAAGCCGGAACAGGGCGACCTCGACAGCGAAGAGCGCGGGCTGCGTCGAACCCGTCTGATGAAGCGTTTCCGCCTCGACGTCGACGGGCGCGTCCAGAAGCGCGCACACCTCGTCGTACGCCGCAGCGAACACGGGGTACACCGCGTACAGCTCGCGCCCCATGCCGATCCGCTGCGAACCCTGACCCGAGAACAAGAACCCGACCTTGCCGCCGGTGCCCGGTTCACCCATGAGGACCCGGGTGGACGGGGACCCTGCGGCGAGCGCGCGGAGCCCTTCCAAAAGTTCGTCCCGGTTCTCCCCCACCACGGCAGCTCGGTGCTCCATGGCCGAGCGTGTGGTGGCGAGCGAGAAGCCGATGTCGGCCGGCTGCAGGTCCGTGTCCGGGGCAAGCGACAGCAGGCGCTCCGCCTGTGCCCGCAGCGCCGCCTCCGTCCTGCCCGACAGCACCCACGGCACGACCGCGCCGGAGTCGGGCGCGGGCGGCAACTCCGCCGAAGCGGGAGCCTGCTCGACGATCACGTGGGCGTTGGTGCCGCTGATACCGAAGGACGACACGGCGGCACGACGCGGCGCGTCGGTCACCGGCCACTCCACGGCCTCGGTCAGCAGCTGTACCCCTCCCGCCGACCAGTCCACGTGCGGCGTCGGCTCGTCCACGTGCAGGGTCTGCGGCAGCACACCGTGCCGCATCGCCATGACCATCTTGATCACACCACCGACACCGGCCGCAGCCTGCGCATGGCCGATGTTCGACTTCAGCGAACCCAGCCACAACGGCCGGTCCTCCGGCCGCTCCTGACCGTACGTGGCGAGCAGCGCCTGCGCCTCGATCGGGTCACCCAGCTTCGTCCCCGTACCGTGCGCCTCCACCGCATCCACCTGATCCGAAGACAGACCCGCATTCGCCAGCGCCTGCCGGATCACCCGCTGCTGCGCCGGACCGTTCGGAGCCGTCAGACCGTTCGACGCACCGTCCTGGTTCACCGCCGTACCACGGACCAACGCCAACACCTGGTGCCCGTTCCGACGGGCGTCGGACAGCCGCTCCACCAGCAGCATGCCCGCGCCCTCGGCCCAGCCCGTACCATCCGCAGTCGCGGCGAACGCCTTGCACCGGCCGTCCGCCGACAGGCCGCGCTGACGGCTGAACTCCACGAACGTCGAGGGACTCGCCATGACGGTGACGCCGCCGACCAACGCCATCGAGCACTCGCCACTGCGCAGCGCCTGAGCCGCCAGGTGCAGCGCCACCAGCGAGGACGAGCACGCCGTGTCGACCGTGACCGCCGGGCCCTCAAGCCCGAACGTGTACGAGACCCGGCCGGAGGCAATGCTGCCCGCGCTGCCGCTGCCCAGGTAGGCGTCCATGCCCTCCGGAGCCGTTTTCACGCGCCCGCCGTAGTCGTGGTACATCACGCCGGCGAAGACACCGGTCCTGCTGCCCCGCACCGTCACCGGGTCGATCCCGGCCCGCTCGAACGCCTCCCACGACGTCTCCAGCAGCAACCGCTGCTGCGGGTCCATCGCCAACGCCTCACGCGGCGAGATCCCGAAGAAGGCCGGGTCGAACTCAGCAGCCTCGTAGAGGAAGCCACCATGCCGCACATAGGACTTGCCGGAGCGGTCGGGGTCCGGGTCATAGAGGTCCTCGACGTCCCAGCCACGGTCCTCGGGGAAGCCCGAGATCGCGTCGCCGCCGGAGGCGACGAGACGCCACAGGTCTTCGGGCGACCGCACGTCACCGGGGAACCGGCAGGCCATGCCCACGATCGCGATCGGCTCGTCCGTCCCGGTCACCGCGGCGACCGCGGCCTCGGACCGCTCCTGGACACCCAGCGTCTCGGCCAGCAGGAAGCGGGAGAGCGCGACGGGCGTGGGGTGGTCGAAGACCATGGTCGCGGGAAGCCGCAGCCCGGTCGCCGCGTTCAGCCGGTTCCGGAGTTCCACGGAGGTGAGCGAGTCGAAACCGGCGTCCTGGAACGCGTGTTCCGGCTGGACGGCCCGGGCCGAGGCGTGGCCGAGCACGGCGGCGACCTCGGTGCGCACCAGGTCCAGCACCATCTGCTCGCGCTCGACCTCGGACAGCCCGGCCAGCCGCCGGCCCAGCGATCCCTTCGGCGCGGTCTGCGCCGTGCGCCGCGCGGTGCCCCGTACAGGGCCGCGCAGCCCTCGCAGGACCGGCGGCACCGTGCCCTGCAGCCCGCCCAGGTCCAGCCGGAGCGGGGCGACGGCGGCCCGGTCCAGGGCCAGCGCCGCGTCGAACAGCCGCAGGCCCTCGTCGACGGCTATCGGGGCCAGGCCCACCCGCTTGAGCCGGGCGAGGTCGGCCTGGTCGAGCCGGTCGGCCATGCCGCTGCCCTGCTCCCACAGGCCCCACGCCAGCGACGTGGCGGGAAGCCCCTGGGCACGGCGGGCTTCGGCGAAGGCGTCGAGGAAGGTGTTCGCCGCCGCGTAGTTGCCCTGTCCCGCGCTGCCCAGGATGCCGGACACCGAGGAGAAGACGACGAACGCCGACAAGTCGCTCGCCAGCTCATGGAGGTTGAGCACGGCGTCGACCTTCGGACGCAGCACCTTCTCCATGCGCTCCGGGGTGAGCGCGGCGATCACACCGTCGTCGAGGACGCCGGCCGTGTGCACCACAGCGGTCACCGGCGTGCCGGCCAGCACCTCGGCGAGGGCGCCCCGGTCGGCCGCGTCGCAGGCCGCCCAGCGCACCTCGGCGCCCCACGCGGCCAGTTCGGCCTCCAGCTCGACCGCGCGGGGGGCCTGAGCACCGCGCCGGCTGAGCAGCAGCAGGCTGCGCACGCTGTGTTCGGCGACCAGGTGTCGGGCGACGAGCCCGCCGAGCGCGCCGGACGCACCGGTCAGCAGGACGGTGCCGACGCCGAAGTCCGGCGTGCCGGTGGCGGCGTCCTTGTCGGTCCCGGTGGTCTTCACCAGGCGCGGTACGAACACCTCCCCGTCGCGGACCGCGAACTGCGGTTCACCGGAGGCAAGCGCGGCGGGCAGCACACGTACCGCCTCGTCGGTCTCCTCGGCCTCCACCAGCACGATCCGGTCCGGATTCTCCGACTGCGCAGACCGCACAAGCCCCCACACCGCAGCATGAGCCAGATCGCCCGGACGCGTCACCAACGCCAAACGCCCCGTACGATCCTCCGCCAACCACCACTGCACCAACGCCAGAACCACACTCGCGATGCCGTGCACGCGGTCGGCGGTCTCCGTACCGAACCCCGCCGGGCACGGAACGACGACGACATCCGGTACCCCTTCCGACTCGCGCAATGCGTCGAAGTCCGCGACGGTCTCGATCGTCAACGCGTCGGTCGCGGAGGGAAGCATGAGCGGCGTCCACTCCAGCCCGAACAGCTGAGCGCTGCCACCAGCACTGCGTAGTTGCTCCGCCGAGACG
This sequence comes from Streptomyces sp. NPDC001406, assembly GCF_042895285.1. Classification (NCBI taxonomy): domain Bacteria; kingdom Bacillati; phylum Actinomycetota; class Actinomycetes; order Kitasatosporales; family Streptomycetaceae; genus Streptomyces; species Streptomyces sp. NPDC001406. The sequence continues at coordinate 29,637 of NZ_JBIAWG010000027.1, forward strand.
GCCCGCAACGACAGCGACTCGACCGAGGCCACCGGGTCACCGGCGCCATCGGCCGCGGCCAGCGTCACCGAACCCGTGGCCGTCCGCGACAGCTTCACCCGCATCATCGCCGCACCGGCAGCCTGCACGCCGACGCCGGACCAGGCGAACGGCAGGGTCGGGCCGTCGTCCAGCGACACCAGCCCACCGGCGACCAGTGCGTGCAGGGCGGCGTCCAGCACCGCCGGGTGCAGGGCGAACGCCGCCGCCTCGGCAACCGACTCCTCCGGCAGTTCGACCTCGGCGAAGACGTCGTCCCCGCCGCGCCACACCGAGCGCAGGCCCTGGAAGACCGGACCGTAGTCCAGGCCCGCAGCGGCCATACCCTCGTAGAACGCCGTCAGGTCGACGGCCTCCGCACCCGCCGGCGGCCACGCGCCGAGGTCCGCGGCGAACGGTGCCTCTGCCGAGGACAGCGCACCGGTCGCGTGCCGCAGCCACGAACCGTCGTCGACGCGCGAGTGCACGGTCAGCTGCCGCCGGCCGGACTCGTCCTCCGGGCCGACAGCCACCTGAAGGCTGACGCCACCGCGCTCGGGCACGACCAGCGGAACCTCAAGGGTGAGGTCTTCGATCCATCCGCACCCCGTCTCGTCGCCCGCCCGGATCGCCAATTCGACGAACGCGGTGCCGGGCAGCAGAACGGTCCCGTTCACGGCGTGGTCGGCGAGCCACGGGTGGGTTTCGAGGGAGAGCAGTCCGGTGAGCAGGACCCCATCGCTGTCGGCCGTCGCAATCGCGGCACCGAGCAGCGGATGGTCCGCCGCCCCCAGACCGGCGGCCCGGACGTCACCGGACGCCTGGGGAACGTCGAGCCAGTAGCGCTCGCGCTGGAAGGCGTAGGTCGGCAGGTCGACGCGGCGGGCGCCCGGGAAGAGCGCCTGCCAGTCGGGCGAGATGCCGTGGGTGTACAGCTGCCCGATTGCGGCAGTGATCGCGTACGGCTCGGGGCGGTCGGCGCGCAGGACGGGAACGGCGACGATGTCCGTGCCGTCGTCGAAGCAGCCCTGGGCGAGGGCGCTGAGGACGCCGCCCGGGCCGATCTCGACGAACGTGGTCACACCCAGGTCGCCGAGGGTCTCGATGCCGTCGGCGAAGCGCACTGCCTCACGGACGTGCCGGACCCAGTACTCGGGGGTGTAGGCCTCGGCCAGGCGACCGGTGAGGTTCGAAACCACAGGGATCCGCGGCTCACTGAACGTCAGACCGCGGACGACCTGCGCGAACTCCTCCAGCATCGGATCCATCAACGGCGAATGGAACGCGTGACTGACCTTCACACGGGACGTCCTACGACCCTGCTCCCGGAAGGCCTCACCGATGGCGACAACCACGTCCTCGGCACCGGAGACCACGACCGACCGCGGGCCGTTGATCGCCGCGATACCGACCTCCTCGGTCAGGTGCGGCAGCACCTCGTCCTCGGTGGCCTGGACCGCGACCATCGCCCCGCCGACGGGCAGGGCCTGCATCAGCGCGGCACGCGCCGACACGAGCCTCGCCGCATCCCCGAGCGACAACACACCCGCCACATGAGCAGCCGCAATCTCACCCACCGAATGACCCGCCACATAATCCGGCCGAACCCCCCACGACTCCAGCAGCCGGAACAACGCCACCTCGACCGCGAACAACGCCGGCTGCGTCGAACCCGTCTGATGAAGCGTTCCCGCATCGACGTCGACGGGCGCGTCCAGAACCGCGCACACCTCGTCATACGCCGCCGCGAACACGGGGTACGCCGCGTACAACTCGCGCCCCATCCCCAGCCGCTGCGAACCCTGACCCGAGAACAAGAACCCGACCTTGCCCCCGACGGCACCACCCACCGGAGCGGCCCCGGACACAATCCCCTCCAGCCCCCGCCGGAACTCCCCAAACTCCTCCCCCACGACCACCGCACGGCGCTCCAGCACCGCACGCGACGTCGCCAGCGAGAACGCCACATCCTCCGGTCGAACCCCAGCACCCACGACGCCCTCAACGTCCAGGAAGGACAACAGCCGACCCGCCTGCTCCCGCAACGCCGCATCGCTCTTCGCCGACAGCACCCACGGCACGACCACACCCGAGGCCGAAGCCGGGGACTCCGTCACGCCAGGCGCCTGCTCGACGATCACGTGCGCATTGGTGCCGCTGACGCCGAAGGAGGACACCGCTGCCCGGCGCGGCCCGTCGCTCGCAGGCCACTCAACCGCCTCGGTCAGCAGCTGCACCGCGCCCGCCGACCAGTCCACGTGCGGCGTCGGCTCGTCCACGTGCAGGGTCTGCGGCAGCACACCGTGCCGCATCGCCATGACCATCTTGATCACACCACCGACACCGGCCGCAGCCTGCGCATGGCCGATGTTCGACTTCAGCGAACCCAGCCACAACGGCCGGTCTCCAGGCCTCTCCTGACCATACGTGGCGAGCAGCGCCTGCGCCTCGATCGGGTCACCCAGCTTCGTCCCCGTACCATGCGCCTCCACCGCATCCACCTGATCCGAAGACAGGCCCGCATTCGCCAGCGCCTGCCGGATCACCCGCTGCTGCGCCGGACCGTTCGGAGCCGTCAGACCGTTCGACGCACCGTCCTGATTCACCGCCGTACCACGGACCACCGCCAGCACCTCGTGCCCGTTCCGACGGGCGTCGGACAGCCGCTCCACCAGCAGCATGCCCGCGCCCTCGGCCCAGCCCGTACCATCCGCAGTCGCGGCGAACGCCTTGCACCGGCCGTCCGCCGACAGGCCGCGCTGACGGCTGAACTCCACGAACACGGACGGGCCTGCCATCACCGTGACGCCGCCGACCAGCGCCATCGAGCACTCGCCGCTCCGCAGCGCCTGGGCCGCCAGGTGCAGCGCCACCAGCGAGGACGAGCACGCCGTGTCGACCGTGACCGCCGGGCCCTCAAGCCCGAACGTGTACGAAACGCGCCCCGAAGCGACGCTGCCCGCGCTGCCGTTGACGAGGTAGCCCTCCAGCCCTGCCGGCGAAGTGTGCACGCGCCCGCCGTAGTCGTGGTACATCACGCCAGCGAAGACACCGGTCCCGCTGCCGCGCACCGTCGCCGGGTCGATCCCGGCCCGCTCGAACGCCTCCCACGACGTCTCCAGCAGCAACCGCTGCTGCGGGTCCATCGCCAACGCCTCACGCGGCGAGATCCCGAAGAACTCGGCGTCGAAGTCCGCCGCGTCGTGGAGGAAGCCGCCCTCTCGGGTGTAGCTGGTGCCCCACTGGTCGGGGTTCGGGTCGTAGAGCTTCTCCACGTCCCAGCCGCGGTCCTCGGGGAAGCCCGACACGGCGTCGTGGCCGGAGAACACCAGCTGCCACAGGTCTTCGGGCGACTGCACGCCGCCGGGGTAGCGGCAGGCCATGCCCACGATCGCGATGGGCTCGTCCGCCGTTCCGGTGGCCGTGGAGAGGGTTGCCGGCACGGCTGCCGCCGCCTCGCCGGAGCCTGCGGCTTCGGCGGTGAGGAAGCGGGCGAGGGTGAGCGGGTTCGGGTAGTCGAAGACCAGGGTGGCGGGCAGGCGCATACCGACGGCCGAGTTGAGCCGGTTACGCAGTTCGACGGCGGTCAGCGAGTCGAACCCGATGTCCTTGAACGAGTCGTCCCCGCCGACCGACTGCGCGTCGGCGTGCCCGAGCACGGCGGCGACCTCGGTGCGCACCAGGTCCAGTACCACCCGCTCGCGCTCGGCCTCCGGCAGCCCGGCCAGCCGCCGGCCCAGCGATCCCTTCGGCGCGGTCCGCGCCGCGCGCCGCACCGGTACGACCCGTACCAGTCCGCGCAGGACCGGCGGAACGGGCTGCCCCTGTCCGTCGCGGAAGGCGGACGTGTCGAGCCGGATCGGGGCGACTGCTGCCCGATCGGCGGCCAGTGCCGCGTCGAACATCCGCAGGCCGTCCGCCGACGGGATCGCGGCGAGGCCCATGCGCTTGATGCGCGTGAGATCGGAGTGGTCGAGCCTGCTGGTCATGGCGCTCTCGCTGTCCTGCGCCCACAGGCCCCAGGCCAGCGACGTGGCCCGCAGGCCCGCGGCACGGCGGTGCTCGGCGAGGGCGTCGAGGAAGGTGTTGGCAGCGGCGTAGTTCCCCTGGCCCGGCGTGCCGAGGGTGCCCGCCACCGAGGAGAAGAGCACGAACGCGGACAGGTCGCCGGACAGCTCACCCGCCAGGTCGTGCAGGTTCAGCGCCGCGTCCACCTTCGGGCGGAACACGGCGTCCAGCCGCTCGGGGGTCAGCGAGCCGATGATTCCGTCGTCCAGGACACCGGCGGCGTGAATGATCGCGGACAGACCCTGCCCGGGACCGGTCAGGAGTGCGCGGACGGCGTCGCGGTCGGCCACATCACACGCGGCCCAGGTGACGTCGGCGCCCTGCGCGGCCAGCTCGGCGGCGAGCTCGGCGGCACCGGGCGCGTCCCCGCCGCGGCGGCTGACGAGCAGCAGACTCCGGACGCCGTGCTCAGCGACCAGGTGCCGGGCGAGCAGCCCGCCCAACCCGCCCGACGCGCCGGTCAGCAGGACGGTGCCGGAGCCGAGGCCGGGAAGCTGTGGCTCCGCGTCCGGCACGGCGACGCGGACCAGCCTCGGCACCCGGACCTCGTCGTCCCCGTCAACCGCGGCCTGCGGCTCACCCGACGCGATCAGGCCGGGCAGGACCCGGGCAAGACTCGCGTGGTCAACACCGCTGCCGACGACGGCATCGGCATAGGCATGGGCATCGCTGGAGGTCTCGACCAGCACGATGCGGTCGGGGTTCTCGGTCTGCGCCGAGCGCACGAGTCCGCGGACCGCCGACTGGGCGAGGTCTCCCGTACGCGTCACCAGCACCAGGCGCGCCGGGCGTTCCTCGGCCAGCCACCACTGCACCAGCTCCAGCACGGCGTGGCTGACCTCACGGACCCGGGTGGCCAGGTCCGCGCCGGCCCCGGTCGGGCAGGGCACGACCACAGCATCGACGACGGCTCCGGCATCGGCTTCGGCGTCCGCCAGCGAGTCGGCGGCCCGAAGAGCGGCGAGATCCCGGTACGTCTCGATCCTCATGCCGGCCGGCGCCGGCGGCAGGCTGACCGGCGTCCACTCCAGGCCGAAGACCGCGTCGTCGCTGCCGGAACCGGCGCGGAACTGGTCGGCGGGCACCGGGCGCAGCGTCAGCGAGTCGACCTGCGCGACCGGCTCACCGGTGCCGTCGGCCAGCACCAGCGACACCGTGGACGTGCCGGTGCCGGCGCGCGAGACCTTCACCCGCAGGTCGGAGGCTCCGGCAGCCGCCAGGCGCACGCCGCTCCAGGCGAACGGCAGCAGCCCGTTCCCCGTCCCGGCCTCGGGCTCGACCGCGCCCAGCCAGACGGTGTGCAGGGCGGCGTCGAACAGCGCGGGGTGCAGGCCGTACGCGCCCGCCTCCGTCCGCTCCGCGCCGGGCAGCTCCACTTCGGCGAACAAGTCGTCCCCGCTCCGCCACGCGGCGCGCAGCCCCTGGAAGACGGGGCCGTAGTCGAGCGTCATGCCGGCGAGGCGGTCGTAGAACCCGTCGACGTCGACCGGCTCCGCACCCACGGGCGGCCACGCGGTGAGCGAGCCGTCCACGGGCCCTCCTGTGGCGACGGTCAGCGAGCCGGAGGCGTGCCGGACCCATGCCCGCTCGGAGTCGTCCTCGTGGGCGTACGCGTCCCCGTCGTCGATCCGCGAGTGCACGGTCAGCGGCCTGCGGCCCGAGCCGTCGTCGGCGCCGACGCGCACCTGCAGGGCGACGCCGCCGCGCTCGGGCACGAGCAGCGGTGTCTCCAGCGTCAGCTCTTCCAGCAGGTCACAGCCCACGGCGTCGGCAGCGGTGACCGCCAGCTCTACGAACGCGGTTCCCGGCAGGAGCGCGACCCCACTGACGGCGTGGTCCACCAGCCACGGGTGCGTGTGCGTCGAGAGCCGCCCGGTGAGCAGGTGTCCGTCGCCGTCGGCCAGCGGCACGGCGGCGCCGAGGAGCGGGTGACCGGCCTCCCCCTGCCCCACCGCGCGCATGTCACCGGCTGAGGCGGGGGCGTCGAGCCAGTAACGCTCGCGCTGGAAGGCGTACGTGGGCAGGTCGACGCGCCGGGCGCCCGGGAAGAAGGCGTGCCAGTCCACTTCGGCGCCGCTGACGTGCAGTTGGGCGTACGCGGTGGTGAGCGCCCGGGGTTCGGGGCGGTCGGCTCGGAGTACGGGGATGGTGACGATGTCGTCCACACAGCCCTGCGCCATGCCGCTGAGGACCCCACCGGGACCGATCTCCACGAACGTGGTCACACCCAGATCGCCGAGGGTCCGCACGCCGTCGGCGAAACGGACCGCCTCACGGACGTGCCGCACCCAGTACTCGGGCGTGTACGCCTCGGCCAGGTCGCCGGTGAGGTTCGAGACCACAGGAATCCGCGGCTCACTGAACGTCAGACCGCCAACGACCCCAGCGAACTCCTCGAGCATCGGATCCATCAACGGCGAATGGAACGCGTGACTGACCTTCAGACGGGACGTCTTACGACCCTGACCGGCAAACACATGGGCAATCACCGTAACCGCGTCCTCCGCACCGGAGACGACAACGGATCGCGGGCCGTTGATCGCCGCGATGCCGACCTCGTCGGTCAAGTGCGGCAGCACCTCGTCCTCGGTGGCCTGGACCGCGACCATGGCACCACCCGTGGGCAGAGCCTGCATCAGCGCGGCACGGGCCGACACCAGCTTCGCCGCATCCTCGAGCGACAACACACCCGCCACATGAGCGGCCGCAATCTCACCCACCGAATGACCCGCCACATAATCCGGCCGGACACCCCACGACTCCAACAGCCGGAACAACGCCACCTCGACGGCGAACAACGCCGGCTGCGTCGACCCCGTCTGATTCAACTCCTCCGAGTCGACATCGACCCTGGCATCGAGATGCGCACACACCTCGTCGTACGCCGCCGCGAACACCGGATAGGACACATACAGCTCACGCCCCATCCCCAGCCGCTGCGAACCCTGACCCGAGAACAAGAACCCAACCTTGCCCCCCGAGTGAGCGCGCCCGGCGACGACGTTCGCCACCGGTTCGCCTGCCGCGAGGGCCTCCAGCCCCGCCCGCAGCTCGACCGGGTCGGTGCCGATCACCGCGGCCCGGTGCTCCAGCGCCGACCGCGTCGTGGCCGACGAGAATCCGGCGTCGACGGGCGACACATCGTCGGTCGCGAAGGCCAGCAGACGCTCCGCCTGGGCTCGCAGCGCCACTTCACTCTTTGCTGACAGCACCCACGGCACGGGCATCGGGCGGTGTTCCCGGGCCGACTCGGCCACGGCCGCGGCGGGCGCCTCCTCGATGATCGTGTGCGCGTTGGTGCCGCCGATACCGAAGGACGACACCGCGGCCCGGCGGGGCCCGGCGGTCCCGGGCCACTGCACCGGCTCGGTCAGCAGCCGCACGGCGCCCGCCGACCAGTCGACGTGCCCGGTCGGCTCGTCCACATGGAGCGTCTGCGGCAGCACGCCGTGCTGCATCGCCAGCACCATCTTGATCACACCGGCGACGCCCGCGGCGGCCTGCGTGTGACCGATGTTGGACTTGACCGAGCCCAGCCACACCGGCCGGTCGTCGGAGTGTTCCTGGCCGTACGTGGCGAGGAGCGCCTGCGCCTCGATCGGGTCGCCGAGCCGCGTGCCCGTACCGTGCGCCTCCACGGCGTCCACGTCGGCCGGCGTGAGCCCGGCGGACGCCAGCGCCTGCCGGATCACCCGCTGCTGCGAGGGGCCGTTGGGCGCGGTCAGACCGTTGGACGCACCGTCCTGATTCACCGCACTGCCGCGGACCACCGCCAGCACCCGGTGCCCGTTCCGACGCGCGTCGGACAGCCGCTCCACCAGCAGCAGACCGACGCCTTCGCCCCAGCCCGTGCCGTCGGCACCGGCCGCGAACGCCTTGCACCGGCCGTCGGGCGACAGCCCGCGCTGCCGGCTGAACTCCACGAACAGGTCCGGCGTGGTCATGACGGTGACACCCCCGACCAGGGCCATCGAGCACCCGCCGCTCCGCAGTGCCTGTGCGGCGAGGTGGAGGGCCACGAGCGACGACGAGCACGCCGTGTCGACTGTGACCGCCGGGCCCTCGAGGCCGAACGTGTAGGAGATGCGTCCGGAGACGACCGAGGCCGCCTTGCCGGTGAGCGCGTACCCCTCGATCTCCTCGGGCGCGTTGCGCAGCCCGTTGGCGTAGTCCTGGCCGTTGGTGCCGATGAAGACACCGGTGCGGCTGGCGCGGACGGACGCGGGGGCGATGCCGGCGCGCTCGAAGGCCTCCCACGCGGTCTCCAGCAGGAGCCGTTGCTGAGGGTCCATGGCCAGCGCCTCGCGCGGCGAGATCCCGAAGAGGCCGGCGTCGAAGCGGTCGGCGCCTTGGACGAAGCCGCCCTCGCGCGAGTACGTCTTGCCGGGCCGGTCGGGGTCGGGGTCGTAGAGCGCGTCGATGTCCCAGCCCCGGTCGGTGGGGAAGCCGGACATCGCGTCCCGGCCGGAGCTCAGCAGCTCCCACAGGTCCTCCGGTGACTGGACGCCGCCGGGGAAGCGGCAGCTCATGCTGACGATCGCGAGAGGCTCGTCGGCCGCGGCGGCCGTCGCCTGCGCGGCGTCCGCCTCCAGGCCGTGCCGACCGAGGAGTTGCTCGCCCAGGTGACGGGCGAGGGCGGTGGGGGTCGGGTGGTCGAAGACCAGCGTGGTGGGCAGCTTGAGGCGGGTGGCCGTGTTGAGCCTGTTGCGCAGTTCGACGGCGGTGAGCGAGTCGAAGCCGGTCTCACGGAACGTCCGGTCGGCTTCGAAGGCGCCCTTGCCCGTGTGGCCGAGCACCGTGACAGCCTGCTCGCGGACCAGGTCCAGCAGGATGCGGCCCTGTTCCCCCGGCGTGGCGCCGAGGAGGCGCTGTACCAGCTCGGAGGCGGGCACTTCGGCGCTCTGCGCGGCCTGGGCGCGTGCTTCGAGGGCCTTGCGGGCCTCGGGCACGCCGTGCAGCAGCGGGCAGGGGCGTGTGCCGGCGAACGCTGGGACGAAGCGGTCCCAGTCCACGTCCGCGACGGTCACGGAGGTCTCGCCATGGGTCAGCGCACCGTGCAGCACGGAGATCGCGGGAAGGGCCGCGATCGCCCGTACGCCGCGCCGCCGCAGGTGGTCACCGGCGGCGCCGTCGGCCATGCCTCCGTCCGCCCAGGATCCCCAGGCGACGGCCAGCGCAGGCACGCCCTGCGCCCGGCGGTGCTCGGCGAGGGCGTCGAGGAAGGCGTTCGCGGCACCGTAGGCGCCCTGGCCGCCGTTGCCCCAGACACCGGTCATCGAGGAGAAGAGCACGAAGGCGTCGAGGTCCCGGCGGTCCCGGGTGAGTTCGTGCAGGTGGAGCGCTGCGTCCACCTTGGGGCGCAGCACGTGGTTGAGGCGCTCGGGCGTGAGCGATTCGACCAGGCCGTCGTCGAGTACGCCTGCGGTGTGCACCACAGCGTTCACGGTGTGCCGGCCGAACAACTCGGCGAGCGCGTCGCGGTCGGCCGCATCGCACGCGGCGACGGTGACCTGAGCGCCCAGTTCCTCCAGCTCCGCCTTGAGTTCGGCGGCGCCCGGGGCGTCGGGGCCCCGGCGGCTGGTGAGCACCAAGTGCTCGGCACCGGCACCGGCGAGCCAGCGGGCCACGTGTCCGCCCAGCGCACCCGTACCACCGGTCACGAGCACGGTGCCGCGCGGCGACCAGGGTGCGTCCGCCGGTGCCGCACTCTGCGGCGCGCGCACGAGGCGGCGGCCGGACACGCCGGAGGCGCGTACGGCGAGCTGGTCCTCGTCGGCCTGGGCCAGCAGGCCGGCCAGTCGCTCCAGCGCGCGGGAGTCGAGCTCGGCGGGCAGGTCGACGAGCCCGCCCCAGCGCTGCGGCTGTTCCAGGGCGACGGTCCTGCCCAGGCCCCAGAGCTGGGCGGAGAGGGGGTCGGTCAGCAGGTCCGCCGTGCCGGTCGACACTGCGCCGCTGGTCAGGCACCACAGTGGGGCCTCGATCCCGGCGTCGCCGAGGGCCTGGGCGAGCAGGACGAGCCGCTGGAGGGCGTCCGTCCCCGCTTCTCCCTGTACTGCGGCAAACAGGATGCCGTCGGCCTGCTCGTGCCCGGCGTCGGCGAAGGCCCGGGCGAGCGCGTCGCGGTCGGTGTCCTCGCCCACTGCGAACGGTACGAGCATCACGCCGAGTTCCATGAGCCCGGCGCGGATCGCCTCAGTCCATACGGTCTCCTCGGATGCCACGTAGAGCCAAGTCCCCGACGGAGCGGCCCCGACCATGTCGCCGAGCGGCTGCCAGGTGATCCGGTAGCGCCAGCCGTCGGTGGTGCACTGCTCGCGCCGCTGCCGGCGCCAGGCGGACAGCTTGGGTGCGACCACGTCCAGTTGTGCGGGCTCCAGTCCCAGGAGCGCACCGAGAGATGCCTGGTCCTCGTTCTCGACGGAGTCCCAGAACTCGGCGTCCATCGCCTCTGGGGCGCCGACGGTCGCCGCCTGAGGCGCATCGAGCCAGTATCGCTCGCGTTGGAAGGCGTACGTGGGCAGGTCGACGCGGCGGGTGCCCGGGAAGAGCGCCTGCCAGTCGGGCGAGATGCCGTGAATGTGCAGCTGCCCGATTGCGGCAGTGATCGCGTACGACTCGGGGCGGTCGACGCGCAGGGCGGGAACGGTGACGATGTCTGTGCCGTCATCGAAGCAGCCCTGGACAAGGGCGCTGAGGACACCACCGGGACCGATCTCCACGAACGTGGTCACACCCAGATCGCCGAGGGTCCGCACGCCGTCGGCGAAACGGACCGCCTCACGGACGTGCCGCACCCAGTACTCGGGCGTGTACGGCTCGGCCAGCCGGCCGGTGAGGTTCGAAACGACGGGAATCCGCGGCGCGTTGAAGGCCAGGCCGCCGACGGCCTGCGCGAACTCCTCCAGCATCGGATCCATCAACGGCGAATGGAAGGCGTGACTGACCTTCAGGCGGGACGTCTTACGACCCTGCTCCCGGAAGGCCTCGCTGATGGCCACGACCACGTCCTCGGACCCGGAGACCACGACCGACTGCGGGCCGTTGATCGCCGCGATGCCGACCTCGTCGGTCAGGTGCGGCAGCACCTCGTCCTCGGTGGCCTGGACCGCGACCATGGCGCCGCCCGTGGGAAGGGCCTGCATCAGCGCGGCACGGGCGGACACCAGCTTCGCCGCATCCTCGAGCGACAACACCCCGGCCACGTGCGCGGCCGCGATCTCGCCGACCGAGTGACCGGCCACGTAGTCCGGCCGGATGCCCCACGATTCGAGAAGCCGGAACAGGGCGACCTCGACAGCGAAGAGCGCGGGCTGCGTCGAACCCGTCTGATGAAGCGTTTCCGCCTCGACGTCGACGGGCGTGTCCAGAAGCGCGCACACCTCGTCGTACGCCGCAGCGAACACCGGATACGCCGCGTACAGCTCGCGCCCCATGCCGATCCGCTGCGAACCCTGACCCGAGAACAAGAACCCAACCTTGCCCCCGACCGCACCGCCCACCGGAGCAACGCCGGAAACAAGCGCCTCCAGCCCCTGCCGGAATTCCCCAAGCCCCTCCCCCACGACCACCGCACGGCGCTCCAACACCGCACGCGACGTCGCCAGCGAGAACGCCACGTCCTCCGGCCGAACCCCGACACCCCCGGCACCCCCGACGCCCTCAGCGTCCAGGAAGGACAGCAACCGGCCCGCCTGCTCCCGCAGAGCCGCATCGCTCTTCGCCGACACCACCCACGGGACCGGTCCCGCAACGGCCGTCCCGCGGGCGGGCTCTTCGCTCGTCGCGGCCTGCTCGACGATGACGTGCGCGTTGGTGCCGCTGATGCCGAAGGAGGACACCGCTGCCCGGCGTGGCAGGTCGCCCGCGGACCACTCCACCGCCTCGGTCAGCAGTCGTACGCCGCTGGCCGACCAGTCCACGTGCGGGGTCGGCTCGTCCACGTGCAGAGTCTGTGGCAGCACGCCGTGCTGCATCGCCATGACCATCTTGATCACACCGGCGACGCCCGCCGCGGCCTGCGTGTGACCGATGTTCGACTTGAGCGAGCCCAGCCACAGCGGCCGGTCGCCGTCCCGTCCCTGGCCGTAGGCGGCGATGAGGGCTTCCGCCTCGATCGGGTCACCGAGCCGCGTGCCCGTACCGTGCGCCTCCACGGCGTCGACGTCCGCGGGCGCGAGTCCGGCGGCCGCCAGGGCCTGGCGGATGACGCGCTGCTGGGAGGGGCCGTTGGGCGCCGTGAGTCCGTTCGACGCGCCGTCCTGGTTGACCGCGCTGCCCCGCACGACGGCCAGCACCTCGTGGCCGTTGCGCCGGGCGTCGCCGAGCCTCTCCACCAGGAGCATGCCGACGCCTTCGCCCCAGCCCGTACCGTCCGCGCCGGCCGCGAACGCCTTGCACCGGCCGTCGGCCGACAGGCCGCGCTGGCGGCTGAACTCGACGAACATGCCGGGCGTGGACATCACGGTGACGCCGCCGGCCAGGGCCATCGTGCACTCGCCGCTCCGCAGCGACTGGACGGCCAGGTGCAGGGCCACCAGGGACGACGAGCAGGCCGTGTCCACCGTGACTGCGGGACCTTCGAGGCCGAACGAGTAGGCCACGCGGCCCGAGGCGACGCTGGTCGTCGTGCCGGTCAGCAGGTAGCCGTCGACGCCGTGGACCGGCTCGTGCAGCCGGGGGCCGTAGTCCTGTGCCGTCGTGCCGATGAACACTCCCGCCCGGCTCCCGCGCAGCGTGGCCGGGTCGATGCCGGCCCGCTCGAAGGCCTCCCACGCGGTCTCCAGGACCAGCCGCTGCTGCGGGTCGATCGCGGCGGCCTCGCGGGGGCTGATACCGAAGAAGCCGGCGTCGAACTCGGCCGCCTCGTGCAGGAAGCCGCCGTGCCGCGTCGAGGACTTGCCGGGCGTGCCGGGCTCCGGGTCGTAGAGCGCTTCAACGTCCCAGCCGCGGTCCGTCGGGAATCCGGAGATGGCGTCGCCACCGGAGGCGACCAGTCGCCACAGGTCCTCCGGGGAGCTCACGCCGCCGGGCAGGCGGCAGCTCATGGCCACGATGGCGATGGGCTCGTCGGGGTCGGCCACCGTCGCGGGCACGGAGGCCGCCGCGTCCTCGCCGCCCAGGGACTGGGCGGCGAGGTGGCGGGCGAGCGCGGCAGGGGTCGGGTGGTCGAACAGCAGCCCGCTGGGCAGGCGCAGGCCGGTGGCCTCGCCGAGCTGGTTGCCCAGTTCCACCGAGCTGAGCGAGTCGAAGCCGAGGTCCTTGAACGTCCACTCGGTCTCGACCTGGCGGGCTTCGGCGTGGCCCAGGACGGCGGCGATGTGTGCGCGGACCAGGTCGAGCACGGCCTCGTCGCGTTCGGACTCGGGCAGTCCGGCTAGCCGCCGGCCCAGGGCTCCGACAGGCGCGCTGTCAGTCTCCTCGATGGCGTCCAGCTGCGGAGCCGCAGGAGCCCATCGGGTGGTGGCGACGGACGACATGGTGTCGCCGTCCAGCCAGTAACGCTGCCGTTCGAACGCGTAGGTGGGGAGCGCGACCTTGCGGCGTACGCCTCGCCCGCCGTCGAACAGGGCGTCCCAGTCCGGCTCCACGCCGTGGACGTGCAGCGAGGCGACCGCCGCCAGCAGGGCCTGCGCCTCGGGGCGACGGGCGCGCAGCGCGGGGACGAACAGGGACTCGCTGTCAGCGCCGGCGCGGGCCATGGAGGTGAGCACGCCGCCGGGGCCGAGCTCCAGGTACGTGCGGACGCCCTGCTCGTCGAGGCGGGCGACGCCGTCGGCGAAGCGGACCGCCTCGCGCACGTGGCGGACCCAGTACGCGGCCGTGCACCCTTCGTACCCCGAGGGCTCCTCGGACAGCCGGCCCGTCACGTTGGACACGATCGGGATGCGCGGGGCGTGGAAGGTCAGCCCCTCGGCCACGTCGCGGAACTCCGCCAGCATGGGTTCCATGTGCGGGGAGTGGAAGGCGTGGCTGACCCGCAGCCGGCCGGCCTTGCGGCCCAGCGCGGCGAAGGCGTCGGCGATCTCGGTTGCGAGGTCCTCGTCGCCGGAGACGACGACGGAGTCCGGGCCGTTCAGCGCGGCGATGCTCACACGATCCGTGCGGTCGCCGATGCGGGCGCGGACCTCGTCCTCCGCGGCCTGGACGGCGATCATGGCGCCCCCGGCGGGCAGCACCTGCATCAGGCGGCCGCGCGCGGCCACGAGGGCGCAGGCGTCGGCGAGCGAGAGGACGCCGGCCACGTGCGCGGCGGCGAGTTCGCCGATGGAGTGGCCCATCAGCACGGCGGGGGTGATGCCCCAGCTCTCCATGAGCCGGAACAGGGCGACCTCGATGGCGAACAGCGAGGTCTGCGTGTAGAGGGTCCGGTCGAGTTCGGCCGCTTCCTCGGTGCCTTCAGGGGCGAACATGACCTCGCGCAGCGGCCGCGGCAGCAAGGGGTCGAGGTGTGCGCACACCTCGTCCAGCGCGGTGGCGAACGCCGGGACGGCCTCGGCCAGTTCGCGGCCCATGCCGGCTCGCTGGCTGCCCTGGCCCGAGAAGAGGAAGGCGAGCTCGCCGCGCGGGCCCGTACGGCCCGTGGTCAGTGCGGTGTCGATGCCGCCGGTGGACAGCTCGCGCAGGGCGCGCAGTAAGTCGTCGCGGTCCACGCCCACGACAACGGCCCGGTGTTCGAAGGCGGTGCGGCCGGTGGCCAGCGACCAGCCGACGTCGGGCAGGGCGAGACCGGGGTGCGCCTCGGCGTGTGCGAGCAGGGCGGCGGCCTGGGCGCGCAGCCCGGATTCGGTCTTGGCGGACAGCGGCCAGAAGGTCGGAGCCGCGCCCGTACCCGCCTTCGCAGCCGCGCCAGTACCCGCCTTCGCCTGGTGTTCCGCCAGCACGATGTGGCAGTTGGTGCCGCCCATGCCGAACGAGCTGACGCCGGCGAGCAGCGGGCGACCGTCCTCGGCGGCCCATTCGCTGTGCTCGGTCTGCACCCGCAGGTTCAGCCGGTCCAGCGGGATCGCCGGGTTCGGCGTCTCGAAGTTGAGGCTGGCGGGCAGTTCACGGTGGTTGAGCGACAGGACCGCCTTCAGCAGGCCGGTGATGCCGGCGGCGCCCTCCAGGTGGCCGACGTTGGTCTTGGCCGAGCCGACCCGCAGAGGTCGGCCGGGCTCGCGTCCCGTGCCGAGCACTGCGCCGAGCGCGGCTGCCTCGATGGGATCGCCGACCTTGGTGCCGGTGCCGTGCAACTCCACGTAGTCGACGTGGGCGGGGTCGATCCCGGCCCGTTCGTAGGCGAGCCGGAGCACCTGTTCCTGCCCGGACTGCAGGGGTACGGTCAGCCCGCCGCCGCCACCGTCGTTGTTGACGGCGCTGCCGCGGATCACGCAGTAGACGGGGTCGCCGTCCGCGACGGCCCGGGCGAGAGGCTTGAGGACGACGATGCCGCCGCCCTCGCCGCGGACGTAACCGTTCGCGCGGGCGTCGAAGGTGAAGCAGCGGCCGTCGCGGGACAGGCCGCCGAACTTGGCGGCGCCCAGGGTGCTCTCGGGGACGATGTTGAGGTTCACGCCGCCCGCGAGGGCGATCGTCGATTCGCCTTTGCGGAGGCTCTCGCAGGCCAGGTGGACCGAGACCAGGGAAGAGGACTGGCCGGAGTCCACGGTCAGGCTGGGGCCGTTCAGACCGAGGAAGTACGAGACCCGATTGGCGATGATGCTGCGGTGCAAGCCGGTGACGGTATGCGGGGAGATGTCCGTGAGTCCCAAGCGGTGGTGCAGGGTCGCGTAGTCGTCCCAGATGGCGCCGACGAACACTCCGGTGCGGGTGGAGCGCAGCGTCTCGGCGCGCACGTGCGCGTCCTCCAGCGCTTCCCAGGCCAACTCCAGCACGAGGCGCTGCTGCGGGTCCATGGCGGCGGCCTCCTTGGGGGAGAGCCCGAAGAACCCGGCGTCGAAATGGCCGATGCGGTCGAGGAATCCGCCCCGGCGGATGTCGGTCCTGCCGGGTGCGGACGGGTCGGCGTCACCCACCGCGGCCCCGTCCCACCGGTCCGGGGGGACGTCGGTGATCGCGTCCGCGCCCTCGCTGAGCAGCCGCCAGAAGGTGACCGGGTCGGCGGCCCCCGGCAGTCGGCACGCCAGGCCGATGACAGCGATGCCATCGGCCGAATCCACCGAAGCCGAACCGGCCCGATTCCCCATTCCGTTGAGCTCGGACTCGACCATATTGCACTCCACCCACCCACACAGAGAATGAAAAGGCCCGCACCGTGGCGGCCACGGCACGTGTGATCGGCCCGACCGCGCGGCAACAAGTTGCGGCGTGACCCTAGTTTCGGTCCCGCAGCCGCGCTCCGCCGCTGCAGCAGATCAGGTTTAGGGGAATCCCCAAATGGTCGACGTGCACGAACATTGACAGCCGGGGACATCTCTAAGGAGAACCCTAGGGACAGTTGTGAGAGAAATGCAGCATATACAGCCTCCCCAATTCTCCTCCGATGATGAGGGTCCAGGTCTTTCATGGTGCATTTGCAAGCAACCGAGAATCACCCAGCGCAGCCCTTTCCTGCAGCGCGCCCCACAGGTTGCCCTGCCCGAGCGCTGGTGAGGGGACGCCAGTGACCAGGATCGAGATCGACAAGCACCTCTGCCGCGGCACAGGCACCTGTGTGCTTGCCGTCCCTGCCGTCTTCGACCAGAACGACGAGGACGGCACGGTGATCCTGCTCGACGCCGCCCCCGGCGCCGAGCAGCGGGTGGCGGTGAAGGAGGCCGCCGAGCGGTGCCCTACAGCGGCCATCAGAATCGTGTGACCGCGGTGCCCTCGGAGGATCCCCTGGACATCGCCGCCGCGGCCGAGCGCACCACCGATCGCCTCGGCGGGGCCGACCGGGTTCACGGCCCCGCAGATCTATCTGCTCGCTCCACTACTGATCCCATTGCGGTGGGCAAGGCCCGGCTCGTGACTGGCTGTAGTCACCCCTGGCACAAAGGCGTCCACTTCGAGGAGCTGTCGGTCGGATACCCGCGCGAGTGGCGCAGGTATCCGCAACCGCCGGGACAGCTGCGCCGCATTCCGCCCAGGGAGGACAGGCCCCGTTGATCGAGGATCTGCTGCCGGAGTCCGTGATCACCGTCGAAGCGTACGGCGACGACGAGCCCGGCAACACGGCCCTGTATCCCGAGGAGGAGGCACTCGTCGCCCGGGCGGTCGCCAAGCGTCGCCGCGAGTTCGCCGTCGTACGCGCCTGCGCCCGACGCGCCATGGAGAAGCTCGGCGTGCCGCCGCAGCCGATCCTGCGCGGCGAGCGCGGCGCACCCACCTGGCCGGACGGGCTGGCCGGCAGCATGACCCACTGCGACGGCTACTGCGCCGCCACCCTGGTCCGCGCCGCCGACCTGGCCTCACTCGGCATCGACGCCGAACCCCACCAGCCGCTCCCGGACGGCATCCTGGACGCGGTCTTCCTGCCCACGGAGGCGGAGCGGCTGCGCCGCCTGGCCCTCGACCATCCGGACGTCCACTGGGACCGGCTCCTGTTCAGCGCCAAGGAGTCCGTCTACAAGGCCTGGTACCCCCTCACCGGCAAGTTGCTGGACTTCACCGAGGCCGACATCAACGTCGTCGTAGACCCCGACGACCAGCACAGCGGCGGCTTCCGCGCCCGGCTCCTCGTCCCCGGCCCGTCGGTGGGTGACCGGCGGCTCGACCTCTTCGAGGGCCGGTGGACCGTCCAACAGGGGCTGGTGGCGACAGCGGTCAGCGTGCCGCACGCCTGACCCGGCCGAGGGCGTGATCGTCCGGTTCGTCCGGCCGGTACTGCCCCCCCTTTTTCGCCCCGTGGCGGCGGTGTCAATCCCCTCGCAGCGTGGAGACGATCTATGCGGCCAGTCCCTCGGCGAGAGTGGCCCGGTAGTCACGTTCGTAGTCGATCGGGCTCTTGAACCCGCAGGCGGCTGTGTAGCCGCCTGGCGTTGTAGAAGTCGGTGATCCAGGTGGCGATCTTGAGGCGGGCCTCGGTGCGGGTGCGGAAGGTGTGCCGGTGCACGTACTCCACTTTGAGGACGCTGTTGAACGCCTCGCTCACGGCGTTGTCGAAGCAAGATCCAACTCTGCCCATGGACTGGACAATGCCGAGCTTTCGACAGGCCCGCTTGAAGCGACGCGAGCAGTACTCGGCGAGTTCAACCGGTCGTTGCAACACTGGGCTGTTGTAGCGAGCGTAGCTGTTCCTCGAAGACCTCGGCCGGTGTCCGCCAACCGAGGACCTTGCGGGGCCGGTTGTTGATCGCCGTGGCGACCGCTTCGAGGTCCTCGGCGGGCCATCGGGACAGGTCGGTCCCCTTCGGGAAGTACTGACGCAGCAGCCCGTTGGTGTTCTCATTCGTCGGTCGTTGCCAGGGCGAGTGCGGATCGGCGAAGAACACCTTCGTCCCGGTATCGAGAGCGAACTGGGCATGGCCGGAGAGTTCCTTCCCTCGGTCCCAGGTGAGGGTCTTGCGTAGCTGCTCGGGCAGCTGCGTCATCGACGTCGTGAGCGCCGCGTTCATCGCGATCGCACCATAGCCCCCGAGCGAGGTGCCGTTTTTCACCGGCGGGTTCTCGCCCCAGCCTTCGAGCCGGGGCAGATGCACCAGGAGCGTGGAGCGGCTGCTGCGCTCGACAAGCGTGCCGATCGCGGAGCGGCCCGTCCCGATGATCAGTCGGGTAGCGGGGACACATTGCTGCGTCCCCGCCCCCTCAGAACCGTGCAAGCAGCTGTTCACCGCACACGGCTCAAGCAAGCCCCAAGGGCTCGCGGTCAGGAGAAGGTGCGGGACTTGTCGGATCGGCGGCTCCATTCCGCCGTTGACATTGGGTGTGGAGGAGACGGATTCGCTGATCATCCGGTGAGCCCTTGCCCGGGAATGCGACGTACTGCTTGGAGATCGCCTTCCTGAGGACGGCCCGCCACGCTTCCCATTCCTGGGGGCTTCGCGGCGGGTGATCGGCGTGCAGCAGGAGCCCTCCGCAGATCGGGCAACGACCTTGTTGTGCCTGAAGCAGGCGCACGGTCATGGCGTCGACCGGCGGGGGCGGTCCTTTGCGGCGCCGCTCGGCCCAGTACGTCTCCAGTGCCGGGTCATCCGGGGACGCCCTGCCCTTGACTAACTGGTGCCGGACGATCTTCGTCCAGGAGAACTTGAGCAGGTAGGCGCCGCTGGCGCGGTCGCCGAACACCCACCGGTCCCTCCTGGCCTTGTTGAACCGGCCGAAGTACTTGTCGGATATCCAGTGCTTCGGCTTGTTCGGGTGGCTGTGCTTGGCCCACTTGTAAGCGAGCTTCCACATGTGATTGTCCAGTGCGGTGAACACCTCGCTGGACACCACCGTCCGGTAGTAGGCCGACCAGCCCCGCACGATCGGGTTGATCTTCTTGAGTACCGCACCCGCATTGGCCCCTCGCAGGGCCAGCATCTCGGTGCTCAGCCGTTCCCGGATCCGTCGTTGAGCCGCTGTGCTCGGCTTGATCAGCAGCTTGCCGTGATAGCGGCGGACGTTGAACCCCAGGAATTCGAACCCGCTCTCCGCGTGGACGATGCGTGTCTTGTCCTCGTGGAAGGCGAGCCCCCTGGGCGTCAGCCATGCGGCCATCCGTTCCTTGGCCTGTTCGGCCTGCTCACGGCTGGTGCACATCGCGACAAAATCATCTGCGTACCTCACCAGCACCGGGCTTCCGCTCTGAGCACTTCCGGCGTCTCTGCCGGTCGTGAAGTAGCGGACGCCTGCGGCTTCCTCCATCCCGTGCAGGGCCACGTTGAAGAGCAGCGGGCTGATCACTCCGCCCTGCGGAGTTCCTGCCTCGGTCGGGGCGAACCGGCCTCGATCCACGGCCCCGGCCTTGAGCCATTGCCGGACCAGTCCCCGGGCGGGGAAGGTACCGAGCGCGGCCATCAGCCGGTCGTGGTCGATGCGGTCGAACGCCGCCGTCAGGTCCGCGTCGAGCACCCACACACGCTGCGGGTTCTTCCCGTTGAGCGTGGAGTAGATGGCCCCGATCGCGTCGTGACAGCCGCGGCCGGGCCGGAAGCCGTACGACTTCGGCTCGAACCGCGCTTCCCACTCGGGTTCCAGTGCGCCCAGTGCCACAGCTTGCAGGCACCGGTCGACGATCACGGGAATTCCGAGGCCGCGCTTCTTCGTAGTCCCCGGTTTGGGGATGAACACCCGCTTGACGGGCTTGGGGATCCACGGTCGGGCCCGGTGCTGGACCCAGTCGGCCAACGCGGCCTTGGACTGGGACATCAGCACCACCTTCCCGTCGACTCCCGCCGTCGCGCGTCCCGCGTTGATCTCCGTGACCCGCCGCACGCTCAGGAGCGTGTTGGACCGGGACCGGAGCATCAGCTTCTGCAAGTTGCGGACCTTCTTGAGGTCCCCTGCCTGCGATGCCGTGAAGATCCTCTGTCGCAGACGCCGTACGTCTTCCTCGACCCGGCGCCAGTCGATCGACGCCCAGTCCAGGTCTTCGTCCTCGGGTCCGTTCACCGTCGCGGCGCCGGACGGGACGGCCGAGACCGCTCCGTCCGTATCCGTCAGGGTGTCCAACTTGTCCCTCGGTTCCGTCGTCCTTGTCCAGTGAGTCCGCACAGGCTCACCTGGCCCACGTCAGCACCCTTTCGGGTCCGGGCAGTGCACCCGTATCCGGACGGTTATGCGGGGCGACCGGCGGAGAGGCCGGTCGTCATGCCCCGGGTTCCCGTTTCCTTTCGGCTTCCGGCATTGGCTTCTTGGGCCATCCTGTTCCCGCTGGGGAGTTGAGCCTTCCTCGCGGTCGGCCGACCGGGCCACGAAGGCCCGGACCCCAACGGGGTTTCCACGTTCCACACGAAGGAGATGCGACCGGTGTGGGTGCTCCCTTTACCCCGAGGCGGCGGTGTCCACCTGGCCGGAGTGACCTCTGCCGGCCAGCGCCTACCGCTTCTCAGCGGCCAGCCATGCACCCCGCTGGAACCTTCCATCGGCGGGGCTTGGGATCACGAGGCATCATCGGGAGTTCACTTGCGTTCACCCGTCCGGTCTTCCCCTTGCCGGTGACTCCCGGATGGAACAGGAGTCCTTGGGCTTTCCCCTGAGCTTCGCACCACGCCGTTACCGGCATCGCACGTCAAGGGCGGGGACGGGTCATACGGACACGGACCCGTGACTGCACCTACAGCTTCATCAACTGCCTCTCCAATCGGTCAGTCCACTCGTATTCGTGTGACTTCGTGTCGCACAGTCACCTTCCCAGTGTCCGGGGACCGCGCGGTCCCCGGCCTCGGCGGGGCGTTCGCTGAGGACGACGTCCGCGGTGACATGCCCCTGCGGCTTGTTCTGCGACCGCGCACGGGGAGTCCGCAGCGCCCGGCCGGTACGCAGACACGTGACCAGCTCCCGCTTGAGCGCGCCACGGCCCTCGATGAACAGCGCCTGGTAGATCGCTTCGTGGCTGATGCGCATGGACTCATCATCGGGGAAGGAGACATGAAGCCGACGCGAGATCTGCTCCGGGCTCCATGCCGTCGCCCATCTTCTGTCCTGCCGGTGCGGCTTGTTCAGCCCCTTCCACGCGGGCGTCTTGGGCCCGGTGACGATCGTGCCGTCGGGACGACGGACACTGCCGGCGAGCCGATCCTGCACGTGCTCACGCAACCTGTCGTTGCCTGCGAGCTTCGCAGTCTTCAGGCGCTTCGCGGTCTGCTGCGCCTTCCACTGAGCGACCGTGGCCCGGTATTCCTGCTTCCCGCTGCGGGTGGCGGCGTTGCGACGCAACTCGCGCGAGATCGTCCCCGGGTCACGTCCGATCGCGCGGGCGATCTCTCGCACGCCCTTGTCCTGGGCGCGCAGAATCGCGATCTCCTCGCGCTCCTCGAAGCTCAGGTAGCGGCCGGTGGGCTCGGCCAGAGAGATCGGCAGCATGCCGCCAGCGTGACGGAACCACCGAGAACCGACCGGCCACGACACTCCGACCGCCAGCGATGCCTCAGCCGTCGTGACGCCCGTGGCGATCAGCCGCCAAAATTGCCGCTGCACCACCCGCGACGGATCAGGCCGGCCAGGCGAGCGCATCGCCGGCCTCAGCGCCCGGTCAGCACGCCACTGCCGCCGAAGTCCCTCGGGCGCATCGCCGGTCTTCCTGCTCCAGTCCTCCGTAGCGATCTTGAACACCTCCGAAATCAAGGTGTTGCGACGACCGATTGATCCGCCCTCGCTGCCCCTGTCCGTGTGCATGATCACGCCGCGCACGTCACCGCCGCGGGTGGCCGCGGCCATGTTCAGGGACGCAACGACCAGGTCGGCCTCATGACGGGCGGCCATCGCGTAGCCGAGCAGCCGGCGGGAGAACAGGTCGATGACCGTCGCCAAGTACAGCTTGCCCTCGCCGGTTTCGATCTCGGTGAGGTCGCCCGCCCAGACGAGATCGGGATCCTCGGCGGTGAAGTCCCGGCGGACGGAGTCCGGGGCGGCTGGCCGATTGCCCGGCCTCGTCAGCGACCGGCGCCTGCGGATCTTACGTCCGGCCAGCCCGAGCTCGGCCATGGCCTTTGCGACCGTGTTCACCGATACCCGCCAGCCTCTGCGCACCAGCTCGATGAACACCTTCGGCGAGCCGTAGGTGCCGCCCGAGCCGTGGAAGACCTCCTCGATCTCCTCGGCCAGCTGCTGCCGGCGCACCTCACGCGTGGTCGGCTCGCGGTCGCGCCACTTGTAAAACCACGACTCCGAGACGCCCAGCGCCCGGCAGCCGGTGCGGTACGGAATCTTGTGCTCGGCCTTGCAGCTGCTGATCACCCCGACCGCGACGGCCGGGTCCGTCTCAGCTACTTCACCCACAAACCACGAATCGCTTGCACACATCACGCTCCATCTCCAGCTCGCGGATGCGCTTGTCCTTCTCCCTGGCCTCGGCCCGCAGCCGCTCCAGCTCAGCGCGCTCGCTCTCCCGCAGCCGAACACCGGGCGATGGCTCGGCCACCAGCCGGTCCGACGACGGCGACCCGTTGCGCCTCGCTCGCGACACCCAGCTGTGCAGGGTCCCCGGGTGAATACCCAGGTCCTCAGCCACTTCCGGAATCGGCGGCTTGTGGGTTGCCGCGAAGGAGTACAAGTCCGGGAAGAGAAGCTGCAGGGCTTCCATGAGCACCTGGTCGGCCGGGTTGACCTCCCCCGCCATGATCGGGAGAGCGAAGTCGGCTTTACTCAGAAGCCGCTTGCCCTGACGCAGTGATGTCACGCATGGCCAGACAGCCGCCTCCAGCGCGTTGTCCAGGCGTATGCGCTCGCCCGGCTCGTTCAACAGCACCCGGTGGGTTGCGAGTACCTGATCGAGCATCTCGCGCAGCACCTGGGCGACCACCGAAGGATCCGCCCGAGGAAGCTGCAGTGGCGCGTTGATGATCTTCTCCAGGAACTCCCAGCCTCCCCCGGCCCCTCCCGCCCGGTAGCGTGCACCGAGAGCCTCGGCGACGACGTCCTGGTCGAAAGCCAGGAGAAAGCACAGGTTGGGGAAGTCGGCGGCCAGCTTCACCATCCGGAAGACGGCGGAGATCTGCGCGTCGTCCAGACGGTCGATGTCGTCCATGAGAACGACGACCCGGCGCGCGGCTGCGCTGGCAGGTGCCAAGACCTCACGCAACCGGTCGTGGAAGTCGCGAAGTGTCGGCTGCCCGAGCCCGCCAACGGCGCCCAGCAGTGTGGATACCTTGACGATGTTGTTCACGCTGTTCGTCAGCCCAACGCTCTCAGCGAACCGCTGCGCACGGCTTGCCCGCCGGATTGCCTTCTCGTATTTCCGCTCCAGGTCCGCCCCGGCCGCGGCGGCGACCGCGTGGAGGAACTCCGCGTACAGGTGGGTCTCGTCAGAGTCGAACCACGGGTTGAACTCAACCCCCGTCACCTGCTCAGCCGGGTACGAGGCAAGCCCATGCCGGACGAAGTTCAAGACGGTCGACTTGCCCTCTCCCCAACGGCCGTACAAGCCGACGACATAACCGCGATCACCAGTGCGCTCGGCAAGCGTCCGCGCCAACCGCAGCGCAAAGCCCTTGCGTTCCAGACGGTCCATCGCCACGTCGGGAAGCGGTAGATCCGAAAGCACCAGTCCAGTCGGCAAAGGCACACCCCTGGATGCTGTTCTGGTCGACGCCACCGCAGCCGACCGTCTCCATCTCAACCGCATGTCACGCATTCTCCCCGCCCCAGCGCGCCCCCCGTGCCGTTCAAGGAGGATGCGCTGGATGCTTGATCATCTGAGAGTGCCGGGTTCAGTTGAGAGTGCCGTCTGTCCTGTCGACCAGCGCGCCGGCCGCGGCCTCCCGTACGCGACGGCCATACCGCTGAAAGCCGCCAGCCCTAGCCGCTCACACGGCGGCCTCCTGCACTGATCCGGCAGGGTCGCACTACGCCGCAATGCGTGCCGTCACCCGAAAAGCAAGTAAAAGCCACTGGCCGCCGTCCGGGACACGGACGCCCGGTGTGTCAGGCAGGACCGGGGCAGTGCGACACACGCACAGCCCGTCAAGGGAAGCCACACACTGGTCACCGAGCTGGCAGCGACTGAGGCGACTCACTTCACTAGTACGGACCCAAGCGACGCAGCCACGGGCAGAGAGCAGTTCACCATCCGGCGCCCCTTCCGTGGCGCCGCGCCTCAATAGGCCGGGTGGCGTGAGTGGTTGGGCCCGGAAGGGTCCCGGGGCCTGACAGGTGCTTTCAGGAGCAGACTGTGGCGAGCGCACAATCACGGCGGCTGCGAGGGGGGAGCACCGCGAGAAACGTGATAGCGGCCTGCTGTATAGCGGTGGGCCAGGTGGCGCCGTCCGGCCGGCAAGCACGCAGGCGTCGGCCGCGGCCAGCACCGCGCAGACGACGACCACGGCTGTGGTGAGCATGTCCGTGCCCTGCCTTCGCAGCCGCACGGCTTCTTGCACATCTCACTCACCTCCCCATGCGTGGATAGGGCCAGGATTCCACCTGGTTCTTGCTGTTTCCGGTACGGCGGGGCAGTTCCGCGGAAGCTGGGCGCCTCTGGGGCGTTTCGGGTCTACTCTGGCGGCCTCCGCTCTCGGATTCGGTTGGGAGCGCTGCATCTTGGGGGGCTCGATGGAGAGACGTCTGGAAGCTGGGTGGGGCCAGAAGATCGCCTGGTCGGTACTCGCGGTCGGGTCGCTGTCGATTCTGGTGTGGGTGCCGTTCCTGTATGTCGGAATCCGGCGGGGCCGGCGCGGGGACTGGGTGACGTTCGCGGTGTTCGCCGCGTACACGGTGGTGTCCGCGCCGTGGGCGATCTCGACGAGTGACGGTCCTGGTGACCCGGTGCTGGGGATCGTAGCGATCGTGGCAATGGCGGCCGCGGTGTGCATGTTGCTGTTCACCGTCTTCGACGTGCCGGGCACCAAGTTCGACTCAGTCCACATGACGCAGCCTCAGGGCCGCCAGTTCTTGTAGGAGCCGCGCGGCGCGGACGGTGCGGCCAGGCCCCACACGGTGACGAGGACTGGGCGTTGCATCGCGGGTGGTAGGGGCCGCCTGCGGTGCTCCTCCGGACGGTGGCCTGGGCGCGGCGTGCAATAGGTCAGACCGCCTGGGAGAGCAGGTCCGGCCGCCGTGCGGCGCCTCCCGTCGGGGTGATCGGGCCAGAAGTCGTCGTCACCGGTGCCAGACTGTTCGCGGGGAGAGGGGTGCTTCATGGGGTTCGGGTTCCGCGTCGGTGTTCCTGGGATGAGTGTGCGTGTGCAACTGACGATCACCGATTACGCCTGGGCCGTGGTCTTCTGCTTGAGGCGTTCGTAGGGGGTCTGGCCGCCGAGGCCTCCGTGAGGGCGATGATAGTTGTAGTAGTCCTCCCACTCGCGCAGCTTGTCGTTGAAGACCTCGGCGTCGTCGATGATGACGCCATCGAGGAGCTGGTAGAACTCTTCGGCATCGATGCGGTGTGACCGCTCAACCTTGCCGTTCAGCCGCGGGGTGCGGGGCTTGATGTAGGTGTGGGCGATGCCCTTGTCGAGAACGTGCCAGTGGAAGGCGGACTGGAACTCGGCACCGTTGTCGGTCTGGATGACCTCGACCTGGAACGGCAGACGCTGGATGACATAGTCGAGGAACTGGATCGCCGTGGCTTGGTTCAGCGTCGGATAGATCCGCAGCACCCGCAGCCGCGTGCAGTCGTCGATCGCGGTGAACTGGAAGTACTTGTTGCGCCCGCCGCGCCGCCCCTGTGGCATCGAGGCGAGGGGCTCGATGAACTTCACATCGATCTGCACCCGGTGGCCGGGCAGCTGCTTCTCGTACCGCTTCCATCGGCGGTCGTGACGCTTGTAGCGCTGCGAGGCCGGCAGGCGGCCCATGTCCAGCCGGTTCAGGATCCGCCACACGCCCGACTTGCTGATGGTGACGTCGTGGTACCGCTTGAGGTACATCGCGATCTTCTCGGGCCCGAAGTGGTAGTTCTGCCGCAGGTAGATGATCTTCCCGACCACTTCGACATGGGTCGCGTTCGGAGAGGTCTTGGGCGCCTTGGAGCGGCTGCGCAGGCCCTCGACACCCTCGGCCTGGTAGCGGCGGTACCAGGTGTAGTAGGCCTGCCGGCTGATCCCGAAGTATCGGCAGGACATTGCGACGTTCCCGCTGACCTCTTCGACGTGGCGTATGACGGCCAGGCGCCGCTTGGCCTCACGGTCAAGCGGCGGGGCGGGGGGAGTGGACTTCGTCATGCGGATCTCCGTAGTGATCGGAGACCCAGGTGTCAACGATGATCGTCAGTTTTAGAACCCCGGTGCCGCCGAGCCGGGCCGCCCGCTCTGACGGGGCTTCGGCGACCATCAGCGGGTGCACGGCAAGCGAGTTCGGGGCATCGCAGGTCGACCGCACAGTCCCAGGCTCAGCAGCCGCTGCCGGTGCGGTGGACGTGCGGTTCGGGTCGAGACGCTGGGCCCGCGCTCTGGTCTGGCCGCGCCCGCCCACGTACGACAGCACTCCCTCACACGCCGGCAGGAGACCGGATGGCTTCGACGGCGGGAGACGGTGTCACGGCGCGCCGGACGAGACCCAGATCCGGATGGTGCCGCCGGGATCGATGTGGCTGGAGCTGCTCGGCTCCTGCCTGACGACTTCGCCGCTCGGCCAGACCTTGTCCGGAACGCGTTGCTCCTCCAACTTGAAATGCCCGATGTCAGCGCAGGTGCGGGCGTTCGCCACGGTCATGTACTGGAGTGACGGCGCTTCGGGTTGTTCATCGGTCGCGCTGTCGCAGCCGGAGAGCTCGCCAACGGCCCTGGGGTCACCGCCGGTGGAGATCCAGACCTTGACGGTGCCGCCGACGGCGATGTCCTCCGTTTCCGGCTCCTGTCGTGCCACCTGGCCGGCCGGTATGAGCCGGTCCTGGACCTTCCCGGCCTCCTTCAGCTTGAGATGGGCGATGTCCGTGCAGATCCGGGCGGCGTCCGGGGTCCTGCCCTTGAGCCAGGGAGTGGAGACCTTGCCGTGGTGCTCCTCGACCTCGCAGTTGGCAAGGTCGCCCTTGGCCCTGGGATCACCACCCGTCGACACCCAGATGGTGATGGTGCTGCCCCGCTTGACCGACTGGGAGATCTCCGGTTCCTGCCGCGTGACGGTGTCCTTGTTGTACTTGGCCCCGGTGGTGGTCTTCTGGTCGATCTTCAGTCCGGCGATCTCCGCACAGGTCTGCGCCTCGGCGGGCGACATGCCCGTGAACGAGGGCGGGTTGAAGCCGCCGCCAGAGGAAGGCGTCGGATCGCAGGGGAGGTACGGCCCGGTCGCCCGCGGATCCGGGGTGTGGGCGTGGTCCGGGAACACGTACCGTGCGCCGAACACGCTCACCACGAGCGCGAAGACGGGAACCGAGGTCCAGGCGACGATTCTGGCGTTGCGCAGGGTCCGCCGTTGAGCCTGCTGCCGGCTGGCGACGTAGCGGAAGGTCGCAGCCATGGCGTCGGCCCCGTCGGCGTCCGCGGCACCGGCGCTGACCACGAACGCTTCGGCCGCACCGGCGTCGACGGTGATGTCCTCGGCCGCGACCGAGGGGGAGGAGCGCAGCGCGTGGGTGGGTGCTTCACCTGCGGCGACCTGGCGGATGTCATCGGCCATGGCGCGGGCACTCGGGTAGCGTCCGGCGGGATCCTTGCTGAGGGCGCGGGCTACGACGGCGTCGACGGCTGGTGACAGCGACGGGTTGATCGAGGACGGGACCGGCGGCGGCTGCTGGACATGCTGGTAGAGCACGCTCATCGTCGACTCGCCATCGAACGGCAGTGTGCCGGTGACCAGTTCGAAGAGCATGCAGCCGACCGAGTAGAGGTCAGAGCGGGCGTCCGCTGGCTTGCCCTGCGCCTGCTCGGGCGAGAGGTACTGGGGCGTGCCGAGCACGGTGCCGGTCCGGGTCATCGCGGTGGCGTCCGACTGCAGCGCACGGGCGATGCCGAAGTCCATCACCTTGACCGCGCCGTCGCCCGTCGTCATCACGTTGGCGGGCTTGATGTCCCGGTGGATCAGCCCCTGCCGGTGGCTGCACTCCAGGGCGTCCAGCACGGCCGAGGTCACAGCCAGCGCGCGGTCCAGCGGGATTGCGCCACCGGCAGGGTCCGCGGCCCGTTCCCGGATGAGCTCGCGCAGCGATCGGCCCTGTACGTACTCCATGACGATGTACGGCACGACGCCGTCGGGCCCGGTGTCCTCGCCGCTGTCGTGCACGGCCACGATATTGGTGTGGTTGAGCGCCGCGACCGCCTGGGCCTCACGGCGGAAACGCTCGCGGAAGGAGGGGTCACGGGCCAGGTCCGCGTGCAGCGTCTTCACCGCGACGGTGCGTCCCAGCACCGTGTCGTGGGCGCGGTACACGGACGCCATGCCACCCTCGCCGAGAGGTGCCTGCAGGACGTAACGGCCTTGC
This sequence comes from Streptomyces sp. NPDC001406, assembly GCF_042895285.1. Classification (NCBI taxonomy): domain Bacteria; kingdom Bacillati; phylum Actinomycetota; class Actinomycetes; order Kitasatosporales; family Streptomycetaceae; genus Streptomyces; species Streptomyces sp. NPDC001406. Next base: position 58,636 of record NZ_JBIAWG010000027.1, read on the forward strand.
CCGACCGAGCGGATCGGCCCCACCGCGTGCAAGTTCTCGGTCTCCTCGACGTCCATCGTCCCCGCCTCTTCCCCCCAGCTGCCGCCTCGGTGCGAGGCCCCCACCGTGTGAACGTCGACTTCGATGGCGCCCCGCCGACCGGGTGTGGCGATCGCAGCCCCTGCTGACGGGCCTCCACCGACCGTCACCGGTGCTGTACCAGCCGCCCGGTGGGCATGGTGTGCATGACAGGCGACCATACTGCGCCAGCTGTGGCCGAGTCGAACCGTTTGCCCTCTGCCGACGTTCGCCTGAGTGTCCCACGGCCGGTCGCCTGGTACGTCATCAGGTGAAGCCTGAGGCGCTTTCATGGCGACGCCGGCGTTTCGGACTCGGTGGTTCTCCCGTGCCGAGCCCGGAACACGGGCCGTCGCCAATTTGCCTGGAAGGTCCTCACGGAGCTGCGGGAGGATACTGCCCATGACGACGACAGCAGCCGACTACAGGTGGTTCGAGGAGGGCTTCCCGGACCTCGCGGAGGCGTACCAATTCGCGCTGGTGCGCCATGTGACGCCCGGCGGACTGCTGCGTCGCATGGGCGGGCGGGCGGAGGAGGCGCACACCGGAGTCAACGCGGTCTCCGAGGCCGCCCTCGACCTCTTGCGACGCTCGGGCAGGCGGCGGCAGCTGGTCGCGATGACCTCCTTCGGCGCATGGACACTGATGATCGAGCCCAACGGATACGGCCAGGTCACCGAGGCAACGGCTCTCAAGGTGTCCACGGGCACGCAGTGGGTCTCCCACTTCTCGGACATCCATGGCGACATCGGCTTTCTCTGGGCGGATGACGGCACCACGCGACTCTGGTTCGACCCGGCCCTCCCCGAACAGCGCTCCGGGACCCACCCGGACGAGCTGCTTCCGGTCATGCACGCCATCGGGTTCAGCCTCGGAACGGAGCCCACCGACCTCGACCTCTCGATGGCGGCCACCTTCGCCCTGGCCGAGTATCTGACCGGCGTACGGCTGCACCCGGACCTCCTCCGGAACACGACCTTCACCTGCGGCAGCATCGCAGTCTTCTAGTACTCCAGCCGTACTTCTGTATTTCTCCTGGTCAACGGCCTGGCGGTGGGGAGTGTAGCGGGGGCTGGGTTTGCGCGGGACGGTCTTGGACAGGCCGTCCCACCAACGTGTGCCCCCGCCGCATGTAATGAGCCGTTTCCAACCTCACGCTGACGTGCGGTGAAGGACGAGGACGGCCTTGACGATGTCGGTGATGCGGTTGGTGCTGCAGCGGAGTTTCCGCAGCAGGCGCCAGCCTTTGAGGGCGGCCATGGCCTGCTCGCCGACGCAGCGGATCTTGGCGTGGGTGGTGTTGTGCCGTCGCTTCCACCGTTTCAGTCGACGGCCCGGAACGGGACACGGACCAGGCGGGCTGGCGCCCTGATACGCCTTGTCCGCCCAGCACTTGAGTCCGGCTTGCGCCAGGGCATCGATGATGCCGTGCGTGCGGGCAGCGGTCGGATCGTGTGTGGAGCCGGGCAGCGCGGGCGAGGCCCACAGCAGCCGCCCGAACGGGTCGGTGAGGACCTGGACGTTCATGCCGTGCCGTTTGTGTTTCCCGGAGTAGTACGGGGTGTCAGCGGTGATCCGGTCGATCGGTAGCAGGGTTCCGTCCAGGATGACGAACGCCTTCGTCCGGGCTGTCGTCATCGCCTCGTCCAGCGTCGGTGCGAGCGCGGCCAGGACATCGACGCCCTCGCTCACGTAGCGGTAGACGGTCGCGATCGCGATGCCGAACCCGGCGGCAAGTTGCGCGTAGGTGCCACCGCATCGCAGATGGGCCAGGACGAGCAGGGCCTGACGTCCGGCCGCGAGCCGCCGCCACCGGGTGCCGATCTCCCGCCGCCGTACGACGAGTTGCCCGGTGAGATACCGCAGGGTGCGGCTGGACAGATCTATCGACGACGGATAGACAAGCACGGAAGCTCCTGGTGGCACGGGTGATCTTGGTCGAGAACCCGTCTACCAGGAGCTTCATCGTTGTGCAGACATGTCCAACTCGCGGTCACCACGCCCAGGTTGGAAGAAGCTCATGGCCTACTCCTCCCGGTAGCGGCGCAGTTTGGGCCGCGATTCCTCGGTTGGCCCGGACGGTGGTTCCTGGGCGAGCGGGCCCGGCGGGGTGGCGTGGACGGCCAGGAGGCGGTCGACGACGCTGCTGCGCTGCCTGAGGGTGCCGGACAGTTCGCGGCGGCGGGCGTTGCGGGCCGCCGTGATGTCCTTGAGTGAGACGGTGGTCCCGGCCAGCTGGGGACAGATGGCGCGGGTGAGGTAGCGGTCCTGGTGGAAGACGCGGATCTCCGCGAGGTCGCGGGGGTCGTAGCGGATGGTCACGTCCTCGCCGACATAGGCGGCCAGGACCGGGTCGAGGTAGCGCAGGGACTGGAAGTGGATGCCGTCGGAGTGGATCCTGCGGGGCTTGGCCACGGTGAGCAGGAGCAGATCGAGCTGTTCGAGGGCATCGGGCATGTGGGGCAGGAAGGCGCCGGCCTCCCAGCGGGCCTGCGGCGGCTGTCCGGTCTCGCCGTGCTCGCGCTGGTTGTAGGTGCCGACGAAGAAGGCGCCCAGGGCATGATCGAGTTCGGCGAGGGTGAGGCGGGCCTGCCCGGCGCGGTCCTTGGTGCCGCGCGGTGCCTAGCCGGGCAGGTCGGACAGGCACAGGGTGTTGATCGTGTCCATGATGCGCTCGATCTTCCTGCGACCGCGGGGCTGGCCGGGCAGGGAGAAGACGAGGCGGATCTTCAGCTCGGCGGCGGCCTGCTCCATGTGGGCGGAGGTGAAGTCGCTGCCGTGGTCGGTGTAGAAGACTGCGGGGATGCCGCAGAGGTGCCAGGCCGGATCCGGCTTCCGCCAGATCGCCTGCCGCAGCGCCAGCGCGGTGTTCAGCGCGGACGGAGCGCCGAGGTTGACCGCGTACCCGGCAACCGCGCGCGAGTAGTCGTCCTCGACGACGGTCAGCCACGGACGGGCCGGCCTACCGCTGGGGGCGATCACCCACAGGTCAAGCTGAGTGTGGTCGGCTTGCCAGATCGCATTGGGTCCTTTGGCCTCGCGTCGGTGGATCAAGTCGTACACCTCCCGGTACCGCTTGGTGCCCTCGTGCGCGAGTACCGCCAGAGCCGGGTCCAGGACGCGGACGATCGCGTACACCGTGCTGTACGAGGGCACCGGCCAGCCGTGTTCCTTGGCCACCTCGACCGCCCGCCGGTGCACCCACGTCACATGCGGAGCGGGACGCCGCAGGGCCAGACCTTCGACCAGGTGCCGCAGGTCCTCGGGGATACGGCAGTGGCCGGCGTCCGATCGCGGGGCGCGGACGAGACCGGCAAGACCCTTGTCCCGGTAGGCGGCAGCCCAGCGCTGTGCGGTCCGGCAGGCGATGCCTGCCTCGGCGGCGGCCCGCGCCAGCGGGGCCCCGTCCTCAAGGTACGGCCGCAGCACAGCGAACCGGCGCATCGCCCCCTCGCGCTGAGGCCTGGTCAGATCCCCCAGCGCCGCGAGTTCGACGCCCGATGCCGCCATGCTCACCAGCGTGCCGTTCGCAGGGCCGGACCTCACCGGCGCACAGGCGCGCAAAACCGGCGCCTGCCAAATCCTCGCGCCCTCAGCTAAGCCCACAGCGCGCTGATGGTGTTCGGAAACGATCGTCTACGCACACCATTGCGGGCGCTGCGGCGGAACTGCTAACGTCCCAGCTCGCCGATCAACCGATGAGCTTCACAACCCGCGTACGGAATCAACGACCGAAACAGTGCCCCGATGACCGTTTGTGAGGGCCTTTCAGGCATGGCGAAGATCGGATACGGGCGCGTCAGCACCCGCGACCAGAATCCCGACTCCCAGCGCGACGCACTCATCGAAGCCGGATGCGACAAGATCTTCATCGACAAGGCGTCCGGCAAGCTGGCCAGCCGCCCCGAACTCGACAAGGCCCTCGACTACGCCCGCGCTGGCGACATCTTCGTTGTCACCCGGCTCGCCCGCGCCGCCCGCTCACTGAAGCACCTGATCGAACTCGCCGAGACCCTGCGCGAGCGCGGCATCGACCTGGTGGTGCTCAAGCAGGGCATCGACACCTCGACCCCCACCGGCCGCCTCGCCTTCCACATGCTCGGCGCCGTCGACGAGTTCCAGCGCGAACTGATTGTGGAGGGCACCCACGAGGGCTTGGCCTCCGCCCGCGCCCGGGGCCGCACCGGCGGGCGCCGTGCCACCCTGACCGCAACACAGGTCCGCATGGCCCGGCAGATGTACGACAGCGAGGAGTACACCGTGCAGCAGATCGCCGACACCTTCCACACCAGCCGCGCCACCGTCTACCGCGCCCTGGCCGACGACGGCGACTTCGCCTACGTCGTCTACCGCAGCAGCCAGCCCAAGACCCGTGCCGACGGCACCCTCATGGGCGAGACCGGGCAGGGCGAGCACAGCCCGGCGCAGTACGACGCCGACCGCCAGTTCTTCCCCCTGGCCGACCACAAGCGCCCGCACGCCAAGGCGATGGTCTACGTCGTCGACGGAACCGTGAAGCGCATCCGCGCCATCGACCCAAAGGGAGACTGGGTTCCCCACGGCAGCGACTGGGAGATCCCCGTCACCGCCCCCCTCACACCCGGTGAGATCGCCGAGCAGTTCCCCGGTCTCGGCTTCTCCCTCGGGGACGAACTACCCACCCAGCGCGGCAAGCTCCGCCAGCACCTCGCGCTGTAGAGCACCTCGCCTACGGTCGGCCGTGACGCCGCTTGAGGGAGGATCCCAACGGTGACACACTGCAATAGCCGGACCCTCTGGGGTACGGAAGACGTAGCGCCGGGAACCCCCGCCGGATGACGGGAGCCCGGCGTTCGCGCTGTTCAGGGACGGTTTCAGTGTGCTTCCACGTCCAGCAGCGTGACCAGCGGTTCCAATCGATGTTCCCACCTACTGGCCCCGCCGGATCGCCGCTCCGGGATGGGCCCTCGTCGCCGACCGCCCAGTGGTCGACGTCCTGGCCTGGGATACTCAGCGCCGCCCCATCAAGATCAAGTCTGTCAGCCTGTACTCCTTCTTCGATTCCTCGATCCACGGCTGGCGCAGCTGGGCGAACAACGTGGAGTACGACGTCGACTGGAGCGACCCTGAGCGTCCCGTGCTCCGGCACCCCGCACCGGAACCGGCCACGCACGCCGCACGGCAGTGACCAGTCCTCAACGCTCGTCGAGTAGAAGGGCAGGTGCGCGCTGTCCCTCGTGTGGAGTCGGTTCTTGTCGATCGGGACAGTCCGCCGTTCCAGACATGGAAGACTGCGTGCCCGAATGGCCGCTCCCACCGGCCTCGTTGCGGAGCCGGGTGGTGGTCATGTCGTGGTAGCCGAGAGCGTCCGCTGCGACGGACGCGGGCATCTCAAGGAGTTGTTGTCGGGGGCGGCGCCGCGGGCGGCGGCCACTGGGATGCCGATTTCGTTGAGGAATGCGGACAGGTGGTCGGGGCGGAAGGGCTGACCCGTCCGCCGGCCTGGGAAGAGCCAGAGGTGACGCTCGGGCAGTCCGGCGTCGCGCCAGGCCTGGACGGCGACGGCCTCGGTGCTGGTGAGCTCGCCTATTCAACTGTCGTCAGTTCGCCGTGGTGTCCAGCCGGACGGTGACCGTAGGTGATCTCCAGCGGCGTATCGGCTCCAGGTGCCTCCGGCTTGGGCGGCCAGCTTGGCTGTGGTGACTTGGTGGTAGCCGAGGGCGTCGGCGACGACGGGGGCGGGCGAGGCGGGCGTCGCCGCCGGCACATCTGGAGCGCGAAGCGGAGCCGGTTGTGATCCCCTCGCCGCTTCCCGATCAGCTTCCGATCGACGTCGTCGGGGGTAGAAGAACCGCTCCAGCTCCGGGCGGGTCGGCTCCTCCACGAACTGCCCGTACGCCTCGGCCTGCTCGTCAGTCAGAAATAACCGCCGGGTCCTTCACCCAGGCCCCGAGCTCACCGGCCGGTCACACTTCCGGCCCGGCATCTCGTCACAGCTTGAGCACTCCCCGCCAGGTCCATCCCGCATCGAGAACGGTGTTCCGCAGGGGATCCCGCATGTCCCGCGAGTCGAACTGGATCACCTTGCGCCGACGCCCGTCCGGGCCGCGTTCGTAGGTCCACTGCCGCTGGACGTACGGTCCACGGCTCCACTGCCGCGCCACACCCCGCCGGGGAGGGTTCCCGACCAAGGCGACTTCCCGCACCTCGTCCAAGGCATGCACCTCGCGCTTGGCGGGAACGAGACGCATCCGGGTCTTCATGGTCCGCTCCACCTCATTAGCGGAGAGGGTCTCGCCGAAGTACGGCAGCACGATCTGCCACTCCGCCACCAGATCCGCCTTCTCCGCGCCCAAGGCATTGCGCACGCGGAACGGCACGTCCCCCTCGTTGAGAGCGAGCAGCACGGCCCGCAGCTCCTGGGCGGGCCGCGGAACAACTCCACTCCCGGGGTACTTGGTGCCCGTCCGCCAGTCCCGGTACCGGGCCCAACTGTCGCGAAGACGGCCCATTGCTATGCACCCGCCCGGGTATACGGACGAGCCGGAGGCAGTGGTATGCCGGACGTAGGCGGGTCGGGTTCCACAGGGTTCACCACAGGGTTCTCTCTCCAAGGACGTGACAGCAGCCGTCGCACCAGCGCGAAGTCCCGGCCACCGCGGCTACCCTACTGACCGCGCGTCAGGGTTCGTCTGAGGAAGCTGACATCGGCGGCGACGCCCACCTGTCTATCGGGCCTTTCTCCCGCTTCGCTGTCAGCGACGTTCGACGCTGAAGCCGCTGTCGTGGAGCGCGGCAGTCCACCGTTCCCGGTCGAACCACTTTGTGATGTCCTCCGCATCACCTCACTGCTCCGATAGATCCTCGACCGGTAGCGGAAGTAGTCGTCACCTTTCTCGGCCAGCCACGCAGGAGCATCCCGCACGTGCTCCTGCCGCGGCGAATCTGCATTCCACGAACGCTCGATCGACCCCGCATAGCTGTTGGCGAGCTTGCAGCGGTCGGCCCGGATGAACGACACCGACGCGAACAGCTCCACCCGCCCCTGCCTGGCTTCCAGCGGCACCTCGACGACGGCATCCTTGGAGAAGTCGTCACCCGGGTCGAGCTGGGCGCCCGCGTTGGAGATCTGCCCCGCCGCCAGCAGGCGGGGAGCGGCGTTGAACTCCTCATGCCGGTTGGTGTCCCATCCATCGCCCAGCTCCTGCCGCCACTCCTTGCGTCCCGTCCCCTGCGCACGGAACGCGGACGGCCACAGTTGCGCCGACCACAGCGTCCCGATCACGAAGATGCTCACCGACCCCTCATTGCGGAACGTGACGTGGGCTGGCACGTATAACCGCTTTCGGTCCGGATTCAACGCCGGCTTCCCGAAAGACACCATGAACGGCACCTTGGGCGGCGCCACGTACGGGACGTACATCGCCGAATACGTCACGCTCGGGGAACCGATCAGCGCAGACAGGGCCACTCCGGTGGCGAAACTCCGCGGATGCGGCACCCCCAGCCAGACCTTCTCCCGCGCCACCACCCACACAGCCCACACCGCCCACGCCACCAGGCCCATCCACAACCAGAACCACCCCGCCAGGTACCCCCCTTCCCACTGGAGCACCAACAGCACCAGGCTCGTCACCGTCACAATGATCACGCCCAGCAGGACCGCCTGCCCCGCGTACCGCGTCACCCGCCGGCCCCAGAAGTCGAGGACAGCCCCGGCGGCCACCAACTCCACCACCGCACTCGCCAGGAACACCGCCCCCATGACGCGGCCCCCGAATGTCAGCGCCCGCAACGCATCCGACAGCCCCACCCGGAAGAGCACCACCGCCGACACCAGCAACCCGAGCACCATGCAGCAACCCGTGACACGCCGCCGCCACCCGGGCTGCCCGCCACGGTCACGAACCCCAGCGCCGCCCCGCGGCCCACCGGTCCTCATGCCCCCAGCATCGACGCCCCACGACCGCCTCGCAGCCGCCGCACGCATGCGAGTGACACCACGCTGCAGGTAGCGGCAGGCGCAGACCCGAGCAGATGTCCCCTCACCACACGGATCACGCCGCCATTAGTGCTTTCGCGGTCCTGCAGCAGAGCAGCCGACCTCCGGGCGCGGTATGGCACCTTGTCGACCCGTGCCTCCTGGCCACCCCTCTTTACCCGAGGACGCAGCACGAACTGCGGCGACCCGCCAGCCGACGAGCGCGGCGCCCCGCCTCCGCATCGGATGAGTGGGGCAAGGCGCCGTGGCGTTCCGGCTTTTCAGTCGACGGTCACCGACCAGGAGCCTCGTGAGAGGGTGAGGACGCCGTTGGGGGCGATCCGGACCCGTGCCCCGTAGACGGGGAGTGTCCCCTCGCGGTTGAGTCGGTTGCGGACACGTTCCAGCGCGTCCCACAGCCGTCGGGGGCCGCCCTGGTGGACGGTGGGGCCGTCGAGGAACCCGCCCGCCTCGGCACGGGCCCATGACCCGTCGGGGTGCAGCAGCCATACGGTGCGCTTGTCACCGTCCTGCGCCTGACGGTGGTCGATGTCAGGGACACTGAGTTCGAGCATCGAGTACACGTCCCAGGCGTCGGGCGGGTACAGAAGCGGATACCGGCTCGTGGTGACACTGTCGCCGTCGGCGCCCTGGATCTTCTCCCACAGGTCATCTGTGGGCCGGTCGTAGTCGTCTTTGGTCCGGGTCCGCATGAATCCGGCCTGGTCCGGCTCGATGCGGCCTACGGCGCTGCCGTCCTCGGTCTTGTCGGCGGTGACGACCAGTCCGGTGCCAGCGAGGGTGGTCACGAGTCGTCCTCCGGTCTGGAGGGCGGCCAGCCACGAGGCGGGAACGGGTCGTACGGACACCGTGGACACGATCCGGTCGAACTCGCCTGGCAGAGGGCCGGTAATGTCGCAGACGGCTGTGTGCGGGTGCAGCCCGATGGAGTCGAGTCGATCGCCCGCAGCCTTCACAAGATACGGGTCGACGTCCACGCTCGTCACCCGCTCGGCACCCAGCCGCCGGCACAGCAGCGCGGTGCCGTAGCCGGTGCCGGTCGTCACGAGCACGCGCGAGTCGTCGGCGATCATCGCGTGCCGGTACATCGTCACGACCAGTCCCGGCAGAGTCGACGACGAGGTGGGGTGTCCACGAAAGACGGTGGCGCCGAGCCCGGTGTGGTCGGCATGGTGAGGGCCGATCCGGGTCACCAGTGTCCGGTCCGCGTAGACGGCCCGCATCCATGCGTCGGAGTTGGACGGCCCGTCGCGCAGTTCCCAAGCCTGATCGCCGCGCGCCCACCAGCGGGGCACGAACACGTGCCGTGGCGTGGTGGCGAGCGGCTCGTACCAGCGCGACTCCGGCCGAACGACATCGGCGGCCAGGCGCCGTGCGTGCGTCTTCCACTCCATCGGTGCACCGCCTTCTAGTCGTACGCCGGCTCACACGCCGGGGTCTCGGCCGGTGAGCAGTCAGAGCCGTCCTGGTCAGGATTGCAGGCCGTGACGATTCCCGGGGAGGGCTGACAGGAGTCCTCCTTGGGCGGGCAACTGTCCGGCACGCAGGCGGCGTGGTGGCGAGGGATCGACGCCGCAACGTGCGCCCACTGCTGCCCGGCGATCACCGCCTTCAGCCCGGTCGTCTTCACCGAGCCTGCGGGCAGGAACCGGCCCAGCACGCACGGGGTTACGGTGCCGTCCGGCAGGATAGCGGCCTTCCCATCCGCGCACCGTCCGCACAGCTCCGATGTGGAGGGCATCAGTGTCGTCGCGGCGTTGCCGACGGCGCGCACCCGGTCCACGTGCACTCGGGTGGCGCCGAGGGCTTCCATCTCGGCGCGGGCTTCTTCGGTGCGCTGCCCGTCATGCATGTGGATGATGCCGACCTTCACGGGGATGCCGCGGCGTACCGCTTCGGCGATGTTCGCCCGGGTGGAGTCGTGGGAGCCCTTGCGGCCGGTGATCTCATCGTGCTGGTCCGCGTCGTCGGAGTAGTACGACGTGCCCAGGCTGACCTTCGGGTGCGCGAACAACTTCCAGTGCTCTCGCCGTACCCGGTACAGGTTGCTGAACACCTGGACGCCGAGCCCAATCTCCAGCGCGTGCTCAACCAGTTCGGTGAAGTCGGGGTGCATGGTCGGCTCGCCGCCGACGAACTGCACCGTCTTCACGCCGAGTGCGGCCGCCTCGCCGATGACGCTGCGCCAGTCCTCGGCCGTCATGGTGCCGTGGTCCTTCGCTGGCCCGGCCTGGGCGTAGCAGTGCGACGAGCAGGTGAGCTGGCAGCGGCTCGTAAGTTCCAGTTCAAGAAACGTCAGTAGTGGTGCGGGGGTTGGGGGTGCCTCGTAAGCGATCGTCATACGTCCTCTCCTTGATGTGATGCGGGCTTTTGCATGTCCGACGCGGGGGCGTCGGGCGGCAGGCCGGGGCGGGTCTTGGCCGGTGCGCGGACTGTGCCGTGCGCGGTGTCCACGAGGCTCGGGCCGAATCAGGATCACGGGCGGGGCGACGCCGAGCACGGCTAAGAAAGCCACCGCCCGGCCGGGGCTCGATGGGCGGGCATGGCGGCTGCTCAAGAGTTCTCCTTCGGATGGCTCGGGTGGGTGATGGGCCCGGCGGCCTCGATCGCGCCTGTCGCCGTGGTCCACTCGGTGCCGCCGCCTTCCGGTCGCAGCCAGGCGATCGGCTTCGGTGACGTCCCGTCCGGCGCGACGGCCTGCAGGACGCCGGTTCGGCCGGTTGCGGTGTCGAGGACCCTGCGGCCCATAAGCGGGTGGTTGTGGTGCTGGAGCCCGAGGTCCTTCACCGCGCCTCACCGCCCCGGGCAAGCGGCTCCCACGAGTAGCGGACCTGCACACCGTGATCGTGGAGCCAGCGGATCTCGCGGTGTCTCAGCTCCCGGGAGCCTTCAGGAGCGATGGCAGCCGGCCATCGGACGATGACCGTGTCGACCTCGGCACCTTCTGCCAGTCCGCGAACGCGCGTCCATCCCTCACGGCGCAACGGCTCGGGCTCCCCATAGGGGTCGGTGATGGTGTCGACGATGGTCAGGCCACGCGACTTCGCGAACTGCTTGCCCTCCGCTTCGGCACGTTCGGTGGCGAGCGCGGGCATCTGGCGGCCCTGCTCGACGCACACATACAGCACAGCGCGTGCGGCGGCGGGTAACTCGGTCTGGTTCTCCTGCTCCGTAGCGGTCATGGGGACCTCGTGGTGGTCAACGGGGGTGACGGTCCGGGTCGTCCCCGTCGGAGGAGGCGGGGACGCCCCGTGCGGCAGCAACTTCGGCCTCGGCCAGAGCATTTGCCGCTGACGACCAGTCAATGATCACTGAGTGCTGTGGGACCATCACGCATGCGGCACGCGCATACGGATACCCGCCGGGCGGGTACGGGCAGGCGCTGTGGGCCGCTGGGACTCGTAACGTGGGGGTGGGCCGTGCAGCAGACGGCACAGATCCGGGAAGCGTCCCGGCGAGGCGATTACGGCAGGGTCATCGAACTGGTCCGCAAGGACCGGCGCATGACCCAAGTCCAGCTCGGGCAAGCGCTGGGCGTGTCGCAGTCGGCCGTCTCTCGCCTGGAAAAGCGCGGCCCGCGTACCTACAGCACCGACGCCTTGGCCGCGGCGGCCGCACACCTGGAGATCCCGCCCCAGCTGGTCGGGCTCTCCGGCGACCAATTGCAGGCGCAGGCGAGAGACGACGATGACATGCACCGACGCGCCCTCCTCGGCGGAGCCGCAGCAGCAGCCGCAGCACCGGTCCTGGCAGCCATACCCTTGGTCTCCGGCACCAGCGCCGGCCAGGCGGCCGCCCTGCGCCTGTCCACGACCGCCTACAGACGACTCGACGGCTCCACCCCCTCACAAGACCTCGAAGAGGCCGTACAAGCCCACCTGCGTCTCATCCAGGCCACAGCACGCAACGCCACCGGCGAGCAGCGTGCACGTCTCGCCGCAGTCGGCAGCGAAGCCGCCAGCCTCGCCGGCTGGCTCGCCTGGGACATGGGCAACCACGGCTCCGCACGCGCCCGCTACGGCGCAGCCATCAACGCCGCCCGAACGGCCGGCGACCCACTGCTCACCGCCTACCAGGCCGGAAGCCTCGCCCAATTCGAAGCCCACACCGGCAACGGCACACAAGCCCTCAACCTCACACGCCGGGCCCGCCGCGCCCTCGGCCAGCAATGCCCGCCCGTCGCCGACGCCTGGCTCTCAAGCATCGAAGCCCTCGGCCACGCAGCCACAGGCGAGAAACGGGCGACCGACAAGGCACTCACACGGTCACGGAAGGCAGCCGAGACCCTGCCCGACCAGGCGCCGCCACCCTGGCCCTGGGTGTTCAGCTTCACCCCAGAGAAGGTCACCGCCCACCGAGTGACCTGCGGAGCGTGGCTCGGCCTGCCGCAATGGGTCCTCTCCGATGATGTTGAAGCCCTCGCCACCGGCCACGCCAAGCAAAGGGCCCTGCTCGTCCTCGACATCGCCGCCGGACACCTGGCAGCCGGACGGGTCGAGGGCGCATTCTCCCTCGCAACCCGGGCACTGGAGACCGGCCTTCACTACCGGTCCGGGCGCATCGTGGAACGGGCACGCGCCGTGCGACGCTCGCTTGCACTGTCCTCACCACCCAAAGTCGTGAGGGACTTCGACGAACGCCTTCACGGCGTCTACCTGTGAGAAAGGGTGAAAGCATGCGGGTAGGGATCACCGGGCACCGCGGACTGAACAACGAGGTCGAAACCCAGGTCCGGGCGCTTCTGGCCGAGGCGGTCAAGGAGTACGACCCGGCCGAACTGGTCGGCGTCTCATGCATCGCGGACGGCCCGGACTCCTGGTTCGCCGAAACCGTCCTCACCCACGGCGGCAGCATCGAAGTCGTCGTACCAGCCACCGAGTACCGCCAGAGCCTCCCCGCCCAGCACCACGCAACCTACGACGAACTGCTCCGGCAGGCCTCCGACGTCCACGAGACCGGAATGGCCACCTCCGACTCCCAGGCCCACATGACCGGCAGCGAAATCCTCGTCGGCCTCGTCGACGAACTCCTCGCCGTCTGGGACAGCCACCCCGCACGCGGCTACGGAGGAACCGCCGACGTCGTCGCCTACGCCCAACGACAGGGCACCCCCGTACACATCCTCTGGCCCCAAGGAGCGACCCGCTGAACAACACGGCCAACAAACGAGACATCGCCCATCACCGACCCAGCACCCATCGAGGCCGTTCTCCAGACATCCGGTGATGTCTCATGCGGGTGGGCCAGTAGAGTGGCGGTGGACGAGAGAAGAGATCCTCCAATGGACTCCCGGATATCGCGCATACGCTCCAAGCTGGCGAAGGTGCCGTACCAGGTGCAGCGCAGCCACTCGATGGGTGCCGAGCGCCACGCTTTTCGCCTTGGTCCGCGTATCAGTTCCGTGCAGGCAGACGTCTTCGAAGGCGAACACCACGTCGAATTGCCGTTGGCCTACCGCGAGTTCCTGGTCGTGCTCGGGGGCAGCGGTGCCGGCTCCTTCTACGGTCTGCTTCCGCTGGAGGAGTGCAGACTGTTCACCATGGACCGCCAACCGCCGGACGGCAGCCCGCGGGGATTCCATCACGTGAACCACCCGAACGCACTGCAAGGAGACCTGTTCCTCCACATCATCGAGATGGGCTGCACAGACCTATGCCTCATCGGCGTGACTGGACCCCTCACAGGCCGCATGCTCACCGGTAACGCGGATGGCTTCTGGCCCCCAAATGTCTCTTCGGCCCGGGACTTCCTCTCCTGGTACGAACGCTGGCTGGACCACATGCGGGATGGCAAGGACAACGGCGCTCTGGGGCTCACCTCCCCAGCGACCGTCGCCAGCGCCCCCTGGGCCCCCGGGCCAGAGCCCGGAACACTCTGTGGCCGCAAGCCACAGAGCATTGAGGCAACCGAACTCGAATCACACATCCCCACAGGGCCCTTGCCTCATGAGACAAGGCGAAGTCGCGAGAAAGTGCGCCCTCCAGACATCTAAGAAGACATCTCATTTGGAGTGTTCGGTAGGGTCTCGGTGTGGGGATCGTTGAGCGGCTAGTGCCGGATGAGTTGTGGGAGTTGTTCCAGCG
>NZ_JBIAWG010000028.1:0-56608 GCF_042895285.1 Streptomyces sp. NPDC001406
GTGCCACTTCGCCTACGACGACGAGGAGACCTGCATCCACGAGGTGCGCTACCTCCTCTCCCTGCTCCCGCAGAACAACCGCGAGAACCCGCCGCACGCCGCGACCGCCGACCCGGCCGACCGGCGCTGCGAGGCGCTGCTCGACCTGGTGCCGATCGACGGCAACCGGCCCTACGACATGGCCAAGGTGATCGAGGAGATCGTCGACGACGGCGAGTACCTCGAGGTCCACGAGCGCTGGGCGCGCAATGTGATCTGCGCGCTGGCCCGGCTGGACGGCCAGGTCGTCGGCATCGTCGCCAACCAGCCGCAGAGCCTGGCCGGTGTCCTGGACATCGAGTCGTCGGAGAAGGCGGCCCGGTTCGTGACGATGTGCGACGCCTTCAACATCCCGATCACGACCCTGGTGGACGTGCCCGGCTTCCTGCCCGGCGTCGGCCAGGAACATGAAGGCATCATCCGGCGCGGGGCGAAGCTGCTGTTCGCCTACTGCAACGCGAGCGTGCCGCGGATCTCGCTGATCCTGCGCAAGGCGTACGGCGGCGCGTACATCGTCATGGACTCGCAGGCGATCGGTGCGGACGTGACCTACGCCTGGCCGACCAACGAGATCGCCGTCATGGGCGCCGAGGGTGCCGCGAACGTCATCTTCCGGCGGCAGATCGCCGCGGCCGAGGACTCCGAGGCGATGCGGCGTCAGATGGTCGAGGAGTACAAGGCCGAGCTGATGCACCCGTACTACGCGGCGGAGCGCGGCCTGGTCGACGACGTGATCGACCCCGCCGAGACCCGGCAGGTGCTGATCAGGTCACTGGCGATGCTGCACGCCAAGCACGCCGACCTGCCCTCCCGCAAGCACGGCAACCCCCCGCAGTAGCCGACCCGCAGTAACCGTCCCACAAAGACACCGCACCGTCCGGTTCTCCTCAAGAAGAGGACCGGACGGTACTTTTTTTCGTCGGGAATGTGGCAGAGTTGAGGCTTCGCGGGGGGTCCACGGGAGGGCTCCCAGCCAATTTGCCCGGCCGACGCTGGCCTAAAGCCGCGCGACCGGTATGATATTGGCCGACCGTTCGTGCTGTTCTTGGCTGTACTTGTCGTAGGGAGACGGCGTTGGACATCGACGTACTGGGGGCCCTGGCGGTGCGGGAGGGCGGAGTGCCGGTCACTCCCACCGCGCCGAAACAGCGTCAGATGCTGGCCCTGCTCGCGCTCAACGCCGACCACGCCGTGCCCGTCACGGACCTGGTCGAGGAGCTGTGGGAGGGGCGGCCGCCGCGCAGCGCCCGTACCACCCTGCAGACCTACGTCCTGCACCTGCGCGACCACATCGCCCGGGCGCTCGCCCTCGCCGCCGAGGAGCCGGGGGCGCGGGACAGGCTCCCGCGCGGCGCCAAGGACGTCCTCGTGACCCTGCCCGGTGCCTATCTGCTCGCCGCCGGCGGCGGCAGCAGCGATGTGCGCCGGTTCGAGAAGCTCGCGGGCGAGGGCTACCGGGCCATGGACGCGGCCTCCTACGCCGAAGCCTCCGCCCGGCTGACCGAGGCGCTGAACCTGTGGACCGGGCCGGCGTTCGCCGACATCCAGCAGGGCACGCTGCTGGCGCGCGAGGCCAAGCGGCTGGAGGAGAGCCGGCTGTGCGCGCTCGACCAGCGCATCGAGGCCGACCTGCACCTCGGCCGGCACCGCGAACTGCTCGCCGAACTCATCGTGCTGACCAGCCGTTACCGCACCCACGAGAACCTGCACGCGCAGTTCATGGTGGCCCTCGCCCGCTCCGGCCGGCGCAGCGAGTCCCTGCACGTCTACCGGCAGCTGCGCACCACGCTCGTACGGGAGCTCGGGCTGGAGCCGTCGCCCCGGCTGCAGCGGCTGCAGCACTCCATCCAGGTCTCGGCCGCCGAGGTACCGGGAGAGGCGGCCCTGGCGGCGAGCTGATCCACCTCCCTCGCAGGAGCGAGTCGGCGGCCCGTGGATCACCCCGGACGGCGATGCGGTCGCGATGAACCCGCCTGCACAATGCGCAGACGGCCACCCGGGAACCGACCTTGGAGACGCCACCATGACCGCTGCCTCGCCCCCGCCGGGGCACCCCGTCCCGCAGATGCCGGCCGCCGACGTGCTGGCCGAACTCACCGCGCTGCTGGCGGGTTTCGTGGCTGTCGAGGCCCAGGCCGTCGACGCCGAGGAGAGCTTCGCGGTGCTGGGGCTGGACTCCCTGCTGAGCGTGGGGTTCATGGGCGTGCTCAACACTCGCTTCGGCACCTCGGTGCCGCCGGACGCCCTCTACCAGTACCCGACGCCGAAGGCCCTGGCCGACCGGCTGGCCGCCGAACTCGGCGGTGCCGCATCCGACCCGGCCGCATCCGACGCGGCCGCATCCGACCCGGCCGTGCCCGTGTCCGCACCGGTCCCGGCCGGGGACCACGACGGCGACGTCCTCGACCGACTGCGCGGCCTGCTCGCGCGGATCCTCGGCTGCGCACCGGACGACATCGAGGCCGACGTCCCCTTCGTCCTGCTGGGCCTGGACTCCATCCTCTCCGCGCAGTTCGTGGAAGGCGTCAACCGGATCTGGGGGCTGCGCGAACCCACCGCGCTGCTCTACGACCAACCCGACCTGGCCTCGGTCGCGGCGTATGTCGCGGCCAACTCCCGTGCGGGTGGGGGTGATTCGGCGGCCGGGGACGTGGTGTCGCCGGTGCCTGCGGAGGCGTCGGTGTCGCCCTCGTCGGCCGCGTCGGCCGCATCGGGCGCTTCGGGCGCTTCGGGCGCGCAGGTCGACCTGGAGGCGTTGCTGGACGCGGTCCGTGACGATCTGCTCAGCGTCGACGAGGCCGCCGCCCTGCTCGGCACCCGGCCGGCCTGAGGCGCGGAGCGCTCCGTATCCATGGACAGCCTGGAGATACTCACACGGTTCAAGGACGGCACCCTGGAACGCCGGCAGGCGCTGGAGCTGCTGGCGGGCGCACCGGACACACTGGAGGCACCGGACGCTCCCGCCGTGCCGCGTGTGCTGCCCGTGCCGTCGGTGGCGCCGGCCGCGCCGGCCGTCCGGCCCGAGCCCCTCGCCTCCGCCGACCCTCCCGCCGACTCCCCGAGCGCCGGATGGTGTGCCGTCGTGGGACTGCAGGGGCGCTGGCCCGGGGCCGACGGTCCGGAGGCCTTCTGGGAGGCGGAACTGCGCGCCCGTGGTGCGGCCGTGCGGGAGAGCGTCCCGGGCGGCGTGGACGCTGTCGGCCCCGAACGGGTCGGGGCCAACCCCGGTGAAGCGGCGCGCATGGACTCCCGTGAGCGGCTCCTGCTGTCCGGCGCCCGGCAGGTCCTGGAGGGTGCCGGGTACGCCGGTGCCCGCCTCGACGCGCTGACCGGCCCGGACGGCGAGCGCCGCAGTGTTGGGGTGTTCACGGCCGCCGGCGCCGCCCGCCTCTCGCGCATCCTGGATCTGCGCGGACCCAGCCAGGACATCGACACCGGGCCCTCCTCGTTCCTCACCGCCCTGCACCTGGCCCTCGGCGCGCTGCGTGCCGGCGAGTGCGCGGCGGCCCTCGTCGCGGCCACCGAGCCGGGCGCCGGTGGTACGACCGCCGTACTGCTGAAGCCACTTGGCGCCGCGCGCGCCGCCGGTGACGTCGTGCACGCCGTCGTACCGGCCAGCGCGGTGGGGCATCCGGGGCGCGGTGCGCACCCCGCGCTGCGCGACCGGCTGCGGCGCCGGGCCCTGCGGGCCGCCGGGACACCGGCCGCGCAGGTGCAGGTCGAGGAGGACGGGTACGGCGCCGGGGCCGGGGGAGCGGGACAGGCGGCGGCAACCGCGCTGACCCGCGCCGTCCTCCAACTGCGCCACGCCACCCTGCTTCCGGGGCCGGGCCGGCCGCGGCCCGCCGTCTGGGAGGCCGGGCGCGCTCCCGAGGGGGGAACCCTGCCGCGCACGGTCCTGGTCGGCGTGCACGCGCCGGACGCCCAGCACGCCGTGGTGGTGCTGCGCGAGCCGGACCCGGACCCGTCGCCCGTGGCGCGGGCACCGGGGGAGGACGACGGCGGGCCGCACCTCGTGCTGCTGTCGGCGGCCACCCCCGGGCACCTCGCCGCCACCGCCGAACGGCTCGCCGCCTGGCTCACCGACCGCGAACGCGTTACCGGCCGCGGCACGCCCGGCGTGCCCGCCCTGGCCGCCGTCGCCCGTGAACTGAGGCTGGGCCGGGCCGCGCTGGAGTGCCGTCTGGCGCTGGTGGCGTACGACACCTCCCAACTCGCCGCCGCACTGGCCGCGTTCGCGGCACGGAGCGGCTCCGAGGACCCGCCGGACGGACCGCCGGTGCACAGCGCGGATCTGCGGGACCCGCCCGCCGAACCGCTGCTGCTCGCCGGACTTCCCGAGACCCGCGCCTATGTCGACGCCCTGTGGGAGGGGCGGCGCTTCGAGCAGTTGATCCGGCTGTGGCTGGCCGGTGTCGACGTCCTGGGCGCGGGCCGCACCCACCTCGTGGGACCGGTGACGGAACTGCCCCCGAGCGCGGCATGGCCCCGAGGAGCGCAGACGTGACGGGTGCCGCACAGGAGGCGGACACGGCCGAGGTCACCCTCTGGCTGTGTCCCAACGACGGGCTCAGCCCCGAGATCGCCCGGCTGCTCGCCGAGCACTGGCTGGACGCCCAGGAGCGGCGCACCGCGGGGAAGTTCCTCTTCGAGCGCGACCGTCTCCAGTATCTGATCGCCCACACCCTCGTACGGCGCGCCCTGGCGCTGGAGGCGGGGCTGGCCGAGGCGGAACTGGTCATCTGGCGCTCGGCACGGGGGCGGCCCTTCCTGCGGCCCACCTCCGATCTGGTTTCGCGCGGCGGGCGGGTGCTCGACTTCAACCTCTCCCACGCGGGCGGCTACAACTTCCTCGGCATCGTGCGTCAGGCCCGTATCGGCGTGGACGTCGAGCGGATCGCGGAACGCGACGAGAACGCCGTCGCCACCATCGTGAACGCCATCTCGCCGCAGGAGCGCGACTGGGTGCGGGAGGCCGACCCCGGGCCCGAGCGGGACCGGCGCGCGCTGCGGGTGTGGGTGCTGAAGGAGGCGTACTCCAAGGCGCGCGGCCTTGGCCTCGGCATCCCGTTCGACAGCTTCGTCTTCACCCTGGACGAGGAGGGCGGAGTACGCGCCTTCGCACCGCCCGCCGACGACACCGGACGCCCCTGGCGGTTCCTCGAACTGGAGCCGGTGCCCGGGGTGCTGGTCGCCGTGGCCGTGCCCGCGGACGGGAACGAGGAGGCCGTCGTCCACCTCAACCACGGCTTCCCCTGGAGCCGGTCGGCACCGCAGAGGTTCCTGCTGCCCGAGCCCGTGGGAGGAGACACGTACGCCGCTGCCGCGTGACGGGCCGGTTTCCGGAAGGACACCAGGAAAGGGCGTGACGTTCTTCGGCGCCCGTCTTCCGCGTGCACTTCATCGCTATTTCGATGTCTGCCGTAGGGGCTTGTGCGGAAATTCTCAAGTTATTGACCCGGCGTGTTGATCGAAATTCTGAAAGACCTTGCCAACGCTCGACGGAATGTTGAATTCCGCACGTCCTGGCCGGTCTGACGAGCAAGTATGTGACACTCGCACAGTTGCTCTTGAAAGGGCCTGATCGAAAGCGCAATACCGCCCATGGGACTTCGCTTGAGAACCGCTAGAGGAATTGACTGGAAGAAGGGGAATGCCGCTAGCTTGCCTTGAAGTGGAGGCACAATTCTGGCCACTGGAAGGAAAGAGACAAGGAACTCGACGAGTACGGAGGAGACCGTGAGGATTCAGGTTCTGGGTCCGTTGAGTGCCGAGGTCGACGGGGGATCCATCGTTCCGTCCGCGAGCAAGCCGCGGCAGATTCTGGCACTGCTTGCCCTCTATCCGGGCCGTGTGATGCCCGTACCCACGCTCATGGAGGAGATCTGGTCTACCCGGCCGCCGCAGAGCGCGCTGACCACCCTGCAGACCTACATCCTCCAGCTGCGCAGGCGCCTGGGCACCGCGATGGGGCCCGGCGCGCCCGGCCGCGCCAAGGAAGTCCTCGCCACCCGGCACGGTGGCTATCTGCTGCAGATCCCCGAGGAATCGGTGGACGTGCACGACTACGAGCGCCTGATCCGCGAGGGACAGTCGGCCTTCGACGTGGGCGACAGCGAGGTCTCCGCCGCCCGCTTCGGGGCCGCGCTGAACCTGTGGCGGGGCCCGGCGCTCGTGGACGTGCGGGTCGGACCGATCCTCGACATCGAGGTACGGCGGCTGCAGGAGAGCCGGCTGGTGACCGTGGAGCGGCGCATCGACGCCGAGCTCAGGCTCGGCCGGCACGCCGAACTGATCGCCGAGCTCACCGAACTGACCGCCCGCCACCCCCAGCACGAGGGCCTGCACTCCCAGGTGATGGTGGCGCTGTACCGGTCGGGGCGGCAGGCGTCGGCACTGGAGGTCTACCGCAGGCTGCGGATGCGGCTGATCGACGAGCTCGGGGTCGAGCCCTCGCCCCAGCTGCAGCGGCTGCACCAGGCCATGCTGGCCGTCGACCCGCAGCTGGACGTCCTGGCGGGCCCCCGGCACACCTCCACGTTCGACCTGTTCGCGGCGTGAGCCCCGGCTGCGGAGAGGGGAGTTCGCCGTGCGCATCCTGAGACAGCTGGACAGCCCCCTGGACGGACTGCTGCGGCGGGCCGCCGCCCGTGCGGGCGACCGGCCGGCCGTCACCACCGAAAGGGACCCCACCGAGGGCGCCACCACGACATTCGAGGCGCTCGACCGGGAGGCCGACCGCATCGCCCACTGGATCCACGGCGCCCTGCGGCGGGCGGACTCCGCCGTCCTGGTCGCCTGCGCCCTGGACGCCGCCTTTCCCGCGCTGTACTTCGGCGCGGTGCGCAGCGGGCGGCTGCTGGCGCTGCTCGACCCGGCGGCGGGATCCGCGGCCGCCCGCGAGCTGTGCACGGCGGCCGGGGCCGAAGTCGCCTTCGTGCCCGGCCCGTTGGCCGAGCGGCTCACCGCGGAGGCGGAGGAGGGGCGGCTGCCGTCCCTGCATACGATCGTTGTCACCGACGGTGACAACGATGGCGCGGCGGGCGCGACCGGGGGCGGTGCTCGCCGTTTTGGGTACGGTCCAGGCTCCGCCGGAGCGGACGAGGAGCGGTCCGGCTCCGCGCTGTCCGTGCCGCTGGCGGACGCCCTGAACGCCGTACCCGGTACGCCGTTCCGGACTCCCGTCGGTGACCTCGACGCGGTGGCCTGCGTGCAGCTCGTGCCGCATCCCGCCGCGGGGCTGCGCGAGGTGCGCCTGAGCCACCGCAATCTGCTCGCCAACGCCGCGCAGATCGCCGTGGCCCATCAGCTGGACCCCGCGAGCGTCGTGGTCAACCAGATGCCTGCCTACCACCCCGCCCTGCTCGGCGCCGCCGTGCACGCCGGGGCCGAGCAGGTGCTGGTGAGCGATACGGACCCGTGCGCGGGCATGACCGTGAGCCGCGGCCGGCAGGCCACCCACTACTACGGGCTGTCGACCCGGCTCGCCCGGCTCGCGGAGGACGAGCGGCTCGCCGACCACCGTACGGTCCTGCCCGGCGGCCGTCTGAGGGCCGTACTGTCCGCCGGCGTGGCCCTGGAACCGGTCGTCGCCCGCCGCCTCGGGGACACCCTGCGGGTGCCCGTGCTGCAGGGCTACGGCGTCGGCGGGCTCAGCGCGCTCTCCCACGTCCAGGCGCCCGGGGCACGGCCCGAACGGGGCGCGGTGGGCGTGCCGTTGCCCGGGACCGAGTGCCGGGTGGTCGACCCCGTCACCCGGGCGCCCGCGCCGGTGTGGTCCGACGGCGAGGTGGAGATCCGCGGCCCGCAGGTGCCCTCGGGCCGTGCCGACGGCTGGCTGGCCACGGGCGACGTCGGCTACCTCGACCTGGACGACCAGCTGCACCTGGTGCGCCGGTCCGGCTCCCCCTTCGCCTGCGGCGACGCCGTCGTCGCGCCCGGAGTGGTCGAGCGCGTGCTGCGCCAGGACCCCCGCGTGGCGGACTGCGCCGTCGCCGACGACCCCGATCCCGTCACCGGCTCGTCGGTGTGGGCGGGGGTCGTGCTGCGGGAGGAGGTCCGCGACGCGCCGGACATCCTCGACGCCGTCGCCGAACGCGCCAACGCCCAGCTGGGACCCGGCGAGCAGATACGGCGGCTCGAAGCGGTCGAGGCGCTTCCCCGGAGGATCGGGGTGAAGCCGGTGCCGCGGATGCTGGTGCGGCAGTACCTGACGGCGGCCTGAGGGTTCCGCGGCCCTGTTCGGCGCTGCAGGGCGCGTGCAGGGCGGCGGCCTCCTCGCCGAGGCTGGGCAGAATCGTTTCTTCGACTGGTCGCGCCTACTGCTTGGGCCAGCCGATGTCGTCCTCGGACTGGTCCTGGACCGGTTCGGCGGGCTGGGGCGCGGTGAGCCGCGCGGCCTCCTCGTCGCCGGGGGACACCTTCGCCGTATCGGCTGCGGAACGCGTGCTCGCCCGCGGCATCATCATCGACCCCCTGGAAACGGAAAAAGGGCAGGAACCGGCCCCCGGGCAGGAGCCGGGCAGTTCGAGAGCCTGCCGGGAACCGCTGGAGAAGTGCTCGAAGAACGTACGAGATGCGTACGAGGACCGCTGCAGGGCGGCGGCCGGGCGGTGCTGGGGCGGCGGCTGAGCCCCCGCTCAGGGGCGGCCCGGGAAGAGGGTGAGCCGAGGGGTCCGGCGCGGAGCGGGGGCCGGGGCGTCCCGCATGATCCTGGTCGCGACCGCGCCTACGGCCCGCAGCCGCACGTGGCGCAGCGCGCGGCCCAGGAAATGGGGTGAGGGCATGTCCTGCTCCTTCATCGGCCTGTTTGGCAACTGTTTGCCACACAGCCTGTTCAGGCTTGCTCGAATGCACGCGGAGCGGCGCTGGACAGGGGCCGAAATTCTGGAATGCGTCTTGAATTCCGGCGGAATGCGGGGGAGTTGTCTTGACCCCCCGGGCGGCCGCTGGCGAACCTCGATTCCGGGTAATTCGAGAAGGAGGCACTGCCGTGGCCAGCAACAACAAGAACGTGCCGAACAGCGAGCCGGAGGCCGTCACCGACGCCCTGGCGGACGTGGACGCGGAGGCCGTCCTCGGCAACATCGCCCTGCAGTAGGGCGTACCGCAGCACGGCAAGGAGGGAGGGGACACCCGGCGGGGTGTCCCCTCCCTCCTTGGCTCGCCCGGCCGTTGGGCCGGCTCAGCTGCTCACGAGCGCCACGCACATCCCGCCCAGCGCCAGGGCCTGCAGGGCCACGCGGGCGTTGATGACGCTGTCCCAGGTCCGCTGGAGCCCACGGGCGTCGGGGGCGACCCGGCAGTCCAGGGCCGCGCCGGTGAGCTCCTTGTTCACCGGGGCGCTGACCTTGTTGTAGATGGCCAGCCACACCACCAGGGACACGGCCGCGACGCCCGCGGCCACGGCCGGCACCGCCTTGCCGTCGACGGCGGCCACGGCGACCGTGGCAACCGTCGCCACCAGCCCGAACACGCCCGGTACCGGCATGCGCTGGTCGCCGAAGCGGTGGGTCTGGCCCATGGCGCTGGTGAGCACCACGTCGTCGACGTGGGCCATGGCGGGCCGCTGCACCAGGGCGGAGAAGACGTCGGTCCCGTAGACCACCGCGTTGGCCATGGTGGCTATCACGGCCAGCGTTTGCAGGAGCGCTTCCATCACACACAACCACCTTTGTGGGTCTGCCGGTTGGCATGTGGTCCTGAGCCACACGGATATGTCGATGCTAGATACTCTTTCGAGACTATATTGGTCGCCGCTCTGAATGCTAGCGTTGACAACAACATTGTTCCGTCGGGGACTTCGCACCGGACCTGCGCCCGGACAGAGCCACGAGGAGATCAAGAGATGGCCATAGGACGTGCCCGTCGCATACTCATCGCCGGCGGAGGGATCGGCGGCCTGGCCGCGGCCCTCGCACTGCAGCAGAGGGGGTTCGAGACCGTCGTGTTCGAGCGGGCCGAGTCGCTGCGCGACGGCGGCGCGGGCCTGCACATCTGGAGCAACGGCGTCCTCGCGCTGGACTACCTGGGCGTGGCCGAGCAGGTCCTGCGGGTCGCGCCCGTCCAGCACGTCACGCACTTCAGCACCTGGCGCGGCGAGGTGCTGGGCGCCTGGCCGGTCGGTGACTTCATCGAGCGGTACGGGGCACCCACCATCGCCGTCGAGCGGTCCGAGCTGCACGGTGTGCTGCGCGACGCCCTGCAGGGCTCGCCGCTGCGCACCGGTGCCCACGTCGTGTCCTTCGACCAGGACGCGGACGGGGTGACGGTGCACTTCGCCGACGGCGGCAGCGAGCGCGGCGACCTGCTGATCGGCGCCGACGGCATCCACGGTGCCGTGCGCGACTGCCTGTTCGGGCCCGCCCGCAACCGCTTCAGCGGCTACATCGCCTGGCGCGGCCGGGCGCCGATGGAGCACGCCGACATCCCGCCCGGCACCTTCAACGCGATCTTCGGACCGGGCACCCGGTTCACGTACTACGACGTCGCGCCCGGCCTGGTGCACTGGATGAGCGTCGCCAACGGGGCACCCGGCGGGCGCGACAAGCCCGGTACGGCGCGGGCGATGCTGCTGCGCCGGCACGAGGGGTGGGCCGGGCCGGTGGCCGACATCCTGCGGGCCACGCCGGAGGAGTGGATCCTGCGTGGCGACGTCGAGGGCCGCAAGCCCGAGCGCGAGTGGGGCCGGGGGCGGGTCACGCTGCTCGGCGACGCCGCGCACCCGATCACCTTCAACATCGGGCAGGGCGCCTGCCAGGCGCTGGAGGACTCCCTGGTGCTCGCCGAGTACCTCGACCAGCCGGGCGACCCGGTCGCGGCGCTGCGCCGGTACGAGACCGAGCGGCGGGCGCGGACCGCTCCGCTGCAGAAGATCGCCTGGCGGATCGGGAAGATGGGCGCGGTGGAGAACTCGCTGCTGATCAGGATGCGGGAGTCCTTCATGCGCAAGAACTGGAACACGAAGGCCTTCCAGGCGGCTGAGCAGGGGCAGGTCGCGTATGGGATGCGGTGGGCCAAGCGGGATGCCTCCCGGCGGGCTGCGGCTCCTACTACGGCGGAATAGGTACGGACGGTTCGGAAAGCGCGGGTCGTCTGTGGCTGGTCGCGCAGTTCCCCGCGCCCCTGATGGGCTGCGCCCGTCATCGGCGCGGGAGCCGGCTCGCCGTCTCCACGCCGATCGACGGGTCCAGTGCCTCCCAGACCCGGTGTTCCGGTGGGAAGTTCAGGGCCACCAGGGTGTTGACCAGCATGCCTCGGGACATGAACCAGGACGTGTCGTCGGGGTCGGCGCCCAGGGCCAGGTGGACCTCCTGCCACAGGCTCTGCCAGCCGGCCCGGACCGTCTCGCCGAACTCGTGGTCGCCCGCGGCCTCCGCGCCCGCCACCGCGGCGTACACCTGCATCTGCATCAGGAGGCGTTCCGGCTCCTTCACGATGACCCGGGTGTACGCGATGGCCATCGCGTGCCGCGCCTCCTCGCCCTCCAGGCCCTCGGCCGCGCCCGTCAGCAGCCGTGCGGTCTCGGCCACGCAGCGTGTCGCCGCGGCGAGGAACAGCGCCCGCTTGCCGGGGAACAGCCGGAAGAGGTACGGCTGTGAGACTCCCGCGCGCCGCGCGATGTCCTGCGTCGAGGTGCCGTCGTACCCGCGGCGGGCGAATTCGATCATCGCCGCGCCGACCACGGCCGTCCGCCTCTCCTGCGCGCTCATCCTCGGCATGGCAACACGCTCGGGTGTGCCCGCCCGCCGCGTCAAGGAAAACCGGCCGAATCCGTTTTCGAGACACATTCAAGGAATGCGCCAGAGCGGGGTGCGAGATTCACGGAGTCGAGAACCGCTCGTCGACGGCTCGATGACCCACGCCGCCACAATTCAGTGAGGTAGGAACGGGGATGAGCGACAACCAATTCACGATGTTTCCCGGACAGGGATCGCAACGCGCCGGCATGGCAGAGCACCTGCTGCGCGAGCATCCCCGCACGGCGGGACGCGTGCTGGAGCGGGCTCAGGAGGCGACCGGCCTGCCGCTGACCGAACTGTGCAGCACGGCGGCGGAGTCGGAGCTGGAGCCCACCGAGATCGCCCAGCCCGCCATCGTCGCCACCAGCCTCGCCGTGTACCAGGTGCTGCACCAGGAGACGGGCTTCGTCCCGGGTGCGGCCGCGGGGCACAGCCTCGGCGAGTACACGGCCCTGGTCGTCGCCGGTGTCCTCGACGCCGACGACGCGCTGCGTCTGGTGCGCCGCCGGGGTGAGCTGATGGCCGGTGTCTCGCGCCGGGTTTCGGGGGCGATGGCCGCGATCATCGGCCTCGCGCCCGCGAAGATCGAGGAGATCTGCGCGGCCACCGCCGCATCCGGCGTGGTGGAGGTGGCCAACTACAACGAGGCGGGCCAGACGGTGATCTCCGGCCAGAGCGCCGCGGTCGACGAGGCCGTGCGGCTGGCGAACGGGGCCGGTGCCGAGCGCACCGTACCGCTGAAGGTCTCCGCGCCCTTCCACTGCTCGCTGATGCAGGTCATCGAGGACGAGTTCGCCGCGGAGCTGGAGCGGGTCGAGTTCGGTGCCCCCCGGCTGCCGGTGTTCAGCTCGGTGACCGGTGCCCTGGTGCGCGACGGCGCGCACGCCCGCGATCTGCTGCGGCGTCAGCTGGCCGGTCCCGTGCGCTGGGTGGACGTGCTGGACGCCGCCGCCTCCTACGGGGTCGACGGCTACCTCGAGGTCGGCCCGGGCCGGGTGCTCAGCGGCTTCGCCAAGCGGACCGTGCCCGACGCCCAGGTGCGCAGCACCAACGACGCGCGCCGCATCACCACGCTCCTGCGCGACCTGCGCCAGGACGCGGCCGCCTCCGCGGTCGCCGCGTAACCGGCCGCGGCAGTCGGCGCACCGGACGCCGGCCCCGGTCCCTTCCCTGTCCGCTCCGACTCCCGACCTCCCGACCTCCCGACCATCCGCGTGGCGGGGGCGCTTTGAGCCCCCGGCGCGTACTCACCACCCGAAAGGCAGCCAACGGTGTCCGAAACCCTGATTCCCACGTCGACCGACTACCTGTCCGCGGTGCAGGCGGCCGTCGCCGACGCCCTCGGCATCGACGAGTCCGAGGCCGTTCCCGAGGCGACCCTGCTGGGCGAGCTCGGCGCGGAGTCGATCGACCTGCTCGACATCCTCTTCCGCCTGGAGCGCGCCACCAAGGTGAAGATCACCGTCTCCGACATCGCCGACCTGCTCCAGGGCGGCATCCCGGACGAGGAGTTCGGCGACGAGAACGAGGTCGTCAACGACCGCGGCCTGACGCACCTGGAGAGCGTCCTGCCGCAGTTCGACCGCAGCCAGCTCGACGAGCCGCTGACGGCCGAGGGCGTGCTGGGCCTGTTCACCGTCCAGAACCTCACCGACCTCCTGACCGAGCGGGCCAAGGCCGCCGCGTCCGCCTGAGCGGTGCCCATGCCCTCCGCGGCCGGTGTCCGGGTCAACGACGCCCCGGACACCGGCCGTGGGGCCCCGGCACCCGCCCCGCCCTGCCCCGGGCCCGTCCCGTCGGCAGCCAGGCCGCCCACCTCGTAGCAGAAACGGGAAGAGAGAGATGAAGCTGAAGGACCGTACCGCCTTGGTCACCGGCGCCTCCCGCGGCATCGGCCGGGCCATCGCCCTGGCCCTGGCCGAACAGGGGGCGGCCGTCGCAGTGAACTACCGCTCGCGCCAGGAGGAGGCGCTGGCCGTGGTCAAGGAGATCGAAGCGGCGGGCGGCCGGGCCGTCGCGGTCGGGGCCGACGTCTCCGACCCCCAGGAGGCCAGGCGCCTGGTCGACGAGGCCACCGCCCAGCTGGGCTCGCTGAACATCCTGGTCAACAACGCCGGCATCAGCGACGACGGGCTGATCTACGACTCGGCGCCCGACGCCTGGTGGAACGTCATGAAGGTCAACTTCGGTGGCGCGTACCACACCACGCACGCCGTCATGGACCAGTTCATGGCGCAGGGCGAGGCGTCCGTCGTCAACATTTCCTCCGCCATGGGCGAGAGCGGCTGGATCGGCCAGTCCAACTACTCGGCCTCCAAGGGCGCGCTGAACTCCTTCACCCGCTGTGCCGCGATCGAGCTCGCCCGCTTCGGGGTCCGGGTCAACGCGGTGCTGGCCGGCTTCACGCCGACCGAACTGGTCGAGGAGGTCTTCCAGCGCGACGGCGGCAAGAGCATCAAGCGGCAGATCCCGCTGCGCCGGTTCGCCACCGTCGAGCAGGTGGCGGCGGCCGCGGTGTTCCTCGCCGGACCCGACTCCGCCTACACCACCGGCGAACTGCTCACTGTCGACGGCGGCTTCACCGCCCAGCTCGGCATCGGGCGCCCGTAGGGCGGCGGGGGACGGGAGACGGGACCACGATGCGATTCCATCTGATCGACAGGATCGAGACGCTCACCCCGCGCGAGACCATCACCGCGCGCAAGGTCACCTCGGTCGACGAGACGTACTGGCAGGCCACCCCGAACGGGCCGGCGCTGCCCTTCGGCCTCGCTCTGGAGGCCCTGTGCCAGGCGGCGACCTGGCTGATCATGATCAGCACCGACCACCGGCTGCGTGCGGCGCTGCTCGCGGTCGGCGAGGCCACCGCCCACCGGGACGTGGCCCCCGGAGAAGTGCTTCAGATGCACGCCACGATCGAGTCGATGACCGACGAGGCCGCCATCCTGGACGGCACCGTCACGGTCGACGGCGAGAGCGTCCTGGAGGCCACCGGCATCCTGTGCGCGCTCATCGACGCCGAGCGGCTCGACGACCCTGACAACACCAGGCGCATGGCGCACCAGCTGCAGGGCGGAGGGCCGGTGGGATGAAACGTGTAGTGATCACCGCGGTGGGAGCGGTCACCCCGCTCGGCAACGACGCCGAGACGACCTGGGAGGGCCTGGCCACCGGACGCAACGGCGTGGGCCGGCTGACCACCTTCGACGCCGAAGGGTTCCCGGTGCGCATCGCCGCACAGGTCAAGGACTTCGACGCGGCCAAGGCCATCCCGAAGCACATCGGGCGCAAACACCTCTCGCGCGTGGGCCAGTTCGGCGTCGCGGCCGCCTGGGAGGCGGTGCGGGGGGCCGGGCTCGACACCCTCTCCGAGGAGGTGTACGGCGCCGACGAGCGCGGCGTCGCCATGGGCGCCAGCGTCGGCCGCCCCGAACTGCAGGTGCTGCTGGACATCGGCCATCTGCGCGCCAGTACCGGCAACCCGGACGCGTTCATCTGCCGTCCGCCGGCCGTGACGCTGACCGACGACCAGAACGTGCCGCTCGCCGCCATGACCCGGATGATCGGCGGCACCGGCCCGATGCTGGGCATCAGCACCGCCTGCTCCGGCTCCGGGCACGCCATCGGCGAGGCCTTCCGCGCCATCCAGGAGGGCGACGCCAAGGTGATGGTCGCCGGTGGGTACGACTCCCTGACCACCTGGCTCGACCTGCTCGGCTTCAGCCTCCTGGGCGCCCTGACCGACCAGCACAACGACGACCCCGAGCGCGCCTCGCGGCCCTTCGACGCCGACCGCAGCGGCTTCGTGATCGGCGAGGGCGCCGTCGCCGTCGTACTGGAGGAGCGGGAGGCCGCCGTCGAGCGCGGCGCCGAGATCCTCGCCGAGGTCCTCGGCTACGGCTCCACGCTCAACGCCTATCGCATCACCGACTCGCCGCCCGACGGCTCCGGCGCGATCCAGGCGATGGAGGGGGCCCTGCTGGACGCCGGCCTGGGCACCGGCGACATCGACTACGTGGTCGCGCACGGCACCAGCACCCACGGCAACGACCAGTCCGAGACGGTCGCCATCAAGAAGGTGTTCGGCGCCGACACCCAGAAGCTGGTGGTCAGCGCCCCCAAGTCCATGGCCGGGCACCTGACTTCGGCGAGCCTCGGGCTCGGCGTGCTGGCCGCGATCGGCGCCATGCGGCACTCACTGGTGCCGCCCACCGTCAACCTGGAGCGCACCGCTCCCGGTCTCGACCTCGACTACGTGCCGCACACCGCGCGCAAGATGCCGGTGGGCGCGGCCCTGATCAACGCGTTCGCCTTCGGTGGCAGCAACACCAGCATCGTCATCGGTGCGCCGCGGGAGGACACATGAGTACGACCCGGACGGCCGGTACGAGCGCCGTGGCCCCCGCCTTCGACCGGATCGTGGAACTCGAACCGGGCCGCCGGGCCGTGGCCGTGCGCAACATCCCGAACACCCTCCCGTACTTCGACCACCACTTCCCGCGCTTCCCGATCCTTCCCGGGGTGCTGCTCCTGGAGAGCATGGCGGCCCTGGCGAAGGCCGCCGTCGGGGGCGAGCGGGCCTGGCGCCTGGCATCCGTCCGGGGCGTGCGCTTCAAGCACTTCGTCGGCCCCGGAGACCAGGTGCACATCACCGCCGAGGTGACGGGAGGCAGCCAGCAGACGACCGAGGTACGGGCCACCGCCCGGGTCGGGGACCGGGTGGTCGCCACCGCTCGCTCCCTGGCGCTGGTGAGCGCCGACGAGCCCTGGGAGGGCACAGCATGAGCCACGACAGGCGACGCGTGATGGTGACCGGCATCGGCCTGATGACCGCGATCGGCCAGGGCGCCGCACCGACCTGGGAGAACCTGCTGGAGGGCCGGATCGGCATCGGCCCGCTGCAGTCCTACGACCCGACGCCGCTGAACACCCGCATCGGCGCCGAGATCCACGACTTCGACCCGAACCAGTGGGCGAAGCGGCGCACCCTGCGCATGCTGTGCCGCGGGGACCAACTGGCCCTGGCCGCGGCCATCCTGGCGCTGCGCGACGCGGGCCTGGAGGACGCGGGCGACCTCGGTCACCGCACGGGCCTGTTCCTGGGCAGCAACAAGGAAATGCCCCGCATGGACGAGCTGATCTCCCAGCTCCAGTCCGTGCGCTCCCCGGACGGCACCCCGGACCTGCACAAGCTGGGCCAGACCGCCTCCTCGGTGATCGCCCCGCTGTTCTTCGTCGAGGGCCTGCAGCCCGCGGCCGGCTTCCACATCTCCGAGAAGTTCGGCATCCGCGGCGCCAACGCCTACTTCGCCGGGACCGCCGACTCCGGCGCGATGGCGGTCGGCCGGGCCATGCGCACGGTGCGCCGCGGCGAGGCCGACGTGGTCGTGGCCGGCGGCTACGACGACGCCACCGGCTGGTGGGCGATGTCCAAGATGGACGGGATCGGCGTGCTCAGCGACCGCAGTGACCTGGGCAAGGAGGCCTTCCGGCCGTTCGACCGCGACCGCAGCGGCTCCGTCTTCGGCGAGGGCGCGGCCTTCCTCATCCTGGAGGAGCGCGAGCACGCCCTGGCCCGCGGTGCCCGCTGCTACGCCGAGGTCACCGGCTTCGGCTCCGGCAACGACTGCGTCCGCCCGCCCAGCCCGCAGCCCCGCGCCCGCGGCCTGTCCCGGGCGATCACCCGCGCGCTCGGCGACGCGGGCGGCTCCTTCCCCGACGGCAGCTACATCGCCGCGCACGGCTGCGCCACCCGACAGGGCGACGCCAGCGAGACCATCGCCCTGCACGACGCGCTCGGTACGGCCGCCAAGGCCGCGCAGATCAGCAGCGTCAAGCCGCAGACCGGGCATCTGGTCGGCGGCGCCGGGGCGCTGAACGCCGCCGTGGCCGCGCTGACCCTCGACTCCGGTGTCGTACCCGCCACCCAGAACCTCCACAACCCCGCCGAGGAGTGCGACCTGGACTACGTCCCGCTCACCCCGCGCGAGACCCGGCCCGGCCATGCGCTGGCCGTCGCCCGTGGCCTGGAGGGCCAGGCGGTGGCCATCGCCCTGGAGCGGACCTCATGACGGACATATCCGAGGACACATCCGAAAGGAGCGCGGACATGAGCCACGGCGAGCACGGCAACATCTCGCCGGATCGCGGCGCTCGGTCCCGGCGGGTCGTGGTCTGCGGTGTGGGCGCGGTGACCGCCCACGGCGACGGCGCCACGGCACTGTGGGAGGGCATACGGTCGGGCGAGGCGGCCATCACCCCGGTGCGCGGGATGCCCATGGAGGGCTGCGCCACCGAGATCGGCGGCGAAGTCCGTACCGAACGCCGTCCCACCTACGACTACCTGGCCTCCTTCGGCGGCCGCGAACGCGAACCGGCCGTGGACTTCGCCCTGCTGGCGGCCGAGGAGGCACTGAACCAGGCGGGCCTGGCCGACGTGCCCGCGGAGCGCTGGGGCGTGGCCCTCGGCTCCTGCATGGGCGGTCTGCGCAGCGCCGAGAAACTGGCCCGGCGCGGTGCCGACGGCGTCTCGCCCGAGGACGACGGCCGGCACAATCTGCTGGTCCCGCCGCAGGCCATCGCCGAGGCGGTGAGCAGCGCCTTCGGGCTCAAGGGCCCCTCGCTGTCGGTGAACACCGCCTGCGCCTCCGGCGCGCACGCCATCGCCCACGCCAGCGAGTCCATCAGCGCGGGCCGTGTCGACGCCATGCTCGTGGGCGGCAGCGACGCGTTCACGGAGACGGCGTTCGCCGGGTTCACCAGCCTGCAGTCGCTGTCCACCAAGCCCGCCGCGCCCTACTCCAAGGACCGCGACGGCCTCTCGCTCGGCGAGGGCGCCGGCATGCTGGTCCTCGCCGAGGAGTCGGTGGCCCGTGCCGCGGGCGCGCCGATCCTCGCCGAGGTCCTCGGCTACGGCCTGTCCGCCGACGGCTACCACGCCACCGCCCCGCACCCCAAGGGCGAGGGCGCGGCCCGTGCCATCCGCGCGGCGCTGGAGTCGGCCGGCATCGACCCCGAGGACGTGGCCTACATCAACGGCCATGGCACCGGTACGCCGAAGAACGACTCGGCCGAGAGCAACGCGGTGCGCTCCGCGCTCGGCGAGGCTGCCGAGAACACCGCGCTGAGCAGCTCCAAGTCCATGATCGGGCATCTGCTCGGGGCGGCCGGCGCGGTCGAGGCCATCGTCACCGTGCAGGCGCTGGTCGAGCAGATCGCGCCGCCCACCGCCAACTTCACCGAGGTGGACCCCAAGTGCGGCCTGGACGCGGTGCCCACCGCGCGCCCGCTGGCCATGCACACGGCGCTGTCGAACAACTTCGCCTTCGCCGGCGCCAACGCGTGCGTCGCCTTCGGCCGTCCCGGCCAGGAGCGCACCCCCGTCCAGGCGCCGGCCGACTCCGCCGACGACAAGGTCGTGATCACCGGGTACGCGGCGGTCACCTCGGCCGGCGAGGGCGCCGAGGCGCTGTGGCAGGCCTGGCGCGACGGACGGGTCCTGGGCGCCGAGGAGGACGGGCTGCGCGTCGCCCGCGCCGACTTCGACCCGAAGGCGATCCCGCCGCGCGAGCGGCGCCGCATGGACCGGCTCGGCCAGCTCGCCGTGGCCACCTGCCGCGGTGCGCTGGAGCATGCCGGGATCACTGCCGACGAGCGGGTCGGCGTGGTCCTCGGCACCGGACTCGGCCCGATGCGCAGCATCGAGGAGTTCCTGCTGCCGGTCCTGGCCGGCTGCCCCGACCACGGCAGCCCGGCGATCTTCCCGAACACCGTCTTCAACGCCGCCGCCGGGCAGGTCGCCATGAACGTCGGCGCCAAGGGCCCGACGTCGACCGTCACCACGGGGCACGCGGCCGGGGCCTCCGCCCTGACCGTCGCCCACGATCTGCTGGTGCAGCACCGGGCGGAGGCCGTGCTGGTGCCCGCCGTCGAGGACCTCTCGCCGGGGGTGCTTCAGGCCTACCGCAGACTGCCGCTGTTCGACGACACCGACTACACCCTCGCCGAGGCCGGCATCACCCTCGTCCTGGAACGCGAGTCGACCGCGCGGGCCCGCGGGGCGCGCATCCTGGCCGAGTTCGCCGGGCACGGCACCGCCTCCGACGCCCAGGGCGTCGGCCGCTGGGACCCACAGGGTGGGGGAGTGGAGCGGGCCATGCGCCAGGCCCTCGACCACGCCGGGGTCGGCGCCGGGGAACTGACCGGGATCTGGGCCAACGCGGCCGGCCTCAAGCGGGCCGACGCGCCCGAGGCACTGGCCACCGACCGGCTGTCCACCCGGGCCACCGTGCACACCCCCAAGCGGATCGTCGGCGAACCCATCGGCGCGGGTGCCCAGTTGGCCGCCCTGCTCGCGGTCACCGGCTGGGAGCACGGCGTCGACGAAGGGCCCCAGCTCATCAACAGCTCCTCGCTCGGCGGCACCCACATCAGCCTCGTCCTGCGTCCCGCTACGGAGAAGTGACATGCCCTCCAGCACCGACCGCCACGTGTCGATCCTCGCCACCGGTGCCCATCTGCCGGGCGAGCCGCTCGACAACGACGCCCTGGCCCGGGTGACCGGGCCGCTGCCCGACGACGTCCTGGAGGGCATCCAGGTCCAGCGCCGGCACTGGATGGTGGACCCCGACACCGGTGAACACCGCATCAGCACCTCGCAGATGGCCACGGCGGCGGCCCGCCAGGCCCTGGAGCGGGCCGGTGTCGAGGCCGACGAGATCGATCTGATCGTGGTGTCCACGGCCAGCCCCGACTATCTGCTGCCGGTCGCCGGCACCTACGTCCAGGAGCAGCTGGGCCTGGAGAGCGTCGCGGTGATCGAGGTCCGGGCCGGCTGCGTCGGCGCCGTCCAGGCCCTGGACATCGCGCGCCGCCAGCTCGCCGACGGCACGTACAGGACGGCGCTGGTGATCGGTGTGGAGGCCGTCTCCCCGCTGCTCGCCCCCGTCTTCCTGGGCCTGGACCCGCAGCGTGTGCGGATGCGTGACCGGCTCACCGTCTACACCTTCGGCGACGGCGCCGGCGCGGTGGTGCTGCGCGCCGGCGAGGAGGGCTCCGCGCACGAGGGCAGCAAGCAGGTCTTCGCCACCGCCTCCATGGGCGGCAAGCGCAAGCCCGGCATGCTCATCGTCGGCGGCGGCACCGACGTCCCGCTGGCCGAACAGCAGCGCCGCAAGCGGCTGATGGACATCAAGCTCGACATCCCCGGCACCGCCACGTTCGGCCCCCGGGTTTTCGTGCGCGGCATCCACGACATGCTGGAGCGCTCCGGGCTCGCCCTCGCGGACATCGACGCGTGCGTGCTGCCCGAGGGCAACGCCGAGTACTTCGCCAGCGAGTACGGCACCGCCGGGCTGTCCGAGGAGGACCAGGCCACCCTCTCCAAGAACATCGTCGAGAACCTGACCGACGTGGGCGCCACCGGCTCCGCCGCGGTGCCGCTCGCGCTGGACGCCGGCTGGACCGAGGGCCGTATCCGCCCCGGTCACAAGGTGCTGCTGCTCGCCATCGAGGCCAGCCGCTACCTGTACGCGGGGCTCACCCTCACCTGGGAAGCGCCGTTCCCCGGGAAGTGACGGCCCGTCGTATCCCGTAGACCGTCACATCCCGAAAACCCTTCGAGCATTAAGGACGGAACGTGTCGACACAGCAGACGGTGCAGACCGGTGAGAGCGTCGAGGAGCGCAACAAGAAGACCATCCGCTCGGTCTTCGACGTCTTCGTCAACAAGGGCGACTTCTCCATCGTCGACAAGATCTACAGCCCCGACATGATCGACCACCAGCCGCTGCCGGGTGCCACCGAGGACCTGGACGGCGTCAAGTACACCATCGCCGCTCTGCGGGAGGGCTTCCCCGACCTGCACGTGACCATCGAGGACATGAGCGCCAACGCCAACTACGTGGTCATCCACAACACCTGGCGCGGCACCCACAAGGGCGAGTTCCTCGGTATCGCGCCCACCGGTCAGTTCATCGAGTTCATCGGCGTCGTGGTGTGGCGTCTGCTGGACAACGGGCTGATCGCGGAGCGCTGGGGCATCGGCGTGGAGTCCAACATGCTGGAGGTGCTCGGCATGCGCCGGCTCGCCCCCGCGGCGCGCGGCGGCGCGCGGGCCGAGGCCCGCAGGAGCGCCAGGCCCGGCTCGGTCCTGGTGCCGCTGCTGCCCGGCAAGAGCGAGCGCTGGGCCGAGGTCCAGGCGGAGCTCGACACCTTGCGCCGGACGGCCTACGACGCCTCCCGGCGCCGCGTCGGCATCGTCCAGGAGTCCTTCGCCGTGCAGAACGTGGGCGGCCAGGACGTGGTGGTGCTCCAGGTGGAGTCCCGTGACCCGGCGCTGTCGGGGCGCAAGCTGCGCGACTCCGCGGACGAGTTCGACGTCTGGCTGCGCGAGGCGGCCGTCGAGGTGTTCGGCAGCGACCCGTGGGCCGCGCTCGCCGACGGCGGCGCCGCCGCGCAGGGCCACCACTGGTCCAACGTCACCAGCGAGCTCGTCGCCCGCTGATCGTCCGTCAAGCCGGCGGCCGGTGCGGCCAGTCGCATCCGTCACGCCGGTCGTCGACTGGCGGATCTGGGCCAGAACCGACGTCGTCTGCCAGGCCGTACTGGGGCCGTCGGTGGCCCAGAGCTGCCACTTGCCGACCGTGGACCACCGCCCGACTTCGAAGACCCGCATTGCCGGGCTGGGCTGCTGGCTTCCCGGATTATATCAATGCTAGGATTTCTATCAATGGTAAGTGCCCGGGGGAGCAAGACCCGAACCGCCAGCCCTCCGAGGCCCGCACGGCTCAGGAAGGAACCGATTCATGCGGCAACGTAAGCTCGGCAGCCAGGGGCTCGTGGTCTCCGAGCAGGGCCTCGGGTGCATGGGCATGACCTTCGCGTACGGCCCGGCCGACGAGGCCGAGGCCCTGCGCACCGCCCACCGGGCACTCGAACTCGGCGTGACCCTGCTGGACACCGCCGACTTCTACGGCCCGCACACCAACGAGGAGTTCGTCGGCCGGATCATCGCCGGCCGGCGCGACGACGTCGTCGTCTCCTCCAAGGTCGGCAACGAGGTCTCCCCCGAGGGCACCATCACCGGACAGATCAACGGCCGCCCCGAGTACATCCGGGCCACCGTCGAGGGCACCCTGCGCCGTCTGGGCACCGACCGGCTCGACCTGTACTACCTGCACCGCGTCGACCCCGAGGTGCCCATCGAGGAGAGCATCGGCGCGCTCGCCGAGCTGGTGGCCGCCGGCAAGGTGCGCCACATCGGCATCTCCGAGGCCTCCGCGGCCACCATCCGCCGGGCCCACGCCGTCCACCCCCTCAGCGCCGTACAGACCGAGTACTCGCTGTCCACACGCGACGTCGAGGTCAACGGCGTGCTGGAGACGGTCCGCGAGCTGGGCATCGGCTTCGTCGCCTACAGCCCCCTCGGCCGCGGCCTGCTGACCGGCCGCATCCGCAGCCTCGACACGCTGGCCGCCCACGACTTCCGCCGCATCGTCCCCCGCTTCCAGGAGGAGAACCTCGCGGCCAACCTCACCGTGGTCGAGCGCCTGGACGCCCTGGCCGCGGACAAGGGCGTCACCACCGGACAACTCGCCCTCGCCTGGGTCCTGGCCCAGGGCGAGGAGGTCATCGCCATTCCGGGTACCAAGCGCGTCGCCTACCTGGAGGAGAACGTCGCCGCCTCGGACGTCCGCCTGACCGCGGCCGACCTCGCGGCAATGGACGAGATCGCCCCGTACGGCAGCACCGTCGGGGACCGCTACCCCGCCAACTCCATGGCCACGCTCAACCGCTGACGCGGGCCGCGGAAGCGAAGGTGACTGAGGAGCAACCATGGTGAACATAACGATCATCGGTGGCGGGATGGCCGGCCTGACAGCGGCCATCGCCGCCGCCGAGCAGGGCGCCCGGGTCACCGTCCACGAGGCGCACTCCCACCTCGGCGGCCGCGCCCGCTCGGCCGAGGGGCCGTACATCACCAACGACGGCCCGCACACCATCATGAACAACGGCGAGGCCTGGCAGTGGCTCATCTCGCGCGGTGTGGCCGGCCGCTATGTGCGCCTGTCCTTCCACGAGTGGACCCGGATGCGCTTTCGCCACCAGGGCCGGCTGCGGATGACGCTGCCGCCCGGCTATATGCGCATGACCCTGCTCGACCGCGACCGGCCGGTCCCCGTCGACCAGTCCTTCCAGGACTGGGCATCGAAGATCTTCCCGCAGCAGACGGTCGACGAGGCCCTCGGCTTCCTCGGCCCGATCGTCTTCCACGGCGACCCGGGCACCCTGTCCGCGGCGTTCATCTGGGAGCGGCTGCTGCGCGTGGGCACCCCCAAGTTCCCGCTGCCCAGCCGGTACTTCATCGGCGGCTGGGGCACGGTCGTCGACCGCATGGCGCGGGTCGCCCGCCGGCACGGCGTGATCATCGAGACCAACTCCCGCATCACCGAACTGCCGGTCAAGGACGGCCCGGTGATCGTGGCGACCTCGCTGGCCGCCGCCCGCGGACTGCTCGGCGACAGCCAGCTCGACTGGCCGAGCGGCACCGCCGCCCTGGTGGACATGGCCGTCACCCACTCCAAGAAGGACGGCAACGTCTCCTTCGACATGGACGAGGGCGGCTTCACCTCCCAGTACTCCGACCACGACCCCTCCCTCGCCCCCGAGGGCGAGGCGCTCTTCCAGGGCGCGATGCCGCTTCGCCCCGGCGAGAACAAGGCCCAGGCCATCGAGCGGCTGGAGGGACTCTTCGACCTCACCACCCCCGGCTGGCGCGACCGCATGCTGTGGCGCCGCGAGGGCGTCTCCCGCGGCCGCACCGGAGCCGTCGACTACCCCGGACACACCTGGCGGGACCGGCCCGCCATCGACCAGGGCGACGGCGTGTACCTGATCGGCGACAGCGTCGCCGCCCCGGGCATCCTCGCCGAGACCTCGATCAACAGCGGTCTGATGGCCGCCGAACTCGCCGTACGGGCACGGCCGGTGAGCGCACCGCGCCCCGCCGTCCTCGGCATGTGACCACCCCGACCACAACAACCGACCTCACATCCGACTACTTGTCCCACCCGACCCCGTAAGAGGGGGTGCACCCATGCGAATCACGCTGTCCATGCGCGACACCCCGGACTGGCAGGTCGCCGCCGACCTCGTCCAGGACGTGTTCGCCGCCCAGTACGACGCCCGCATCCGGCCCAACCCGGACGCGTTCCTCGCCTACTTCGAGACCGCAGAGGACGACTCGGAATCCGCCCTCGCCTGCGCGGGACTGTCCTTCCCCGAGCAGGAGGGCATCCTGCTGGAGCGCTACCTCGACGCCCCTGTCGAGCAGATCATCGCCGATGAACTGGGCTCTGAGGTGGCACGCGAGCAGATCCTCCAGATAGGCAACATCGCCTCCGTGCGCGCCAGCGCCGGCGGCGAGATCATCAAGGCCCTGCCCCTGGTCATGGCCTGCCTCGGACGCCCGTACGCGGTGATGACCATGACCGGCCGGCTGGCCATGCTGATGCAGCGCCTCGGCGTGGTCTTCCACCCGCTCGTCGACGCCTCCCGCGACCGCCTCTCGCCCGAGGAGGCGGCCCTGTGGGGCTCCTACTACGACACCCGGCCGGTCGTCGGCTGGGCCGAGGCGGCCGCGCAGAGCACCCTGCTGCTCGCCGCGATCGGCCGCTACTGCTTCGAATCGGTCGACATGCGGTTCGTCGGCAACCGCCCCGAGCAGAAGGTGCTGACCCGTGCCGCGTGACACCGAGACCGTGAGCCTTGCCGCCGGACTGCTCGCGCGGGCGGACAGCGACGACGTCATGGTGCGCGTGCTGTCCGCCGACGGCGGCCCCGCCACCGACTTCGGTTACCGCGACCTGATCGGCGCGGCCCTCG
Organism: Streptomyces sp. NPDC001406; assembly: GCF_042895285.1. NCBI lineage: Bacteria > Bacillati > Actinomycetota > Actinomycetes > Kitasatosporales > Streptomycetaceae > Streptomyces > Streptomyces sp. NPDC001406. Next base: position 25,665 of record NZ_JBIAWG010000028.1, read on the forward strand.
TCCTCGCCGCCCGGCTGAGCGAGTGGGAGCGGGAGCACGGCCGCCCCGCCCGCGTCGGGCTGCTCGCCGAGAACTCGCCCGAGTGGGTCGCCGCCGACCTCGCCCTGCTGTTCGCCTCCGCCGTGGAGATCCCGGTCCCCACCGCGTTCGCCGCCGAGCAGGCCGCCTCCCTCTTCGAGACGGCCGACCTGTGCCTGGTCGACGCCGGTGGCGCCCGCGCCCTGGAGCGCTGGACCAAGGACCGCGAGGGCGGCGTACTGCCCGAGGGCTGCCCGGTGACCGAGATCGACCTGCCCGCCCTGCGGGCAGCCGCGCCCGCCACCGCGCCGAAGTGGCCGGTGCCCGCCGAGGACGCGATCGTCAAGGTCATCCACACCTCCGGCACCACCTCCGCCCCCAAGGGCGTACAGATCCGCCGGCACGGCCTGGACGCCCTGCTGACCTCGCTGCGCGCCCGTACCGGCACCGCCCTGTTCGAGCGCTATCTGTCGATCGTCCCGCTGAGCCTGCTCATCGAGCAGGTCGCCGGGCTCTACATGCCCTTCCTCGCGGGCGGTTCGGTCACCTTCATGCCGCCCGGCACCGCGCTGGTCGGCACCGCCGCCGACGCCGCGCCCCGCATGCTCGAACTGCTGCGCAGGGCCCGGCCCACCGCCCTGGTCATCCCGCCCACCGTGGCCGGGCTGTTCCTCGCCCTGTGCGACCAGAAGCCCGAGGAGAACGTGACCGAGCGGCACCTGCGGATCTTCGGCCACGAGGGCCCGGTCTTCGTCGCCTGCGGCGGCGCCCCGGTGCCCGCCGAGATCCTCCAGCGCCTGCACGACTTCGGCCTCACCGTCCACGAGGGCTACGGGCTGAGCGAGAACTCCTCGGTGGTCTCCTGGAACTTCCCCGGCGAGGTCCGCTTCGGCACCGTCGGCCGCCCCCTGGACCATGTCGAGGTGGAGCTGGCCGAGGACGGCGAACTGCTCATCCGCAGCAGCTCGCTGTTCGCCGGCTACACCCGCGAGGACCCCTCCAGCGTCGTCGTCGACGACCGGGGCTGGCTGCACACCGGCGACCTCGCCGAGCTCGACGAGGACGGCTATCTGCGCATCACCGGCCGCAAGAAGAGCCTGGTGATCACCGCCGGCGGGCGCAACGTCTCGCCCGAGTGGGTCGAGGCCCGCTACCGCGAACTGGGCTTCGTCCGCGAGGCGGCGATCGTCGCCGACGGACTGGAGGCGGTGCACGGCCTGTTCGTCGTCGAGGCGGGACTCGACCACGACACCGCCCGCCGCCGGATCGAGGAGTTCGGCCGGGAGCGGCTCTCCGACATCGAGCGCGCCGCGGTGATCCGCCTGATGTCCGAGGACGACCCCGACTACGCCCGCTGCTTCACCGTCACCGGCCGCCCGCGTCGGGACGTCATCCGCGCCCATGTGCTCGGCGAGGCCCCCGGTGCGGCCGCCGGTGACACACGTATCAAGGAGAAGGCATGACCACCGCCTCGAACACCGTCGTGAAGACCAGTCCCTACGGCACCGGCAGCGGCCTGCTGGTGGAACCCGCCGCCGGCACCGCCCTGGACGCCATCGACTCCGCGAAGCTGCTCGAACTGCTGGGGGAGGCCGGCTTCCTGCTGCTGCGCGGCTTCGACACCGACATGACGTCGTTCACCGCGCTGGTGCAGAACACCTCCACCTCCACCACCCTCGACCCCGCCCGCGACTTCTACTCCGACGTCGCGCAGAAGGTCGACGCCGGCCTCGACGAGGTGGGCCTGCACACCGAGAACGGCAACAGCCCCTTCCGCTCCCACCTGGCCTGGTTCTTCTGCGAGAAGGCCGCCTCCTCCGGCTCCCAGACCACCGTCTGCGACGGCTACCGCGTCTGGGAGGCCCTGTCCCCGGCCGCACGCGAGGCGTTCTCCGGGCAGGACATCGTCTACAGCCGGTACGTCTCCGAGCCCCAGTGGCGCGGCATGGCCCACCACCTGATGGGCCGCACCAAGCCCGCCGAGGAGATCCAGATCTCCGAACTGCTCGCCCTGACCGGCACGCTGAAGGGCACCGAGATCGTGCCCGAGGCCGACGGCGGCATCCGCTACTCGTACACCACCCCGGCCGCCGACTCCACCGTCTTCGGCACGCGCCTGTCCTTCGCCAACAGCATCCTCGGCCCCTCCTTCAACTACGAGAAGCCGAAGATCACCTTCGCGGACGGCACCGAGTTCTCCCCGGAGCTGCTCGCCGAGGTCGAGGCCGTCACCGCCGCCCTGACCGAGAACCTCGACTGGCAGCACGGCGACGTCGCCGTCATCGACAACACCCGGGTCATGCACGGCCGTCGCGCCATCACCGACCCCGACCGCACCATCTACAACGCCCTCAGCTACATCGCCGTACCCGCCGCCGCCTGACGCGCCGGGCCGCCGGACGCGCACCCCGCCGGGGGCGCGTCCGGCACGCAGGACTCACAGACAGGGGGAGCCATGGACACACGAGAGGGAGCCATGGGCACCGAACGCCACGCGTCACCCGCCGACAAGCCGGTCGACACCGCCGTGGTCGAGGCCGAGGACCACACCCCGCCGGATCCACGGCGCTGGACCCTGCTCGTCTTCGTCGCCATAGCCCAGTTCATGGTGCTCCTCGACACCACCGTGGTGAACCTCGCCCTGCCCGCCATCCAGTCCGACCTGAAGGCGAGCGCCACCGCCACCGAGTGGGTCCTCACCGGCTACATCCTCTGCTTCGGCGGCCTGATGCTGCTCGGCGGGCGCACCGCCGACCGCTGGGGCAGGCGGCGCACCTTCCTGGTCGGCGCCGTCCTGTTCACGGCCGCCTCCCTGGCGTGCGGACTGGCCGGCGGCACCACCGTGCTGATCGCCGCCCGCGCCCTGCAGGGCTGCGGCGCGGCCTTCCTGTCGCCCGCGGCCATGTCCCTGGTCACCACGTCCTTCCCGAAGGGCCGTGAACGCACCACCGCCCTCGCCGTCTGGGCGGCGCTCGCCGGACTCGGCGGCACCCTCGGCGTCGTCCTCGGCGGCGTCATCACCGACAGCCTCGACTGGCGCTGGATCTTCTACATCAACATCCCCTTCGGCGTCGTCGCGGTCGCCGGAGTCATGCTGCTCGGCAGCCGCCGCGAGGACCTCACCCCCGGCTCCAGCCCCGACCTGCTCGGCGCGGTCACCGTCACGGGCGGCCTGGCCGCGCTCGTCTACGCCATCGTCAACATCCAGGACCACGGCTGGCGTTCGGGACTGTACGTGGTGACGCCGTTCGTCGGCTCGGTGGTGCTGCTGACCACGTTCGTCCTCGTCGAACTGCGGGTCGCCGACCCGCTGATGCCGATGCGGCTCTTCGCCACCCGCTCCCTGGTCGCGTCCTCCATCGGCCGCGTCCTGACCAGCGGCGTGCAGGCGGCCGTACTGTTCCTGAGCAGCTACTACCTGCAGCGCACCCTCGGCTGGTCCACCCTGAAGTCGGGCTTCGCGTTCCTGCCGCTCGGCATCATCGCCATCGTGATCACCGCCCCGGCGACCCGGGTGATGCACAAGTTCGGCCCCCGCCCCGTCTACATCGCGGGCGCCGTCGGCTCCGTCGCCGGCCTGTTCCTGCTCACCCAGGCCCCGCACGACGGCGACTACGTCACCCAGGTGCTGCCCGCGCTGCTCATCCTGGGCGCGGCCATGCAGTGCTGCACCATCCCGGTCAACGTCGCCGGCGTGTCCGACGTACCGCAGGAGCAGCAGGGCATCGCCTCCGGCGTGCTCGTCGCCGCGTTCCAGGTCGGCGCCTCGCTGGGCGTGGCCACCGTCGCCACCAGCGCCCTGACCCGCACCACTTCGGAACTCACCGGCGGCACCGCCCCGGCCGTCGCCTGGCTCGACGGACTGCACCTCGGCTTCTGGATCGCGGCCGGGATCGCGGTGCTCAACCTGATCAACGCCGTCGTCGGTCTGCCCGGCCGGCGTCGCGCCACCAGCACGGCCCGGGCACAGACCACCTGACCCCCCACCCTTACGAGGGAGACCCCCATGGCAAGCCCCGGAGACGTCCTGCGGCTCGGCGAGGACCGGCTCACCTTCCTGAAAACGGCGGCCGAGACCGACGGCGCCTATGTCGAGGTGGCCGTGGAGTACTCCCCGGCCAGCATCAAGCCGCCCCAGCACTACCACCCGCGGCAGACCGAGCGGATGCAGGTGGAGCGCGGGCATCTGCACCTGCTGCTCAACGGCACCCTGCACGAGTACGGTCCCGGCGACGAGTTCTACATCCCGCCGGGCGCCGTGCACTCCATCTGGAACCCCGGCCCTGAGCGGGCCCGGATCACCTGGCGCACCACGCCCGCGTACAAGACGGAGAAGGTCTTCGAGACCCTGTGGGGCCTGACCAACGAGGGCCGCCTCAAGCCCGACGGCACCCCCAGGCTCCAGATGCCGCTGCTCGCGCTCGGCTTCCGCGACGAGTACCGCGTCGTCACCGGCCGCCCGTTCCTGGTCGACATGGCACTGTGCACCGCGTTGGCGCCGCTGTCCGTGGCCATGGGCTACCGCCCCACCTACCGTCCGCCGCAGGAGCGGGCCGGCCAGCCGCAGACGGCCTGATTCGTTCAGGCAGGCTGCTCGGCCGGTTCAGGTCGCTCGGCCGGTTCAGGTCGCTCGGCCGGTTTTCGAGTTCCGTGCGAGGGCCGGCCTAGCGTTGCGTCCTAGCGTCGGCCCCAACGGATTCACCGCGACGCGTGGAGGAACGGGAACATGGCCAGCGACAACGGATTCACTCTCCCGGGCGCGGATCTCCCCGCTCCCGACGCCGACCTGCGCGCCCGGCGCGAGGCGGTGGTCATCGCCCACACGATCGCCGAGACCCAGTGGGACATCGACGGTGTCTTCGCCACGTTCCCGCGCGGCCCCGTCTACCGCATCCAGGCCTTCGAGGAGGAGTCCTTCGTCGGCCCCGAGGCCATCCGCAAGGGCTACTTCGACGACATGCAGAAGGCCTTCCCGAACCTGGAGCACGACGTGCTCCACCTGCACCACACCCCCACCGCGATCATTCTCGAGGCCTGGGCTCGCGGCAAGCAGGAAGCCGACTGGCGGGACATACCCAACCGCGGCAAGTCCATCGACGCGCCGATCCTGGTCATCTTCCACTTCGACGGTGACGTGCTGATCGACGAGACCCTCTACTTCGACATCGACACCTTCAAGCGCCAGCTCGGCTGATCCCGGGCCGCGACACCGCGGGGCCCCGGCCGGCCACGGACGCTGCTGACACCGGCAGCGCCGCCGACGGCCCGGGGCCCTGTGGCGCACCCGCACACCTGGGGGTTCAGCGGTCGCCGAGTGAGGCTCAAGGGGAAGTCGAGTGCCCGTCCGTAGCGTCGTCCGCGCCGGCCGGCCGTGCGCCCGGTCCGCGTTGTCGTACGTCGGACAAGTCTCCGCGACGAGCATCTCGCACTGACCGCCTCCAGAAAGGATGCTCGAATGAGCACCGTCAACCCCCCAGCTACGGGCGGAGGAACGAAGGGGCTGGTCTTCTGGGCCATCCTCACCACCGGCCTCGCCTCCTTCATGGCGGGCCTGGACAACCTAGTGATCATCACGGCGCTGCCCACGATCCGGGAGAAGCTCGGCGGCAGCCTCGCGGACCTGGAATGGACGGTCAACGCCTACACGCTGTCCTTCGCGGTCCTGATGATGTTCGGTGCCGCGCTCGGTGACCGGTTCGGCCGGCGCAAGGTCTTCTGCCTCGGTCTGCTGCTGTTCACGGGTGCCTCCGCGGCGGCGGCGCTGGCGCCGGGGGTCGGTGAACTCATCGCTGCCCGTGCCGTCCAGGGCGCGGGCGCGGCCATCGTGATGCCGCTGTCGGTCACTTTGCTGACGGTCGCCGTCCCGCCCGAGAAGCGCGGCTCGGCCCTCGGTATCTGGGGCGCGATCAACGGCCTGTCGATCGCCGCGGGTCCGCTGGTCGGCGGTGTCATCGTCGAGCACCTGTCCTGGCAGTGGATCTTCTGGCTGAACGTGCCCCTCGGTCTGCTCCTGGCCCCGCTGTCCTGGCGCAAGCTCGCCGAGAGCAGCATCGCCGACTCGCGCCTCGACGCGGTCGGCACGATCCTGTCCGGCGTCGGCCTGTTCGGCATCGTGCTCGGCCTGATCAAGGGTCACGGGGACGGCTGGACCTCGCCGATGGTGCTCACCGGGCTGGTCGGCGGCGCCGCCGTGATGGGTCTGTTCGTGCTGTGGGAGAACCGCACCGACAAGCCCATGGTGCCGATGCGGCTGTTCCGCGGCCGGGCGTTCACGGGTATCAACCTGGCCGGTGTGCTGATGTCGGTCGGCATGTTCGGCGCCATCTTCCTGATGACCCAGTTCTTCCAGCTGATCCAGGGCTACACCGCGATGCAGGCCGGCGTACGGCTGCTCGCCTGGACCGCGATGCCGATGGTGGTCGCACCGATCGCCGGCATGGTCTCCGACAAGATCGGCGGCAAGCCGGTGGTCGCCGTCGGCCTCGCGCTGATGACGGCGGGCATGGCCTACTGGGCGCTCGTCATGGACCCGGACGTCTCCTACGTCAAGCAGCTGCCGGCCCTGATGATCTGCGGCGCGGGCATGGCCATGTTCTACGCCCCGCTGATGAACCTCACCATGGGCTCGGTCGCCGAGCACGAGCAGGGCATCGCCTCCGGTGTCACGGCCGCCACCCGTGAGGTCGGCGCGGCGCTCGGCGTCGCCCTCCTGGCCTCCATCTTCAGCGCCAACGGCGGCTTCGCCTCACCGCAGAACTTCGTCGACGGCCTGGTCCCCGCGATGTGGGTGGGCGCCGCCGCGGTGGGCCTCGGCACCCTGTTCATGCTGATCGTGCCGGGCCGCAGTGCCCAGGACTCGACCCAGTCCGCGCCGGTGGCGAAGTCGTCCCCGGCCACCACGGACGACAAGTCCGCACCCGCCCCGGCCCGCTGACCCCCGTGGCGCGGCGCCGGCTCCCCGCTCCGGGGCACCGGGCCCCGGCAACCCGACCACGCCCGCGGGGGGCCCGCGCCGCGCCCGGGCGTTCTCGACCAGCTCAACCCCGTTGCCCGAACAGGAAACCGAGGAAGCGGAGCATGGCAATCGAAGAAATGAAGGTCAAAGACGCCTTCAGGATCACGCCGTCGCAGATCCCGGACAACCGCGGCCACTTCTTCGAGGCGTGGCGACTGAGCGAGCTGAGCGAGGCGAGCGGCCAGACGTTCGCCGTCCGGCAGGTCAACTACTCGGTCTCGCACCGCAACACACTGCGCGGCATCCACGGTACGACCCTGCCGCCGGGCCAGGCCAAGCTCGTGACCTGTGTGCGCGGGGCCGCCCTGGACGTGGTGGTCGACCTGCGGGTCGGCTCGCCCACCTTCGGCATGTTCGACACCACGCTGCAGGAGGCCGGTTCGGGCATCGGCGTCTACCTCGCCGACGGCCTGGGCCACGCCTTCCTCGCGCTGACCGACGACACCTGCATGAACTACCTGTGCTCCGAGGAGTACGTGCACGGCACCATGGTCGACATCCAGGCCCTGGACCCCGCGATCGGCATCCCGTGGGACACCTCCGAGCCGTTCGTCCGCTCGGACAAGGACGCGGCCGCACCGACCCTCGCCGAGGCCGTCGCCGCCGGGCTGCTGCCGACGTACGAGGAGGCGAAGGCGTCGTACCGGACGCCGGTGCTGTCATGACGGCCATCGCGGTCCTCGGCTCGGGCACCGTCGGCAGCGGCCTGGCCCTGGGCCTCGCCCGCGCCGGCCACACGGTGCTGATCGGCTCCAGCCGGCCCGAGCGCGCACCGGACGAGGAACTGACGCAGGCAGGTGTACGGCTCAGGACACACGCGTCGGCCGCCGAGTCGTCCGAGGTCGTCTTCAACGCCACCCCCGGCGAGCTGTCCCTGGACCTTCTGCGCACGCTGGAACCGCAGTTGCGCGACCGGGTCCTGGTGGACGTCTCCAACGCGTATGTGCGCGGCCCGGACGGACTGCCCGCCGCACCCGTCTACGCGGACTCCAGCCTGGCGGAGGAACTCCAGAAGGCGCTGCCGCGGACCCGGGTGGTCAAGGCCCTGAACTCGATGGACAGCCGGGTGATGACCAACCCCTCCATCCTGTCGATGCCGCCGACCGCGTGTCTCTCCGGCGACGACCCCGGGGCCAAGGAGACCGTCGTCGGCCTGCTGCGCGACCTGGGCTGGAAGGACGACTGGATCCTGGACCTGGGCGGCCTCTACAGCGCCCGCACCCAGGAGTGGCTGATCCTGTTCCTGGGCCCCTTCGTCATGCGCTACGGCATGATCCCCTTCAGCCTGGGCATAGCCCGCTGAGCCCGCGCGGCGGCTTTGGCACCCCCCGGGCCACCGCCGCGCCCCGGGCGCGCCCTTCAGTCCCCCGGCCCGCCCCACCGCGCCCCCGGTCTGCGCCGGGGGCGCGGTCGCGTCTTGAACGACGCCGTGTGTTGAACGACGTAGCTGCACGCGACGTATGAGTCGCAGTGATTGTCCCTTTCGGGGCGCGGAGCGCCCGCACCGCTTGCCCGGCGAAGCCGGGGAAGCGAACATGCGTGCCGCTGTTCGCTGATGACGGTGATGATGGCGGGACAGGGGTACGGGTGTGCGGGCAGCGCACGTACGGTCTCGTGGTGGAAGCCGGGGGAGCCGGGTGGCGCGGGGGCGATCGTGAGAGCGGGGTGACAGGCGTGGCGGTGGTGAGGGAGGCCGACGGGGCCGGGCATGCCCGGTTCACCTACCGGCTGCGCGTGTCGTGCGCCGCCCGTGCGGCGCTGCTGGCGGAGTGGGATCGTTGCCGCTGGATCTGGAACGAGTGCGTCGCCCGCTCGAAGAAGGCCCACCGCGATGGGGAGAAGTGCGGCCCGGCCCGGCTGGACAGGATGCTGACCGGGGCCCGCGCCGTGACTCCGTGGCTGGCCGGGGGATCCTCGGTGCCGCAGCAGCAGCTCATCCGCGACTTCGGCAGGTCCCGCGCCAAGGCGGTGAAGGACATCAAGGACCGGCTCCCGATGGGGCAGCGGGCCGGGATGCCGAAGCACAAGAAGAAGCGTGAGGCCGACCCCACCCTGAACTACACGCGGCGCGGTTTCCGGTTGGAGGAAGGGCGCCTATACCTGGCGGGGAACATCGTGCTGACGGTGGTGTGGTCGCGGGAATTGCCTGCCGACCCGTCCAGCGTGCGTGTGTACCGGGACAGTGTCGGCGACTGGTACTGCTCGTTCGTGGTCCCCGCCGAAGACCAGCCGCTGCCCGGGACCGGCGCGTTGATCGGGATCGACTGGGGTGTGAAGGAGACCGCAACCACCACGAGCGACGCCCACGACCTCCCGCACGCCGAACACGGCAGGAGGGCTCAGGTCAAGCTGAGCCGGTATGACCGGATGATGGCCCGCCGCAGACCGAGAAAGGGACAAGCGGCTTCGAAGGGCTACCGGGAGGCGAAGAAGTGGCGGGCGAAGACCTACGCGAAGATCGCCCGGCAGCGGCAGGACACCGCCCGCAAGTGGGCGAAGAAGGTCGTGACCGACCACGACGCCATCGCCGTGGAGGACTTCCGCCCGAAGTTCCTCGCCAAGTCCTCGATGGCGCGCAAGGCGGCGGACGCCGCGATCGGCGCCACGAAGAAGGCCCTGATCGAGATGGGCCGCAAGCACGGGCGGGACATCCGTCTCGTGCATCCCGCGCACACCACCATGGACTGTGCATCGTGCGGAGCGAGAACCAAGCACGCACTGCCGCTGTCCGAGCGCACCTACACCTGCACCGCCTGCGGAGCCGTCTCCCCCAGAGACAAGAACTCCGCCCGCGTGATGCTCGTCCGGGCAGGTCTGAACCCGGCTGGTGTCGAGGGCACAAGACCTCCTGGAGCGCTGCTCCAAGAGGCGGCCTGAGCCAGGAATCCCCCTCGTTCACGAGGGGGAGCAGTCAATACAATCGAACCATCCCGTCAGGAGGAGACATCGACATCGACCTGGCCGTCCGGGCGCGGCAAGGGGACGGGACGGACGAAGTGCACGACCGCAGCCATGTGCAGGGCCTCGACGGACTCCGCGGCCTGGCCGCACTGTACGTGCTGCTGTTCCACTGCTGGCTGCTGACCTTCCCGGGATTCCCCCACAACTCGGGCCCCTCCTGGCTCGGCTGGCTGATGTACGGGCGTCTCGCCGTCGTCTTCTTCCTCGTGCTGTCCGGGTTCTCCCTGGCCATCACGCCGGCCCGCCGCGGCTGGCAGCTGGGCGGCGGCGCACGGTTCCTGCGCAGGCGGGCCTGGCGGATCCTGCCGCCGTACTGGGCGGCACTCGTACTGAGCCTGGCGGTCGCCTGGTTCGTGGTGCCCGCCTCGCACTACGGCCCGCCGACCGGCAGGACGCTCCTGGTGTACGGCCTCGTACTCCAGGACCTGTTCACGGCCCCGACGCCGAACGGCGCCTTCTGGTCGATAGGCGTGGAGGCGGAGCTCTACCTCCTCTTCCCGCTCTTCCTCCTCGTCCGGCGCCGCCTGGGCGCGGTGGTCCTGGTCGCGGGCGTGACGCTCCTGGTGGTCGCACACGGCCTGGCGGCGGCGAACGGGACACCGGTGGAGGGCATGAACCGGCTGACCCCGGATCTCGCGCCGGTGTTCGTCGCCGGCCTGGTCGGCGCGGGAATCGTCACCGCGCCCGAGCGGGTACGACGCCTGCCGTGGCACTGGCTCGCGGTGCTGACGGCGGCTCCGGCCCTGGCACTTGTGGCCGTCAAGGGATCTGTGTGGACGGTGGACCACTACTTCTGGGTGGACCTGGCCGTCGTACCCGCCATGACGATGTTCCTGGCGGCGGTGGTCACCGGCAGGCCCGTCTTCCTCACCCGGCTCCTGGCCACGCGGCCGATACGCACTCTCGGCAACTTCTCCTACAGCCTCTACCTCATCCATCTCCCGATCGTCATGCTCGTCGTCCGCAAGCTCGCCCCGCACGTCGTCCCACCCGGCCTGCCGACGTTCTGTTTCACCCTGCTGCTGGCCGCGCCGGCCTCGGTGCTGGGGGCGTGGCTGTTCGCGGAAATCTTCGAGATGCCGTTCAAACGGAACCGGTCTTGGAAGGCGATGCGTGCCGCGCTTGCCGGCCGGACAGATACGGCGCACGGCGCCGGCGGCCGGGAGCAGATGAAATGGGACAAGGATGTGACGCCCGCCGGCGACCGCGGCGCTAGAAGTCGGTAAGAAGTGAGCGGCCCTTTTGGATCGGATCGGCGAGCCTGAACTCAGGGATCGAGGGCCCGTGATGCCTTCCGGAGCAGGATGGCGGCGCATGACGGCGACAGCAGTCGCAGCCACGCTGGGCGCGTTCGCAGCCGCGCCAGGCCTGCCATCATCGACCGCCGCTGCGCTGTCGCACGGGCTCGCCCGGTCCGGCGCACCGGCTCCCTTCGTCGACTGCCGGGACACCAAGCGTGTGGCGCTGACCTTCGACGACGGACCGACCCAGTACACAGCGGCCATACTCGGCACACTGGAGCGCCAGCACACCGTGGCCACGTTCTTCCTGATCGGACCGCACGCTCTGCACTACCGGAAGGATGTACCGAGACAGCTGCGGGACGGCGACGCGATCGGCGACCACACGGTCACCCACCCCAACCTCACCCGCCTCCCGCCCGCCCGGATCGACCACGAACTGGAGACCGCGGCGGGGGAGATAGCCTCCGTCACAGGGCAGTGGCCGACCCTGTTCAGACCGCCCTTCGGAGCGTGGAACGCCAGGGTGCGTGGGGCAGCCGGTGCGGAAGGTCTGTCGGTGGTGATGTGGAGCGTCAGCCCCCAAGACTGGAAGAACCACAACCCCCACCTCATCGAGCAGAGCGTGCTGGCACGGGCGCGCCCCGGCGCGATCATCGTCCTGCACGACCGGTACGCGACCACCCACCGGCCGTCCCGCACATCATTCACGCGCTGAAGGCCCGCGGTTATGTCCTGGTCGCCGTCCCCCAGATGTTCGCCACGACCGGCGGCCTGCACCCCACTACGGTCTACGACCATGGGCCGTAGCCGAGCCCTGTGCAGGCGGCACGGTTGCTACTTCTTGTGGCAGCCCCACTTGCCGTTGACCTTGGTGTAGTGCTCGCCGTTGGGGCACTTCTTGTGGGTCGGCGTGGGGTGGGGTGTGGCGGCGTGCTGACTGTCGGCGACACTGGCCTTGGCCGGTACCGCGACGGCGGAACCGGTAGAGGCCACGGCTGCTCCGCCGACCAGCATGCCTGCGGCGACGCTGGCGACCAGAGCGCGTGCGATCCTGCCTCGCATGATCGTCAACCCTTCCGTAGTCGGCGTCAGTAGCGCTCAGTACGATTCTTGACACCGCTGCTAGCGGCTCGCATCTCGATCTCCGGGTGGTTCGGCCGATCCGAAGGTCGAACCTTCTTCTGTTTGTCGGGCGGATTCGCCGGAGGCTGGCCTCGATCCTTCATGAGGGTCCGTCAGCTCGCTGCCGGGCCCTTTGGCTGACCTTTCAGTGGCAGCTTGAAGGCGTGACGGGATCAGGTGACCAGCGATGGGGGCGCGATCGTCCGTGCTCGGTCGTACAGGGCGCGGGCCGCCGCGTTCTTCAGATGAGGGCGCAAGAGACCGAACATCGACTTCACGCGGTCATCGGCGCGGCCGGACTGCACCTTGGGGTAGTCGTCGAGGGCCTGGTGCCAGGTGGTGCAGGCCGCTTCCAGGTGGCCGAGTTCCAGCTGCCGCTCGGCCAGCAGGCCACGACGGTGTACTCGTGTGCGCTGGTACACGCTGGGGCGGAGCCGGTCCGCCTGCTCCATGGCTCCGACGGCTCCTGCCTTGTCACCGAGTTCGTAACGCACCTGGCTGACGTGGTAGTTGAGCGAAGAGGGGTCGTACGAGCCGAACGTCTTTCCGCGTGACTCGGCACGATCCATGGCCGCCTCAGCCTCCCGGATGTGGCGCAGCGCGCCCGATCGGTCGCCCGTCTGCGCGGCGGCATGCGCCTGCTGGCCGGCGAGGAAGGCCCGCATCCGGGGCCCGGCTTTCGGGGAGGCGGCAGCAGCGGCATCGGCCAGTTCAATGGCTTTCGCTCCGTGGCAGAGATCGACCGCCTGGACGCTCATCCCTCTCAGGGTGGTGCAGTACGTCAGGTGATCTTCAGCCGCGCCCGCCAGTTCCAAAGCCTTGACGTAGTAGCGCTGTGCGAGACCGTGCAGCCCTTCGTCCACGGCCATGTAGCCGGTCAGGTAGAGCAGGTCCGAGGCGGCGGACAGCATCGCCTTGCGTACGTTCTCTGGTGCGTTGGCGCGCAGGTAGGAGGCCACGGTGTTGACCACGAACGAGGCCGCCATAGGGCGTGCGTGACGGCCGCCGAACTCGTCGTCCAGCTCCGAGACACGCTCGGTCATGGCAACGACCATGTCCACTTCGTTCATCCCGATACGGGTCGTGCGGCCGGACTGGACGGCCTCAGCACGCCCGACCACATCAGGCCAGCCGGGAATCGTGAGGGCCACGGAGAAAAGGCCGGCACCCAGGACACTGCGGCGGGACGGGTCCATATCCAGCCTCCCCAGGTCGATTACCCCTTCCACGGTATCCGCAGGCGCGGGGGAGTGATCGCGTGGAACGGGCAGGCCGGCTTCGGCATGGGTGACGGGGCGGCCAAGGCGGCGCGAGAGGGCTTCGAGGATGCATGCGCGCACCGCACCTCGGGGGACGGTGCCACTGAGCCAGTGGCTCACCGCCGACTCGTCGTAGCGCAGGGGTGTGCCGGTTTCGGTCCCGACACGGTTCACCGCCCGGGCGAACTGGCGGTGAGTCCAACGGCTTTCGGCGAGCATGCGCCCGAGCGCCACGTTCGGTTCACGCTTGGTCATGCCCTCAACTCCCCGTGCCCTGCGAACTTTCAGGGCTTTCAAGCACCGGCGCTGCGGCAACGGTACCGCTGTGCGTGGTCAGGCGGTTGCGTAGAGACAGCAGGGAACGGCGAAACCTCGCCGCAGCCGTCGTCTGAGGGACTGAATGATGAGAAGCGAAGTGCGGGCCCGACTGGCCCGGATGACCGAGGCGCGGGGCACGAACGGGATGTCGAGGATCGACACCTACGAGGGCACGGACTTACCGCCGGGTTCGAATCGGTTCTCACCGTGTCTCTGCCCGCAGCACCGCCGTACCGCGTCTGAGGTCGAGGCAGCGAAGCTGAGCGCTGCCGTACGCGAGGTCAACGAGCGCAGCCGCGGAGAGCGGCTGTGAGGCGGTCAGGCGTTGTCGTCGGCCGCTACGCCGGACCGTTCCTGATCATCACCATTTCCGCATCGGTCGGCTTCGTCCCGGGCGTGGCCGCCCCTTCCACACCCACCTGACTCCTCCCCGTCATGCGTCCAGGCTCCCCACCTGTGACGAGGGAGGGCCTGCCGCCGCAAGCGGTGGGCACCCCGTCCGGTTGCCATCTTCGCAAGGGTCCGGCAGCCGGACGGGTCCAACTCCGCAGCACCAGCCGCGGAGTCCACTTCAACCGTAAGGGAGAAAGCGATGAACGTGGACGAGCTGTTCACCGGCGATCTGATCACCGGCGCCCCGGCCATCGAGGCCGCACTGCTCGACAAGATGCCAGGTGGTGGCGACAACAACGGCGACCACTGCAGCAAGTGATCCAGGGCTGACGCCAGGCGGGGCGGGGTCGTTCGCGGTCCCGCCCCGCCGCACGACATCGGAAAGGAACGACATGCTGTCGATGCGTCTGCGCCTGGCCGACCTCCAGGAGCCGCGGTGGAAGTCAGAAGGCGGCCGTTGGACCAGCGGCGAGAGCTGGATCGAACCCGCGAACGTGTCCACGTTGGTCCTGGAGGTCAACGACGATCAGGCGCCGCGCGTACAAGTCCGCGTGAAGGAGTGCAAGCAGGACGAGGCCGAGTTCGTCGAACTCACCATGGAGCCCGGACAAGCCCGCTTGGCGGCAGGCGTGTTCGGCACGGCCCCGATTTACCTGACAAAGAAGGCCGGCGACCTGCAGGCCTCGTGGGACCTGACAGCGCTGCGACCGCACTTACGGGCCGACTGCCTGGTGCCACGCGTCGTCGCCCGAACGCTGACGAGGCAGCACCGCTACACGTCCGAGACGCTGTTCGAAGGCGTCTACCGCCTCACCGAGCGGGCATCGGCCACGTTCACCTCCTCAGGACTCAGCATCCACTACCCGGAGCCGGCCGAACACGTACTTGAGCCGCGCACGCTGCGGCCCGGCATTGACCCACTCGCGACTCTGGACGGGTTGCTGATCGACGTGATCCGCCAGGCGCCGACGGCAACGGGGTGCGTGGGAGTTGAGCTGTCCGGTGGCGCGGACTCCGGGAACGTTGCCCTGGCCGTGAAGGCAGCCCGCTTCCCAGAGGCGCACAGCTTCGGTCTGCTGGTGGGAGGGAGCACGGGCAGGCAACAGCGTGAGCGACGCCGGGCCCTTGTGGAGCACTGCGGCTTCCGGGACACGGCCACCCCCGGCATGCAGCACCCGCCTTTCGGCCCCGGAGGCGTGCGCGCTCTGTGCAAGCCACACGATCCGGCGGGAGCCTTCTATCAGGAGGCGTTCGATGTAGTACGCGAGCAGGCAGCCGCCCGGTGTTGCGAGATCATCTTCACGGGCAGCGGCGGGGACGAAATCAACGCCCACCACTCCAGGACGCAGGCTGAGCTACCGACCCCAGAACCCGTGCCGTGGCTCGGCGACAAAGCAATCCGAGCGCGTGCCGAAGTCAACGAGCACCTGGCCCCCATCCCGGTGCTGCCCGTACCGACCCTGATGGCGTTCGGAATGCACAACCCCGGTTTTCTCCGGGCCGGAGTCTGGCCAGTGAGCCCGCTTGCGCACCCGCGGATCGTGCGGTTCATGGAACAGCTGCCGCACGAGCACAAACGCGGCAAGGCGCTGTTCCGCGAGCGGATCAGGCGGGCCGGGCTGCCCGAGTGGGTGGCCGCGCCGACCCAACCGGAGAACTTCCTGGCCGTCCTGGAGAAGGGTTTGCGGTCTTACGGCTTGCCGGTCTTGGACGACATGCTGAAGGAGTCCATTTTGGTGGACCTCGGCTACGTTAACGGCAAGGCTCTCGCCAAGGCGGGTAGGAACGCCGACTCCGCGCCGGTCGTCCCCGATCTGCTGTGCGATGTGCTCGCCCTGGAGATCGGACTGCGAAGCCTCATGTGACCAGCCCCCACACGGAAGCCGAGTACGTGGAAGCCACCAACCTCCTGTACCGCAATCCGGCACTTTACGACATGGTCCAGTCCGACAGCACGGGCGCCGGGATGTGCCGGAACCTGATCGAGCTGCACCGGCCGGACGCCCGGACCCTGGTCGACTTCGGATGCGGTACCGGCCGGGACCTGGAGATTCTGGCCAAGCGCTTCGAGTGCATCGGCGTGGACCTTCAGCCCGGCCTGGTCGACTACGCCCACCAGGCCCGGCCGGAGCTGGACATCCGCACCGGCGACATGCGCACCGTACGACTCGATAGGCGCACGGACGTGGTGACCTGCATGGGCAACAGCCTCGCCTACGTGCACGACAACGAGGCGATCAGCCAGGTCTTCGCCACCTTCGCCGCCCACGCCCGGCCAGGAGCGCTGCTCGTGCTGTGTTCCCCCGTCGCCCCGATCACCCGGATCGAGCCGACCACCGCCACGGTCGACACCCCGACGGGATCCGCGACCGTCACCATCCGCCACACGTGGGACCTGCGGACCCAGATCAACACCATGCACCGGCACTGGATGCTCCCCTCGGGCGACGAAGCCCGAGACGAGATCCGCAGGCGTGTCCTGTTCCCCCAGGAGCTCGAACGCTACGCGGAGGGCGCCGGCTTCGAGGTCCTGGACATGCTCGACGGCACAGGGACAGGGCTTACCGGCCCCACCGCATACACGGTGGCCCGACAAACTCCGCGGTGACCGGCGGAGCGAGAAATGGCACCAGCACCGCCGCCCGACTCCTGACGGCAGTAGCGATGGCAACAGCCACGGATTTCCCCGCACAACCACGGACGCCAGCGGAACGCAAATCACCCGCTGACCGGCGAAGAAGCAGGTAGATGGGTACCGCGTAGCACACGTACTATGTGCTGGTCGGCAGCACGCCGGTGCTGGTGCACAATACCGGCTGTCCAAAGGCAATCGCTTTGGGGCTTACTGTGACCGACGAAAACGAATACTCGTTGCAGGAGTTCGCCGAGGCCAATGGAGCTCAATACTATGATCACTGGGATGATTTCGAATCCGCGGTCAGGGGCGCTCTGAAGGAAGACAGCAAGACGAAGATCTACTTCAACCTCCAGGGCATAGGGAAGCCGGCAATGATCAAAGCAGCCCCATCGTCCGCGCAGGCGCGAGTCGTGTGGGTGAATGGCGACAACCCATTTCCAAGTCCCGAAAAATAGAATGAAAGGTATCCCTGGAGTGTCAGAGGGTCTGCCGCTGCACTTTGACCACGTCTTCCAGGTGTGGTCGTACAGCAAGTCCCACCGGAAACTCGTCCTGCGTGGCCGTCCCGGTCAGGAATATGACGAGTTCGTGGACGTCATCTTCAACAACGTGCTCGGCATGAAGCTCGCGTCCAGCTATCCGCGGCTTTCCGTCGCCATCGCGGCCGACGTCAGTGAGATGGATGAATTCCTGGACATGCCTGAACGCTACGATCGCGGGTTCGTGAACCTAGAGGTCTCATCGGGCGGAACTCGTAAGGGGTTCGTCGTGTGCAAGACCGTTGTGGTCCACCGAGACACAGGCTGGCACGGGCAGGAGGACGTTTCCGGCGAAGCCCTGCGTCCCTGAGCCGCGGCGGCCCCACCGGTCTCGTACCGGTGGGGCCGCCGCAGGCGTTTGACCGGGCGTGAGCTGCTGGGTCAGTTCACAGCGCCGCCCGCTCCTTCAGCGGTTCCCACCACGAGCGGTTCTCGCGGTACCACGTGAACGTCTCCGCCAGGCCCTCGTTGAAGTCCTTGCGGGGGCGGTAGCCGAGTTCTGTGGTGATCTTGGTGCAGTCGACCGAGTAGCGCAGGTCGTGGCCCAGGCGGTCGGGGACGTGTTCGACGCTGTCCCAGGTCGCGCCGGCCAGGTCCAGGAGGAGCTGGGTGAGTTCCTTGTTGCTCAGTTCCGTGCCGCCGCCGATGTTGTAGACCTCGCCCGCGCGGCCGCCGGTGCGGACCAGTTCCAGGCCCTGGACGTGGTCGTCGATGTGCAGCCAGTCGCGGACGTTCAGGCCCTCGCCGTACAGCGGCACGCGCAGGCCGTCGAGGAGGTTGGTGACGAACAGCGGGATGACCTTCTCCGGGAAGTGGTGGTGGCCGTAGTTGTTGGAGCAGCGCGTCACCCGTACGTCCAGGCCGAAGGTGCGGTGGTACGACAGTGCCAGCAGGTCGGAGGATGCCTTGGACGCGGCGTAGGGGGAGTTGGGCTTGAGCGGGTCCGTCTCCGGCCAGGAGCCCTCCGCCAATGAGCCGTACACCTCGTCCGTGGATACGTGGAGGAAGCGGGCGGGGCCGCCGGGGCGGCGCAGGGCCGCGTCCAGCAGGGTCTGGGTGCCCAGGACGTTGGTGATGACGAACTCCGCCGCCCCTTGGATCGAGCGGTCGACGTGGGATTCCGCCGCGAAATGCACGATCTGGTCGTGCCCGGCGACGAGTTCGGCGACCAGGTCTCGGTCGCAGATGTCGCCCTGGATGAAATGGAAGCCGGTGTGGCCGCGGACCGGGTCGAGGTTGGCCGGGTTGCCTGCGTAGGTCAGCTTGTCGAGCACGGTGACCGAGACGTCGTCCGGTCCGTCGGGGCCGAGAAGCGTGCGGACATAGTGCGAGCCGATGAAGCCGGCGCCGCCGGTGACGAGGATGCGTGTGGTGGTCGTCATGACGATATCTGCACCTTGCTGTGGTCGCCGAGGATGAGCCGGTGCGCGGCGGGCACCCGCGGAGCGGGCGTCACCTCCACGTTGCGTCCGATGATCGACGCCTCCACGCGGCGGGCGCCGTGCACCAGGGAGTGGTCGAGGACGATGGAGAACTCGATCTCGCTGTCGGTGATTTCGCAGTCGCCGGCGATCGAGGTGAACGGGCCGATGTAGGAGGAGGTGACCACCGTGCCCGGACCGATCACGGCCGGGCCCACGATGCGCGACGCCGTCACCGTCGCGGTCTCGTCGATCTGCACCCGCCCGATGATCTCGCTGGCCTCGTCGACAGTGCCGTCCAGGCGTGGCTCCGCACGCTCCAGCACCGTCCGGTTGACCTCCAGCATGTCGGCGACGTTCCCGGTGTCCTTCCAGTACCCGGAGATCGTCGTCGAGCGCACGTCGCGGCCGGCGTCGATCAGCCACTGCAGCGCGTGGGTGATCTCCAGCTCGCCGCGCCAGGACGGCTCGATGGCGCGTACGGCCTCGTGCACGGCCGGTGTGAAGAGGTAGACGCCGACCAGCGCCAGGTCGCTCTTCGGCGACTTGGGCTTCTCCTCCAGGTTGACCACGCGTCCGTCGGCCCCGAGTTCGGCCACGCCGAACTGCCGCGGGTCGGAGACCTGGGTCAGCAGGATCTGGGCGTCGGGACGGTCCGTGCGGAAGGCGTCGACCAGGGAGGAGATGCCGCCCACGATGAAGTTGTCACCGAGGTACATCACGAAGTCGTCCTCGCCGAGGAACTCCCGGGCGATCACTACGGCATGGGCCAGGCCCAGCGGCGCCTCCTGCGGGATGTAGGTGACGGAGACACCGAACTTGGAGCCGTCGCCGACGGCCTCCCTGATCTCGTCGGCCGTGTCCCCGACGACGATCCCGACCTCCGTGACACCGGCGTCCGCGATCGCCTCCAGACCGTAGAACAGCACGGGTTTGTTGGCCACGGGCACCAGTTGCTTGGCCGATGTGTGGGTGAGGGGGCGCAGGCGGGTTCCGGCCCCGCCGGAGAGTACGAGAGCCTTCATGGCGTCGAGGCTAGGAGCGGGTACTTGAGCGGGGGTGGGGGATCGGCCGCGCCCACAGGGGCCCTCCAGGGCGGCTCAAGAGGGAGTACGGATCCTCGGTGCAGTTCCGTCACGAGTTCCATGAGGCGAGGCCGAGCCCGAGCCCGAGCCGAGAGAGGCACACACCCATGGCAGACACCCACCGCGCACTCATCCAGGCCTTCGTCGACATGATCAACAGTCATGATGTGAGCACGATGAGCGAGCACACCGCGCCCGGGCACATCGACCACAACCCGGTCGTCGCCGACGGCATAGAGGCCAACGCGGCCTTCTTCCAGCAGATCTTCGACGCGTTTCCGGACGTCCACGTCGTCGCCCACGACGTGATCGTCGACGGGGACCGGATCGCGGGCCGGTTCGAGTACTCCGGTACCCACCGTGGCACCTTCTTCGGCGTCGAGGGCACCGGCCGCACGCTGAGCTTCCAGTCCATCGACATCTGGCGCGTGGAGAACGGGCTGCTGGCCGAGCACTGGGACCAGCTGGACATGGCCGGCATGTTCCACCAGCTCGGCGTCGACTTCTACGCCATGCAGGGCGCCTGAGCAACACACGCGGAAACGCCGGCAGCCCGGCGCGGTGACGGGAGGTTCTCCGTCGCCGCGCCGGGCCGCTTTCCCTGTGGCCGCGCTCCGTCAGCGGCCGGCCGCCCGCTCGACCTCCTCCACGAGCCGGGCGTGGTCCAGGATCGCCTCCGCGTGCGGGGCGAAGTCCTCGCCGTGCAGTACGGCACGGGCGAAGACACCGGCGATGTTGGTGAAGTGGTGGTCCTTGTCCAGGGCCATTTCGCTCACCTCGCCGTCGCGTTCCACCTTGAGTACGGGGGTGAAGTCGTCCGGGGTGCTGAAGGCCCGCTCCAGCCGCAGCCGCCCCCGGCTGCCCCACAGCCCGTACCCGCTGATGTAGGCGTGCTCGACGCCGTAGGCCAGTTGCGCGGCGGCGCCGGACGGCGACACCAGCAGCGCGCTGCCCGCGGGACTCGGCCCGTAGGCGTTGGCCGGGCGTTCCTGGGCCCCGGCCACCCGGAGCCCGGGGCCCAGGAAGAGCTGGGCGGCGCGGATCGGATAGGCGGCCACCTCCGGCAGGGTGCTGGCCCGCCGGGGTGTGCCGCCGGGCTCCTGGGCCGGCCTGAGGGGGATGCCGAACTCCGAGGAGAACAGCTGGACTTCACCGATCAGCCCGTCCGCGACGAGCTCCCGTACCCGGGCGTGCTGGGAGTGGTGGAGGAACATGAAGCCCTCCATCAGCAGCAGTTTGCGCTCCCTGGCGAAGGCCACCGCCTTCTCGGCGTCGGCCAGGCTGGTGGCGAACGGCTTCTCGCACAGCACGTGCTTGCCGGCCGCCAGCGCCCGCAGGGTCCACTCCACGTGCATCTCGGGCGGCAGCGGTATGTACACCGCGTCCACGTCGTCGCGCTCCAGCAGCCGCTCGTAGCCCTCGACGGGCGTGCCGCCGAAGAGGTCGGTGAACTGCCGGGCCTTTTCCGAGGTGCGGCTGGCCACCGCGGTCACCTCGACCAGCGGCTGCCGTTCCAGCGAGGGGAGCATGCGCCGCCGGGCGATGTCCGCGCAGCCCAGCACGCCCAGGCGCAGGGGTCGTACGGCCGTGGCGCTCACCGCGCGAACACCCCGCCCAGCGACCAGACCGCGCGCAGCCCGGTCAGCAGCGTCCGGGCCTCGATGTTCAGGTAGTTGCTGTGCCGTACCAGCGCGCTCAGCTGCTCGGCCGTCACCCACACGAACTCTTCGGGTACGTCCACCGGGAACTCGTCCCCGACCTCCATGAGGACGTAGCGGTTGCCCGCGTGGTGGAAGCGTCCGCCCTCCTCGGACTGCACGGTGTCGTACAGCAGTTCGTCGGGGGTCGCGCGCAGGACGACGTCCAAGTAGCGCGGCCGCAGCTCGGGCGGCAGGGTCAGGGCCCGGCCCGGCTGGCACTGCACGGTCGGGCCGAGCTCGGCCACGTCCAGCACGCCCGCCTCGGACCTGGCCTGCGCCAGCAGGTGCGGCACCCCGCAGATACGGCGGATCAGGAAGGCGGACAGGCCCTGTTCGGCGGGGGCCAGCAGGGGCTGGGTCCAGCTCTTCACCTCGCGGTTGGCGGCCGCCACGGACGCGGCGATGACGGTGAAGTGGTGCCCCGTCTCGTGCTCGATGCCCTCGTCGGTGCGCCGCCAGCGCTCCACCCGGTTCAGCGGCAGGGTGCGCTGCACCAGCTCGCGCCGGGCCTTGACCTCGGTCAGCCGGCTCAGCACCTGCTCGGTCGGGTGCAGCGGGAGTCCGCTCTCGCCGAAGGCCGGGATCAGCGACAGCACCGTACGGGCGTCCATGTTGATGACGTTCGACTCGTGCAGCAGCTGGTGGATCTGGCCGAGGGTCAGCCAGACGAAGTCCTCGTGCTCGGGGACGTCCCCGACGGCCTCCACCACGATGTTGCGGTTGCGCTTGCGCAGGAACCAGGAGCCCTGCTCGGACTGGAGCGAGTCGTACAGCACCCGCGACTGCATCCGCGGCGGCTTGAAGTAGTCGATGTAGCGGACCGCGGCGCCCTTGTGCACCCCGGTGTAGTTGCTCCGGGTGGCCTGCACGGTGGGGGAGAGCTGCACGGTGTCGACGTTGCCGGGTTCCATCTTGGCCTGCATCAGACAGTGCAGGACGCCGTCGAACTCCTTGACGACGATGCCCAGGATGCCGATCTCGGGCTGGTTGATGATCGGCTGCTCCCACGACGCCTCGTGCCCGTTCCACTCGGTGCGCACGCTCAGGCCCTCGACCGAGAAGAACCGCCCGCTGTCGTGCACCAGGTTCCCGGTGGCGTCCTCGAAGTGCCAGCCCACGAGCTCGGAGAACGGGATGCGGCGCACGTCGTAGCGGTTGGTGCGGCGCTGGGCGGAGAACCACTCGTGGAACACCTCGTTGGGCGTCACCGCGCTGTCGAGGGCCTGCGCGGACAGCATGAACCGCTGCACATGACTCCTCGATACACCCGGAGGCGCGACTGCCTGGGTGGTGATGGTCATCAAGGGGCTCCTTCGGCTTGTCTCGCGCACCCTGGGGCGGGCGGCCGCACCACGACGATGGGGCGGCGCGATCGGCTGTGCCTGGAGAGCGCCTCGACCTGTCCCAGAGGGCCGCTCGATCCGCCGAGCGACGTCCGAGTGGCCTTCAAATGGCCTGCCAGCAGCGGTAGTCGGCGCGGTAGTCGGCACGTTGGTTATCGATGGCAGGAAATCTGTCAGCACTAGACAGCGGCTGTTCGCGTCCCTACGCTGAGGCGGTATGAGAATCCTCTTTGCCGGCGCCGGTAACTTCGGCCACGTCTATCCCCTCCTGCCGTTGGCGAAGGCCGCCCGGGCTGCGGGCCACGAGGTCTCCTTCGCCACGGGTGAGCAGTTGCACCCCGCCGTGGTGACGGCCGGCCTCGAGCCGGTGGCCGCGGGCCGGTCGGTGCCCGAGGCGTTCATGGAAGCAGTCAGCTCTCGAGCCGACCTCGCGGGAGCGGGCGAGCTCGGAGCCCAGGACGTGCCGCCGGAGGTGCTGGCGGACCTGCATGTGCAGGTGTTCGGCTCCGTGCTGCCGCGCTGGGTGGCCGCCGACCTGGCCACCGCCCTGGAGCGGCTGCGGCCCGACCTCGTCGTCTACGAGGCGCTGAACCCCGGTGCCGCCTTCGCCGCCGCGCTCGCGGGTGTGCCTGCCGTCGCGCACGGCGTCGGTGTGATGGCGCTGGGCCCGGAGGAGGAGCGCATCGGCCAGGAGCTGCTCGCCACCGCAGGCGACCTCGGCGTGGACGTGCCCTTCGGCCAGCTGCTGGCCCTGTCCCGCAGCTACATCGACATCGTCCCGCCGTCCATCCAGGACCCGGGCTTCCTGGCCGCGCCGCTGCCCCGCATCGAGCAGCGCACGGTCGCCTACTCCGAGCCGGGCGAACTGCCCGAGCGGATCCGCGAGTCGGGCAAGCCGTTCGTCTACCTCACCCTGGGCACCGCGCTCGGCTCGCCCGAGGTGCTGCGTACGGTCCTGAAGGGGCTGCTGCCGCTGGACGTGCCGGTGCTGGTGGCGGCCGGGCCCGTCGTGCCGGTCGAGGAACTGGGCGAGCTGCCCGAGCGCGTGGTGGCCGTGCCGTGGGTGGCACAGCCGGAGGCGCTCAAGCACGCGTCGGTGGTCGTGCAGCACGGCGGCGCCGGCACCACGCTGGCGACGCTCGCGGCCGGACTGCCGCAGCTGGTCCTGCCGCAGGGCGCCGACGGCCCGGCCAACGGGAAGGCAGTCGCCGCCGCGGGCGCGGGCGAGGTCGTCCTCGCCGCGGACCAGTCGCCCGAGGCGGTCACCGAGGCCACCCGTCGCCTGCTCGCCGAGGAGGGCTACCGGGTCGCCGCCCGCAAGGTCGCCGCGGAGATCGCCGCGATGCCCGACCCGGCCGAGAACGTCACCAAGCTCGTCGAACTGGCCGGCTGAAGCCGAATTGGTCGGCTGAAGCCGAACTGGCAGGCCGGCTGCAGCTGAACTGGCCGGCTGAACCCGCCGGGACCGGCCCGCACCGGTCCCGGCCACCGACCGGTCCCCTCGGGCCACCGGGGGACCAACGGCCCCGGTGCGCGCGCCGATTCCCCCGCGGCGTGCGCACCGGCGTCGCTCCTGCCCCGGTCCGGGGCCGGGAGCTGCGAAAACCTCCTTGCGCCTGCGTCGTGGGTGACCACAATCGGGGCGTGCACATCCTGTCGTTCCCCGAAGAAGCCACTCCCTCCGAGCTGCGTGCGCAGGTACGGGAGATCCAGGAGCAGGCGTGGCCGTCGCCGCCCGGCGCGGCGGCTCCGCCCGACGCACCGGCCCACGATCCCGCGCTGCGGCCGCTGTCGATGCTGCTCGTGGCCGACGGGACGGTGGTGGCTGCGCTGGACATCCTGTCCAAGGAGATCGTCCACGCGGGCGGGCGCTATGCCGCCGGGGGACTGAGCACCGTGGTGACGCGGCGCGAGACCCGTGGCCGCGGACACGGCCGCCGTCTGGTGGCGGCGGCCCGGGAGACGATGGTCGAGCGGAAGCTGGACCTGGGGCTGTTCACCTGCGACAGCCCGCTCCAGGCGTTCTACGAGAGTGCGGGCTGGGCGGTCCTCCCCGGA
This sequence comes from Streptomyces sp. NPDC001406, assembly GCF_042895285.1. Taxonomy (NCBI): domain Bacteria; kingdom Bacillati; phylum Actinomycetota; class Actinomycetes; order Kitasatosporales; family Streptomycetaceae; genus Streptomyces; species Streptomyces sp. NPDC001406. The sequence continues at coordinate 50,779 of NZ_JBIAWG010000028.1, forward strand.
GCGGTACTGATCGGCGGAACACCCGAGTCCCCGTTCCCCAGCGACCGCCCCGGCTTCGACAAGGTGACCATGGCCGCCTTCTTCTCACCCGAGGCCCGCCGGGCGGAGGCGCTGTTCCGCGACAGCCGTATCGAGCTGTATCCCGGGGAGATCGACAAGCTCTGGTGAGGTCCGCCGGGAGCCGGCCGCCTGCGACGGAGAGGCCCCGCCCATCCGCCACGGGGGAGACGTGATCGTTGGCAGAATTCAGGCGATCGCCGCACCGGGTACGGGTACGTACCCGTACCCTTGGAGGGTGGAGAGGAGCGCGATGATGTCCGATGCCAATGTCCGTATCCCCGAGGAGGCCCGGGACCGGCTGGCCGCCATAGCGGCAGCCGAGGGCTTGTCGCTGCGCGCCTACCTGGCCCGGCTCGCTGAAACCCTGCTCACCCCCGCTGAACGGGCCGAGCGGGCCGAGCAGGCTCGCGCGGCGTTGAAGGAGTGGACCGGCTACGCACCCAGTCCGGCTGAGGAGCGGGACCTCGACAGCGAGCTGGACCGTCGGCTGGCCCAGGCAGCTGCCCGGTGAGCGACGCGACGCACATCGTCCTGGACGACACCGCGATGGCCGCAGCCGGCCAGGGCAATGTCCTTGCCTCCCGGTTGATCCACCGTGCCCACGAGGAGAGCGGCTGGTACCTCTACGCCCCGGCCTGCGCGCTCGTCGAAGCCGATCGTGCCCGGCCCGGTACCGCAGAGCACCTTGCCGCTCTTCCGGCCATCACCGTTCTGGACCTGGACCTGCCTGCGGCCCTGGCGGTGGCCCGGCAGAACACCTGGGCCGCCGCGCACTGCCAGTACGCCGCTCAGCCCACCCCGGACCGTCCTGACGGGGCGATCATCGCCACGACCGCCCCCGACCGTTGGATCGGCGAGCCCGTCCGCGTGCTGGATCTCAATGCGTGAAGGCCCTGACGGCCGTCCCGCCCCGTGACTCCCTTGCCAAGGCCATCGGCGCGCGGGGGGATCGGTCGATCACCCAGCGTCTGGACATGATCGAACGAGTCCTGTTCGCCCTTGCCCGTACGCAGGACATCAACCCGGACGCCCTCTGAGCCTGCCCGTAGTTGTGTGCGTACTGGTCAGCCCCTGGCCAGTGGCCACAGCGGTGGCGAATGCGTGGCGTGAGGAGGGTGGTTGCGCGCTGGTTGAGCTGGGCCAGGAGCTGGTGGGCGAGGGCGAGCTCGTCGTCGGCCAGGGCGTCGGCGGGCCTGTCCGTGCCCGGCTGCCGGCCGACGCCGGACGTGGGCAGCGGGGCGCGGGTGGGTGGAGCGAGCCGCTCCCAGACGGTGTTGTCGGTGTAGGCGAAGGCGGCGGACCCCGTTCGCGTGACCCGGCGTCGGCCGTTACCCGACCACCGCCGCCCGCGCCCCCCTCACCGCCGCCCGCGGCAAGAGGTCGTCGACCGGGGTCCAGGGGTGGGAGTGGGACAGGGCGCGGAGGGTGGTGCGGAGTTCGGCCGCGAGGCGGACGGCGTCGGAGCGGTGCAGTGCCGAGGTGGCGAAGTCCAGGGCCAGCAGCGGGCGTTCGCGCCAGCGCAGCACCGTCAGGGCCGCGTCGGCGGTGGCGCCGCCCAGGTGGCCGTGGTGGAAGCGGGCCGTCAGGCCGCCGGCCCGCACGCTCGCGGGCAGCAGCTCGTCGTGGGCCGCGAACGTCACCCGGGTCGGTGCCGACGGCCGGGACGGGGTCTCGGGCAGCCCGAGTTCGCGCGTCAGCCAGGCGGCGTCGACCTCGGCGTAGGCGAGGGCCTCGCTGAAGGCGCAGGCCAGGCCCCGCAGGAAGTAGTCGGTCGTGGGTTCCACCTCGCAGCGCACCGGCAGGGTCGCCGTGCAGGGCGCCACGGTGCGCAGCAGCGCGGCCGTGGGCCGCAGCGGCATCTCCGTGCCGACCAGCAGCCGGTCGACCCCGGCCCGCCGGCCCAGGGTCAGCACCCAGGCGGCCAGTACGACGGTGCTGTGCGGCACACCGGCCCGCCGGGCGGCCGCGTCCACCGCGTCGCGCAGGTCCTCGTCGATCCCGAACGACAGCCGCTCACCACGGAAGTCGAAGTCGCCCGGAAGACGTCCGACGGTTGTCGGTGTCGCCTCCGGCGGTACGTCGCGCAGTTGTCCGGCGCGTTCGGCCGTCAGGGCCCGCAGCGCGCCCGAGCGGCGCAGTGACTCCGCGCGCCGGGCCACCGGGTCCGGGCCGGGCGCGACCGTACGGGCCGGTGAGCGGCCGGCGGACGTGCGGCCGTAGTCGTCCAGCAGTTCCTGCCAGACCAGCGCCGCGGACCAGGCGTCTGCCACGGCCTCGTGGTGGAGGAAGGACAGCAGGCGGCGGCCGGACCCGAGCGGGGTCAGGACGAATGCCAGTGGGGGGTGGCCCGGACGGCCCGCCAGGTTCTGTACGTCCGCTGCGAGGCGCGTGTGTACGGCGGCCACCGCGTCCTGCCCCGGGCGGGGCAGCACCCGCTCCAGCGTGACCAGCGGTATCGGGCAGTCGGCGAGCACCCGGCGCACCGGACCCGTGGCGGACGGCGTGAACACGGTCCGCAGCCCCTCGTGCCGGGCGCCGAGCGCGTCCAGCGCCGTACGCAGCGCATCTGGTTTGAAGGGGCCGGAGAGCTCCGCGCTCAGCACGCGGTACGCCGCCCGGGCCGGTCGGCCCGGCGTGAGTGCCGTGCGCTGCTGCGGCAGCACCGGACCCTGCCACGGTCCCGGTCGCCGCTCGGGGCAGACGGCCGCTGCCGGCACCGCCAGGGCCAGCACCTCGGCGAGCGGGGCGGGGCCCAGCAGGAGCGCCAGGTCCAGGGAGAAGCGCAGCTGTTCTTCGGCGCGCGCCTGCAGTCGCATCGCCTGCTCAAGGGTGCCGCCCAGCGTGATGAAGGGGGAGCCGGCGGCTTCGGCCGGCAGGGTGCGCGGGTCGTGGCCCATCACGTCGGCAGCCAGGTCGAGCAGTGCCTCCAGGGAAGTCCGCATCGGCATCGGATGGCCCTCTCTGTTGGCCCTCTCTGTGGCGGTCTTGCCGCGATCGTGCCGACCGCACCTCGAAGGCCGCTTGAGCATCCGTGCAGAAAGCCCGCCGAACGCACGGAACTTGCCAAAAGCAGGGACCCTATCATCGCTAGCTAGATTTTCGCCGAAATGCTAACGTGGGGTCATGACCCCCCGAGAGCGCCGCCTTCGCGAGCAGGCCCAACGGCACCGGCTCATCCTTGCCACGGCTCGCGAGATGGCCGAGGCGGAGGGCTGGGACAACGTCACCACACGGCGCCTCGCGGACCGTATCGAATACAGCCAGCCCGTGCTCTACCAGCACTTCAAGAACAAGGACGCCATCATCCACGCGGTGGCGCAGGAAGGGCTCGCCGAACTCGCGGCGGCACTGCGCGCCGCCCGCCTCGGCGTGGCCGACCCTCACGGGGCGCTGCGTGCGGTCGCCCGTGCCTACGCCGACTTCGCCGCCCGGGGGCCGGTCCTCTATCAGGCCATGCTGGTGCTCGAGGCGGGCGCCGCACCCCCGGGCGGCGAACCGACCCCGCAGCCGCTGCTGGAGGTCCTGGGCGAGATCGAGGAGGCGGTCCGGCCCCTCGCCGGCGACCGCGACTCCCACGTCCTGGCGGAGGTCGTCTGGAGTGCCTGGCACGGTCTGGCCACGCTCACCCACGGCGGCCGGCTCGGCCCGGAGGCCACACCCGAGCGGCTGGCCGTCCTGGCCGAGGTGCTGACCGGGCCCGCCGCACAGCTCGCCTGAACTCGGCGGGCTGGCAGGCCGTTGGGCAGGCTCGCTCAATAGGCCCGTTGGGCAGGTTCGTTCGGCAGGTCCGTTCGGTAGGTCCGTTCGGCTCAGACCGAGGTCTTGGCCGGCTCGGGCTCCCCGGACGGCGGCTTGGCCACCGACTCGTTCAGCCGCTTGCCCAGCAGCACGAACAGCAGGATCAGCCCGACGGTGAGCAGGATGTGCCCGAGCCCCGCGATCAGCGGCACGGCCTCCGGGACATGGTCGCCGAGCACGGTCAGGCAGCCGTGGACGCCCATCATGGCCGTGGAGATGGCGATGCCCACGTTGTAGAACCAGAAGAACGAGTTGAACAACCGCGTCCCGGACAGCTGGAACTGCTTGTCCAGGGCCAGCACGATCAGGAAGCCCAGCATGCCCAGAGCCAGCAGATGGGTGTGCATCAGGGCCAGCTGGGTGTCCCCCGTGAAGTCGTTGGCCTTGGTGAATTCCCGGTAGAACAGCCCGGAAATCACTCCCACGATCATGTAGACGTGTGCTGCGTAGTACGACTTCCGCATCGCGGCGCTCGCTCCCTGGGTCGTAAAGGCGTGCCGACTGCCGTCATTCAAGCACCCGGTGACTGCCCATCGGCCGACCACCCGAACCAACTCCAGCACCCGTCATGCGATTCTCGATCGGTCCTGTAGCGGTGCCGTGGACCGGCGAACGCGTTCGGCAGGCCGGACGCGAGACGTGATCGGAGCCGGATCGGAACCCACTTGAGCGGGCGGGACCTACCCCTGTGACGCGTCTACCGTGACGCATGCCCAGGGGGAGGAGGCAGCCATGGACGAACGGCACGCCACTTTGCACGTCCTGCCCCCGCTCGGCGAGCCCGCCCCGCTTCCGCAGCCCCTGGAACCCCCGGAACCGGCCCCCGCTCCCGCCGTCGCGGCGGCACGCCCGGTACGGGTGCACATCGTGGGCGCCGACCCGCTGGCCCGCACCGGCATCCGCGCACTGCTGGAGGGACACCCCGGCATCACCGTCACCGGCGAGAGCGCGCCCGGACCCCAGCTGGGCCTCACGCTGCGCTCACTGCGCCCGCAGGTCCTCGTCGTACACGGTCCGCTGACCGTCGAACAGCGGGCCCGGCTCGCGCAGGACGCGCCGGACGGTCTGCCGGTCCTCGTCGTCGGCGGCGAGGACGAGGACCGCAGCCCGGTGCACGGACACCTGCCCGGCACGACGACGTCGCGGCAGCTCGCCGCCGCGGTCGTGCTGGCCGCGGCCGGCTACACCCTGGTCCCCGCGGAGGGAGGCCGCTCCCCCCGCGCCCGCGTGTCCAGCATCAGCCCCGAGGAGCTGACCCAGCGCGAGTGCGAGGTGCTCGAACTGCTGGCCCGCGGACTGTCCAACGGCGAGATAGCCCGGTCGCTCACCCTCTCCGAGCACACGGTCAAGACCCATGTGCAGAACATGCTGCACAAGCTGCGGCTGCCCAACCGTGTGCACGCGGCCATCTACGCCTTCGAGACCGGGGTACGGCGCCCGGTCTGACCGTACGGCTCCTCCCGGCCCCTCCTGCCCGTGTCCGCGTTGCCACCGTCCAGCGCGGGCCACCCGATGTCGCCGTCACACACAACCGCAGGCTTCATGACCTACTCCTGGACGGGACGACGAGGACGACGGGGCGGCCGGGGGCGAGGCGGCCGGGGCGGCCGGGGCGACGGGGGCGGTGGTGGCACGTCCCGGGCACGAAGGACCAGGACACGGCCGTGCTGCTCGACATCCTGCCCGGACCGGTTCGAGAGTCGCCGGAGAGATGGAAGAGACCCGCAAGAGGTCCACCCGAGGTCCGCAAGAGAGCCACGCGAGACGGGCGCGAGAAACGCAAGAGACGCAGGGCACGGGCCCTGGCAAGGGTTTGCCCAGCTGTTGCCAGGGCCCCTACCGTTGACGGTCCCTAGGGTCCTGGGGGGGGGGGGCCCCCCCCCCCCCCCCCGGGGGGGGGGGGGGGGGGGGCGCCCGCCCCCCCCCCCCCCCCCCCCCCCGCCCGCCCCGCGGGGCCACCAGGCAGACGGTA
>NZ_JBIAWG010000028.1:56618-70688 GCF_042895285.1 Streptomyces sp. NPDC001406
GCTCCCGCGGGCCCGGGCCCGTGCACGGGGTGGCCCACGTGGGGCCCGGCCCCCCCCCGGTGCCGGGCCCCTGGGCCCGGGTCGAAAATGCCCCCCCCCCCGCCGGGGGGGGGGTATTGGCACGACAGGACCCTTGCCCCATCCGTCCGCGGCCACCGCCGTCCGCGTGTCCAACCGAGGGAATGGTCACATGCTCCGACAGCCCGCGTTCGGCCGCCGTCTGAGGAAGCTGCGCATGGCTCAGGGACTGTCCCAGACCGCGCTGGCCGGCGACGGCATGTCCACGGGCTATCTCTCGCGGCTGGAGTCGGGCGCCCGCCAGCCCACCGAGCGCGCCGTCGCCTACCTCGCCGAACGACTCGGCCTGGAACCGGCCGACTTCGAGGAGCCCGCGGGCGGCTCCCTGGCGCACGCGCTGACCCTCGCCGCCTCCACCGGATCCGGCGACGCCCTGGAGACCCTGCGCGAGGCCCTGGCCGCCGAGGGCCACGAGACGCCCGTGCTGCGCTGGCAGGCGCTGTGGCAACTGGCCCAGCAGCGGCGGGTGCAGGGCGACCACGAGGGGGAGCGGGAGTACCTGGAGGACCTGGTCCGGCTCGGCGACGAGGTGGGGCTCGCCGAGCTGCGCGTGCGCGGACTGACCCGGCTCGCCCGCTGTCTGCGCTCCCTGGGCGAGATCCCCGCCGCCCTCGACGCCTGCATCACCGCCCACCACCTCGCCCGGGACTCCGACCTGGGCGTGGAGGACCGCTCCGCCGTCCTGCTCGCCCTGGTGTCCGTGGAGGCCGAGGCCGGCCGCATGCCGGACGCCCGGGCGCACGCCGACGAACTGACCGCGCTGGTCGAGGGCCGCTCGGACGCGCTGTGGGCGGAGGCGATGTGGACCGCGGCCGCCGTCCGCGTCCGGCAGGGCGACTACCCGGCCGCGCAGGCCTGTCTGGAGCAGGCCCTGGAGCGATTCAGCAGCACCGACGACCTGGTGCTGTGGCTGCGGCTCAGGCTCGCCGCCGGCCGGCTGCACCTGCAGAAGGTCCCCGCCGACCCCGAGGCCGCCCAGCGCTGCGTCACGGCCGCCGAGTCCGCGCTCGCCTTCGTCGGCACGCCCGGTCTGCGCCAGGAGCTGACCGCGCTCAAGGCCGACCTCGCGTTCCTGACCGCGCGGTACGACGACGCCCGCGTCCTGCTCGGCGAACTCGCCCTGGAGGAGCCGCGGATGACCTACCGGGACCGGGTACGGCTCGACATCCTGCGGCACCAGCTGCGCATCCTGTCCGGCGACGAGGGCGGCGTCCAGGGGCTGCGGGCGCTGGCCGAACAGGCGCAGGCCGACGCCAACATCGACCTCGCCGCCGAGATCTGGCGCATCCTCGCCGAGGCCCTGGCTCAGTCCCAGGTCCAGCGAGGCTCGACTCCGTCTGCAGCGTCCGGGGCCACGCTCGGGGGCCCGGTACCCACGCAGACGGAAGGACGCGCATGAGGCACTCCCGTACGGCAGCGGGCATCGCGATGGCGGCATCGGCCACCGGTGCCGTCGCGGGCGGCGCCGAGACCGCGGCCGCCAACCGGACCGCGGGCCCGCGCATCACGACCCGGGAGCAGCTGGCGCACAGCCTGCGACGGGCGGTGGCCCTGGAGCGCGCGGGCAGCGACGCGCCGCTGTTCCCCCGGGGCAGGGGAGTGGGGATCAAACCCAACGAGCCCGCGTGCTGAGCGGACGACGAGCATGACCGGCGACGCCGGCCCGGACACCGCCCCGGACGCCGGCCCGGCGGGCCCCGACAGGACGCGGACCGCGTGGTGCCCGAGCGGTGCCGCGTACGCCCCCGAGTCGTTGGTCCTCGGCGTGCGCGCCGGCACCGACGGCCAAGTCGCCTACCTGGCCGAACCGGTTCCGGCCGCCGAGGTCCTGCCCCTGGTGCCGCCGGACATCGAACCGCGGCGCGTCCTGCGCTTCGCCTCGCACTGCGTCGCCGAGTGCGTCAACCGGCGCGGCACCGACTGCACCCTGATCGAACGCGTCGTGGCCGCCTACCCGGCCGCGGACTTCGGCCCGGTCCCGCAGTGCCACCTGCGGGCCGACTGCAAGTGGTGGGCCCAGGCGGGCGTCTCGGCCTGCCGCCGCTGCCCGGCCATCGCCACCCGCCACCACACCGACGAGAAACTGGCCACCCTGGTCGCCGACCCGGCCACCACGCCGGCCCGGATCGACGCGGAGATCACGCGCGGCGAGTGACCCCGTGTGGTGCGGCAGCGGTTCAGCCGACGCGGGTGCGGGGCAGGTCGCGGACCACGTCGACCCGCCTGAGCCGGTGGTCGGCGCCGTCGGACCCGGCGCGGAAGGAGCGCCGGCCGTGCACCACGTCGCGGTTGTCGACGAAGCAGACCGCGCCGGTGGGGACGACCACGTCGGTGAGGCTGTCGTCGGGGTGGGCATTCCAGTGGCCGTCCAGGACCGGCACTCGGACCTCGTCGCCCAGCGCGAACAGGCCCACCCAGTCGGCCCGGCCGGGCTGCTGGGTCGCCCGGCCGGTGATGTCACCGAGCAGCGCCGCGTACAGCACGAGCAGGGTGTCGTACACCTGGCTCGCCTCGGTGTCCGCCTCGCTCCCGTGGCTCGGGGTGGTGCCGAGGGCCGCCCGGTCGACGACGTTGCCGCGGATCACCGTCACCTGTGTGGCCTCGTCGCGGCGCGCGGAGTTGAGGTGCCGGCGTACCGTCAGCGGCAGTTCGTGCGCGATGACGGGGGCCTCGTCGAGGAACCCCGGGTCGTCCGCCGCCTTGTACACCTCCACGCAGGACGCGGCCAGCGCGTACGCGGACCGTGCGTCGCGCAGTGTGAGGTCGAGGACGTGGTGCCGCGGGTCGGCGGAGGCGTCCGAAGTGGCCGGGGCAGCCGGGGCGAACGTCGGGGCCAGGGCGGTGGCGGTCATCGTGTCCTCCGGGACGGGACGGGGAGGGGAGGGGAGGGGAGGGGAGGGGAGGGGCAGGGCGTGGCGTGGCGTGGACTGGGCCTTGGGAGGACCGGCGACCGCACAGTGGCGTCGGCCGGTCCGCCCCGGTGTTTCTAGAACGGGTCGTTGAGGCGCTCGTTGATGTGGTCGAGGCACAGTTCGTACAGGTCCTCGGGGTGCGACTCGTACCAGCCCTCCGGCGCGGGGGCCGCCGCCGGCCACAGCGCCTGGTGGCCGGCAGCGTCGGCGAGGACGACGAACGTGGCGAAGTCGTCCGCGAAGGGGTCGTCCTGCGCCGTGTGGTCCAGCACGCGGAGCATGCCGTCGGCCGACAGACGTGCCGCGCGTCCGGTGCGCCACATACGGGCGGTTGTGCCGTCGGGCCCGCCGAACGGGTCCGGCAGGAACCGCTCGCCGGTCGTCGCGGGGTCCCCCACGTAGCCCTGGGCCACACCCGCGCCCGCGATGTAGAGGGCACCGGTCTCGCCGGGGGCCACCGGCCGCAGCCGGGCGTCGAGGACGTAGGCGCGGTAGCCGGGGGCGGGCCGGGGCGGCCCGCCGGGCAGCTGCTCGACGACGAACCGGCCCTCGGCCCAGCCGCCGCTCACGGACAGTTCGGCCCCCTCGGACCAGGCCAGCGCGACCAGGGCGGTCAGCGCGTCGTCGGCGCCGCCCAGCACCACCCGGGCGCCCTCCCGCCGCAGCCAGCCCAGCACCTCGTGCGGCACCGCGTGGGCGAGTGAGCCGTCCGGCAGGTGCACCCGGGCGCCGGAGGCCAGCGCGCCGAGCAGGCCCAGGGCGATGTCCCCGTCCGGGTAGCCGCGCACCAGCCAGGCGGCGTCGGCCGGTTCGGCCACGGTCGCCGCGGCGATCGTCTCGGCGCCGATCACCACGGTGCCGTCCTCGCCGGGCACCAGCAGCACCGCGTCGTCCGCCCGCAGCGGCCGCGTCCGGTCGGCGTCGGTCACCGGCCAGCGCCCGGTGGCCGGCAGCCGGTCGGCGGCGTCGTCACGCACCAGCCGGGCCGCGCCCGGTACGACGGGCAGCACCAGGTCGGCCGTCTCGTCCAGCAGCAGCACCACCGGCCTGACCGACTCGTCCACGTCCAGGGCCGGGTCGACCGGCAGCAGCGCGGCACCCGTCTTGGCGACGGCGAGCGCCGCCACCGCGAACCCGGCGGGCGAGGACAGCGCGGTCAGCACCGAGGTGCCCGGGCCCGCGTTGTGCGCGATCAGGGCGTGCGCCAACAGGTCGGTACGGGCGTCGAGTTCGGCGTAGCTCATGCCGGCCAGGGCGATGGCCTCGGGGGCCCGGGCCACCTGCGCGGCGAACAGCTCGGCCACGCTCTCGGCCGGGAGTACGGCGCTCTCGCCCGCCCACACCCCGCCCTCCGCCGAGCCGGGCTCCAGCCGCAGTCGGCTCAGCGCGGCCGACGGGTCGTCGAGGGCGGCTTCCAGTACGGCGGTGAGCTGCCCGGTGAGCGAGGCGGCGGCCGCCTCGCCGACGGTCTCGTGCCGGTAGGCGGTCAGCAGGGTGATACCGGCCGGCGCGCCCGTGGGCGTCTGCCGCTCGGTCAGCGTCAGGCCCAGGTCGGCGGCGGGGAGCGGGAGTTCGGCCTCGTCCGGCCGGATGGTGAGCCCGGCAGCCTCGAACGTGCCGACGGACTCCTGCAGCACGGTCAGCGCGACCCCGCCGGGCAGTGCGGCCAGTGCCGCGTCGGGGTCCCGGTAGGCGGCGAGGTCCCGCTCGCGGACCCGGCGCAGCAGCTCGGCGAACGCCGGGTCGCCCGAGGTGTCCACCGACAGCGCCAGGACCCGCCCGTAGGGGCCCACCGCGCCGCGCAGCGCCAAGCTGTCCCGGGCCGGGACCGGCGCCGCCACGGTGATCTCGGCGGGCGCGCCGAGCCGGGCCAGCAGGGCGGTGAGCGCGGTGTGCACCACCATGAACAGGGTGCTGCCGTGCTCGGCCGCGAACCGGGTGAGCCGTTCGTGCAGTTCGTCGCCGAGTACGACCTCGATGGTGCCGTAGGAGGCGGCGCCGGCCTGTGGCACGCTGCCCGGCAGCGGGGTGGGCTCCAGGTCGCCGAAGATCGCGCGGGGCGCCGCGTCGAGCCCGGCGGGGGAGCGGTGCGGGGTGGCGCCGGTGACGCGGGCCGCATACGCCTGGGCGAGTTCGGCGGCCAGCGGCAGCTGCGACCACAGGTCGACGGAGGCGGCGGGCAGGGCGAGGTCGAGCAGGTGGTCGTCGGGGCCCAGGGAGCGCAGACGGGTACCGGCCGCCCCCAGCAGCGAGTTGCGCAGCGCCTCGTGCCGCTGCCCCAGGTCCTCCAGGGCCTCCTCCAGGGCCCGTTGGTCGAGCGGGCCGCGCAGCCGCAGCGGCAGTACCGCGCTGTCCGCGCCCGCCTCGGCCGGACCGGTGGCGGCGGCGGGGGAGTCGCCGAGCAGCGCGGCGAAGGCGGCCGGTGTCGGTGCGTCGTACAGCGCCCGGCCGCCCGGGTCGGCGTCCAGCGTCTCGCGGGCCCGGGCCAGCAGCCGGTCCGCCGCCTGCGGGTCGCCGCCGATCCGGAAGAAGTCGGAGTCGGCGTGCACCTCGCGGCGCGGCAGCCCGGTCACTTCGGCGAACAGGTCACGGACGATCTCCTGGATCGGTGTGCCCGGCTGGGCGCCGGAGTGGTCCGTGTCGAGCGCGGGGGCGGGCAGCGCCGTACGGTCGACCGTGCCGTCGGCGTTCAGCGGCAGCGCGTCCAGGGTGGTGAGCGCCGACGGTACGACGTGCTCCGGCAGCCGCTCGCGCAGATGGCCGCGCAGGACGGCCTCCAGGTCCACGGTGCCGTCGAGGGCGGCCGGCACGTTGGCGCACTCCTCGACGGCGGCGGCCGGTGCCACGTACACGCCGGTCAGCGGACCCGCGGGGACCAGGTCGGGGTCGACGAAGACGATGTCGAGCAGTTCGGCACCCTCCGCGGACCAGGTCGGCAGGGCCCGGTAGCCCAGGTGCTCGCCTGCCGCGCACAGCGCCTCCGGGTCGGGGGCGGGCGCGTCCTGGGGGGCCAGGTCGACGCTCTCCAGCGGGTTGTCCAGGGACTGCGTCGCGCAGTACTCGTCGTGCACCCGGCGGTTGGGGATCCCGGCCAGCCGCAGTACGGCGGGGCGGTGGGCGTTGAGGCGGTCCTCGGCCTCGGCGACGGAGGAGACCTCGCGGCCCCAGCGGACGACGGGCGCGGCGGTGAGGTCGGCGGCCGGCGCGGCGGTGGACAGGACGGCCTCGTAGCGGTAGCGGGTCAGCTCGTTGTGGTGGGTGCCGCGCTTGACGCGTACGTCCACCGTGCGCAGCGCGGGCAGTTCGCGGGCGAGGGCGGCGAACAGGGCGGGGGAGAGGAGGAGTTCGGTCTCGTCGGCCATTCGCCGGTCGACGGCCCGGCGCAGCGCCTCGCGGCTGTCCCCGGCGGCGCCCGGCCGGGCCAGCTCCACACCGGTGTGCAGGCAGCGAGCGAGGTCGAGGCTGCGCAGATCACCCAGCAGGACGGAGCCGCCGGGGGCGAGCAGCGACAGCACCCGCTCGATCACGGTGCGCAGGTGGGCCAGGCTGGGGAAGTACTGGACCACCGAGTTGACGACGATCGCGTCGAAGTGCCCGGCGGGCAGCCCGGTGGTGTCCTCGGCGCCCAGGCGGCGCAGCCGCACCTTGTTCCGCAGGACCGGGTCGGCCTGCGTCCGGGCGGTGAGCGCGGCGACGGCGGAGGCGGCGAAGTCGGTACCCCAGTACTCCTCGACGCCCTCCTCACGGGCCAGCCGGTCCATCAGCAGCCCGCTGCCCACGCCGATCTCCAGGACCCGGCGCCGCGGCAGCTCCCGCACCCGCTCCAAGGTGGCCTCCTGCCACTCCCGCATGTCCTCCAGCGGGATCGGCAGCGCGTCGTAACTGCTGTTCCAGCCCCTGAAGTCACCCTCGGGCCCGGGCGTCCCGGATCCGGCGGCGTACAGGGCTTCGTGGATCTTCCGCCACCCGGCGATCTGCGCGTCCTCCGCGACGGCGGCGGCCACCGGAGCCGCGGGCACCACGTGCGCGACGAGCCGTTCGTCGCCGTCCTCCGTCCCGTGCACGGACACCGCTGCCGCGGACACGGCCGGGTGAGCGGTCAGTACCGACTCGATGAGGCTGGGGATGGACATCAGCACTCGCTCCTTACGACACGACAGCGCGTTCCGGCTTGGCAAAACCTTGCCAAGATGCTGGCAAGCAGCTCCTGAGGCTGGGTCTCGGAACGCTGGAGCAGTACTTGAGTCGCAGGTGGGGTGGGGTGGTTGGGTGCCAAGTGGAGGGGGCGGGGTTGCCAGGGGGACGGGGCGGGAGCGCCCCCGCCGCGTCAGCTGCCGCCCGCGCCCCCTTGTAGGCGGAGGCGGTACGGGCATGCCGCCCGGCCTTGTTCTTCGAGGTGAGCGTCACCCGGGCGAGCAGATGGTGCAGACGGCTGACGCCCAGCACACACCACTCCGTCGCCTCGTCCCGGCCCGCCTCGACCCGATGCCGGACCAGCGACTCGGCGACACCTGTCGAGTAACCGGCGAGATTGCCGTGGCTGTAGGCACGCAGGGTGGCGTCGTCGGTCCACACGTCGTCCTGGTAACGCGGTGAGAGTCCCCTCCGCGTCGGTCCGTTCCGCCAACACCCTACGAAGTAGATATCGCTGCGGTCCGTGCAGAACTCCGGAACCCGAGCGAACCCTGCAGATGCAGCCCCCTGACCTGACCGCGCACCGTTTCGTCCATCACAGTCAGGAACGTGAACGTCGTCCGGCGCACTCCCGGTCCATCAGCCGGAGCCTGTCCATGCTCAGGCGTGCTGCGCGAGCCGTCCGGCGGCGGGCGGGGCCTGGAGCGCGGCGTTCTGCAGTGCAGCCGTGAGGCGCTGGATCACGTAGATCGCGAGGACGGCCGCTGCGAGTTCGAGTGTCTCCGACACCACCAGGAGCGGCAGTGAGGTGCCCGCGCCGAGCTGGGCTCCCGCCGTGGTCACCGCGTGGCCGACCCACGCCGCCCACCAGGCGTTCACCAGCGCGTCGTTGCGCCTCCTCGTCGTCTCCCCGTCCGTCTCCCCGGCGCTGCTCGCGTGCCACACGTCGAGGACGAGCAGTCGTGGGGCCCACAGATTGACCACCGGTACGAACCAGGCGACGACGGCCCAGACGCCGGACCCGGCGGCGGCACCGGGGGAGAGTATCTGCGCGGTGCGCCGGCAGCGGCTGAACCACACCAGGAACAGCACGGTGGCCGCCGTCATCACATAGAGGAACACCATCGACGTGAGTCCCGACCTGCTCAGCGACGCGTCGTCCGTGGGATGCAGGCGATGCTCCCTCAGAGCCGTAGCCCGGAACACGTCCGCGACGGCAGCGAGGGCTATCGCGCCCTGGGCGAGGCGGGCGAGGAGCCATGGTGCCTTGGGGGCGGGGGCGGGGGCGGAACCGGTCACGTCGGGGAGACCTACTTTTCGCGGCAGGCATGCGCCGATGGACGCGGCGCAGCGGGAGGGGGTGTGTCAGAACGCCCGGATCATAGATCAGCCCGTACTCCGCAGCAGGGTCAGGTGGTCACCGGGACTTCGGCGGCCAGCTCCGCCGGGAGCCCGTTGCGGCCGGTTACGCCCAGTTTGCGGTAGACGCGGGTCAGGTGCTGTTCGACCGTGCTCGCCGTGATGAACAGCCGCGCCGCGATCTGCCGGTTGGTCAGGCCCTGTGCCGCCAGCGCCGCCACCCGCCCTTCGGAGTCGGTCAGTTCCTCCGGTACGGCCGTACCGTGCACGACGGCGACACCGCCGGAGCCGGGCAGCAGCTCGTCGCGCAGCGCCACCGCCCCCATCTGCTGGGCCAGGCTCCACGCGGCACGCAGCGTGGCCGCCCCCTGCGACGGGCCGCCGTCCGCGTGCAGCGCGTGCCCCAGGTCGGCCAGTGCCCGCGCCGTCTCCAACCGGGCCCCGCCGTACCGCAGTTGTTCCACCGCCTGCCGCAGCAGCACGGTGCGCTGTCCAGGTTCGCCCGTCGCGGCCAGCATCCGCAGGCACTGACCCCGTACCCACGGCCGCTCGCCGTCCGGCAACGCCAGCTGCTCCTCCGCCAGTTCGCGCGCCTGCCGCACCTTGCCCAGCCGCAGCAGCGCCTGCGCCGCGTCCGTACGCCACGGCAGGCACGCCGCCCGGTCCGCCCGCCACAGCTGCAACTGCCGACCGGCCCTGCGGAAGTCGGCGAGCGCGGCCTGCGGCCGGCCCAGGTCCAGGTGGTGCAGCCCGCGGGCGCGCAGATACTGCAGGCCGTACAGGGTGTTCAGTACGCGCCGGGTGACGGGGTACCGAATGTGCCCGGCGGCCTCCTCGTACCGGCCCAACGCACCGCACGCCTCGACGAGCACCGCGACCGGCGCGTAACGGAAGGTCCCGCCCCCCGCGGGCAGCGCATCGAGCGCCTCCGTCGCCCTCGCGTGGGCACCGCGTACGTCGCCCACCCGCAGCAACGCCTCGGCGTGCAGCGTCGCGAAGACCGCCCGCCAGCCGGGCGCCCCGCTCGCCTCCGCCTCCTCCAGCAGCCGCCGGCTCGCCGGCACGGCACGCTCGGGACGGTCGGAGTACAGCAGCGTGCGCACCGCCAGGACCAGCGGGGCCAGGGTGGCGTCGGTCAGCCGCGCCCGCCCCGGCACCTCCGCGCGGCCTGCCACCGGCGCGTCGAGCAGGGCGTCGAAGGGTGTTTCGCCGTGGGCGCCCGGCTCGCCCGCCTCCCGCAGCAGCGCGGCCGACTCGGCGATCCGCCCCTGCGCGAGCAGCATTCCGGCCGACCGCGACCGGTGCTCCGCTCCCGCCGCGGACAGGGCCGAACGCGGCCCGGTGAGCAACGCGGTCAGCCTCCGCTCGGCAGCCTCCGGATCGCGGCGCGCGGCGATCTGCGCGAGCCGCAGCGCCACGCCGGTCCGCGCGGCCTCGTCGGGGCAGATTCCGTGGGCCAGTTCGAGCAGGCGCTCGGCCTGGTCGGTGCGGTGTTCCCCGGGGCGCTGGGCCAGCAGGCCCTCGGCGGTGTCCATGAGCAGGGTGAAGTCCTCGGGCCGTACGGGCACGCGCGCACCGTCCGCCCGCGGCGCGAGCAGATGGTCGGCCACCACATCGGCCGGCGCCCCCGCCGCCGTCAGCACCAGCGCGGCCCGCCGGTGCAGTTCCGCGCGGGCACGCGGTGAGGCGTCCGCCAGTACGGCGGCCAGGACGGCGGGATGCCGAAAGCGGAGCCCGCAGGCGCGCCCGTCGACGAGCCCGTCGAGGAGCCCGCAGGCGCGCAGCGCGGCCAGCGCGGGCGCGGCGTCGTCCTCGGGGCGCAGCATGCGCGTGACCAGCGGCTCGGTCGCCCGCTCCGCCAGGATCGCCACCGCCCGGCCCGCCGCCAGGGCACCCGGACCACTGCGCCGCAGACAGGCGGCGACGGCCGCGGCGAACGGCCCGTCGAGCGCCGGGTCCGGCGGCGGCGACGCGGATGCGGCGCGGTCCTCCTCCAACAGGGCGTGCAACAGAAGAGGGTTGCCACCGGTGATGCGGTGCAGCTCCGCGGCCGTACGGCCGGGACGGGCCGGCCCCGGCCACTCCCACGGGCGGGCCGAGGGGACCTCCGCGGTCTCCCGGGCCGACAGCAGACCGATCCGGATCCGGCGGAAGTGCGGCTGGCGCGTCAACTCGGGCGCGCACGAGGGCTCCTGGGCTGCATCGGCGTACGACGACACGGTGCCGACGACCAGCACGGGGGCCGGGCGGGCGTGCCGTACGAGATAGCCGAGGTGGTGCAGCGACTGCGCGTCCGCGTGCTGTACGTCGTCCAGGCACAGCACCACCGGCCCGGCGAGGGCGAGATCGCACAGCTCCGCGCAGAACGTCCGCATCGCCTCCCGGGGCGGCTTCGCGTCCTCGGCACCGGTGCGGGGGAGTGCGAACGGCGGGGCGCTGCCGACCAGTTGGCGCAGCACACCGAGCGGCATCCGGCGTCCGGCCTCGGTGGCGGCCGCGGTGAGCACCAACGCCCCGGCGGCGACGGCCTGTTCGGCCACGGCGTGCAGAAGACGGCTCTTGCCACAGCCGGCGGCGCCCTCGATCAGTACCACCCGGGAACGCCCCACCGTACAGGTGGCGAGGACCGTCTCCAGAGCACCGGCCACCGATGCCCTGCCCGCCTGCGTCATGAGCCCGCCTTTCACCGGAACCTCGCTGGTCGGGGCAAGAATGCGATCAACACCTTTAAGGGGGGTGGAGCCGGGACGGAGATGACGCCGCTCAACAGGCCCGGAAACGACCGAAGCCCCCGCGGCGGCACGATGGCCGGCGGGGGCTTCCCGGTGGATCGGTGGAGAGGTCTGCGTTGCTCGCGGGCGACGGTTCAGACGGCGGCGACGGTGGCGGCCTTGGGCCAGCCGATGTCGTCGGTGCCGGCGGCGGAGACGGTGGTCGCGGTCTTCGGCCAGCCGATGTCACCGGTGGTCCTGGCGGAGGCGGAGGCGGCGGTGGGCCAGCCGATGCCGTCCGTGTTCTTGGCGGAGGCGGTGACGGCCTTGGGCCAGCCGATGTCGTCGGTGCCGGCGGCCGAGACGGTGGCGGCCTTGGGCCAGCCGATGGCGTCCGTGCCGGCGGCGGAGACCGTCGTGGCCTTGGGCCAGCCGATGTCGTCCGTGCCCGCGGCGGAGACGGTGGTCGCGGTCTTCGGCCAGCCGATGGCGTCCGTGGTGGTCGCCGACTGCGTCGTGGTCGGCCAGCCGATGGCCTCCGCGGTGGCGGCGCCGACTCCGACGGCGGAGAACGCGGTGGCGGCGACAGCGGCGGCGGTGGCGGCGATCTTGGCGATGCGGTTCATGGCGGGCTCCTCTGTGTCAACTTCGGTCCGGCTGCTTGGCAACCTCTTGCCAAGAAGGTTGGCAAGGAAATCTCGTAAATCACTGGGGAATTGATCGAAATTGGCTCAAGAAGGGCGCCAGAAACGCCCCAGAGCCCCGGCCGGGACACCGAAATTGCCATATCGAACCACTTCTGACCTGCGCAGATATAAGGATTTGGCAGAACGAGGATCCCTCTGCCAGAACTTGGCAATTTCTAGGGAGCTGAGCCGGGCAGAATCGGGACAGAAGCCAGAAGGAAGGCAGAAGGAAGTCAGAAGGGCCTGGCAAAGCCCCGCCACTAGAGCGCCGCCTGAGCCCACATTGCCAACTCGCCGTATGTATTGGCAATGTGTTGCCAAGCACGAGGCAAGACATTGCCCCATCGCACGGGGGGAGGCCCCGGAAGTGAATGCGACGTCACACGGCGACCGAATGGTCCATCTGAACTCGGCTGGCCTGGGCCGCATGCCCGCCGCCGTACGCGCGTCCCTCACCGAGTGGACGCGCCACGACGACCGTTACGGCCCCTACGAGTTGGAGGAGCACCTCGACGACGTCGTCCGCGACGAGATCGACGAGCGCCTCGCCGCCCTGCTGGGTACCCCGGCCGGCGACACCACCCTGTTCACCGGCGCCGCGGACGCGTACGCCACCCTCCTCGGCCGCCTGCCGCTCGGCCCGGGCGACCGCATCTGGACGACTCCCTACGAGGGCGCCGCCAACCTCAGCACCCTGTACGCCCTGCGCGACCGCACCCGCTGCGCCCTGGACGTCGTACCGCTGCGCCCGGACGGCGACCTGGACCTGGAGTGGATGGCCACGCACATCGACGACGACGTCGCCCTCGTCTCGGTGACCTACGTCCCGGCCGGCTGCGGCATCGTCAACCCCGTGGAGGACGTGGGCCGCATCCTCGCCGCACACCGCTGCGTGTACGCCGTCGACGCGTCCTACGCGGTCGGTCAGTTCCCCGTGGACGCCGCCCGCATCGGCTGCGACCTGCTCACCGGCGACGGCTGGCGGTTCCTGCGCGGCCCGCAGTCGGTCGGCTTCGCCGCTACGTCACCGGGGTTCAGGAAGCTCCTGGCACCGGCCGGTGTCGATCCGGTCGTACCGCCGCACGGCGCCGCCGTCGTGGCGCTGAACACGGCCCTGGCCGAGCACACCGAGGCCCTGCCGGACGACGACCTGGTCGCCGGCCTGCGCGCCACCGTCGAGGAGGCCCCCGGCTTCGAACTGATCGCCCCCGGGCGGATCCAGTCCGGCATCCTCACCTTCCGGCACGACGAACTGCCCGCCGCACTGGTGCGCCGGCAGCTCGCGGCCCGGGGCGTGGTCGTGTGGAAGACGGTCGCGCAGGAGACCCCGCTCTACCTGCCCGGCCTCGGCGTCACCACGGCCGTGCGCGCCTCCGTCCACCACGACAACTCGCCGCAGGACATCACCCGGTTCGGCGAGGCCCTGCACGAGGTACTGAAGCTCGAACGGCCCCGCCACCAGGCGCCCGTGTCCGTGCACGCACACCCCGCGCCGGTGCCCGAGCCCGTGCCCGGCTCCGCGCACAGCACCGTCACCGACCTGGCGCAGTGGCGCGGCCGGCGAGGCGCGAAAAGCGGCACGGACACCGCCTCCGAGGCCGCCCCCGAGGCCGCCGCCGCGGGCCTGCGCAGGCCCCGCCAACAGCGCGACGGACGGCCGAACCTGACCCTGTACCGGACCCGGTGAACACGCCCAAGCGCCCCTCTAATGCGCCTGATTAGCCTCTGGCCACGTGTACGACCGTGTACGACCCACAGGGACCGACAGGAGCCGACACGCGCATGTCCGTGGAAACCACCTCGCCTCCCGGAACGGAACCGTCCCCCGCCAAGGAGATCCACCGCCTCGATCGGGTGATCATCCGGTTCGCGGGGGACTCGGGTGATGGTATGCAGCTCACCGGTGACCGGTTCACGTCCGAGACGGCGTCCTTCGGCAATGACCTCTCGACTCTGCCCAACTTTCCCGCGGAGATCCGTGCTCCGGCCGGCACGCTGCCGGGGGTCTCGTCGTTCCAGTTGCACTTCGCCGACCATGACATCCTGACGCCGGGGGACGCGCCGAACGTGCTGGTCGCGATGAACCCGGCGGCGTTGAAGGCGAACATCGGGGATCTGCCGCGGGGTGCGGAGATCATCGTGAACACGGACGAGTTCACCAAGCGGGCGATGCAGAAGGTCGGGTATGCG
>NZ_JBIAWG010000029.1:0-61440 GCF_042895285.1 Streptomyces sp. NPDC001406
GCACGGATCTCCGCGGGAAAGTTGGGCAGAGTCGAGAGGTCATTGCCGAAGGACGCCGTCTCGGACGTGAACCGGTCACCGGTGAGCTGCATACCGTCACCCGAGTCCCCCGCGAACCGGATGATCACCCGATCGAGGCGTCGTACATCCTTCACGCCACTCGGTTTCCGCTGCTCTCCTACGACGGCTCCGTCGGCCTGTTCCGCTGTCCTGCTGACCTGGCTGGTCACTGAACTGGACCTCCTTCGAGGCGGCTGTCCGGGCTTGGTCGTCCCATGGACCTTCCCAGGATCAACCCTACGTCGGTTAGGGTCGCCTTCCCTCGGCCGTTCGCATGATGGACGGCACATTGAGACGACTCGTCGCCCTGACTTGTCATGATTTCTCGCCCCCCGGGGCTTTCTATGGAGACGCTCCCGTGTGTTGGTCGGTTCTCGTGCGGGTGTGCGCTGACACAGTGTCAGGTCCTCATGAGTTCAGATAGGTGAGAACGGCCAGAACACGCCGGTGGTCCCCGTCGCTGGGCGACAGCCCCAGCTTCAGGAAGATGTTGCTGACGTGCTTCTCCACGGCTCCGTCGCTGACCACCAGCTGCTTGGCGATCGCCGAGTTCGTCCGTCCCTCGGCCATCAGCCCCAGCACCTCCCGCTCCCGCGGGGTGAGCCCGGCGAGCACGTCCTGCTTGCGGCTGCGCCCGAGCAGCTGCGCGACGACCTCGGGGTCCAGGGCCGTACCGCCCTGCGCGACCCGGACGACCGCGTCCACGAACTCCCGCACCTCTGCGACCCGGTCCTTGAGCAGATAGCCGACGCCACGGCTGGAACCGGCCAGCAGTTCGGTGGCGTAGCGCTCCTCCACGTACTGTGACAGCACCAGCACACCCAGTCCGGGATGCGCCTTGCGCAGCCGCACCGCGGCCCGTACCCCCTCGTCGGTGTGCGTCGGCGGCATCCGTACGTCCGCGACGACGACATCCGGCAGCGCGCCCTGCGCG
This sequence comes from Streptomyces sp. NPDC001406, assembly GCF_042895285.1. Taxonomy (NCBI): domain Bacteria; kingdom Bacillati; phylum Actinomycetota; class Actinomycetes; order Kitasatosporales; family Streptomycetaceae; genus Streptomyces; species Streptomyces sp. NPDC001406. Next base: position 995 of record NZ_JBIAWG010000029.1, read on the forward strand.
TGCAGGTCGGCGATGGTCTTGACCAGCGCCTCGGCGTCCCCGACACCGGCGACGACATCGTGCCCCCGGTCGGTCAGCAACCGGGTCAGGCCCTCCCTGAGCAGCACTGAGTCCTCGGCGATGACCACCCGCACCCTGTCCTCCACGATCTTCCGGCCCCCACAACCCGTCTTCGTTCCGCGCTCCCCTGACGAAAGTCCAGCATTCCAGCATTCGGACCTCATCGCGCCCGGGCTGCGGGATTGGGCGCGGGGCATGTCGGGTTCCGCTCCCCGGACGGCTTGTTGTGGGGTGGTCCGGGCGTGCCACGGCAGCCGGGGGAGGGGCACGGTGGGGCCCGGCGGTGGGGCCCGCCGAGCCGAAGCCGTCAGCGGCGCCAGGGCAGCTCCGCCGTGATCCGGGTGGGACCGCCGGCCGGGGAGTCCACGACCAGGATTCCGTCCACGGCGTCCAGCCGCTCGGCCAGCCCCGCCAGCCCCGAGCCCGCGAAGACGTCGGCGCCGCCCACCCCGTCGTCCGCGACCTGCAGCATCAGCCGGTCCTCGGACCGCCACACGTCGACCGTGGCCCGGCGGGCCCGGGAGTGCTTGCTGATGTTCTGCAGCAGCTCGGAGACGGTGAAGTAGGCGATCCCCTCGATGGCCGGCGCCGGCCGCTCCTCAAGGTCCACGTCGACCTGCACCGGCACCGTGCACCGCGAGGCGACCGCGGACAGTGCCGCGTCCAGCCCCCGGTCCGTCAGCACCGCCGGATGGATCCCGCGGGCCAGGTCGCGCAGCTCCTGGAGCGCCGTCTTCACCTCGCCGTGGGCCTCCTCGACCATCCGCGCCGCCGCCTTCGGGTCCTCCGTCAGCTTCTCCTTCGCCAGCCCCAGATCCATGGCCAGCGCCACCAGCCGCGCCTGTGCCCCGTCGTGCAGGTCCCGCTCGATGCGCCGCAGGTCGGCGGCCGCCGTGTCCACCACGACCCCCCGGTCGGACTCCAGCTCCACCACCCGCGTCGCCAGCTGCGACGGTCCGAGCAGCCCCTGCACCATCAGCCGGTCCACCAGCGTCAGCGCCCGCACGATCCACGGCGTGGCCAGCGTGAAGAGCAGGCCCACCAACGCGGTGACGGTGATCTCGAAGGGATTGTCGAGATAGATGCTGTGGGTCCCGTCGCCGTACAGCTGAAGGCCGCCCTGTCCGCCGTACATCGGGAACAGCCAGAACCACAGCGGGTACGTCAGCAGCGCCCAGCCGTACGCCCAGAAGTTCACCGCGACGACGAACGAGAACACCGCCCACGGGAAGTGCAGCAGCGCGTACAGCAGGTGCCGCCACGACGTGCCGCTCTTCAGGACCGCGCCCATCCAGGCCGGCGCGCCGGGCTTGCGCATCCGCAGCGGCTCGGGGTCGGCCACCTGGAGGCGGAGCAGCCCGCGGGCCCGCGCCCGCTCCAGCGCCCCGAAGCTGCGGCAGCCGGCCAGCGCCGCCGCCAGCACCGGGATCCCGAGGAACGTCACCAGCAGGCCCGCCCCGAGCGACACCATCGTCACGGCGAACACGAAGAACACGGTGCTGATCGGGAAGCTGAGCAGGACGTAGCCGAACTCCCGCCAGCTGCGTGCCTCGAACGGAGCCCGCAGGGCGGCGGGCAGGTGCCGCTCCCTCTCGTCCGCGTCCCGGAATCCGGGCCCGCTGTGGTGCCCGTACCCCTGTCCGTACTCCGTGGCCATCGGCGTCGTCCGTTCTCCTCGTCCGGCGGCTGTGTTGCCGTACCCCCACCCTGCTGCGCCGCAGGTCCGCGGACCATGGAGGCCGTCGGCGTCTTGTCCGGGGGGTTTTCCCTACTCCCCGTGGGGGGCCTGGCTCCGGTCCCGCCAGGGCAGCTCGGCGGTGACCGTGGTCGGGCCGCCGGGCGGCGAATCGACGACGAAGAGGCCGTCGACGGCGCCCAGCCGGTCCGCGAGACCGCGCATCCCGCTGCCGCCGTCCAGGCGCGCGCCCCCGCGGCCGTCGTCCCACACCTGGATCAGCAGCCGGTCCTCCGCCCGCCACACGTCGACCGAGGCGGACCGCGCCCCGCTGTGCTTGCTGACGTTCTGCAGCAGCTCGGAGACGGTGAAGTAGGCGATGCCCTCGATCGCGGCGGCCGGTCTCGACTCCAGGTCGGCGGTCACCTTCACGGGCACGGTGCAGCGGGAGGCGACCGAGGACAGGGCCGCGTCCAGGCCACGGTCGGTCAGTACGGCGGGGTGGATGCCACGGGCCAGGTCGCGCAGCTCCTGGAGCGCCAGCTTCACCTCGCCGTGCGCCTCCGCGACCATCGCCGCGGCCGAATCGGGGTCCTCCAGGAGCTTCTCCTTGGCCAGGCCCAGCCCCATGGCCAGGTTGACCAGGCGGGCCTGCGCCCCGTCGTGCAGATCGCGCTCGATGCGCCGCAGGTCGGCGGCCGCGGTGTCGACCACGACCCCGCGATCGGACTCCAGTTCGGCGATACGGCGTTCCAGCTCGTCGGAGGGCGAGAGCAGCCCGCGCACCATCACCCGGTCCACGTTCGACAGCCCCCGCACGATGTACGGCAGCACCGGCCACAGCACGAACAGCCCGGTCAGCACCGTGACGAAGGTGACGATGCCCCACGGCAGCCTGATGAGGTCGTACAGCAGCGTCCGCCAGCCCACCGGGTCCTTCAGCGCCAGCCACAGCCGCGGCAGCAGCCCGCCGCCCTTGCCGAGCGGCAGCGGACTCGGCTCCTCCACCCGCACCCCGAGCAGCCCGCGGGCCCGCGCCCGCTCCAGCTTCCCCAGGTGCCGTGCGCCCAGCAGCGCGCCCGCGAGCAGCGGGAAGCCGACCACGGTGACCGTCAGCATGCCGCTCACGAACAGCGCGGTGACCGCGTAGGTGAACCCGAGCAACGTCATCGGCAGGTTCACCAGGAGATGCGCGATCTCCTTCCAGGTGTGCCGGTCATAGGCGAAACGGACCGGTGGCAGCTGTTCGTCGCCGTCGGCCCGCGCGACGCCGGCGGAGGGGGTGGGAGCGGTCATACCGGTTAGCGTGCCGTGCGTCGCGCGATGGCGCCATGAAGTTCGCCGCAGGGGTCTCCTGGGGAAAACCCCACCCTGGCGTCTCACGCCGTGACAGGCTGCTTACGGTCCCTTTATCAGGGCCTAGACTCCCGTGCGTACAGATCGTTCGAATCAAGAGTTCACCGAAGTCACCAGGTCAGGGAGCGAGGGACGGACGTTGCGGGAGACGTTGGGGGGCTCGACCACCGTCGCGGCGGGGTACTTCCAGTCCTATTCGGTCGTGGGACTGCTTGCTCTTGTGGGCGTGCTCTTCGTCGGAGTCGCCTTCGGCGCGGGACGCCTGCTGCGGCCGGTGGTCCCCACACCAGAGAAACTTCTGACATACGAGTGCGGCGTGGATCCTGTAGGTGAGGGCTGGGCACACACCCAGGTCCGCTACTACGTGTACGCCTTTCTGTACGTGATCTTCGCGGTCGACTCGATCTTCCTGTTCCCCTGGGCGACGATCTTCGCCGCCCCCGGCTACGGCGCGACCACGCTCGTGGAGATGTTCATCTTCCTCGGCTTCCTTGCCGTGGGTCTGTTGTACGCATACAAGAAGGGAGTCCTGGCATGGACGTGACGAACACGACGCCGGATGCGACTCCTTCGCTCTCCGAGCCGGTGCTGCTTCCTGAACCGAAGCGGCTGGGCGCGCTCGCCCGCCTGGCTCCCGAGCCCATGAAGGTGGTCCTGAACTGGGGCCGCCGCTACTCGCTCTGGGTCTTCAACTTCGGCCTCGCCTGCTGCGCGATCGAGTTCATCGCCGCGTCGATGGCCCGCCACGACTTCATCCGCCTGGGCGTGATCCCCTTCGCGCCGGGCCCGCGCCAGGCCGACCTGATGGTCGTCTCCGGCACGGTCACGGACAAGATGGCCCCCGCGGTGAAGCGCCTGTACGAGCAGATGCCCGAACCGAAGTACGTGATCTCCTTCGGCGCCTGCTCCAACTGCGGCGGCCCCTACTGGGACTCCTACTCCGTCACCAAGGGCGTCGACCAGATCATCCCGGTGGACGTCTACGTCCCCGGCTGCCCCCCGCGCCCCGAGGCGCTGCTCCAGGGGATCCTCAAGCTGCAGGAGAAGATCGCCAGGGAGTCCCTGGAGGAGCGGTACGGCGCCACTGGTGCCTCGCGCCCTTCGGCGGCCGCGCTGCAGAGCCCCTTGGTGAAGGCGCCCGTTGCGGAGGGGGACGCGAGATGACCACCGTCGGCTGGCTGCCCGCCCCCGTCGAAGACCTCTTCGGCGCGGAGGCCACGGCCGAGGAGTCGTACGAGGTCCTGACGGTGGACGTCCCGCCGTCGTCCTGGCTCACCGCCCTGGAGACGGCCCGTACGACCCTGTCCTGCACCTACTTCGACTGGCTGAGCGCGGTCGACGAACCGGGCGCGGGCTTCCGCGTCTCGGCGCACGTCGTCGCCCTGTTCCCGGTCCGCCGTCTGCTGCTGCGCACGACGGTCCCGCACGAGACCCCGGTCCTCGCCTCCGCCGTCGGCGTCTACGCGGGCGCGCGCTGGCACGAACGCGAGACGCACGAGATGTTCGGCGTCGACTTCGAGGGCCACCCCGGCCTGGACCACCTCCTCCTCCCGGAGACCTTCGAGGGCCACCCCCTCCGCAAGGACTTCGTCCTCGCGTCACGCGTCGCCAAGGCCTGGCCCGGCGCGAAGGAACCGGGCGAGTCCGACCACGGCGGCCCCAAGCGCCGCCAGATGCTGCCGCCGGGCGTCCCCGACCCCAACGAGTGGGGCCCCCTGAAGGGCCAGCTCCCTCCTGCTCCGGCCCGCCCCGCCCGCGCCACCGCGGGCGAGCGCCCCGCCCGCGCGGCGGGGGAGCGGCCGGTACGACGTGCCCGCACGGCGGCACAGGGCTCGGCCAGCCAGACCCCGACACCGGAGACGCCGGCCGCCGAGACCGCCGCGGCGAGCCCGGCTCCGCCCGCCGAGACCGCCACCCCGACCGGTCCCGCACGCCGGGCACGCAGCGCGAGCGAGGGTTCCGCGTCCCAGGGGGTCCAGGAGCCGACTTCGGCACAGCAGCAGCCTTCGCCGACTGCCCCGACTGCCCCGACTGCCCCGACTGCCCCGACTGCCCCGACTGCCCCGACTGCCCCGACTGCCCCGACTGCGCCGACCGAGCCGACCGAGCCGACCGAGCCGACCGGTCCGACCGAGCAGCCGGAGCCGACGGGGGCGCCGGAGTCTGCGGCTGCCGCGGGGCCGCGCCGGGCGCGGAGCGCGTCGGGAGGCTCGGCCTCGCAGCGCGCGGCGTCGGCAGAACCATCGGCACCGGGCGCCCCCACCCGGCCGTCCGCACGTCCCACCGCCGCCCGCAGCTCGGACGCGCCCTGGCACCACGCCCGCCCGGCTTTCGACGAGGCGGCGCCGGAGCCGAAGGCGGAAACCGAGCCCAAGGCGGAAACCGAGCCCAAGACGGAGACGGAACCCGAGGCGGAGACGGAACCCACGGCGACGACGGAGCGTGAGCCGGAGGCTACGCCCACGTCCACGCCCACGATCCCGTCACCGGAGCCCCCCGAGGCTCCCGCGCAAGAAGAGTCGGCCTCTCCGGTCCCCGAGCCGGAAGAGGCTACCCCCGGTGAGCAGGCCCCCGCGGTCGGCCCCGCCCCTGAAGAGCAGAACCGTGACGATCGCACCGGAGGCCCGCAGTGAACGACGTGCTCGACGTCACCCTGCGACTTCTGGCCGTCTTCGTCGTCTTCCTCACCTTCCCGCTGATCGTCGGCCAGACCGAGCACAAGGTGATGGCCCACATGCAGGGCCGCCTCGGCCCGATGTACGCCGGCGGCTTCCACGGCTGGGCCCAGCTCATCGCCGACGGCGTGAAGTTCGCGCAGAAGGAGGACGTCGTCCCGGCCGGCGCGGACCGCCGTATCTTCCAACTCGCCCCGGCCGTGGCGCTCCTGCCGTACCTGCTCGTCCTGCTCGCCATCCCGATCGGCCCCGGCGAGGGCGCGGTCGGCCAGGTCCTCGACGCGGGCGTGTTCTTCGTGCTCGCGGTGATGGGCGTCGGCGTCCTCGGCTCGCTGATGGCCGGCTGGGCCAGCGCCAACAAGTTCTCCCTCCTCGGCGGCCTGCGCACCGCCGCCCAGCTCCTCGCCTACGAACTCCCGATGCTCCTCGCCGCCGCCTCGGTGGCGATGGCGGCCGGCACGGTCTCCCTCCCCGGCATCGTCAGCGCCTTCCACTGGTGGTGGCTGCCCTGGCAGATCACCGGCGCGATGGTGTTCTTCGTGGCCGGCCTCGCGGAGCTGCAGCGGCCGCCGTTCGACATGCCAGTCGCCGACTCGGAGATCATCTTCGGCGCGTACACCGAGTACACCGGTCTCCGCTTCGCCCTGTTCCTCCTCGCCGAGTACGCGGGCATCATCGTCCTGTGCGGCCTGACCACCGTCCTCTTCCTGGGCGGCTGGCACGGCCCCTGGGGCGCCGAAGGCCTCGGCTGGCTGTGGACCCTGCTGAAGACCGCGATCCTCGCCTTCGTCGTCATCTGGCTCCGCGTCACCTACCCCCGCCTGCGCGAGGACCAGCTCCAGAAGCTCTCCTGGACCCTCCTCGTCCCCCTCTCCCTCGCCCAGATCGCCCTCACCGGCATCGTCAAGGTGGTGATCTCCTGATGTCCCCCTTCCCAGGCTCCGGCCTCGCCAAGGGCCTGGCCGTCACCCTGCGCACGATGACCAAGAAGACGGTCACCGAGCAGTACCCGGACGTCCAGCCCGAACTGCCGCCCCGCACCCGCGGCGTCATCGGCCTGTTCGAGGAGAACTGCACGGTCTGCATGCTGTGCGCCCGCGAGTGCCCCGACTGGTGCATCTACATCGACTCCCACAAGGAGACGGTCCCGGCGGTGGCCCCCGGTGGCCGCGAGCGCAGCCGCAACGTCCTCGACCGCTTCGCCATCGACTTCTCCCTGTGCATGTACTGCGGTATCTGCATCGAGGTCTGTCCTTTCGACGCCCTGTTCTGGTCCCCCGAGTTCGAGTACGCCGAGACCGATATCCGCGAACTCACCCACGAGCGCGACAAACTCCGCGAGTGGATGTGGACCGTCCCGGCCCCGCCCGCCCTCGACCCCGCCGCGGAGGAACCGAAGGAACTCTCCGCCGCCCGCAAGAGCGCGGAGAAGCTCGCGGCCGCGCAGGCCGAGCCTCAGGAGGGGGACGCGTGAGCCTCGCCGCCGCACCCCACGGCTTCCTCTCCCCGAACGGTGTCGAGATCGCCTTCCTCCTCGTCGGCCTGACCACCTTCGGCGCCGCCCTGGTCACCGTCACCACCCGGCAGCTGGTGCACGCCGCCCTGTGGCTCGTCGTCGCCCTCGGCGGCCTGGCCGTCGAGTACCTCCTGCTCACCGCCGAGTTCATCGCCTGGGTGCAGGTCCTCATCTACGTCGGTTCCATCGTCGTCCTCCTCCTGTTCGGTCTGATGCTCACCAAGGCCCCCATCGGCCGCTCCCCGGATGCCGACTCCGGCAACCGCTGGGCCGCCCTCACCGTGGCCGGCGCCGCCGCGGCCGCCCTGGTCTGGGTGGTCGTCGACGCCTTCCGCACGACCTGGATCGACCTGGGCGGCGCCGCCGCCGGCTCGACCAAGGTCACCGGCCAGAGCCTCTTCCAGAACTGGGTCCTCCCCTTCGAAGCGCTCTCCGTCCTCCTCCTCGCCGCCCTGGTCGGCGCGATCGTCCTGTCCCGCAAGGCGAAGGCGGACGCGGCCAGCCCGGCCGGCGGACAGGTCCCCGGCAGCCGCAGCGGCCAGGCAGACAAGGAAGGTGTCCGCTGATGCACCTCGCCTATCCCGCCGTGCTCTCCGCCCTCCTCTTCTGCACCGGCCTGTACGGCGTCCTCGCCCGCCGCAACGCGATCCTGGTCCTGATGTCCGTCGAGCTGATGCTCAACGCCGTCAACCTCAACCTGGTCGCCTTCGACGTGTGGCTCAGCAAGGCCGCCCAGGAGACCCTGCACTCAGGCCAGGCCCTGACCCTGTTCACCATCGCCATCGCCGCCGCCGAGATCGGCATCGGCCTGGCGATCGTCCTCGCCGTCTACCGCAACCGCGGCACCTCCGACATCGACCGCCTCCGCGACACCGCCGAGGGCCCCGAGGCCGACGGCCCCGACAGCGACGCCCTCGCGGCCGAGAAGGCAGAGGCCACCGCGTGACCACGACCACCCTCGCCGTCCTCGTCCCCCTCCTGCCGTTCCTGGGCGCCGTCGCCGGCCTGCTGCTGGGCCGCACGGCCCCCGGATTCGTCCGCCCGCTCGCCGTCCTGCCGACCTTCGCCGCACTGGTGCTGGCCGTGCTGGTCGCCGTGCGCCAGGGCGGCGACGCGGCCGTCACCGCCCACACCGAGCTCACGCCGACCGGCTCCATCCCGATCGAACTGGCCCTGTACATCGACGGCTTCGCCGCCCTCGTCGCCATCCTCGTCGGCGTCGTCGCCACCTGTGTGCAGATCTACTCGACCGGCTACCTGCGGGACGACCCTCGCTACCCCTCCTACGCCGCCCTCGTCTCCCTGTTCACCTCCGCGATGTTCCTGGTCGTCTACTCCGGCGACCTGATCGTGCTGCTGGTCGGCTGGGAAGTCATGGGCATCTGCTCCTACTTCCTGGTCGGCCACTACTGGGAGACCCCGGAGGCCCGGGCCGCCTCCATCAAGGCCTTCCTGGTCACCAAGCTCGGTGACGTCCCCTTCCTGATCGGCCTGTTCGCGCTGGCCACCGACGCCGGTTCGTTCCAGATCACCAAGGTGCTCGGGACCGTCGCGAGCGGCGGGCTCGACCACCCGACCCTGATCGCCCTGCTGCTCCTGTCGGGCGTCGCGGGCAAGTCGGCGCAGTTCCCGCTGCACACCTGGCTCCCCGACGCGATGGCCGGTCCGACCCCCGTCTCCGCGCTGATCCACGCCGCGACGATGGTCGCCGCCGGTGTCTACTTCGTCGCCCGTCTCCTCCCGGTCTTCCAGGCCTCCGCGGCCGCGATGGTCGTACTCGCCGTCATGGCCGCCGTCACCATGGCCGGCTCGGGCCTGGCCGCACTCGCCCAGGACGACATCAAACGGGTCCTGGCCTACTCGACCATCGGCCAACTCGGCTACATGACCGGCGCCCTGGCCGTCGGCGACCGCGGTGCCGCCGTCTTCCACCTCCTGTCCCACGGCGCCTTCAAGGCGCTGCTGTTCCTCGCGGCCGGCGTGATCATCCACGCCGCCGGCACCAACTCGCTGGCCGCCATGCACCGCATGGGCCATCTGCGCGACCGCGTCCCCGACGCCTTCTGGACGATGACCGTGGCGCTCCTCGCGCTCGCCGCCATCCCGCCGTTCAGCGGCTTCTTCTCCAAGGAGTCCGTCCTCGGCGCCGCCGAGCACGTCGCCACCGGCCACACCGAGCACGCTCCCGGCAGCGCCGGCTGGATCGTCCTCGTCGCCGGTCTGATCACGGCCCTGCTCACCGCCGCCTACGCGACCCGCCTGTGGCTGCTCGCCTTCCGCGGACGGGGGGCCGAGGCCCCGGACCACGGGAAGCAGCCCCTGGCGATGACCCTCGTGCTGTGGGTCCTCGCCGTCCCGTCGATCGCCATGGGCGGGCTCGCCTACCGCGTGCTGCCCGACTGGTTCGACGGCCGCGAACTGAACCCGACCCCGGTCACCACGATCCTCGGCACGGGCCTCGCCCTGGTCGGCGTCCTCGTCACCTACGGCGCCTGGCAGCGGACCGGCGCACTCGCTGCCCGAGTCCCCTTGGGCGCCGTCGCCGCCCATCCCGAGGGCGACGCCGGGCTCGTCGAGGCGGAGGCCATCGCCAGCCACAAGCCCGCCTACGGCGACGTGGCCTACGCACCCGACCCGGCGGATCCCGGACGGCTGCTGCTCGGCCCGCTGTACCGGCACGCGGCCGTCGGCTTCCACCTGGACGCCGTGTACGCGGCGCTGTTCGTCCGCCCGGTCAGCGCCGGAGCGAGTCTCGTCCAGTTCCTCGACCGCGAGGTCGTCGAGACCTACGTACGCGGCGCGGCCGAACTACCCCGCCTGCTCGGGGCCGCCGTACGGCGCGCCCAGACCGGCAATGTGCAGACCTATGTGAGCGCGCTGCTCGCCGGCACCGTCGTCCTGGCGGTCGCCGTCCTCCTCGTCGCCACGGGAGCGTGAGCAGGCGTGATCGATATCAACGAGTCCGTGATGCAGTTCCTTCTGGCATTCGTCGTCGTCGGCCCGCTCCTCGGCGCTGTCGCCGCTCTCCTGCCCGCCCCGCCCGGGCTGAAGGGGAAGTCGCCCGAGCAGGCCGTGCTCCGGCACGGAGTGACCGTCACCGGCGCGATCCTCGTCGCCGCGATCGCCCTCGCGCTCGGCTTCGACCACGACCAGCCGTCGAAGATGCAGGCCACGACCGACATCAGCTGGATCCCCGCACTCGACGTGCGGATCCACCTCGGCATCGACGGCATTTCCCTCCCCCTTCTGGTCCTGACCGCGCTGCTGACCTTCCTGTGCGCGCTGTACTCCTACTTCAAGATGCCTGCGGGGCCGACCCCGAAGGCCTTCGTCGCCCTGCTGCTCGTCCTCGAGTCCGGCACGCTCGCGACCTTCGCCGTCCTCGATCTGCTGCTGTTCTTCCTCGCGTTCGAGATGGTGCTCATCCCGATGTACTTCCTCATCGCCCGCTGGGGCGGCGAGGGCCGCACCCGGGCCGCCTGGAAGTTCATCCTCTTCACGCTGCTCGGGTCCGTCGTCATGCTGCTCGGCCTGCTCCTGATCGGGATCAAGGCGGGCACATTCGACATGGTGGCACTCGCCACTGACAACGGCCGGTCGCTGACCACATCCGTGCAGGTCATCGCCGTTTTGACGATCGGGATCGGGCTCGCGGTCAAGACGCCCATGTGGCCGCTGCACAGCTGGCTGCCGGACGCCCACACCGCCGCCCCGACCGTCGGCTCGGTCCTGCTGGCCGGCGTGCTGCTGAAGATGGGCACGTACGGGTTCGTCCGCATCCTGCTGCCGATCGCGCCGGACGGTTTCCGCACCTTCGCGCCGTATCTCGCCGCCTTCGCCGTCGTCGGGATCATCTACGGGTCCCTGGCCTGCCTGGCCCTCGCCAAGCAGGGCGCGAAGGGCGATCTCAAGCGGCTCATCGCCTACTCCTCCGTCGGCCACATGGGCTTCGTCCTGCTCGGCATCGCGACCATGACCCCGACCGGCGTGAACGGCGCGCTGTTCGCCAACATCGCGCACGGCCTCATCACCGGCCTCCTCTTCTTCGTGGTCGGTGCGCTCAAGGACCGCACGGGCACGACCGACCTCGACGCCCTGGCCGAGGAGACGGGCGCCGCGCTGTACGGCAAGGCCCCGCGCCTGGGCGGTCTGCTGGCCTTCGCCGCGGTCGCCTCGCTCGGCCTGCCGGGCCTGGCCGGATTCTGGGGCGAGATGCTGGCCATGTTCGGCGCGTTCAACCCCGCGGCCGACCTCAGCCGGCCCGCGTTCCTCACGTTCATGTCCATCGCCGTGTTCGGCACGCTGCTGACCGCCGCGTACATGCTGATCGTGGTCCGCCGCGTCTGCATGGGCGCCGTACCGCAGGACATGCCGAGGCTCGCCGACGTACACACGTACGAGTTCGCGGCCTGGACCCCGCTCGTCGCCCTCACCGTCGTCGCCGGACTGTGGCCGAAGGTCCTCCTCGGCCTGACCGATCCGGCCGTGCAGCAGCTCCTCGCAGGAGGCACCCGATGAGCGCCCTGGCCCAGCCGCTGGCAGCGTCGGCGGTCCAGTCCGTCGACTGGCTCGCGATCGCCCCGCCCACCGCCGCGGCGGTCGTCGGACTCGCCGTCCTCGTCGCCGACCTGTTCGTACCCGACGCCAGGAAGGCCGTCCTCGGCTGGGTCTCCGTCGCGGGACTCGCCGTCTCGGCGCTCCTGCTGCTGCCCCTTCTGGACGGCGACCGCAGCACGTTCTGCCTCACCGGCGACCCGCGCGCGTGCAGCTACACGGCCGACCGGTTCACCCTCGTCATCCAGTTCCTCGTCCTCGGCGGCGCCCTCCTCGCCGCGCTGCTGTCGGTCACCGCGCTGAAGGACGCCCGCAGGAACATCCCCGAAGGGGAGTTCTGGTTCCTGTTGCTGTCCTCGGCGGCGGGCGCCGCCCTGCTGCCCGCCTCCCGCGACCTCGCCACGCTCATCGTGGCCCTGGAAGTCGCCTCCCTGCCCGCGTTCGCCCTCGTCGGCATCCGGCACGGCGACCGCAAGTCCTCCGAAGCGGCCCTGAAGTTCTTCCTGTCCTCGGTCACCGCCACCGCGGTCAGCCTGATGGGCATCAGCTTCGTGTACGCCTCCACGGGCACCCTCTACCTGACCCGGATCGCCGACCGCATCCAGCACGTCGACGGGCAGCTCCACACGCTCGCCCAGACCGGGGTCGTCCTCACCCTCGTCGGCTTCGCCTTCAAGACGGCCGCCGTCCCCTTCCACTTCTGGGTGCCCGACACCTATGTGGGGGCCCCGCTCCCCGTCGCCGCCTATCTGTCGGTCGTCGGCAAGGCGGTCGGCTTCTCCGGCCTGATCCTCGTCACCGTCGTCGCCCTCCCGTCGTACGGCGACGTGTGGGGACCGGCACTCGCCCTGCTCGCCGCCCTCACCATGACCGTCGGCAACGTCGGCGCCCTGCGCCAGCAGGCCACGCGCGCGTACAGCGCCGTACGGCTGCTCGCCTGGTCCTCCGTCGGCCAGGCCGGCTACCTCCTGGTACCGATCGCCGCCGCCGCGTACGTCAAGGACGGCCAGAAGGCGATCGGCTCCACCGTCGCCTACGCCCTCATGTACGGCGCGGTGAACCTCGGCGCCTTCGCGGTGGCCGCCCTGGTGGGCCGTACGAAGCACCTGAACCGCGTCTCGGACTACCGCGGCCTCTACGCGTCGAACCCCCTCGCCGCGCTGACCCTGGCCTTCTTCCTGCTGTGCCTCGCCGGACTGCCGCCCGGCATCATCGGCCTGTTCGCCAAGGTCACCGTCTTCTCGGCGGCCGTCGACGCGGGCCTGGGCTGGCTGGCCGTCGTCATGGCCGTCAACGTGGTGATCGCGCTCTTCTACTACCTCCAGTGGACGGCCCTGCTGTTCCGCGCCCCCGAGGGCGAGCCCGCGAGGCACCGCGTCCCCGCCCCGCTCACGGCTGCGATCACCGTCACCGCCGTCCTCGGTGTCGTCCTGTCCGGAGCCCCCCAACTGGTGCTGCGCTTCGCGGCCACCGGCCTGTTCTGAGCCCTCCTCACGCGCGCGTGGGCAGGCCCCGCGCCCCACGCGCGCGTGCCGGCCACGGCCGCCGTCACCCGGACGGCCCATGCACGGCAACGCACGCACAAGGGAACTAGTGGCCGCCGCCTGGCGTTGACCAGTGCGGGAGGGTCCACTGGACGTGACACCACGGCACCAGTGGCTTCGGACACCAGCAAGCAGCTCAGCAAACAAAGGGTTCCCCTGCTGCACCACTTGGAGGGCGTACCGTGCACCGCCGGCACAACGGGCTCAGGACGGCAGTACTCCTCGGGGGACTGTCCGCACTCATCATCGTCATCGGCAGCTTCTTCGGCCGCACTGGCCTGATCGTCGCCGTCCTGGTCGCGCTCGGCACCAACGCGTACGCGTACTGGAACAGCGACAAGCTGGCACTGCGTGCGATGCGCGCCCGCCCGGTGAGCGAGTTCGAGGCCCCGGCGCTGTACCGCATCGTCCGCGACCTCTCCAACCAGGCCCGGCAGCCCATGCCCCGCCTGTACATCTCCCCGACGGAGGCGCCGAACGCCTTCGCGACGGGCCGCAACCCGCGCAACGCCGCCGTGTGCTGCACCGAGGGCATCCTGCGCATCCTGGACGAGCGCGAGCTGCGCGGCGTCATCGGCCACGAGCTCAGCCATGTCTACAACCGCGACATCCTCATCTCGTCCGTCGCGGGCGCCCTCGCCTCGGTGATCATGTTCCTGGTCAACTTCGCCTGGCTCATCCCGATCGGCCGCTCGGACGACGACGACGGCCCCGGCCTGCTCGGCCTGCTGCTGATCATGATCCTGGGCCCGCTCGCGGCCTCCCTCATCCAGCTGGCCATCAGCCGCTCCAGGGAGTACGAGGCGGACGCCTCGGGCGCCCAGCTCACCGGCGAGCCGCTCGCCCTCGCCGGCGCGCTGCGCAAGCTGGACGCCGGCACCAAGCAGCTTCCGCTGCCCCCCGAGCCCCGGATCGAGACCGCGAGCCACATGATGATCGCGAACCCCTTCCGTCCGGGCCAGGGACTGACCAAGATGTTCTCGACGCACCCGCCGATGGCGGACCGGATCGCTCGGCTAGAGAAGATGGCAGGTCGCAACCAGTGAAGACCATCCTGAACGTCATTTGGCTCGTCCTGAGCGGGTTCTGGCTGTTCCTGGGGTATCTGCTCGCGGGCGTACTTCTGTGCATCACGATCATCGGCATCCCGTTCGGCATCGCGGCCTTCCGCATCGGCGTCTACGCCCTGTGGCCCTTCGGATACACGACGGTCGAGCGCCGTGACGCCGGAGCCGGCTCCTGCATCGGCAACGTCCTGTGGCTGATCCTCGCCGGCTGGTGGCTGGCCATCGCCCACATCGTCACGGGCGTGCTGCTGTGCATCACGATCATCGGGATCCCGTTCGGCATCGCCAACTTCAAGCTGATCCCCGTATCGCTGCTCCCGCTGGGCCGCGAGATCGTGCCGACGGACCAGCCGTTCGCGACGCGCTGACCGCGCGGGGACCGGGGTCCTGAGGGGCGGGTCGGGAAGCCGCCTTCGCGCCCCTCCTGCCCTTCCTGTCGGGCTATCGGGGTCTATCGGGGGCTATCGGGCTCGGGCCGCCACCCACCGCCGTACGCCGAAGGCCCCCGCCCCCACGGCCAGTACGGCCGCCCCGGCCACCACCGAGGCGGCCGGCAGCGCGAACGCCAGGGTCACGCACCCCAGCAGGCCCAGAGCCGGCAGCGCGCGCGACAGGAGAGCCGGGCTCAGCGTCCAGGCAGCGGCGTTGGCCACCGCGTAGTAGGCCAGCACGCCGAACGACGAGAAGCCGATGGCGCCCCGGACGTCCACGGTCGCGGCCAGCACGGCGACGACCGCGCCCACGGCCAACTCGGCCCGGTACGGCACCTGGAAACGCGGATGCACCGCGGCGAGGGCCGCGGGCAGATGACGGTCGCGGGCCATGGCAAGCGTCGTCCGGGACACGCCCAGGATCAGCGCGAGCAGCGACCCCAGTGCGGCCACCGCGGCTCCCACCCGCACCACGGGCACCAGCCCCGAGGCCCCGGCCGCCCGCACCGCGTCGGCCAGCGGCGCGCTCGCGTGCCCGAGACCGTCGGCGCCCAGCACAAAGAGGACGGCGACGGCCACGCACGCGTACACCGCGAGCGTGATGCCCAGCGCCAGCGGGATCGCGCGGGGAATGGTGTGTGCCGGATCCCGTACCTCCTCGCCGAGGGTGGCGATCCGCGCGTACCCGGCGAACGCGAAGAACAGCAGCCCCGCGGCCTGAAGGACCCCGCCCACGCCCGTCGAGACCCCGACGTCCAGCCGCCCTGCGTCGGACTGCCCGGAGGCGAGGCACACCACCACGACGGCGGCGAGGACCGCCAGCACCACCGCCACGATCACCCGGGTCAGCCAGGCGGACTTCTGGATGCCGCCGTAGTTCACCGCGGTCAGCGCCACCACCGCCGCGACGGCCACCGCATGCGCCTGCCCCGGCCAGACGTACGCGCCCACGGTGAGCGCCATGGCGGCGCAGGAGGCCGTCTTCCCGACGACGAAGGCCCAGCCCGCGAGGTATCCCCAGAAGTCCCCGAGCCGCTCCCGCCCGTACACGTACGTGCCGCCCGACGCCGGATACCGGGCGGCCAGCCGCGCCGAGGACATGGCGTTGCAGTAGGCCACCACGGCCGCGAGGGCCAGCCCCACGAGCAGCCCCGATCCGGCCGCGCGGGCCGCGGGCCCGAGGGCGGAGAAGACGCCCGCCCCGATCATCGAGCCGAGCCCGACGACCACGGCGTCACGCACCCCCAGGGTGCGTCGCAGAGAGGATGCGGAGCCGGCCATGCGCCGCACCCTACTGACCGCTGCAACCGCCCGGTGTACCGGCGGCGTCCTCGCCATCGACAAGGCACGAACACGCGCGCGACGGACACCCCGGACCACCGCACGCTACGGGCCGCGCGGCACGGACTGCGCGGCACAGCCGGCCCGAACGCAGATCACAGGGCCGGGACAGTGCGGACACAGCGCGAGAGGGCAGGTTCACGGTATGAGCATCATCGGTTGGATCATCCTGGGACTGTTGGCCGGAGCCATCGCGAAATTCCTGCTGCCGGGCCGTGATCCCGGCGGCTTCATCGGCACGACGCTCATCGGCGTCGCGGGCGCGTTCATCGGGGGCTGGATTTCGGCCCGCTGGCTGGACCACCCGATCACCAAGAACTTCTACGACGGTGCCACCTGGGCCGCCGCGATCGGCGGCTCGCTGGTCCTGCTGATCCTCTACCGCATCCTGTTCGGCAACTCGCGCGACTGAGCGCGCCTCTGGGACCGCAGCCGGCAGCGAGAAGGGTGGGCACCGCCTGGTGCCCACCCTTCCTCGTGCTCGCCGCCGGGACTACCGGTAGTTCACGAACTGCAGTGCGAAGTCGAAGTCCTGGCCCTTCAGGAGCGCGATCACGGCCTGCAGGTCGTCGCGGCTCTTGGAGCTGACCCGCAGTTCCTCGCCCTGGACCTGGGCCTTCACACCCTTGGGGCCCTCGTCACGGATGATCTTCGCCACCTTCTTCGCGTTCTCCTGGGAGATGCCCTCCTGGATCGACGCGAAGATCTTGTACTCCTTGCCGGAGAGCTGGGGCTCGCCCGCGTCCAGCGCCTTCAGCGAGATACCCCGCTTGATCAGCTTGGACTGGAAGACGTCGAGGATCGCCTTGACCCGCTCCTCGGAGTTCGCCTGCATCAGGATCTTCTCGCCGGACCAGGCGATCGAGGCGCCCACACCCTTGAAGTCGTAGCGCTGCGAGACCTCCTTGGCGGCCTGGTTGAGGGCGTTGTCGACCTCCTGCCGCTCGACCTTCGAGACGATGTCGAAACTGGAGTCGGCCATGTCCTGTGGCTCCTTGTATCCGGGTGCGTATCGGGTGCGTGTCGGCGTGCGTGGGGGTGGCCGCCGACCCCGGCACAGGGCCGGTCCGCATCCGCACCAGCCTAGCCATCCCGCGCCCCGAGAGTGCCGATCAATCGAGTGGCGAAGCACCCCTGTGCATCGGGTATTGTTTACGTCGTTGCCAGGGAGCACCGCCGAATAGCGGTGCGACGGGCAGCAAACCCCGGCGGTGTGCCCGAGCGGCCAAAGGGAGCAGACTGTAAATCTGCCGGCTCAGCCTTCCCAGGTTCGAATCCTGGCGCCGCCACACTGGGGATGACCCCCTCCACTCTGCGGAAACGCGGAGTGGAGGGGGTCTCTTCGTGTTCGGGGGCGATCTTTCGAGTGGAATCGAAACAGGGTGACTTGTCTCACGCTGTTCCGGGCGGATCCGGGGCCGGCAACAGGCGACAACGTGGCCCTATCCGCGCCCGGTTGCCTCAGCAGTTCGCGCTGTAGCGGATACAACCGGGCGACGGGGAATGGCTGTTGTCCCACTCATGCCGCGCCGCCGCCAGCACTCCGCCTGCCAGGAGGGCCACCAGCAGGTGTGCGATCACAGTCCAGCGGGCACGGAAGATTCCCGCGAGAACTGCCAGGACTAGTACGGCGATCAGCAGCGTCCGTACCCGCTCGATGTGCGCGAGGTCGGCCGCGTCGATCCGTGCTTGGTCGCCTTGCGCTGCCCATACCTCCAGGCCGACGCCGTATATCCAGTCCAGCACGAGCCACGCGGTCTCCAACAGGAACAGTGGGATCGCGAGGGCGAGGTCCACGCCCAGGCGTGTTCTGCGCGACCAGGGGCGCCGGCGTTCCGGCGCTGAGACGGTGTCGGTCATGGGTGCAGGGTGCCGCGGCCGGTGGGGACGCGCATGAGCACCCGTACTCAACTCTGGTCCGGTGACGTACCGCCCGAGTGGTGGCCCGCGCGGTACTCCTCCAGGCGGTACTGCTGCTACGGCGTACTCGCCCCCGGGCTCAGCCCTTGAGGGGCTCGCTGTCCAGTGGTGACCCGGCCTCCCGCTGGCTCGGGATCGCGGCGAGTGCTCGTACCGCCATGCCCGCCCGTTCCTCGGCCTTCGCGCTCAGTGTGCGGGCCGCCTCGTTGAAGCGGACGACGGACGGCGGGTCGGAGGGGCCGAGCAGGTGCAGTTTGAGCTCGGTGCGGGCCTCGGCGTAGGTGTCCTGCGCGGGGTGGCGTACGGACTCCAGCAGGGCCGGTATGCCGGAGGCGTCCGGAGTGAGGACGGCGCCTGCCCGGACCGTGGGGAACGTGTCGCGGAAGTCCTGCTCGGCAAGGCCGCTGGTGTTGGCGACGGCGTAGGGCTTCTCGCTCTCCAGATAGTCGGATATGACGCTGGAGACATCGCTGACCAGCACGTCGGCGACATTGAAGCAGGCATAGACGGTCGGCCGTGCCTCGGTGATGATCCGGTGCTCCCACGCCGGGAACGAGGCCCAGTACGCGGCCTCCCAGGCGGCGGTCGCGGCGGCCACGGCCGCGGCCCGGCCGGGCTCCGGCACGGACTGGAGCAGCATCCGCTCCGCGTCGTCCGCGCTCTCCCGGAACGCGGACGTGGTCAGACGGTCGAGTTCGGCCGTCCGGCGGGTCAGTTCCTCCGCCGCGGCGGGCGCGGGCCGCTCCGTGGGGTGTTCCGCGGTACGTACGACGTTCGCGGCGCGGATCAACTCCTGGATCCGGGTGTTCGCGGCCGCCGCCCGGGGTTCGACCGAGCCGGTCAGCGGGTGCGGCTTGTACAGGAGCCGGACCCCCGGATCGGCCAGGAGGGCGCGGACGATGTTCTCGCCTGCCTCGATCACCGAGGTGTTGCCCGGGTTGCCGTCCCAGCCCTCCCACGTGGGCGCGTAGAGAACCGTGGTGTACGGGCCCGTGGGCGCACCGGCGTACGGCGCGATCGCGTCCAGCTGCGGGCGTCCGATCTCCACCACGTCCCGGTCGTCGACACCCACGTTCGCCAGGGCGTACCGCTCGCGCGCCGCGGGACCGGCCACCCACACCTCGTCGTACGCCTTGGCGTACGGATTGCAACTGGACAGCTTGTCGCTCTCGCCGTGGTTGACGAACGCGTGCTTGATGGTGGGGATCCGCAGCACCTGCGAGGTCTTCCCCGAGTTCGACGGATGGATCAGCATCTTCAGTGTCGAGTGCTCCAGCCGCATCAGGTCGGCGACCTTCGGCAGACACACGATCGGGATGTCGGTGGAGGAGATCTTCCGCACCATGAAGCGCTCACGCAGCACGATCAGCGGGCGGCCCTCCAGCCGGGCCAGCGGTTCCAGCCACATGTTCGCCTGGTAGGCCGAGCTCGTGCCGCCGGAGAAGTACATGCCCACCGTCGGCCGGTACTCCGCGAGCCAGGCCTCGAACCACTCCAGCGCCTGTTCGCTCGTCACCGGCCCGCGTCCCGGGCGCAGTCGCAGCAGCAGCATGCCGACGGCGACCGCCGCGAGGGCGGCGGACACGGCGATTCCCGCGGCGGCCCACCGGGGCGAGCCGCCCGCCGCGTCGGTCAGCAGGCCGGCCGTCGAGGGCAGGCTGAACATGAGGAGCCGCTGGCCGGAGCGCTGGATCAGCAGCGCCGGGGGAGCGGGGCTCAGCCGCAGCGGCGAGGCGTCGATGTTCCGGGTCACCACGGGCAGGGTGCGGGTGCGGCGTACGAGGATCGCCACCGCCTGGCACGCGAAGTGCAGGGCGTAGAAGATCAGCAGACCGCAGACGAGAGCCAGGTACTTCTTCTCGTAGTCCTGATCCTCGATGACGATCAGGCCGGCCACCATCAGCAGGTCCCGGACGACCTGGCGCACGAACACGGTCGCGTGCAGCTTGCCGAGGGCGGCGGCGAGGTTCCGCTGCCAGCGGTGCAGTGCGAAGTCCGCCGCCAGCCCGACGGCGGTGGCGCCGGCGAGCAGGGGGACGCTGGGGAGGAAGGCGCCCGCTGCCTGTACGGCGTACGACAGGGCGAGCACCGTGGGCAGGAGGAGGCGTGCCGCTGCGGTGCGCAACCGAGCGGGCAAGGGAGATGCTGACACTTCGCGGGCTCCAGGCAACTCAACATCCCCGAGCACGGACTCGCTGACCGGCGCGATGAGGTGGCCGCGGGCCGGAAGCCGATGCGTATGGATGTTCTCTCAAGAGGGTGGTGGGACTTTACCTGTTGGCTGGCTGGAATTTACCTGCGAGGTGGCTGGAGGTTACCTGTGCCGCCGCAGCCTTGACTTTTGCAGGGGGTGAGCTGCGTCACAGGCCGGGCGTAGGGCCTCAGTTCCCGGCCACCGACTTCACCGCCACCGACACCGGGGTCGACCCGCCGATCAGCTCCAGGACCAGACCGGCCGTCGCCGAGGTGTCGACCAGTTCCGCCAGTACGGCGGCCACGTCGTCACGCGGGATCATGCCGCGGCCGGTGTGCGCCTCCAGGCGTACGAGACCCGTGCCGGCGTCGTTCGTCAGGGAACCGGGGCGCAGGATCGTCCAGTCCAGGGCGTCCAGTCGGCTCACATACGCGTCGGCCTCGCCTTTGGCCCGCAGATACGCGTCGAAGACGTCGTCGCCCTGGTGCGCGGGATCGGCGCCCAGCGAGGAGACGACCACGAAACGGCGTACGCGCGCGCGGACGGCCGCGTCCGCGAACAGCGTCGCCGCGCCCTTGTCCACGGTCTCCTTCCGGGCCACACCGCTGCCCGGGCCGGCGCCCGCCGCGAACACCGCCGCGTCCGCGCCCTGCAGATGCGCCGCGACCTCCTCCACCGAGACCGACTCCAGGTCCAGCAGGACCGGTTCGGCGCCCGCCTCCCGGAGGTCATTGCCCTGCTCTGCCTTGCGGATGATCCCCGCGACCTCGTCCCCGCGCGCGGAGAGCAGCCGCTCCAGCCGCAGCGCGATCTGACCATGACCACCAGCGATGACAATGCGCATGGTTCCGACCGTACGCCCGCGGCGCCTCATCCGCCGGATCCGACCGACCGCGGTGCGGCGGCCGGGGCCGTGCGGAGGCCGGGGCCGTGCGGCCGCACCAGGGCCGGCTCCGCGGCCCCGGGCTTACGAGACCTGCCCCCGCCCCTGCCGCGGCAGCCCCAGTTCCGCCGCCACCGCCGAGTTGCAGTACTCCCGTACCGCGCTGGTGCGGGCGACCACGCGTCCGCGGTGCACCACGATCCGGCTGTACGCCAGGGACAGGGCGCCCGCCAGATGGTGGCCCCGCACGGCGAGGAGTTCGGCGGGGAAGCCGGCCTCCACGCGGACCTCGGGGAGGCCGAGGACCGTGCGGGCCGAGGTGCTCACCGCGTCGTAGGCGTCCTCGGGACGCAGGCCGTAGCGGGAGGACAGGAGGTAGGCCGCCTCCAGGGGGTCGCCCCGGCCGACGGGGTTGGAGACGTCCCGCAGGGCCCCGCTGCCGGCGGCGACCCGGACCCCGGCGGTCCGCAGGAGTCGTACCGGAGCCGTACCCCGCCGGTCGACGCCCCCGCAGCCGCCCTGGGGCAGGCACACCACCGTGACCCCGGCGGCCGCGAGCTGGTCCGCGACGCGGGAGGACGCCTCGGCGGGCAGCCGGGCCAGACCGGCGCAGGGGCCGAGGGTCACGCCGGGGCGCAGACCGCCCGCCATCGCCGCGAGCCGGGCCAGACGCGCGGGGTCGGCGGCGTCCGTGTGCAGGTCGACGGGGCAGCCGTGCTCGGAGGCCAGCTCCAGGACCGTCTCGACGTAGCCCGTGGGGTCCGGGTCCAGGTCCGGGCAGCCGCCCACCACGGCGGCGCCCATCTTCAGCGCGTCCCGCAGCATCGCGAGCCCCTCGGCCCCGGCCACCCCGGTCAGCAGCCGCGGCATCGCCACCGCCGTCAGCTCCGCGAGCCCGCGCAGCGAACGCCGTGCCTGCAGTACGGCGGCCAGAGCGCCCAGCCCCTGCACATTGCCCACGCGCACATGGGCCCGCAGCGCCGTTGCCCCGTGGCCCAGTTGCAGCAGCGCGGCTTCCGTGCATCGGCGTTGGACGTCCTCCGGGTCGTACGAGACCGGTCCGCAGGTGTCGGCCGACAGCGCGGTGTCGGCGTGGGCGTGCGGTTCCGCCGGGGCGGGCAGGAGCAGATAGCCGGTGAGGTCCACGCGGGTGCCCGCGGCGCGGACCGGGCCCGGTGCCAGGCTGCCGGCCGTCCCGACCGCCTCGATACGCCCGCCGCCCAGCCGCACGTCCACGGTCCGGCCGTCGGTGAGTCGCGCCCCGCACAGCAGCAGGGCGGCCCCGTCGGACCGTCCCGGGGAACCCGACGAGTTCGGCGACGAATGGGGCGGCTGCGGCTGGCTGTCGGGCATCGCGCTCCAAGGGCTCGGGGGTCCAGGGGGCCACGGGGGCCAAAGGCTCGGGGACCGTGCTCGGGGACGCAAGATCACGCAGAGTGAGTCGAGCCTAGGGTGACGAGCCGCACAGGTCCGGGAGGAGCGCAATAGTCGTACCGGCGTGGTCCGGAGGTGCCCACGGGGCTGCCGGGGAGCCGGTGCAAGAGGTCAGGGAGGGGTGCTCGAAACGGATTTGGGTGAACGGCTGCCGAGCGTGTAATGTCTTCATCGCTCGCCCCAATAGCTCAGTCGGCAGAGCGTCTCCATGGTAAGGAGAAGGTCTACGGTTCGATTCCGTATTGGGGCTCTGGTGTGAGAGGTTCCCGCCGCAAGGCGGGATCTGATCACATCAAAGCGGTGTAGCTCAGTCGGTAGAGCAAGCGGCTCATAATCGCTGTGTCACCGGTTCAAGTCCGGTCACCGCTACTGACAGTAGCCGATTGTGGGGTCGGTCCTTCGATCGGCTACTCTTTCTTGCGTTGAATAACCCATCCGTTCGTCAAGGAGCACTCACGTGGCTGCCACCGACGTCCGCCCGAAGATCACGCTGGCCTGCGTGGAGTGCAAGGAGCGGAACTACATCACCAAGAAGAACCGGCGTAACAACCCGGACCGTCTTGAGATGAAGAAGCACTGCCCGCGTTGCAATGCGCACACCGCGCACCGCGAGACGCGATAAATCAGGCTCGTACACGAGGCCGCCCCCGCAGTTCGGGGGGCGGCCTCGTGTCGTTCCAGCCCCGGTTACCGGTCGGTTCGGCCGGTCACGGCAGCCGAGCAGGTCAACCACAGCAGACATCAGGAGGTGCCGGGCCATGGCGCTCGACCAGTCCTTCGTGGGGCGGACCTACCCGCCCACCGAGCCCTACGAGGTGGGCCGGGAGAAGATCCGCGAGTTCGCCGAGGCGGTCGGGGACACCAACCCCGCCTACACGGATGCGGAGGCCGCCAAGGCGCTCGGCCACCCCGATGTGATCGCTCCGCCGACCTTCGTGTTCTCCATCACCTTCAAGGCGGCGGGACAGGTTGTCGAGGACCCGCAGCTCGGTCTCGACTACGACCGAGTGGTGCACGGGGACCAGAAGTTCGTCTACAGCCGCCCGGTGCGGGCCGGCGACCGGCTCTCGGTCACCTCGACCATCGAGGCGATCAAGTCCCTTGCCGGGAACGACATCCTGGACATCCGTGGCGAGGTCCACGACGAGGCGGGCGAGCACGTGGTGACCGCCTGGACCAAGCTGGTCGCGCGCGCGGCGGACGCCGAGGGCGGGGAGGGCTGAGACCGATGACGGCGAAGATCGCATACGACGAGGTCGAGGTCGGCACCGAGCTGCCGGCGCAGAGCTTTCCGGTGACCCGCGCCATGCTGGTGCGGTACGCGGGGGCCTCCGGGGACTTCAACCCCATCCACTGGAACGAGAAGTTCGCCAAGGAGGTGGGTCTGCCTGACGTCATCGCACACGGCATGTTCACCATGGCCGAGGCGATCCGTGTGGTGACCGACTGGGCCGGCGACCCGGGCTCGGTCGTCGAGTACGGCGTCCGCTTCACCAAGCCGGTCGTCGTCCCCAACGACGACAAGGGCGCCGTGATCGAGGTCACCGCCAAGGTCGCGGCGAAGCTTGACGACAACACGGTCCGGGTGGACCTGACGGCAATGAGCGACGCCAAGAAGGTACTGGGCATGTCCCGGGCCGTGGTCCGCCTGGCCTGAACACCGCGCGTACGAAACAAGGGGCGCCCTCTGTGACGGGGCGCCCCTTACACGTGGGCTTCGTGCGCGCGCATGGCGACTGGTGGTGGTGGCTGTGGCGGCTGCCATCTGCCCGCGATCCTCGGGCGGTTGTCTTCGGCCGCGTGCGCACGAGTTTCCTCGACGTTCCGTGCGTACGCCCGTGACTCCGACGTACGCTTCCCCATCGCGCTGCGGGCCATGTCAGCCCGACCGCCTCAGCACGCTCATTGAGAGGGGAGCGCTGCGAGACGTCCTGGCTTTCGCGGAGAGGGACAGCGGAGCGGCCGGGGAAGGGTCGCGGTGATGCGGGACCGCTGCGAGCCGCGGACGGGCAGGGTCGGCGGTCTGCTGTGTGTGGGCGCAGTCATGCCGATCCTCGCGTCGGCGCATGGGGACTGGTGCTGTCATCCGCCCGCGATCCTCGGGTCGAGCCCGCGACACCTGTGAGCGGGCCTCCGGCGGTTGCCTCCGGCCGTGGTGATGTTGGACCGCTGCGAGCCGTGGACCGGCGGGGTCGGCGGTCTGCTGTGTATGGGCGCAGTCATGCCGATCCTCGCGTCGGCGCATGGGGACTGGTGCTGCCATCCGCCCGCGATCCTCAGGCGAGCCCGCGCCCCCCGGAGCGAGCCTCCGGCGATCGTCTCCGTCCCCGCGCGGGCGACCGCCCTCGGCGTCCTGCGTTCGCCCGCGCCCCCGCCCGCTCCCCCCCCATAACCCCGCGCGCCCTGCGCTCCCGCCGAGCGGGACAGCAGCAGGGTCGGGGAAGGCCCCGGTCTGCTCGATTCCCAGGCAAGCCCGCGCCCCCGCCCGCCCGGCACCCGGCCCAAACCCACCGCCAACCCACCGCCAACCCCACCACGCCCCCGACGGCCGTTTCCCCTGCTCACGACGCCTCCCACCCAGCCGACTCCACCGCCGGCGCAGCCCGCCGCACGCCCCGCCCCCGCACCCCGAAAACCCAACGCCCCACGCCCCCTTGACTTAGTTAGTGATTGAGTACTAACTTTCTCTCATGGCGAGGATGAGTGCGGAAGAGAGGCGCGAGAGCGTCGTACGCGCGGCGATCGCGGAGTTCGCGCAGAGGGGCTACTACGGCACCTCCACCGAGGCGATCGCCAAGCGCGTGGGCGTCTCGCAGCCGTATCTCTTCCGGCTCTTCCCGGGCAAGAAGGCGATCTTCGCCGCCGCCTCGCTGCGCTGCATGGAGGACGTGTGCGGTGTCTTCGAGGAGGCGACGAAGGGGCTGGACGGCGAGGAGGCCCTGCACGCCATGGCCAACGCGTACGTACGACTGATCCAGGAGCATCCCGAGCGGCTCCAGATGCAGATGCAGACGTACATCGCGGTGGCGGCCGCCGAGGCCGAGGGCGACCACGAGTTCGGTGAGGCCGTACGGGCCGGCTGGATGAAGCTCTGGGAGACCGTGCATCTGCCCCTGGGGGCGGACGTGGGGGAGACCACGAACTTCCTGGCCTACGGGATGCTCATCAACACCCTCACGGCCATGGGGTTTCCGCCCCAGCACGAGGTCTGGGAGGGGATGTATCCGTCCGCCCGGGTCACGGGGCGGTTGGAGAAGGAGTAGAGGCCCAGGGAGAGGCGTTCCGGCGCCTTTTCATGGCCGCGAAAGTTAGTAATCAATAACTAATCATTGACCGTGGACCACGCTCTGGGGGAGCGATGTCGAAGCAGCCCGAACAGCAGACGGACAAGCAGACGGAACAGCAGGCCGAACCGACCACCGCACGCCGCGGGCAGGTCGTCTGGGCCCTCGTCATCACCAGCGTCGCCGGATTCATGGCGTCCCTCGACAACCTCGTCGTCACCACCGCCCTGCCCTCCATCCGCAAGGACCTCGGCGGAGCGCTGGACGACCTGGAATGGACCGTGAGC
Organism: Streptomyces sp. NPDC001406; assembly: GCF_042895285.1. NCBI lineage: Bacteria > Bacillati > Actinomycetota > Actinomycetes > Kitasatosporales > Streptomycetaceae > Streptomyces > Streptomyces sp. NPDC001406. Next base: position 27,216 of record NZ_JBIAWG010000029.1, read on the forward strand.
GCCTACACGCTCACCTTCGCCGTGCTGCTGATGTTCGGCGCCGCGCTCGGCGACCGCTTCGGCCGCCGCCGCCTCTTCCTCGCCGGGCTCACCGTCTTCACCGGCGCCTCCGCCGCCGCGGCCATGGCACCCGGCATCGACTCCCTCATCATGGCCCGCGCGGTCCAGGGCGCCGGCGCCGCCGTGATGATGCCGCTGACCATGACCCTGCTGACCGCGGCCGTGCCCGCAGCCAAGCGCGGAATGGCGTACGGCATCTGGGGCGCCGTCAACGGCCTCGCGGTCGCCTCCGGACCCCTCATCGGCGGCAGCCTCACCGAACACGTCTCCTGGCACTGGATCTTCTGGCTGAACGTCCCGCTCGGCCTGGCACTGCTGCCGCTCGCCCGCCTCCGTCTCGCCGAGTCGTACGGCGCGGGCGCCCGGCTCGACATCCCCGGCACCCTGCTCGCCAGCGGCGGTCTCTTCGGTCTCGTCTACGGCCTGGTGCGCGGACCCGCCGACGGCTGGACCAGCTCCCTCGTGCTGACCGGGCTGATCGCCGGCGTCGCCCTGCTGTCGGCCTTCGTGGTCCACGGCTCCCGCGCCAAGAACCCCATGCTCCCCATGCGGCTCTTCCGCTCCCGCGCCTTCGCCGGCATCAACGCCGCGAGCCTGCTGATGTTCCTCGGCATGTTCGGCTCGATCTTCCTGCTCAGCCAGTACATGCAGGGCGTGCTCGGCTACTCGCCCACCCAGGCCGGCCTGCGGATGCTGCCCTGGACCGGCATGCCGATGCTCGTCGCGCCCATCGCGGGCATCCTCTCCGACCGCATCGGCGGCCGCCCCGTCGTCGCCACCGGACTGTTCCTGCAGGCCGTCGGGCTCGGCTACCTGGCCTACGTGGACACGGCTGGCGCCTCCTACGCCGCCCAACTGCCCGCCCTGATCATCAGCGGTATCGGCATGGCCCTCTACTTCGCCCCGGCCGCCAACCTGGTGATGTCCAGCGTCCGCCCGCAGGAGCAGGGCATCGCCTCCGGCGCCAACAACGCGCTGCGCGAGGTCGGCGGAGCGCTCGGCATCGCGATCATGTCGTCGATCTTCTCGGCGCAGGGCGGCTACGAGTCCGCGCAGTCCTTCGTCGACGGTCTGCGGCCCGCCCTGGTCACGGGCTCCGGAGTGGTCGCCCTCGCCGCCCTCGCCGCCCTGGTGATCCCGGCCCGGCGCCGCGCCGCCCGGCTCGTGGCGACGAACGAGCAGGCGCCGGTCCTGGAGGCCGTCGCCGGCTGACACCTCCGGCGGCCCGATGACGGGCACGCGCGCGTGGGGCCCCGTTCTCCGGAACGGGGCCCCACGCGCACGTGGAGGCATACGGGCGAGCCACCCGGCCGGGGCTGTCACCGGTGTCTCGTAGTCTTGAGCGCGTGCAGGAACTCCACGACGCCCCCCTCGCCCCGCTGACCACCTTCCGGCTGGGCGGTCCAGCGACCCGGCTCGTCACCGCGACCACCGACGCCGAGGTCGTCGACGCCGTCCGCGAGGCCGACGACAGCGGGACGCCGCTGCTGGTCATCGGCGGCGGATCGAACCTCGTCATCGGCGACAAGGGCTTCGACGGCACCGCCCTGCGCATCGCCACCAGCGGGTTCGAGCTGCGCGGGACCACCCTGGAGCTGGCCGCGGGCGAGGTGTGGACCGACGCCGTCGCCCGCACCGTCGAGGCAGGGCTCGCCGGTATCGAGTGCCTCGCCGGCATCCCGGGATCCGCGGGCGCGACGCCGATCCAGAACGTCGGCGCGTACGGCCAGGAGGTCTCCTCGACCATCACCGAGGTGATCGCGTACGACCGGCGGGACGGAAAGACGGTCACCCTCACGAACGGGGAGTGCGCCTTCTCGTACCGCCACAGCCGCTTCAAGGCGGACCCCGCGCGCTATGTCGTGCTGCGCGTCCGATTCGAGCTGGAGGACGCGGCCGGGCTGTCGGCCCCCATCAAGTACGCCGAGACGGCCCGCGCCCTCGGGGTCGAGCCGGGGCACCGGGTGCCGCTCGCCGCCGCCCGCAAGACCGTCCTCGACCTGCGTGCCGGGAAGGGCATGGTCCTGGACGCCGAGGACCACGACACCTGGTCGGCCGGTTCCTTCTTCACCAACCCGATCCTCACCCACGAGCAGTTCGCCGCATTCCACGCGCGCGTGCGCGAGCGGCTGGGCGACGGCGTCGAGCCGCCCGCCTACCCCGCGGGCGACGGCCACACCAAGACCTCGGCGGCCTGGCTGATCGACAAGGCGGGCTTCACCAAGGGGTACGGCAGCGGGCCCGCCCGCATCTCCACCAAGCACACCCTCGCCCTCACCAACCGGGGCGAGGCCACCACCGAGGACCTCCTCGCCCTGGCCCGCGAGGTCGTGGCGGGCGTCCGCGCGGCCTTCGGGATCACGCTGGTCAACGAGCCGGTGACGGTGGGCGTCAGCCTCTAGGAGCCGTGCCGCTCCGGATGCAGTGGCGCTCCAGAGGCCGTGCGCGGTCGCGGAGGGCGCGGGAATTTCCGTTGCCGACGGCCGCGCCCGACCGCGACCCTGGGGGCATGAGGCCCCCTATGTGCACCCTTATATGCAGCTGAGACCGCCATGCAGCTGAGACTGCGCCAGTTCCGCCCCCGGACCGGACCCCACGAACACCGGGTCGTCCAGCCCCGGCAGCCCCTGCGCCACACCACACTGCGCGCCCCGGACCCCATCGGCTGGCTGTACGGCGACCACGACGGACTGAACCGGCTCGCGGGCCTGTTCTCCTTCGCCGCCTGTTCACGGCACACCATCGTCCATGTGCCGCTGCGGGACGCGGTCCCGCCGGACGAAGGCATCGGGGAACCGGTCGACCTCGTCCTGGTCCACCATGCGTACGGACTGCGCCCCAGCAAGTGGCCCGCGCTGCGCCGCGCGCTCGGAGCCGGCACCCCGCTCACCGTCCGCACCGACGAGGCACGCACGGCGCGGGACGCCGCGTCCTGGCGCGGCCGGCAGCAGCGCGCCGGCTCTCGCGACGAGCTGCGGCACACGACCCACGCCCGCACGTTCTTCCTGTTCGGCAGCCGGGACGTCTTCGCCGAGACGGCCACGTCCCTCGCCTACGCGGCGGGCTGGGGGCCGCGCCAGAAGCGCGTCGCCGAGGGGCACTCACGCATGATGGCGGGGCTGCCGCTGGTCGAGACGCCCGGCGGGGGCGGCGGGCACCCCGACGAGGTCCTGGTCTGCTTCAAGGCGTATCCGCCCTACGCCCACTTCAAGAGGCCGGGCCGCTGAGCCAGTCGTCCACGCCCGCCAGCAGCTTCGTCTTCACGTCCTCCGGCGCCGCCGAACCCCGCACCGACTGCCGGGCCAGTTCCGCCAGCTCCGCGTCCGTGAAACCGTGGTGCCGGCGGGCCAGCTCGTACTGCGCGGCCAGGCGGGAGCCGAAGAGCAGCGGGTCGTCGGCGCCCAGGGCCATGGGGACGCCCGCGTCGAAGAACGTCCGCAGCGGGACGTCCTCCGGCTTCTCGTAGACCCCCAGCGCCACGTTCGACGCGGGGCACACCTCGCACGTCACGCCCCGGTCCGCCAGCCGCTTCAGCAGCCGCGAATCCTCCGCCGCGCGCACACCGTGCCCGACCCGCGATGCGTTCAGGTCGTCCAGACAGTCGCGCACCGACGCCGGGCCGGTCAGCTCGCCGCCGTGCGGCGCCGCGAGCAGCCCGCCCTCGCGTGCGATGTGGAACGCCCGGTCGAAGTCCCGCGCCATGCCCCGCCGCTCGTCGTTCGACAGCCCGAAGCCCACCACGCCCTGGTCGGCGTACCGCACCGCGAGACGGGCCAGCGTGCGCGCGTCCAGCGGGTGCTTCATACGGTTGGCGGCCACCAGCACGCGCATGCCCAGGCCGGTGTCTCGGGACGTCGTCTCCACCGCGTCCAGGATGATCTCCAGCGCCGGGATCAGACCGCCCAGGCGGGGTGCGTACGAGGTCGGGTCCACCTGGATCTCCAGCCAGCCCGAGCCGTCCCTGAGGTCTTCCTCGGCGGCCTCCCGGACCAGGCGCCGGATGTCCTCCGGCTCTCTGAGGCAGGAGCGCGCCGCGTCGTACAGCCGCTGGAAGCGGAACCAGCCCCGCTCGTCCGTGGCCCGCAGCTTCGGCGGTTCCCCGCTGGTCAGTGCTTCCGTCAGCGCCTCGGGCAGACGCACGCCGTACTTGTCGGCCAGTTCCAGGACGGTCCCCGGCCGCATCGAGCCGGTGAAGTGCAGATGCAGATGGGCTTTCGGCAGCTCAGAGACATCACGTACACGCTCCATCCCAGGATCCTGCCGTATGCCCGTGTCGTGTCGGTAGCTCTTTCCCCGAACGTGGTCTTGCTCGCACACGGAGACGAAGAAGCGGGCCGCCTCCCCGCAGGGAAACGACCCGCCACGCGCGCGTGAAGCAATGAGCCGACGACCGGGGGACGTCAGTCCCGCGCCTCCGCCAGCAGCTTCTGGATCCGGCTCACGCCCTCGACGAGATCCTCGTCACCGAGCGCGTACGACAGCCGCAGATAGCCGGGAGTGCCGAAGGCCTCGCCCGGGACGACCGCGACCTCGGCCTCCTCCAGGATCAGCGCGGCCAGCTCGACCGTGGTCTGCGGGCGCTTGCCGCGGATCTCCTTGCCGAGCAGGCCCTTGACCGACGGGTACGCGTAGAAGGCGCCCTCGGGCTCCGGGCAGACCACGCCGTCGATCTCGCCCAGCATCCGCACGATCGTCTTGCGGCGGCGGTCGAACGCCTCGCGCATCTTCGCGACGGCCTCCAGGTCGCCGGAGACGGCGGCCAGGGCGGCGACCTGGGCGACGTTCGACACGTTGGAGGTGGCGTGCGACTGGAGGTTCGTCGCGGCCTTGACCACGTCCTTCGGGCCGATGATCCAGCCCACGCGCCAGCCCGTCATCGCGTACGTCTTCGCCACACCGTTGACCACGATGCACTTGTCGCGCAGCTCGGGCAGGAGGGCGGGCAGCGAGGTGAACTTCGCGTCGCCGTAGACGAGGTGCTCGTAGATCTCGTCCGTCAGGACCCACAGGCCGTGCTCGGCGGCCCAGCGGCCGATCGCCTCGGCCTCCTCCTGGCTGTAGACGGCGCCGGTCGGGTTGGACGGGGAGACGAAGAGGACGACCTTCGTGTTCTCCGTGCGGGCCGCCTCCAGCTGCTCGACGCTCACCCGGTAGCCGGTCGTCTCGTCGGCGACGACATCGACCGGGACGCCGCCGGCCAGGCGGATCGACTCCGGGTACGTCGTCCAGTACGGCGCCGGGACGATGACCTCGTCGCCCGGGTCGAGGATCGCGGCGAAGGCCTCGTAGATGGCCTGCTTGCCGCCGTTGGTGACCAGGATCTGGGCCGGGTCGACCTCGTAGCCCGAGTCCCGCAGCGTCTTCGCGGCGATCGCGGCCTTCAGCTCGGGCAGACCGCCGGCCGGTGTGTAGCGGTGGTACTTCGGGTTCTTGCAGGCCTCGATGGCGGCCTCGACGATGTAGTCCGGGGTCGGGAAGTCGGGTTCACCCGCGCCGAAGCCGATCACCGGACGCCCGGCGGCCTTGAGGGCCTTGGCCTTGGCGTCCACGGCGAGGGTGGCGGACTCGGAGATCGCGCCGATTCGGGCGGAGACCCGGCGCTCGGTGGGAGGGGTTGCAGCGCTCATGGGGTCCATCGTTTCAGACGGGAAACGACCCCGGCACGCCGGTTTCACAGACTGAACGGCATCGGGCCGACCACTGAACAAGAGTCCGGATCCGGGCTGCCGCCAGGACGATCTTCCGTCCGGTGAGGTCGTGCGGACACATTCTGTTCGACGCCGGGCCCCGGACCACGTACACTCCTACCTCGTTGGCCTTCGGCGGCCGCGTTCAACCGGTGCACACCGAGCACCCGGTCGGATGCGGTAAGTTGGGGGAAACGCCAAAGGGTCGTAGCTCAATTGGTAGAGCACTGGTCTCCAAAACCAGCGGTTGGGGGTTCAAGTCCCTCCGGCCCTGCTACACACACCGCCAGGATGTGTGCGCATGTACGTACAGCATTGCACCGCCGTGCGGCTCAGAAACCGGGCGCGGCACGGCCACGACCCGGGATCAGGTGAGGACGAATGACGGACGCCGTGGGCTCCATCGACACGCCTGATGCTCAGGACGAGGTGCCGGAGTCCAAGAAGAAGACCCGCAAGGGCGGCAAGCGTGCCAAGAAGGGCCCGCTGAAGCGCCTCGCGATCTTCTATCGCCAGGTCGTCGCGGAGCTCCGCAAGGTCGTCTGGCCGACACGCAACCAGCTGACGTCGTACACCACTGTGGTGATCTTCTTCGTCGCCATCATGATCGCGCTGGTGACCGTGATTGACTATGGGCTCAACCACGCGGCCAAGTACGTCTTCGGCTGAGCCAAGAGCGAAGGGCGCCGTGGTACCGGCGCCCGTTTTCGCATGTTCCACCTCTATGTATCCAGGAAGAAGCAGCCATCGTGTCTGACCCGAACCTGAACGACGACGCCGCTGAGCCTCGCGGGGCTGCTGCCGAGGCGGTGGACGACGAGCTCGACATCGTCGAGGGCGCGGACGAGCAGGACGAGTTCGAGGCTGCCGAGGCCGAGTCGGGGGAGCCGGCCGAGGAGGCCGCTCTGCACGTCGAGGACGAGGACGGCGAGGACATCGCGGCCGACGAGTCGGCCGACCTGGCCGAGGAGGTCTCCGAGGAGGAGCCCGCCGAGCCCGTCGACCCGGTCCAGGCCCTGCGCGAGGAGCTGCGCTCGCTGCCCGGCGAGTGGTACGTCATCCACACGTACGCCGGCTACGAGAACCGCGTGAAGACCAACCTGGAGCAGCGCGCCGTCTCGCTGAACGTGGAGGACTACATCTTCCAGGCCGAGGTGCCGCAGGAAGAGGTCGTTCAGATCAAGAACGGCGACCGCAAGACGATCAAGCAGAACAAGCTCCCGGGCTACGTCCTGGTCCGTATGGACCTGACGAACGAGTCCTGGGGCGTCGTCCGCAACACCCCCGGCGTCACCGGCTTCGTGGGCAACGCCTACGACCCCTACCCGCTGACCCTGGACGAGATCGTCAAGATGCTCGCCCCGGAGGCCGAGGAGAAGGCCGCCCGCGAGGCCGCCGAGGCCGAGGGCAAGCCCGCCCCGCAGCGCAAGGTCGAGGTCCAGGTGCTGGACTTCGAGGTCGGCGACTCGGTCACCGTCACCGACGGCCCGTTCGCCACGCTGCAGGCGACCATCAACGAGATCAACCCCGACTCGAAGAAGGTCAAGGGCCTGGTGGAGATCTTCGGCCGCGAGACGCCGGTCGAGCTCTCCTTCGACCAGATCCAGAAGAACTAAGTCCGATCCGGACTCAAGAACACCCCGACCAGCGGTTTCGCCGCCGGTAGGGGTGTTCTTTGCGTCGTGTGGGCCGTCCTGGGCCGTCGCCTCCGACAGGCTCCGGCCGGACTTCGCGGTCGAAGCCAACTCAGCAGTCGAAGACGCCCCTACGCGCGGTTTCCCGCGGCAGGGGCGTCGTGTGTATCGGGTTTCGTCGTGCTGACGCGGGCGCGGACTGTCCGCGGAGCCGGGTCAGTTCATTCGCCGCCTCCGGAGCCACAGGCGGTGGGCGGCCGCGGCGCAACCCAGTGCCACGAGCGCACCGCCCGCGACGAACGTGGGCACCGGCGACTTGATGGAACCTCCCTCGCCCGCAGCCACGGGGCCCGGGATCACGGCGGGAGCGGCCGCGAAATTGCTCACGCCGGCGGTGCCGCGCGGGATCGCGACGATGTTGGTCCCGAGGTTGCCGAAGCCGCCCAGGAAGGGCCCGGGGAAGAATCCATGCCCCCGTCCCTCGTCGCGGTGGTTGTTGTTCTCGTTGTCGTGGGAGACGTTGTGCGAACCCTGCTCATTGGCGTTGTTCACGGGGTTCTGGATGACCACCTGCTGCACGGGACTGGAGGTCCCGTTGCTGGAGATGGTGCCTCCCCCGGTGGGGGAGACGCCCGTGGGTGTCCCTTCGGTACCGCCCTGGGGCAGCACCGAGGCCGGGTCGGCCTGGGGCAGCACTCCGGCCGGTTCGGCCTGGGACGCCGTCTCGTAGGCCGGGTCCAGGGCGGGCTGCTGAAGGGACGGGTCCTGCGGGATGTCGACCGGCCCGGCGTCCTGGGCGATGTCGTTGGGCACGGCCTCCTGGGCGGTGCTCTGCCCGACGTCCTGCTGGGACTGCTCGGACGGGACCAGGGCGCTGTCCTGGGCGGCGTCCTGCTGGGGTTCGTAGGACCGGCTCTGGGGCGCCGCCCTGAGTGCATCCACCTGCTCGGCCGGTGCCGCGAAGGCGACCGGGGCGGTGGTGCCGGCTATGAGGCCGACCAGGGCGGCAGCGGAAACGGTATGGGCGGTGCGGCGCATGGGGGTCGACTCCTTCGAGTGGTGAGACACGCCGTTCATGCCTCTGCAGCCCATCAGAGCCCGGTGAGCGGTCCGGCGCGCGCGGCCGAGGGCCATTAGCGGGGCAGGGGCGGGCTGAACGGGTGACATCCGGAGCCGATCCGTGCCCGACGGGGAACTGTGATGCCGCATGTCCGCCGTGGCGTTCCTGGGAGTGGGCCGATCCGTGCGAGCCGGCCGGCGGACCACTTCCGAGTGATGGGCCGAAGGCCTCGCGCAGGCCGCCTGACCTGGACGATTTCTTGTCCCGGGGGCACAGCGGCTATCGTTGTGCGGTATGCCATCTGCGGGATCATGCACTTCCCGGTGCAGCCGAATGACGCAGCTGGTAATCAACCTCTCAGTAAGGACCCGGAGAGAGCATGCCTCCCAAGAAGAAGAAGGTCACGGGGCTCATCAAGCTCCAGATCCAGGCCGGCGCCGCCAACCCGGCTCCGCCGGTCGGCCCGGCGCTGGGTCAGCACGGCGTCAACATCATGGAGTTCTGCAAGGCCTACAACGCCGCGACCGAGTCGCAGCGCGGTTGGGTCATCCCGGTGGAGATCACGGTCTACGAGGACCGTTCCTTCACCTTCGTGACCAAGACGCCGCCGGCCGCGAAGATGATCCTCAAGGCCGCGGGCATTGAGAAGGGCTCCGGCGAGCCGCACAAGACCAAGGTCGCCAAGATCACCGAGGCGCAGGTCCGCGAGATCGCCACGACGAAGATGCCCGACCTCAACGCCAACGACCTGGACGCCGCCGCGAAGATCATCGCCGGTACCGCGCGTTCCATGGGCGTCACGGTCGAGGGCTGAACCCCACCTTCGTAGAACCATGCAGCTGCCGAATACGCAGCCGCACGTGGTAGGGCCTGCTCGGCCCGTACACCACGACTCCTTTCAGAACACACAGGAGCAGTTGTGAGCAAGCGCAGCAAGGCTCTCCGCGCTGCGGACGCCAAGGTCGACCGGGAGAAGCTGTACGCCCCGCTCGAGGCCGTCCGTCTCGCCAAGGAGACCTCCACGACCAAGTTCGACGGCACCGTCGAGGTCGCCTTCCGTCTGGGTGTCGACCCGCGCAAGGCCGACCAGATGGTCCGTGGCACCGTGAACCTTCCGCACGGCACCGGTAAGACCGCCCGGGTCCTGGTCTTCGCGACCGGTGACCGTGCCGAGGCCGCGCGTGCCGCGGGCGCCGACATCGTCGGCGCCGACGAGCTGATCGACGAGGTGGCGAAGGGCCGTCTGGACTTCGACGCCGTCGTCGCCACCCCGGACCTCATGGGCAAGGTCGGCCGCCTCGGCCGCGTCCTCGGCCCGCGTGGTCTGATGCCGAACCCGAAGACCGGCACCGTCACCCCCGACACCGCCAAGGCCGTCACCGAGATCAAGGGCGGCAAGATCGAGTTCCGCGTCGACAAGCACTCGAACCTGCACTTCATCATCGGCAAGACGTCGTTCGAGGACGCCCAGCTGGTGGAGAACTACGGCGCGGCCCTGGAGGAGATCCTCCGTCTGAAGCCGTCCGCCGCCAAGGGTCGCTACATCAAGAAGGCCGCCATCAGCACCACGATGGGCCCCGGCATTCCGGTCGACTCGAACCGCACCCGCAATCTCCTCGTCGAGGAGGACCCGGCCGCCGTCTGAGCCTGAGCTCACCCCGGTAGCCGCGTCGGGTACGCGTCATTGAAGGGCGGGCCCGGAACCTATGAGGTTCCGGGCCCGTCCTTTCTTTGTGCGACTTTTCGTACGACCGCCAGTGCGCCGGGCCGGCCCGCTGGCGCAGGACTCGCATAGGGGTGGGACGACATGAAGAGCACGACCGTGCGCCGCGTGACCCTTTCGATCGCGGTGGTGACCGCGCTGACGGGGGTGGCCGCCTGCGGTTCCTCGGACTCCTCCAGCGGCTCCGGCAAGGACGACAAGGCGGGCGGGAAGAGCACGACGCACATCAGCCCCGTCGCGGCCCTGCGCTCCGCCGAGAAGTCCACGGACCAGGCCGAGTCGGCCAAGGTCCGCTCGTCGACGACCGTCGGCTCCGTGATGTCCATGACCGCGGACGGCGCCCTCAGCTGGGCCGACGGCCTGCAAGGCACGCTCACCATCGACTACACCGGCGGCTCCACGGCCCAGACGATGCGCCAGCTCGGCTCGACGTCGATGGAGGCCCGCTATCTGCCCGACGCCTACTACGCCCACATGAGCGACAAGTTCGCCCGGCAGGCGGGCGGCAAGCACTGGATCCGGTACGCGTACGACGACCTCGCCAAGCTCGGCGGCGGCTCCGGCGCGTATCTGAAGGACCAGATGCAGAACACCACGCCGAACCAGTCCGTGAAGCTGCTGCTGGCCTCCGGGGACGTCAAGAAGGTCGGCGAGGAGAAGGTCTCCGGCGTGAACGCCACGCACTACTCGGGCACCGTGAACGTCGCCGACCTGGCCGGCAAGAGCAGCAACCTCAGCGCGAGCCAGCTGGCGGACCTGAAGAAGCAGCTCACCCAGGCCGGGGTCAGCACGGAGACCGTGGACATCTGGGTCAACGACCAGAACCTGCTGGTCAAGAAGGTCGAGAAGGCTGACATGACGGCCGGCCGGATGACCCAGACCGCGTACTACAGCGACTACGGCGTGAAGGTCTCGGCCGAGAAGCCCCCGGCGAACGACACCAAGGACTTCACCGACCTGGTGAAGAGCTCGGGCACGGCAGGGGGCGGCTCCGGCACCAGCTCCTGAACCCCCGCGCCGCACGGACCCCTGCACGGTCGGCTGCGGGACGGGAGGCGAGGAACGCTCCTCGGAGTCGTCTCGGGCGCCGGCCGTCCTGCGGGCCGTGGAGAAGACCCAGACCGTGTCGTCCCTGCGCTACCGGATGACCGGGAGGATGCCGGAGGACAGGCGGGCCCGGGCCGACGGGGTGGTCTGCGCCAAGCCGCCGACGGCTTCGGCCCGACTGCCAAGTTCCGCTCCGGCGACGGACTGAAGACGGACACCAGCGCCATACGCGACCAGGCCGGGCGCAACCCGGCCCGGGAGGCCGCCTTCCTGGCTGGCGCTGCCGCTGCCGACGTCCGATGGGTCGCGGCGTGAAGGTCGCCGGGGCCACCTACCGGGACATGGGCGGCGACCTGAGCAAGCCGGTGAAGAAGGGGCGCCGCCGAGCCCCGTACGGACCGATTTGCTTGAGTGCGACCAGGTCCCGTACTCTCCTACAGAAGCCAAAGACCGCTGGTCGTTGCCGTACGTTCGCGAGAAGGTGCGGTGGCCGAAGGATCCGCTGAAAAGTGGGCGACCCGCGCAGGTGAGTGTGGAAGAACTCCCGGAGCATACGCGTTCTGCGCGTGCGGCCGGTCGAGTCCGCCCCGAGCGCCTGCGCCGGGGCGTTTCGTTTATCTCAGCCCCTTCCGAGCGGTCCATCACCCGGAAGGAGGCCGACGCTCTATGGCAAGGCCCGACAAGGCTGCCGCGGTAGCCGAGCTCGCGGAGCAGTTCCGCAGCTCGAACGCCGCCGTGCTGACCGAGTACCGGGGTCTCACCGTGGCGCAGCTCAAGAACCTGCGTCGTTCGCTCGGTGAGAACGCCCAGTACGCCGTGGTGAAGAACACGCTGACCAAGATTGCGGCCAACGAGGCCGGGATCACGACGCTCGACGACCTGTTCAACGGTCCGACGGCGGTCGCCTTCGTCACCGGTGACCCGGTGGAGTCGGCGAAGGGTCTTCGTGACTTCGCCAAGGACAACCCGAACCTCGTCATCAAGGGCGGTGTCCTTGACGGCAAGGCGCTGTCCGCCGACGAGATCAAGAAGCTTGCGGACCTTGAGTCCCGCGAGGTTCTGCTCGCCAAGCTGGCGGGCGCCTTCAAGGGCAAGCAGACTCAGGCTGCTCAGGTCTTCCAGGCGCTCCCGTCGAAGCTCGTCCGCACCGTGGACGCTCTTCGTGCCAAGCAGGCCGAGCAGGGCGGTGCCGAGTAACTCGGCTCGCGAAATGACCGCCGCCGTCCGAGGCGGAGGTCGTAGCGGGCCGAACGTACGCCCGCCATACATGTACATCCGGCACCAGCCGAATTAGTGGAAGGATCGCCCACCATGGCGAAGCTCAGCCAGGAAGACCTGCTCGCGCAGTTCGAGGAGATGACCCTCATCGAGCTCTCCGAGTTCGTGAAGGCCTTCGAGGAGAAGTTCGACGTCACCGCCGCCGCCGCGGTCGCCGTTGCCGCTCCGGGCGCCCCGGGTGCCCCGGTCGAGGCCGTCGAGGAGAAGGACGAGTTCGACGTCATCCTCACCGGCGCCGGCGAGAAGAAGATCCAGGTCATCAAGGTCGTGCGTGAGCTGACCTCCCTGGGCCTGAAGGAGGCCAAGGACCTCGTGGACGGCGCTCCGAAGCCGGTCCTCGAGAAGGTCGCCAAGGAGGCCGCCGAGAAGGCCGCCGAGTCCCTCAAGGGCGCCGGCGCCTCCGTCGAGGTCAAGTGACCCCACGGGTCCGCGTGGACTCCTTTGCGCGCTGACGACAGCCCCGTAGGGCTGTAACGCGAACGCACCGAAGAGCGATCATCCATCCGGGTGGTCGCTCTTCGGCGTTCCGAGGGTCGGGCGGCGGCTGCCTTGCACCGGATGGTGTGGGGAGTATGGTGATCTTCGTCGTGCCCTCAAGCGCCCCTGGTGTCCGGCTGCAAGTGACGAGCGCAGCATCCGGTTTGGGCGGGGAGGGCCTTGACGAACCGCACGCAGCGCGCAATTCTCAGGACGCGTCGTCACAAGGATCCGAATCCGAGGCATGGATCGACGACGAAGAGGGCAGTATCAACGTGCGTTGAGGGCAGGATGCCGAGGGCGTTGACAACAACGAGGGTCGCGAAAAACCCGCACTGGACATCAGTGTGCCAAGTGGCTACACTGACCCTTTGCGCTGCCTGTTAGCTGTCCCCTGCCCGTCACCAGGGGCATGCCCTCACTTGAGCACAGACGACTGAACCTTCCCTGACCTGGGATTTCTGTCTCCGTGCGCGGGAGAGGGGCCGGTACGCGCGCAGTGAGTCCGAGCCCTCGGAAGGACCCCCTCTTGGCCGCCTCGCGCAATGCCTCGACCGCGAATATGAACAACGGCGCCAGCACCGCCCCGCTGCGCATTTCCTTTGCAAAGATCAAGGAGCCTCTCGAGGTTCCGAACCTGCTCGCGCTGCAGACCGAGAGCTTTGACTGGCTGCTCGGCAACACCGCCTGGCAGAGTCGGGTCGAGGAGGCTCTGGAGAACGGTCAGGACGTCCCCACCAAGTCCGGTCTGGAGGAGATCTTCGAGGAGATCTCCCCGATCGAGGACTTCTCCGGGTCGATGTCCCTGACGTTCCGGGACCACCGCTTCGAGCCGCCGAAGAACTCGATCGACGAGTGCAAGGAGCGCGACTTCACGTACGCCGCCCCGCTCTTCGTCACGGCCGAGTTCACCAACAACGAGACCGGTGAGATCAAGTCCCAGACGGTCTTCATGGGCGACTTCCCGCTCATGACGAACAAGGGCACGTTCGTGATCAACGGCACCGAGCGTGTCGTGGTGTCGCAGCTGGTCCGTTCGCCCGGTGTCTACTTCGACTCCTCCATCGACAAGACCTCCGACAAGGACATCTTCTCCGCCAAGATCATCCCGTCCCGGGGTGCCTGGCTGGAGATGGAGATCGACAAGCGCGACATGGTCGGTGTCCGTATCGACCGCAAGCGCAAGCAGTCCGTGACCGTCCTCCTGAAGGCGCTCGGCTGGACGACCGAGCAGATCCTTGAGGAGTTCGGCGAGTACGAGTCCATGCGCGCCACCCTGGAGAAGGACCACACCCAGGGCCAGGACGACGCGCTGCTCGACATCTACCGCAAGCTGCGTCCGGGCGAGCCCCCCACGCGTGAGGCCGCGCAGACGCTGCTGGAGAACCTGTACTTCAACCCGAAGCGCTACGACCTCGCCAAGGTCGGCCGCTACAAGGTCAACAAGAAGCTGGGTGCGGACGCGCCGCTGGACGCGGGCGTCCTGACCGTCGAGGACGTCATCTCGACGATCAAGTACCTGGTGAAGCTGCACGCGGGCGAGACCGAGACGGCCGCCGACAACGGCCAGACGATCGTCGTCGAGACGGACGACATCGACCACTTCGGCAACCGTCGTCTGCGCAGCGTCGGCGAGCTCATCCAGAACCAGGTCCGCACCGGTCTGGCTCGTATGGAGCGCGTCGTGCGCGAGCGCATGACCACGCAGGACGTCGAGGCGATCACGCCGCAGACCCTGATCAACATCCGGCCGGTCGTCGCCTCCATCAAGGAGTTCTTCGGCACCAGCCAGCTGTCCCAGTTCATGGACCAGAACAACCCGCTGTCCGGGCTGACGCACAAGCGTCGTCTGTCCGCGCTCGGCCCGGGTGGTCTCTCCCGTGAGCGGGCCGGCTTCGAGGTCCGTGACGTGCACCCGTCCCACTACGGACGCATGTGCCCGATCGAGACCCCTGAAGGCCCGAACATCGGTCTCATCGGTTCGCTCGCCTCCTACGGCCGGGTCAACGCGTTCGGTTTCGTCGAGACCCCGTACCGCAAGGTCGTCGACGGCCAGGTCACCGACGAGGTGGACTACCTGACCGCCGACGAGGAGGACCGCTTCGTCATCGCCCAGGCCAACGCCACGCTCACGGACGACATGCGGTTCGCCGAGAACCGCGTCCTGGTCCGCCGTCGTGGCGGCGAGGTCGACTACGTCGCCGGTGACGACGTGGACTACATGGACGTCTCGCCGCGCCAGATGGTGTCGGTCGCGACCGCCATGATCCCCTTCCTCGAGCACGACGACGCCAACCGTGCCCTCATGGGCGCGAACATGATGCGCCAGGCCGTGCCGCTGATTAAGTCGGAGGCCCCGCTCGTCGGCACCGGCATGGAGTACCGCTCCGCCGTCGACGCCGGTGACGTGGTCAAGGCCGAGAAGGCGGGTGTGGTCCAGGAGGTCTCCGCGGACTACATCACCACCGCCAACGACGACGGCACGTACATCACGTACCGCCTGCACAAGTTCGCCCGGTCCAACCAGGGCACCTCGGTGAACCAGAAGGTCGTCGTCAACGAGGGCGACCGGATCATCGAGGGCCAGGTCCTCGCCGACGGCCCGGCCACCGAGAACGGTGAGATGGCCCTCGGCAAGAACCTGCTCGTGGCGTTCATGCCGTGGGAGGGTCACAACTACGAGGACGCGATCATCCTGTCGCAGCGCCTCGTGCAGGACGACGTCCTCTCCTCGATCCACATCGAGGAGCACGAGGTCGACGCCCGTGACACCAAGCTCGGCCCCGAGGAGATCACCCGGGACATCCCGAACGTCTCCGAGGAGGTCCTCGCCGACCTCGACGAGCGCGGCATCATCCGCATCGGTGCCGAGGTCATCGCCGGCGACATCCTCGTCGGCAAGGTGACCCCGAAGGGTGAGACCGAGCTGACCCCCGAGGAGCGCCTGCTGCGCGCGATCTTCGGTGAGAAGGCCCGTGAGGTCCGTGACACCTCGCTGAAGGTGCCGCACGGCGAGACCGGCAAGATCATCGGCGTGCGCGTCTTCGACCGCGAGGAGGGCGACGAGCTTCCCCCCGGTGTGAACCAGCTGGTGCGCGTCTACGTCGCGCAGAAGCGCAAGATCACCGACGGTGACAAGCTCGCCGGCCGCCACGGCAACAAGGGCGTCATCTCGAAGATCCTGCCGATCGAGGACATGCCGTTCCTGGAGGACGGCACCCCGGTCGACATCATCCTCAACCCGCTGGGTGTCCCGTCCCGAATGAACCCGGGACAGGTCCTGGAGATCCACCTCGGCTGGCTCGCCAGCCGCGGCTGGGACGTCTCCGGCCTCGCGGAGGAGTGGGCGCAGCGCCTCCAGGCGATCGGCGCCGACGCCGTCGCTCCCGGCACCAACGTCGCCACCCCGGTCTTCGACGGTGCGCGTGAGGACGAGCTGGCGGGTCTGCTCCAGCACACCATCCCGAACCGCGACGGCGAGCGCATGGTGCTCCCGTCCGGCAAGGCGCAGCTGTTCGACGGTCGTTCGGGTGAGCCGTTCCCGGACCCGATCTCGGTCGGCTACATGTACATCCTGAAGCTGCACCACCTGGTCGACGACAAGCTGCACGCCCGCTCGACCGGTCCGTACTCGATGATCACCCAGCAGCCGCTGGGTGGTAAGGCACAGTTCGGTGGCCAGCGCTTCGGTGAGATGGAGGTGTGGGCCCTCGAGGCCTACGGCGCCGCGTACGCGCTCCAGGAGCTGCTGACCATCAAGTCCGACGACGTCACCGGTCGCGTGAAGGTCTACGAGGCCATCGTCAAGGGCGAGAACATCCCCGAGCCCGGCATCCCCGAGTCCTTCAAGGTGCTCATCAAGGAGATGCAGTCGCTCTGCCTGAACGTGGAGGTGCTGTCCAGCGACGGTATGTCCATCGAGATGCGTGACACCGACGAGGACGTCTTCCGCGCTGCGGAGGAGCTCGGCATCGACCTGTCCCGGCGCGAGCCGAGCAGCGTCGAAGAGGTCTGACGGGAGTCCGGCGGGGCCCTCACCCACAGGGCTCCGCCGACCCCCAGGCCCCCGTTTCAGACCACAGACTTACGACCCTGAGAGGGATTGACGCATAGTGCTCGACGTCAACTTCTTCGACGAGCTCCGGATCGGCCTGGCCACCGCGGACGACATCCGTCAGTGGAGCCACGGCGAGGTCAAGAAGCCCGAGACCATCAACTACCGCACCCTCAAGCCCGAAAAGGACGGACTCTTCTGCGAGAAGATCTTCGGTCCGACCCGGGACTGGGAGTGCTACTGCGGCAAGTACAAGCGCGTCCGCTTCAAGGGCATCATCTGCGAGCGCTGTGGCGTCGAGGTCACGCGCGCCAAGGTGCGCCGTGAGCGGATGGGCCACATCGAGCTGGCCGCGCCCGTCACGCACATCTGGTACTTCAAGGGCGTCCCGAGCCGGCTGGGCTACCTGCTCGACCTGGCTCCCAAGGACCTCGAGAAGGTCATCTACTTCGCGGCGTACATGATCACGTACGTCGACGAGGAGCGCCGCACCCGCGACCTGCCCTCCCTGGAGGCGCACGTCTCCGTGGAGCGCCAGCAGGTCGAGAACCGTCGCGACGCCGACCTGGAGGCCCGCGCCAAGAAGCTCGAGGCCGACCTGGCCGAGCTGGAGGCCGAGGGTGCCAAGGCCGATGTGCGCCGCAAGGTGCGCGAGGGTGCCGAGCGCGAGATGAAGCAGCTGCGCGACCGTGCGCAGCGCGAGATCGACCGGCTCGACGAGGTGTGGACCCGCTTCAAGAACCTCAAGGTCCAGGACCTCGAGGGCGACGAGCTGCTCTACCGCGAGCTGCGTGACCGCTTCGGCACGTACTTCGACGGCTCGATGGGCGCCCAGGCCCTGCAGAAGCGCCTGGAGTCCTTCGACCTGGAGGAGGAGGCCGAGAAGCTTCGCGAGATCATCCGTACCGGCAAGGGCCAGAAGAAGACGCGCGCCCTCAAGCGGCTGAAGGTCGTCTCCGCGTTCCTGCAGACGTCCAACAGCCCCAAGGGCATGGTCCTCGACTGCGTGCCGGTCATCCCGCCGGACCTGCGTCCGATGGTGCAGCTGGACGGTGGCCGCTTCGCGACCTCCGACCTGAACGACCTGTACCGCCGTGTGATCAACCGCAACAACCGTCTGAAGAGGCTCCTGGACCTCGGTGCCCCGGAGATCATCGTCAACAACGAGAAGCGCATGCTTCAGGAGGCTGTTGACGCCCTCTTCGACAACGGTCGTCGCGGCCGCCCGGTGACGGGCCCCGGCAACCGCCCGCTGAAGTCCCTCAGCGACATGCTGAAGGGCAAGCAGGGCCGCTTCCGTCAGAACCTGCTCGGCAAGCGAGTCGACTACTCGGCGCGTTCCGTCATCGTCGTCGGCCCGCAGCTGAAGCTGCACCAGTGCGGTCTGCCCAAGGCCATGGCGCTGGAGCTCTTCAAGCCGTTCGTGATGAAGCGCCTGGTCGACCTGAACCACGCGCAGAACATCAAGAGCGCCAAGCGCATGGTGGAGCGCGGCCGCACCGTCGTGTACGACGTCCTCGAAGAGGTCATCGCCGAGCACCCGGTGCTGCTGAACCGTGCGCCCACCCTGCACCGCCTCGGCATCCAGGCCTTCGAGCCGCAGCTGGTCGAGGGCAAGGCCATCCAGATCCACCCGCTCGTCTGCACCGCGTTCAACGCGGACTTCGACGGTGACCAGATGGCCGTGCACCTGCCGCTGTCCGCGGAGGCGCAGGCCGAGGCCCGCATCCTGATGCTGTCCTCGAACAACATCCTCAAGCCGGCCGACGGCCGTCCGGTGACGATGCCGACCCAGGACATGGTCCTCGGTCTGTTCTTCCTCACCACCGACGGCGAGATGCGGAACGTGAAGGGCGAGGACCGCTCCTTCTCCTCCGTGGCCGAGGCGATCATGGCGTTCGACGCCGGCGAGCTCTCGCTGCAGTCGCGCGTGGACATCCGCTTCCCGGTGGGCACCATCCCGCCGCGCGGCTGGACCCCGCCGGCCCAGGAGGAGGGCGAGCCCGAGTGGCAGCAGGGTGACAGCTTCCGTCTGAAGACCACGCTCGGCCGTGCGCTCTTCAACGAGCTGCTGCCCGAGGACTACCCGTTCGTCGACTACGAGGTCGGCAAGAAGCAGCTCTCCGAGATCGTCAACGACCTCGCCGAGCGCTACCCGAAGGTCATCGTGGCGGCGACGCTCGACAACCTGAAGGCGGCCGGCTTCTTCTGGGCCACCCGTTCCGGCGTCACCGTCGCCATCTCCGACGTCGTCGTTCCCGAGGCGAAGAAGGAGATCGTCAAGGGCTACGAGGCGCAGGACGAGAAGGTCCAGAAGCAGTACGAGCGCGGTCTGATCACCAAGGACGAGCGCACGCAGGAGCTCATCGCGATCTGGACCAAGGCGACCAACGAGGTCGCCGAGGCGATGAACGACAACTTCCCGAAGACCAACCCGATCTTCATGATGGTGAACTCGGGTGCCCGAGGCAACATGATGCAGATGCGTCAGATTGCCGGTATGCGTGGTCTGGTGTCGAACGCCAAGAACGAGACGATCCCGCGTCCGATCAAGGCGTCCTTCCGTGAGGGCCTGTCCGTGCTGGAGTACTTCATCTCCACGCACGGTGCCCGTAAGGGTCTGGCGGACACCGCTCTGCGTACCGCCGACTCGGGTTACCTCACCCGTCGTCTGGTCGACGTCTCCCAGGACGTCATCATCCGCGAGGAGGACTGCGGCACCGACCGTGGCCTCAAGCTCCACATCGCGGAGGTCGACGCGGCCGGCGTGCTGCGCAAGGCGGAGAACGTCGAGACGTCCGTGTACGCGCGCTGCCTCGCCGAGGACATCGTGGTCGACGGTCAGGTCCTGGCCCCGGCCGGCACCGACCTCGGTGACGTCCTCATCGAGGAACTGGTGGCCCGTGGCGTCTCCGAGGTCAAGACCCGCTCGGTCCTGACCTGTGAGTCCGCCGTCGGCACCTGCGCCATGTGCTACGGCCGCTCGCTGGCCACCGGCAAGCTGGTCGACATCGGTGAGGCGGTCGGCATCATCGCCGCCCAGTCCATCGGTGAGCCCGGTACCCAGCTGACGATGCGTACCTTCCACACCGGTGGTGTGGCCGGTGACGACATCACCCAGGGTCTGCCGCGTGTCGTCGAGCTCTTCGAGGCCCGTACCCCGAAGGGTGTCGCCCCGATCTCCGAGGCCTCCGGCCGCGTGCGGATCGAGGAGACCGAGAAGACCAAGAAGATCGTCATCACGCCGGACGACGGCAGCGACGAGACGGCCTACCCGATCTCGAAGCGCGCCCGACTCCTGGTCAGCGAGGGCGAGCACGTCGAGGTGGGCCAGAAGCTCACCGTGGGTGCCACCAACCCGCACGACGTGCTGCGCATCCTGGGCCAGCGTGCCGTCCAGGTCCACCTGGTCGGCGAGGTCCAGAAGGTGTACAACTCGCAGGGTGTGTCGATCCACGACAAGCACATCGAGATCATCATCCGGCAGATGCTGCGCCGCGTGACGATCATCGAGTCCGGCGATGCCGAGCTGCTGCCCGGCGAGCTGGTCGAGCGCTCGAAGTTCGAGACCGAGAACCGTCGTGTGGTCCAGGAGGGCGGTCACCCGGCCTCCGGTCGTCCGCAGCTCATGGGTATCACCAAGGCCTCGCTGGCGACCGAGTCCTGGCTGTCGGCGGCGTCCTTCCAGGAGACGACCAGGGTCCTCACGGACGCGGCGATCAACGCCAAGTCCGACTCCCTGATCGGCCTCAAGGAGAACGTCATCATCGGTAAGCTCATCCCGGCCGGTACGGGTCTGTCCCGCTACCGCAACATCCGGGTCGAGCCGACCGAGGAGGCCAAGGCCGCGATGTACTCGGCCGTCGGCTACGACGACATCGACTACTCGCCGTTCGGCACCGGCTCCGGCCAGGCCGTTCCGCTGGAGGACTACGACTACGGTCCGTACAACCAGTAAGGCGCGAGCGTCCGCTTGAAGGAGGGCGGTCACCCCACGGGGTGGCCGCCCTCCGGCGTTTCCGAGCGGACCGCGCTCACAGTCCGGTGCGCAGATACGGCTCCAGACGGGCCAGCCTGGTGGCGTGGTCGGGGTGGGTGGAGAGCAGACGGGCCAGCGGGCCCGGCCGCTCCAGACGCTGCCCCGCGGCCGCGGCGCGGACGGCCTCCGCCTGCTCCTCGGCCTCCAGACGGTGCAGCACCTCGGTCATCTGCCGGGCGAAGCCGAGGGCGGCCGCCTGCTGGTCGGCCCGCAGCTCGCCCTGGCGCCCCGCGAAGGCGAGCAGATACGGCGCGAGGACCAGTGGAATGGTCACGAACCACGCGCTGATCACCGCGAAGACGACGAACATCCCCATGAACAGCACCAGCAGCCCGGTCGCCACCACGGAGAACCGGCTGGCCACCATCACGGTGACACTGGCCAGGAACTTGGTGACGGCCCAGGCGATCCGGCCGGGCAGCGAGTACCAGTAGCCGAGCAGCCCCGCCCAGGAGTGACCGCCGGTGTGATGGCCCAGCTCATGGGCGAGTACGGCGGCGAGGTTGCCGCTCGGGATCTCGTTCAGCGCGTACGTCGTGACGCTGACGACATGCCCCGCGACCGCGGACGCGTTCAGCTCGTCGCTGTTCTCGACCATCAGCTCGTACGTGTGCGCCTCTATGCCCGCGCGGGCGGTGACCTCGCGCCATACGGGCTCCAGCCGGGACAGCTCCAGGGCCGTCGGCGCGCGGAGCTTCAACACCCTGCGGGCGAAGAGGAGTTCGGCGGGCCGGTGAAACACGAGCCCGCCGCTGGCCAGCCAGACGAGAACCGCGAGCCACCCGCCCACGGTCCCGCCGAACGCCGTCCCGACGGCGGCGACCACGGCACCGCTCACCAGCGCCCCCGGCAGATGCACGACGAGCCGCCCCACGGCGGTGGCGTCGGCACCGCGCTGATGGGCGGCGACATGGACGCGGGAGCCGAGGTGACGGTAGTCGAGATCGTCCGGGGCGGCGGCCTGCGACGTCTGGGAGGGGGCCGGGTGGGGCGGAGCGGTGGGCTGGAACTGCGAGGGCGGGGGCGTCATCGGGTACTGCCGGGCGGGGCCAGTGGGGTACTGCGGTGCCGGAGCGGTCGGGTACTGGGGCGGGTACTGCGGGGCGCCGGCGCCCGTCGGGTACTGCGGCGGGTACTGCGGGGCGGCGCCCGGATACGCGGGCGGTGCCGTCGGGTACGTCGGGGCGGGCGGAGGGGTGGGGTACTGGGGTTCCGGAGGCGGGTAGGGACCGGGGTCGGGTGTTTCGGACATGGGGACGTTTCCTTCGGGTGCCGTGTTTCGAGTGAGCGGGCTTCAGCCGACCAGCAGGGCGGTGGGAAGCAGGACCGTGCCGGCACAGAAGGCGATCAGGCCGGTACGGATCCACTGGTGCTTGCGGGCGGCGATGCGGCTGGTCTCGGTGAGGGCCGCGGTGAGCCCGGCGACGGGGTCGCGTTCGGTGTCGGCGAGCGCATCGGCCAGCCGGCCCGCGCGTACGGCCTCCTGGACGTCGCCGAAGTAGCAGAGGGGCTGGCCCGGGGTCCACACACCGGTGCGATACCGGGGCAGTACGGCGAGCAGCAACGCCAGCAGCGACAGGGCGAGGGCGAGAGCGCCGGCCCACCACAGCAGGGTCCCCGCGGCCGACAGCACCCCCGGCGCCCACTTCCGCCCGGCCACCAGCCCGCTGAACGCCCCGGCGGTCAGCCCCAACGCCGCGACCAGCACGGCCGCCTTGCTGTCGGCCCGCGCGATCTCCCCGCGCATCTCGACGAGGAGCCGCTCGGCGGTGCCGAGACCGGGGAAGCCGAGACCGGGGGAGCCGACGGGCGCCGGGCGGGGTGCGGTCCCGGGCGTCGTCACGACGCCTCCGGTTCCGGACCGGGCCGGGGCGGGGTGTACGGCGCGGGCATGGGCGGGGTGGCCGGCGCGGGACCCTCCTGGACCGCGTACCCGGGGGAGGGACCGTCGGCGGGGGCGTACGGCGCTGCCGGGTCGCCGGGCTGGGGCGGGTAGGCCGCCGGTGCCGAAGGCTGTCCCTGCGGCGGCTGCCCCGGATATGCCGGCGCCTGCGGAGCCGCCGGCAGGGCCCCCGCCGCACCCGGACTCGCCCCGCGCATACGGATGATCGCGTCTATCTCCTGGCGGACCTGCCTGAGGGACTCCGCCTTCTGGTAGTCCTCCAGGTCGTCGCTGCCGAGCTGCTCCAACTGGGCCTTGATGACGGTCAGTTGGTCCTGGTGGATGTTGTCGATGACCAGCCGTGTGTCCTCGGGGTGGGCGGCCAGATGGACGGCCCACGCGCCGACCCCGCCGTACTGGAGGTGGTACTGATAGAAGTTGATCTTCTCGGCGACCAGCTGCTGATGCTGCCGCTGCTGCAGCGCCTCCAGCTCGTACTGCTGCCGCGCCTGCCGCAGCCGGAACTCGTGCTCCGGGTCGAGCATCTCGGACTCGTAGCGCAGCGTCCGCTTCCGCTGCCGATGGGCGATCGCCTCGTCGTCGAGCCGCAGCCGCACCATGCAGGTGACCTCCAGCCCGATGCCCGCCGCGAAGGCCCCGCTCTCGACGGCCTGCTGGACCTCGACCTCCGCCGACGGGCTCTCCTCGATCGGGAAGCGCCGGCTGACCGGGCGGGCCAGCTGCTGCAGTTCGCGGGTCAGCCGAGTCGGCACATCGCGTTCACCGCTGCGTACGTACGCCTCCGGATCCCGCACCCGCCAGGTCAGGTCCGCCGTCGCGCCGAAGGCGAACGCGTCGTCGTCGCTCGGCAACTCCAGCTCCAGCCGGACCGGGTGGCTGCCCATGTCCACCTCGTACACCGAGGTGTAGCGACGCGTCGCCGCGTCCGTACGGCTGGGCCGGAGCGGCGGGACGTACACGTCGTACGCGCCGCCCGCCGTGGCGAAGACCAGCGCGTGGTCGATCGCGCCGACCACCCGCCGCGCGGTGTAGTCGAACCGCGAGATGGGCCGCACCGTGAGTACCGGGTCGATCAACGTGCTGTGCCGGTCGGCCTGTTGCTGCCACTCCGGCTGACGGCGGAAGTCCGCCATGGGACAACTCCTCGGGTGTTGCGGGGTCGGTCAGGAAAGAGTCGAAGCGGCGGGCCAGAGCACGTCCAGCAGCCGGTCGGCCACGGGCGGCCGCGGCCCCCCGTCCTCCGCGCGCATGGTGCGCAGTTCGTGGTCGAGCCGGTCACGGTCGGCCGCCTCGACGACCAGCGCGGGCAGCAGCAGCTCCAGGGCCTGGGCCGCGTCCGCCCGGCGCTGGGCGACATGCACCCAGGTGCGCAGCGCGCCCAGCGCCTGTCGGGTGTGGGCCCGGTCGCCCAGGGCGGTGCGCCACAGGGTCGCCAGGTCGCGGGCCGAGTCGGGCTCGTACATGCCGGTGTCGGCGTACCACTCGACGAGCGCGCCCTCCTCGGCGTTGTCGCAGGCGCGTACGAAGGCGTTCAGGGCGAGGGCGCGGACCGCCGGGGTGTCGTCGTACAGCAGCCGTACGAACTCGGAGAGCACCTCGCCGGGGCGCCGCCCCGAGGACAGCAGGAGGGCCGCCGACTCGATCAGGCTCTCCGCCTCCGCGTCGCTGCTGACGTCCGCCCGCGCCCGGCCCGCCAGCGCGGCCAGGGCCGGGCCCGCCAGCTCGGGGCGGAGCGGCGCGAGCAGGCCGAAGGCCCGGATGGCCGTCCAGCGGCGGGCCCAGTGCGAGTCCGTGCACCACTGGGTGAGCAGCCGCGGTACGGCGGGCGCGTCGAGGAGCTGGGCCAGGGTGAGCGCGTTGGCGGCCGTCACCCGGGGGCCGAAGGCCTTCGAGTCGGCCCAGCCGTCGATGAGCAGCGCGATCGCCGAGGGCAGATCGGCGGCGGCCAGCAGCGCGGCGGCCGCGGCGGTCCGGGTGCGCACCACCGGCCGCCCGTCCCGGGCCAGTTCACGCAGCCACGCCACCAGCGCGGGCCGGGCGGAGGGGTGCCCCGTCCAGACCTCGGTGAGCAGCACACGCGCGGTGCGCTCCTCCCGGAACCCCGCCATGAACTGCGGTACGGCACCCCAGTCGGTCTGCTCGTCCCGCAACTCCCCCTCCGCGTGCGCCCGCTCCAGCCGGTCCGCGGCCGAAGGCCCGAACACCGGGATCTCCGGGGGCAGTTCGGGATGCTGGAGCTTCTGGAAGTGCACGAAGAGGCGGTCCGCGAGCTCGGCGGCGAGCACGTACGGGGCCTGGTCGAAGACCGCGAGCGAGATCAGGAAGGCCTTCTCGCGCAGCTCCGTCTCAGGCGCGCCGAGCCAGCCGCGGCACTGCTTCTCCACCGCGGTCTGCCCGAAGTCCGCGAGCCGGGCGCCCGCCTCGTCACTGCCGTCGTACGCGGCCAGCTCCCGCGCGAACTCGGCGGCCTCGGCGGGGCGCCGCCCGCGCGCGAGGAACTCCCGCACCGGCGCGAGCGCCAGCAGTCGCGCCGTCTCGTCCCGCCGGCGTACGGCCAGATGTGCCCGTACGACGTCCTCGGCCGCCGGCGGCTGCCAGGGCGTCGGGGTGACGCCCTGCAGGAAGGGTGAGTTCTCGACCGTGATCACCAGGTGGCCGTCGGTCTTCTTGAGCTGGTCCACGGCCGCGTAGAGGTGGGTGTCGCGCAGCGGCCGGTTGCGGGTCAGCGGCAGGTCGCGCAGTACATGGCCGCCCGGCCGGGTGAGCTGCGCGGGCAGGGTCGCGGGGGTCGTCTCGGCGGGCAGGGCGTGGACGGCGGGCACGCCGAGGCGGTGCAGCAGCATAAGGGCGGCGGCGTAGCGGCCGGCGGCGTGCGGGCCGGACAGGACGACGATCCGCTCCTGCCGCAGCCGGTGCAGGGCGGCTTCGAAGGCGGGGCCCTCGGCGAAGACCGCGTCCAGGGCGTCGAGCTCGGCCCGCGGGACCTCTCCGGAGGCGTACGAGGCGGCCGTCGGACCATGGTGGTGGATCTCGGTCTTGCCGCCCATGAAGACGTCCCCGGTGACCTGCCCGCCGGACACCCCGTGCTGGGCCCCGCCGACCAGGCTGCCCCCGAAGGAGGCCGCCGAGCCGAGGATGAAGCCCGGGGTGTGGGCGAACAGCTCACGCTGGGCGGCGCGGGCCTCCTGGGCGCTCTCGGCCTCTTCCCCGGGTCTGTCGCCCTCGGGCTCGTGCGCGGCCTCCGTGTCCGGCGGCCGCTGCTCGGACGGAACCGTCACGCCGCGTCACCCCCGGTCCCGCCGAGGTGCACATCTCCGGTGACCTGCCCGCCGGAGACTCCGTGCTGGTCACCGCCGACCAGGCTGCCGCCGAAGCTGGGCGCGCCGCCGTTGAAGTTGAAGACGACGCCCCCGGTGGGGGGAGTGGAGGGCGATGTCCGCCCCGGTGCCGGGCCGTCCCCCGAAGCACCCGGCACCGGGGCTCCCCCCGCCCCCGTTTCACTGTGGTTCCGGGGCCCGGCCGCCCCCTCGGGCACCGGGCCGTGCAGCCACGCCTTCAGCGGGCCGTTCTTGCTGTCCACGGTCACCTCGTGGAAGTCCGCCGCCGGGACCCCCGTGTGGTCGTGCCGCACGATTCCCGTGTAGACCCCCTCGGACACGCACAGCGCGAAGTCGTCCCGTCGCTCGCGCAGCGCGGCACGCAGCAGACCGGCGTCCAGGAGGCGGCAGGCGTGGTTGAGGTCGGAGCCGACCCAGCCGTGCTCGTCGATGGCGACGTACCCCGAGGCGACGACCCCGCGCAGCCGGATCTGCGCCGAGCTGGACGCCATGCGGTTGACCGCCCGCAGCTGGGCGGGGACCGAGGTGAGCAGGGCCCGCAGCAGGGCCGGCACGGAGGAGTTGGCGTCGATCAGCTCCATCACGGAGTCCCCGCGGTCGGCCCGCAGGCGCAGCGTCTCGTCGATCCCGGCGCTCTCCAGGGCGCGGTCGGTGACGTCGTACAGCATCCGCCGTAAGTAGGCCTGCTCGACGTCGTCCCGGTCGCTGTAGCGCTCGATGTCGAGCAGCAGGATGGTCCGGCTCACGGGATCGGTCATGATCGCCTTTCGGGAAGGGGGCCGTCGCTGTCGCCCGGCGAGACGAGAAGAGTGGCGCGTGGGGCGGCACCGGGGAGAGGGCGGATGACGCACTCGAACTGTGACCGTGTGCACAGAACGCGCTTGCTGGCCCGTAGCCCGCTCACGGGGCCTCCGGGTCGGCCGCCCTGGGCCTCCGGGTCGGCCGTCCCGGGCCTCCGGGTCAGCCCCCTGGGCTTCCGGGTTGGCCGTCCTGGGCTTCCGGGTCCGCCCCCTGGGCTTCCGGGTTGGCCGTCCTGGGCTTCCGGGTCAGCCGCCCCGGGCCTTCGCGTCGGCCGCCCTGGGCTTCCGGGTTGGCCGTCCTGGGCCTCCGGGTCAGCCTCCTGGGCTTCCGGGTTGGCCGTCCTGGGCTTCCGGGTCAGCCTCCTGGGCTTCCGGGTTGGCCGTCCTGGGCTTCCGGGTCCGCCCCCTGGGCTTCCGGGTCCGCCCCCTGGGCTTCCGGGTTGGCCGTCCTGGGCTTCCGGGTCAGCCGCCCCGGGCCTTCGCGTCGGCCGCCCTGGGCCTTCGCGTTGGCCGTCCCGGGCCTTCGCGTCAGCCGTTCCGACCTTCGCGTCGCCCTGGGCTTCCGCGTCAGCCAGCCCCGGGTTTCCGCGTCACCCGTCCCGCGCGATCCGCCGCAGCACGTCCATCCGTACGATCCGCAGCGTCCGTCGGCCGGTGACCACCACCCCGCGGTCCCGCAGCTCCTTCAGCAGCCGCTGGACCATCTCCCGCGACGCCCCGACCGACCCGGCCAGCTCCTGCTTGCTGAGCGGGACGAGGAGCTCGACGCCGGTCTCGGTGTAGCGGGCGTTCGTACGGGCCAGTTCGAGCAGGAGGGCGGCCAGGCGTTCCCGTACGTTCATGGACGCGAACTCCAGGCGGCGCTGGTCGGCCGCGCGCATCCGGTCGGAGGTGAGGCCGAGGAGGGCGTAGGAGACGTCGGGGGAGTGCCCGAGGAAGTCGGTGAAGCGGTCCCGTTCGACGGCGACCGCGCGGACCGGCTCCAGGGCGGTCACGGTGGCCGAGCGCGGGCGTCCGGTGAGCGCGGCCGACTCGCCGACGATGTCGCCGGGACCGCGCAGGGCGAGCAGCGCCTCGTAGCCGTTGACGGCGGCCGCGGTGACCTTGGTCCAGCCGTGGATGACGAAGAGGACGTACGAGGAGGGCTCGTGCTGGTGGAGCAGCACGTCCCGAGGGCGGAAGGCGAGCTCGCGGCCCAGGGCGAGCAGCGCCTCGCGGGCGCCCTTCTCCAGACGCGCCAGGAAGGGCACCCGGTCGTCGAGACCGGTCCCGTCGGGTAAGTCGGCCGCCGTCATGTGTTCCCCCGTCCCCCACGATCGGTACAGCAACCGTTCAACGTACTGAACAAGCCGTTGGCATGGGCACGGAACCGGCGACAACCCCGCGACATTCACTCCGGGCCCACGATTGCAAGGGTGACAAACCCGGCGTGTCGGGGCGCACTCCATTTGTTTTGACCGAAGTCCGTGAGGTAGGTACGCTCAGACCTTGTGCCTGGGGTGTGCCCTGGCTCTCGTGCGTGCCTTCAACCGCATGGCGAGCCGACACCGGCCACCGTAATCTGCGCCCTTTTTCGCCTGGCGGCAAAGGTCCGCGGGATTCGACACACCCGACCGCGTGGGTCGGCGACGTTCCAGGTTAGCTGTACCTATCGGCACACAGAAACCGGAGAAGTAGTGCCTACGATCCAGCAGCTGGTCCGCAAGGGCCGGCAGGACAAGGTCGAGAAGAACAAGACGCCCGCACTTGAGGGTTCCCCTCAGCGTCGTGGCGTCTGCACGCGTGTGTTCACGACCACCCCGAAGAAGCCGAACTCGGCCCTGCGTAAGGTCGCGCGTGTGCGTCTGACCAGCGGGATCGAGGTCACCGCTTACATTCCGGGTGAGGGACACAACCTGCAGGAGCACTCCATCGTGCTCGTGCGCGGCGGCCGTGTGAAGGACCTGCCGGGTGTTCGCTACAAGATCATCCGTGGCTCCCTCGACACCCAGGGTGTCAAGAACCGCAAGCAGGCCCGTTCCCGCTACGGCGCCAAGAAGGAGAAGTAAGAATGCCTCGTAAGGGCCCCGCCCCGAAGCGCCCGGTCATCATCGACCCGGTCTACGGTTCTCCTCTGGTCACGTCGCTCATCAACAAGGTGCTGCTGAACGGCAAGCGCTCCACCGCCGAGCGCATCGTCTACGGCGCCATGGAGGGCCTGCGTGAGAAGACGGGCAACGACCCGATCATCACGCTGAAGCGCGCGCTGGAGAACATCAAGCCGACCCTTGAGGTCAAGTCCCGCCGTGTCGGTGGTGCGACGTACCAGGTTCCGATCGAGGTCAAGCCCGGTCGCGCCAACACCCTCGCGCTGCGCTGGCTCGTCGGCTACTCCCGCGCCCGTCGCGAGAAGACCATGACCGAGCGTCTGCTCAACGAGCTTCTCGACGCTTCGAACGGCCTCGGTGCGGCCGTCAAGAAGCGTGAGGACACGCACAAGATGGCCGAATCCAACAAGGCCTTCGCGCACTACCGCTGGTAGTCGCTACCCACATCGAGACCGAGAGAAGACTGAAGCCTTATGGCTACCACTTCACTTGACCTGGCCAAGGTCCGCAACATCGGGATCATGGCCCACATCGACGCGGGCAAGACGACCACCACCGAGCGGATCCTGTTCTACACCGGCGTTTCGTACAAGATCGGTGAGGTCCACGACGGCGCTGCCACCATGGACTGGATGGAGCAGGAGCAGGAGCGTGGTATCACGATCACCTCTGCTGCCACCACCTGCCACTGGCCGCTGGAAGACGTCGACCACACCATCAACATCATCGACACGCCGGGCCACGTCGACTTCACCGTCGAGGTGGAGCGTTCCCTGCGCGTGCTCGACGGTGCCGTGACGGTGTTCGACGGCGTCGCCGGTGTTGAGCCCCAGTCCGAGACGGTGTGGCGTCAGGCGGACCGTTACGGCGTTCCGCGCATCTGCTTCGTCAACAAGCTCGACCGGACCGGTGCCGAGTTCCACCGCTGCGTCGACATGATCAGCGACCGCCTGGGTGCCCAGCCGATCGTCATGCAGCTCCCGATCGGTGCCGAGGCCGACTTCAAGGGTGTCGTCGACCTCGTGACGATGAAGGCCCTGGTCTGGTCCGCCGAGGCCACCAAGGGCGAGATGTACGACGTCGTCGACATCCCGGACACGCACACCGAGGCTGCCGAGGAGTACCGCGGCAAGCTGCTCGAGGCCGTGGCCGAGAACGACGAAGAGATCATGGAGCTGTACCTGGAGGGCACCGAGCCCTCCGTGGAGCAGCTGTACGCCGCGATCCGTCGCATCACCATCGCGTCCGGCAAGTCCAAGGACACCACGGTCACCCCGGTGTTCTGCGGCACCGCGTTCAAGAACAAGGGCGTCCAGCCCCTGCTCGACGCGGTCGTGCGCTACCTCCCCTCCCCCCTGGACGTCGAGGCCATCGAGGGCCACGACGTCAAGGACCCGGAGACGGTCGTCAAGCGCAAGCCGTCCGAGGACGAGCCGCTGTCGGCGCTGGCGTTCAAGATCATGAGCGACCCGCACCTCGGCAAGCTCACCTTCGTCCGGGTCTACTCGGGCCGCCTGGAGTCCGGCACCTCGGTGCTGAACTCCGTCAAGGGCAAGAAGGAGCGCATCGGCAAGATCTACCGCATGCACGCGAACAAGCGTGAGGAGATCGAGTCGGTGGGCGCCGGCGACATCATCGCCGTCATGGGTCTGAAGCAGACCACGACCGGTGAGACGCTGTGCGACGACAAGGCCCCGGTCATCCTGGAGTCCATGGACTTCCCGGCGCCGGTCATCCAGGTCGCCATCGAGCCCAAGTCGAAGGGCGACCAGGAGAAGCTGGGCGTCGCGATCCAGCGCCTGGCCGAGGAGGACCCGTCCTTCCAGGTCCACTCGGACGAGGAGACGGGCCAGACCATCATCGGTGGTATGGGCGAGCTGCACCTCGAGGTGCTGGTCGACCGTATGCGCCGTGAGTTCAAGGTCGAGGCCAACGTCGGCAAGCCGCAGGTCGCGTACCGCGAGACGATCCGCAAGGCCGTCGAGCGCGTGGACTACACCCACAAGAAGCAGACCGGTGGTACCGGTCAGTTCGCCAAGGTGCAGATCGCGATCGAGCCCATCGAGGGCGGCGACGCCTCGTACGAGTTCGTGAACAAGGTGACCGGTGGCCGTATCCCGAAGGAGTACATCCCTTCGGTGGACGCCGGCGCTCAGGAGGCCATGCAGTTCGGCATCCTCGCGGGCTACGAGATGACCGGCGTGCGCGTCATCCTGATCGACGGTGGCTACCACGAGGTCGACTCCTCCGAGCTCGCCTTCAAGATCGCCGGTTCGCAGGCCTTCAAGGAGGCCGCGCGCAAGGCCAGCCCCGTGCTGCTCGAGCCGATGATGGCCGTCGAGGTCACCACGCCCGAGGACTACATGGGTGAGGTCATCGGCGACATCAACTCCCGCCGTGGTCAGATCCAGGCCATGGAGGAGCGGGCCGGTGCCCGCGTCGTGAAGGGCCTCGTGCCCCTGTCGGAGATGTTCGGCTACGTCGGCGACCTCCGCAGCAAGACGTCGGGTCGCGCAAGCTACTCGATGCAGTTCGACTCCTACGCCGAGGTTCCGCGGAACGTCGCCGAGGAGATCATCGCGAAGGCCAAGGGCGAGTAACGCACCGCGTTCACACGCTTTAGGCTTGACTCCGGAGCCTCAAGGGGCAAACACCCACATTCCTGGATGTTTGCCCCGGGTTCCGGGCTTTCCAGCAAAGATCACCTGGCGCCGATGAAGTAAGGCGTACAGAACCACTCCACAGGAGGACCCCAGTGGCGAAGGCGAAGTTCGAGCGGACTAAGCCGCACGTCAACATCGGCACCATCGGTCACATCGACCACGGTAAGACGACCCTCACGGCCGCCATTACCAAGGTGCTGCACGACGCGTACCCGGACCTGAACGAGGCCACCCCGTTCGACAACATCGACAAGGCGCCCGAAGAGCGTCAGCGCGGTATCACCATCTCCATCGCGCACGTCGAGTACCAGACCGAGGCGCGTCACTACGCCCACGTCGACTGCCCGGGTCACGCGGACTACATCAAGAACATGATCACCGGTGCCGCCCAGATGGACGGCGCGATCCTGGTGGTCGCCGCCACCGACGGCCCGATGCCGCAGACCAAGGAGCACGTGCTCCTGGCCCGCCAGGTCGGTGTTCCGTACATCGTCGTCGCCCTGAACAAGGCCGACATGGTGGACGACGAGGAGATCATGGAGCTCGTCGAGCTCGAGGTCCGTGAGCTCCTCTCCGAGTACGAGTTCCCGGGCGACGACCTGCCGGTCGTGCGTGTCTCCGCGCTGAAGGCCCTTGAGGGCGACGCGCAGTGGACCCAGTCGGTCCTCGACCTCATGAACGCCGTCGACACCTCCATCCCGGAGCCCGAGCGTGACGTCGACAAGCCGTTCCTGATGCCGATCGAGGACGTCTTCACGATCACCGGTCGCGGTACGGTCGTCACCGGCCGTATCGAGCGTGGTGTCCTCAAGGTCAACGAGACCGTCGACATCATCGGCATCAAGACCGAGAAGACCACCACCACGGTCACCGGCATCGAGATGTTCCGCAAGCTGCTCGACGAGGGCCAGGCGGGCGAGAACGTCGGCCTCCTGCTCCGCGGCATCAAGCGCGAGGACGTCGAGCGCGGCCAGGTCATCATCAAGCCGGGCTCGGTCACCCCGCACACCGAGTTCGAGGCGCAGGCCTACATCCTCTCCAAGGACGAGGGTGGCCGCCACACGCCGTTCTTCAACAACTACCGTCCGCAGTTCTACTTCCGTACGACGGACGTGACCGGCGTCGTGACCCTCCCCGAGGGCACCGAGATGGTCATGCCGGGTGACAACACCGAGATGACGGTGGAGCTCATCCAGCCCGTCGCCATGGAAGAGGGCCTGAAGTTCGCCATCCGCGAGGGTGGCCGCACGGTGGGCGCCGGCCAGGTCACCAAGATCAACAAGTGACCTTGACCGACCCGACCAGGTCTCTGACCCGGTAGCTGTCGAAGGGGCCCGTACGACTCCGGTCGTACGGGCCTCTTTGCGTTGTGCGGGTGGCTGCGGCGGGCGGGGCGGGGTGCAGTTCCCCGGCGCTGACGAGTGGCCGTGGGGCCGCCCGCTTCTTTGTCAGTGTCGTGCTTCCACGCCCCGAGTAAAGGGCGCTCCCTCCGGTCGCGTCGGCTCCGCCGATGCCCCTGCGGGGCACCCTTGACTAGGGGCGTTCCAGCACGGGTTGGAAGCGAGCGGGCAGCCCGGGGAAAGTGGCCGGCTTGAGGCGCCATCCCCTTGGGTGAACTGCGTTCGCGTCCGGGGTGACGGGGGACGCGGTCGCGCCTCGCCAGCACGCCGGGCTGGTTTAGCGGCTTGCGGCCGGTGGGCGGTGGGGCGCGGGGGCTGGGTGGTGGCATGCCGGGTGGGCTCAGCGGCTTGCGGCCGGTGGGGTGGGGTGCGCATCGGTTGGGTGATGGCATGCCGGGTCGGCATGGCGGCTTGCGGCCGGTGGGCGGTGGGGCGCGGAGGCTGGGCGGCAGCACGCCGGGTCGGCTCAGCGGCGAGCGGCCGGTGGGCGGTGGAGCGCGGGAGCTGGGTGATGGCACGCCGAGCGGGCTTAGCGGGGCTTAGCGGTCTGCGGTCTGCGGGGAGGGTGGGTCGGCAGCGGGGCCGGGGCGGGATACAGATGGGGCCCGGCGGGCTGGCGGCTTGCGGTCGGAGGGCGGGGCGCGAGCGCAGGGTGGGGCACGTCTGTGGGCCATGCCGGGGCTCCCGCTGGCCCAACCCTCCCAATCACCCACCCTGCGTGACTGGTGGGGCCAATGTGACCAGCGAGGCATTGCCTCCCGTCACCCAGTGGGTGATTGGAAGATCTGCG
The DNA here is from genome assembly GCF_042895285.1 of Streptomyces sp. NPDC001406. Classification (NCBI taxonomy): domain Bacteria; kingdom Bacillati; phylum Actinomycetota; class Actinomycetes; order Kitasatosporales; family Streptomycetaceae; genus Streptomyces; species Streptomyces sp. NPDC001406. Next base: position 61,256 of record NZ_JBIAWG010000029.1, read on the forward strand.
CCACTGCAGACCCTCACCACCAGCCCGTCCTCACCCAGTCACTGACCCAAAGCGACCAACCACCGCCCCGAGCCCCCTCCGCGCCCCCACTGAGGCTGATCCTTTGGAGTGGACACCCTGACAATGGATCTTGATGGTCCAGGGAGGGATGCCCAGGTGGGACGCCAGTCTCCGTACCCGGAGGA